>NZ_CP021080.1:5509556-6121729 GCF_000802245.2 Streptomyces pluripotens
GATCGGTACCCGCAGCCGTTCCGCGAGCGCCCGGGGCCGCCACGTCCGTTTGGTGTCGACGGATGCCGCGTCGCCGAGGCCGAGGAGATCGGTGAACTCCAGGTTGGCGAGCAGCGGTTCGTCGTCGTCACCCCCCGACGCCATGCGCAGCGGCGCGAGTTGCCGGGCCAGCGCCTCGGCGGACTCGTAGGAAAGGGTGTCCGGGACCCCCTCGTAGGCCGTGCCGTGCCCGGACTCCAGGTGCAGCTCGCCCGGCTGCACCATGATGGACAGGTCGCCGCCCGCCGCCGTGAGGTCGCCCGGTACCAGCTCGATCACCGTGACGCCCTGCAGGCCTTCCGGATTGGCGAGCGCTGAGTCCGGCAGCAGGGACAGGTCGTCCAGCACGAGGACGATGTGCGGCTCGTCCAGCAGTGGGGCCGCGCCCGGGTGGAAGCGCGGGCGGCCGCTCAGCCGGGTGGCGAGCAGGTCCTCCAGCTCGCGCGGGTCGGTGCCGATCAGCCGGCGCGAGCCCGCGCCGTCCACTTCACCGGGCACCTGCACATGGGGCAGCCACTTCACCCAGTCCCAGTGGGCCAGCGCCTCCCGGCCCGTGGCCACCGCGATGACCAGGTCCTCGGGAGAGTGCAGCGAGGCCAGCGAGCCGACCAGGGCGCGGGTCGATGCCCGTACCGACTGCGGCTCACCACTGACCGTGACGTGGTAGAAGGCACGCAGCGACACCGCCATCGGAAGATCTCCCACGGTGTTGTGCGTGGCGAGGAAGCGCTGCATCGCGCCCGCGGTCAGTGGTTCCAACTGCTCGACCGGTCCGGTCTCCGGGGCGACCAGCGGGGTCGCCAGGGGCTGTGGGCCAAGGCCGACGCGCACGTGCGCGAAGTCCTCGTCCCCCGACCGTCGTTCCCACACTCGGCTGCCCTCGGCGACCAGTGCCCACAACTGCTCGGGCGCGGGGTGCAGGTAGTACTGCGCGTCCCGCTGCACCTTCGCCGTCTGGACGGCTGCCTTGCGCGTCTGCGACAGATAGCCGAGGTAGTCGCGCCGCATGTCGGCCAGCTGGCCCTGGGAACCACGCCGGAAGCGGACCACCATCGCAAGGGACATCGCCACCGTCGAGGCGATCATGATCATGCCCATGATCTTCATGAACGGTTGTCCGTTCGTGAAGAAGAACACCACCGAGCCCCCCATGCCCAGGGTGGGCAGCAGCTGCATGAGTACGCTCTCCTGGGGCCCCCGCGGCAGTTCGGGCGGTGGCTGGACGGCGACTTCTTCCGTGGGCACCTCGGACGGCAGCGCCCTGGCCGGGCGCTTCACGACAATCTGGCTCACCGCTCACCAATTCCCTTGCACGACCCAGGCTTTCCGCTCGCCGCCCCGTGTCCGGCGAGCGCAGGCCGCCGCGTGATCCTACTGAGTTCACGGAACACGGGTGAGCGGTAGGGTGCCGGATGTTCGCGTGAGCACACATCGAGCAGGCTGGGCGAACCGGGTCAACTCCCGCTACTTCGTGGCGGGAAGACCCACGGGACTCGCCGCAGGGCGTCCTGCCGCCGTGTACGGGGCGAACCGGCACGGGACCTTCACGACACAGACGTACCACCATCACTCAGGGGGAGCAGCAGGTGAGCATGACGGCCGCCGCCACCGGCGGACCCGGGAGGGGAGCCCCTTCCGGGTCCGGCACCGGACTCGGCTTCTGCCGGGTCACCATCGTCGCGCCGGACAGCCGTATCGACGTGGCACTGCCCGACGACGTCCCGGTCGCGGACCTCAGCCCGGAGATCCTCCGGCTGTCCCGGCAGAGCCCCGAGGAGGGGGCCCCGGTCGGCTACCACCTCGTCCGCACCGACGGAACCGTGCTGGACCACGCCCGCTCGTTCGCCGCCCAGCGCATTCTCGACGGCGAACTCCTCGCCCTGCGCCCGTTCGCGGAGTCCCTACCGCCGGCCGTTTTTGACGACGTCGCCGAAGCCGTCGCCTCCGCCGTGACCAAGCAGCACACACTCTGGAGCGGCGATCTGACTCGGGTTGCGGGCCTAGTCGGCGCCGGGGTGCTGCCGACGCTGCTCGCCTTCGTCGCCTGGACCGCCGACCCCCGCCACGACATGCACGGTCTGGCCGGCATCCTCGCCGCCGTCACCGGCATCCTCCTGGTCGCGCTCTCCGCGGTCCGCGCCCGCGTCTACGACGACCGCAGTTCGGCCGTCGCCCTCGGTCTGGGCGCGCTGCCCAACATCGGGGTCGCGGGCAGCGGACTATTGCCGCTGAACGGCGGGGAGGGTATCGGCAGACTCCAGTTCCTGCTGGCCTGCGCGGGCGTTCTCGTCGCCGCACTGATCCTCACGCTCTGTTCGCCGCACGGCGACGGCCCCTTCGTGGCCTTCCTGTTCGCCTCGGTGATCGCCCTGGTCGTCGTCTTCGTCGCGACGCTCAGCGGCTGGACCCCGACCGAAATGGCCGGCCTGTGCGCGCCCGTCGCCGTGGGCGCCCTCGCCTTCCTGCCCGGCATGTCGATGCGCTTCGCCCGGCTGCCCATCGGCTTCGAGGACCCCAGCAGCGCCCCCCTGCGCTCCGCCCACGGCACCGAGTTCGCCGCGCCGGAGCCCGTGGACACCGAGCGCATCGAGGCACAGGCCCGGCGCGGGCACGAGCTCCTCGTCGGTCTGGTCGGCGGCTGCGCGCTGCTCGCCGTCGGGGCCTCGGCCGTGTTGGGCTTCTCGGACGACGTCTGGGCCCAGCTGCTCGCCTGTGCCACCGGAATCGCCATGCTGATGCGTGCCGGACTCTTCCGCTACACGGCTCAGGTGGCACCCGTCCTGGGCGCGGGCTTGGCCTCCCTGGTCCTGCTCGGTCTCGGCCTGGCCCTCAACCCACCGCGGCACGTGATGCTCGCGGCACTCGCCGGAGACCGCACCGACCTGGACATCCGCACGCTGTGGCTGATCGCGGTCATCGCCGCCGCCGCCGCACTGGTGACGGCGCTGGGCCTGATCCTGCCACGCGGCGGGCCGACCCCGTTCTGGGGCCGCTTCCTGGAGATCTGCGAGGGCTTCGTCCTGCTGACGCTGATCCCGCTCACCCTGGCGGTCTTCGACGTGTACGCGACGGCGCGCGCGATGACGAGCAAGTGACGTGAGCCGGGCTCCGGCTCTGCGTGAGCCGGGGCCCGGTCACCGCTCTGCGGGGCCGCTCACTGCGCTTCGAGCCCCCCGTTGTGCGGCGTCGGTTCCAGATCGAACTCCCCGTCCCGCGCCCCGAGCACGAACGCCCGCCACTCTGCTTCCGTGTAACGCAGCACGGTGTCCGGGTCGAGCGAGGACCGCATCGCCACCGCGCCACCGGGCAGGTAAGCGATCTCGACCCGCTCCTTGTCCTCCTCGGTACCCGGAGCGCAGTGCCACTCGACCCCCGAGATGTCGAGGCCGTACAGTTCGTCGCGCTCCCGTACCTTGCGCGCCCTGGTCTCCGCTTCCGTTTCCGTCATCGTGCAGCGATCCCCTTCCGGCGTACGTTCGCTCCCGACGCTCACCCTAGTGGCCGGTGGAGTCCCGCCCGGTCGGTTCGAGGACCCGGGGAAGTGCGTCCGCCACCTCCTGGTACCCTCGGTGACGGCCGTTTGTGTACGCACCCCCAAGAACCGCACGGGTCATCCCGAAGGTTTTGGAGGCCGCGCCCAGCGGATCCCCGCCTCCCGAGTATGAGGAAGCTCCCCCGCGAAGAAGACCGGGGGCACTCGGTGGCCACTCACAGACCAAGAGGAGTACGCGTGTCGCTCGACGCCGCCACGAAGAAGCAGATCATTGCCGAGTTCGGTACCAAGGAGGGTGACACCGGCTCCCCCGAGGTCCAGGTCGCTCTGCTCTCCCGCCGGATCTCCGACCTGACGGAGCACCTCAAGACCCACAAGCACGACCACCACTCCCGTCGTGGCCTGCTGATCCTCGTCGGTCAGCGCCGTCGCCTGCTGCAGTACCTGGCGAAGAAGGACATCCAGCGCTTCCGCGCGCTGGTCGACCGCCTCGGCATCCGCCGCGGTGCGGCGGGCGCCAAGTAAAGTGCCGTGAAGGGAGCGGTTCCCGGAAGGACTCGGGGACCGCTCCCTTTGCCGTATGCGGGGGTGCCGTACGCGGAACCCCCGCACCGCACGTCCGGCGATCCCTTCGCCGCATGTGCGGAAACCTTCGCCGTACGTGCGGAAACGTGCGGAGTGTCACTCACGCTTTGTAGTGTGGTAGCAGAACGCAATACGTACGACACGGAACGAGGAGAAGCGCACCTCGCCGCCGCCGGTCCTCGGTAGTGGCCCCCGGGGGAAGTGAGCCCCGGGTGCTTCGATCGAAGACCGGCCCGCACCAGACGGCGCGCTTCTCCGGCAACTGTCCCCCTGCCATACGGGCAACAAGGGACGAAAGACGATAAGTAACGGAGAAAACGCTAGTGGAGAACGAGACCCACTACGCCGAGGCTGTCATCGACAACGGCGCCTTCGGCACCCGTACGATCCGCTTCGAGACGGGCCGCCTGGCCAAGCAGGCCGCCGGTTCCGCCGTGGCCTACCTGGACGACGACACCATGGTGCTGTCGGCCACCACCGCCTCCAAGAACCCCAAGGACCAGCTCGACTTCTTCCCGCTCACGGTGGACGTCGAGGAGCGGATGTACGCCGCCGGCAAGATCCCCGGCAGCTTCTTCCGCCGCGAGGGCCGGCCGAGTGAGGACGCGATCCTCACCTGCCGCCTCATCGACCGCCCGCTGCGCCCGTCCTTCAAGAAGGGCCTGCGCAACGAGATCCAGATCGTCGCCACGATCATGGCGCTCAACCCCGACCACCTGTACGACGTCGTGGCGATCAACGCCGCGTCCGCGTCCACCCAGCTGGCCGGTCTGCCCTTCTCCGGCCCGATCGGCGGCGTCCGCGTCGCGCTGATCCGCGGCCAGTGGGTCGCCTTCCCGACGCACACCGAGCTGGAGGACGCCGCCTTCGACATGGTCGTCGCGGGTCGTGTCCTGGAAGACGGCGACGTCGCGATCATGATGGTCGAGGCCGAGGCCACCGAGAAGACCATCAAGCTGGTCGAGGGCGGCGCCGAGGCGCCGACCGAGGAGGTCGTTGCCTCCGGTCTGGAGGCCGCGAAGCCCTTCATCAAGGTCCTGTGCCGCGCCCAGGCCGACCTCGCCGCCAAGGCCGCCAAGCCGGTCGGCGAGTTCCCGATCTTCCTGGACCACCAGGACGACGTCCTGGAAGCCCTGACCGCCGCGGTCAAGCCGGAGCTGTCCCAGGCGCTCACCATCGCCGGCAAGCAGGAGCGCGAGGCCGAGCTGGACCGCGTCAAGGCACTCGCCGCCGAGAAGCTCCTGCCGGAGTTCGAGGGCCGCGAGAAGGAGATCTCCGCCGCGTACCGCTCGCTCACCAAGACCCTGGTCCGCGAGCGCGTGATCAAGGAGAAGAAGCGCATCGACGGCCGCGGTGTCACCGACATCCGTACCCTGGCCGCCGAGGTCGAGGCCATCCCGCGGGTGCACGGCTCGGCGCTGTTCGAGCGCGGTGAGACCCAGATCCTGGGTGTCACCACCCTCAACATGCTGCGCATGGAGCAGCAGCTGGACACCCTCTCCCCGGTGACCCGCAAGCGCTACATGCACAACTACAACTTCCCGCCGTACTCCACCGGTGAGACCGGTCGCGTCGGCTCCCCGAAGCGCCGCGAGATCGGCCACGGTGCCCTGGCCGAGCGTGCCCTGGTTCCGGTCCTGCCGACCCGCGAGGAGTTCCCCTACGCGGTCCGCCAGGTGTCCGAGGCCCTCGGCTCCAACGGCTCGACGTCCATGGGCTCGGTCTGCGCCTCCACCATGTCGCTGCTGAACGCCGGTGTGCCGCTGAAGGCCCCGGTCGCCGGTATCGCCATGGGCCTGATCTCCCAGGAGATCGACGGCGAGACGCACTACGTCACCCTCACCGACATCCTCGGTGCCGAGGACGCCTTCGGCGACATGGACTTCAAGGTCGCCGGCACGAAGGACTTCGTGACCGCCCTCCAGCTCGACACCAAGCTGGACGGCATCCCGGCCTCCGTCCTGGCCGCGGCCCTCAAGCAGGCCCGCGACGCCCGCCTGCACATCCTCGACGTGATGATGGAGGCCATCGACCGGCCCGACGAGATGTCCCCGCACGCCCCGCGGATCATCACCGTCAAGATCCCGGTCGACAAGATCGGTGAGGTCATCGGCCCCAAGGGCAAGATGATCAACCAGATCCAGGAGGACACGGGCGCCGAGATCACCATCGAGGACGACGGCACGATCTACATCGGCGCCGCCGACGGCCCCTCCGCCGAGGCTGCCCGCACCACGATCAACGGCATCGCCAACCCGACGATGCCCGAGGTCGGCGAGCGCTACCTCGGCACGGTCGTCAAGACGACCACCTTCGGTGCGTTCGTCTCCCTGCTGCCCGGCAAGGACGGTCTGCTGCACATCTCGCAGATCCGCAAGCTCGCCGGCGGCAAGCGCGTGGAGAACGTGGAGGACGTCCTCGGCGTGGGCCAGAAGGTCCAGGTCGAGATCGCCGAGATCGACTCCCGTGGCAAGCTCTCCCTCGTTCCGGTGATCGAGGGCGAGGAAAGCTCTTCCGACGAGACGAAGAAGGACGACGCCGACCAGTGACGTCCCGTAGCTCCAAGGCGACGGCCCGCATCTCTTCGGAGACGCGGGCCGTCGCCCGTACCCAAACTCTCATCAAGGGCGCCAACGGGACCGGTACGGTCCGCAAGACCACCCTCCCGGGCGGTCTGCGGATCGTTACCGAGACCCTGCCGTCCGTGCGCTCGGCGACCTTCGGTATCTGGGCACACGTGGGTTCCCGCGACGAAACGCCGTCTCTGAACGGTGCCACGCACTACCTGGAGCACCTGCTCTTCAAGGGCACGCGCAGGAGAAGCGCCCTGGACATCTCCTCCGCCGTCGACGCCGTCGGCGGCGAGATGAACGCGTTCACGGCGAAGGAGTACACGTGCTACTACGCGCGGGTGCTCGACGCCGACCTGCCGCTCGCCATCGACGTCGTCTGCGACATGCTGACCGGCTCGCTCATCCTCGAAGAGGACGTCGACGTCGAACGCGGCGCGATCCTCGAAGAGATCGCCATGACCGAGGACGACCCCAGTGACTGTGTGCACGACCTGTTCGCGCACACCATGTTCGGGAACAACGCCCTCGGCCGCCCGGTCCTCGGCACGGTCGACACGGTCAATGCCCTCACCGCCGACCGCATCCGCCGCTTCTACCGGAAGCACTACGACCCGACGCACCTGGTGGTCGCCTGCGCCGGCAACATCGATCACAACAAGGTCGTGCGCCAGGTCCGCGCGGCCTTTGAGAAGGCCGACGCGTTCAGGAAGCAGGACACGCGGCCCATCGCCCCGCGTGACGGTCGCCGCACCATCCGCACGGCGGGCAAGGTCGAGCTGCTCGCCCGCAAGACCGAGCAGGCACACGTCGTTCTCGGGATGCCGGGCCTCGCCCGGACCGACGACCGCCGCTGGGCCATGGGCGTGCTCAACACCGCCCTCGGCGGCGGCATGTCCTCCCGCCTCTTCCAGGAGGTCCGGGAAAAGCGCGGCCTCGCCTACAGCGTGTACTCGTACACCTCCGGCTTCGCCGACTGCGGCCTGTTCGGCGTGTACGCAGGGTGCCGCCCGAGCCAGGTGCACGACGTACTCAGGATCTGCCGGGACGAGCTCGATCACGTGGCGCAGAACGGCCTCTCCGACGACGAGATGGGTCGCGCCATCGGCCAGCTCCGGGGCTCCACCGTCCTGGGCCTGGAGGACACCGGCGCACTGATGAACCGCATCGGCAAGAGCGAGCTGTGCTGGGGCGAGCAGATGTCCGTCGACGACATGCTGGGCCGGATATCCGCGGTCACACCGGACGAGGTCCGCTCGGTCGCCCGCGACATCCTGGGACAGCGTGCCTCGCTGGCGGTCATAGGTCCGCTGAAGGACAAGCAGGCCGCGCGGCTGCACGACGCCGTCGCCTAGTCACTCCCGTAAGGAAGCAAGAGATGAGCAAGCTGCGCGTGGCGGTCCTCGGTGCCAAGGGCCGGATCGGGTCCGAGGCGGTCAAGGCGGTTGAGGCTGCCGAGGACATGGAGTTGGTCGCCGCCCTGGGCCGGGGCGACAAGCTGGAGACACTGGAGAAGTCCGGTGCTCAGGTCGCCGTCGAACTGACCACCCCCGCTTCAGTGATGGGCAACCTCGACTTCTGCGTGCGCCACGGCATCCACGCGGTCGTCGGAACGACGGGCTGGGACGAGGAGCGCCTCGCGCAACTGAGGGGCTGGCTCGTCCAGTCCCCGGACACCGGCGTGCTCATCGCACCGAACTTCTCCATCGGCGCCGTCCTGACGATGAAGTTCGCGCAGATCGCCGCGCCGTACTTCGAGTCGGTCGAGGTCGTCGAGCTGCACCACCCGAACAAGGTGGACGCTCCCTCGGGCACTGCCACGCGCACCGCGCAGCTCATCGCCGAGGCCCGCCGCCGGGCCGGAGCGGCCCCCGCGCCGGACGCCACCGTCACGGCCCTGGACGGCGCACGGGGAGCCGACGTCGACGGCGTCCCGGTGCACGCCGTCCGCCTTCGTGGCCTCCTGGCCCATCAGGAGGTGCTGCTCGGCGCCGAGGGCGAGACGCTGACCATCCGCCACGACTCCCTGCACCACAGCAGCTTCATGCCGGGCATCCTGCTCGGTGCCCGCTGCGTGGTGACCACTCCGGGCCTGACCTTCGGCCTGGAACACTTCCTGGATCTGAACTGAGCGGCCGGAGTCCGGAACCGTCATGCGCGCGAAGATCACCTACCTCGTCACGGCCGCCGTCCTGGTCTTCTACTTCGTCCTGGTCGGCAGCCGCGGCGTCATGCTCATCCAGTCCGGCACGCTCCTCACCGTCACCTTCGGGATCGCGGTGCTGATCCTGCCGGTCATCGGCCTGTGGTTCCTCTGGAAGAACACCCAGTTCGTCCGCAAGGCCAACCAGCTCGCCTCTCAACTCGACGCCGAGGGCGGTCTGCCCGTGGATGAGCTGAGGCGCCTTCCGAGCGGCCGTATCGACCGCGACTCGGCCGACGAAGTGTTCGCCAGGCGCAAGGCCGAGACGGAGGCGTCCCCCGACGACTGGCGGACCTGGTTCCGTCTGGCCGTCGCCTACCACGACGCCCGTGACACCCCACGGGCCCGCAAGGCGATGCAGCGCGCGATCGCCCTGCACGACGGCAAACCCGTCCAGGCTTGACGCACGACCGAACCATGCCCGATCCGGGGCCGGCCCGCACCACCACCCGGAACGGCCCTCCGGCCTTCGCTCGGCGGTTCAGCCGCGCCGGTTCTCCGCGGCCCACGCCTCCAGCGCGTCCGCCGCCCGGTCGAAGGCCATGGGGCGGCCCAGGAAGTCCAGGCCGTGCGTGGTCAGCAACGGCGGTGTGTCCTCGGGACGCCGGTTCTCGCGGACCAGCCGCAGCGCCTGACCCTGCACCCTGCGGGGCAAACCCAACCAGCGCACCGGCTGCTGTGCCGTCCGCACCGAGATCACCCGGGCCCATGGCAGCGTCCGCGTCACCAGGAAGCCGACCCGGCGCAGCCCGCGCCCGTTCACCCACACCCCCACGCGTAGCAGTCGCAGCGCAGCGGCGATGATGGCCAGACCCGCGACGAGCACGGTCCCGGCGGAGGCAGTGCCGGAGGAGAAGACCGAGCCGGACAGGGCGATGAGCACCGCCGCCAACAACACGAACGAGGCGAGCAGAAGACCCAGCGCGGCAACGCCCACCCGCCAGGGCCCCGGCCGGTAGGGGCGCCGCCAGCGATCCTGGTCCTGGTGCGGCAGCGCGCTCTCGGATGCCGCCTCGAAGGTGCGGTCGGCGGTCAGAAAGTGCAGGGGCACGGCTGGTCCTTACTCGGTCCTTGCGTGGGCTGTGCCCGGTGAGGCTATCCGGCCCGCTTGCCGCTCACCACCCTTGCGCGTCCGGAAGGGTCAGTGTCCCTGGGACGCCTGGGACTGCTGCACCGGCGTGTCCGACGGTGTCGAGAGCGCAGGCACGCCGAGGATCAGGGCCCCCACCAGCCCGCTGACGATGGTGAGACCCAGCAGCCCGCGTCCGGCTATCTCCCCGAAGGACGCCCGCCGAGGGGACGGGGGAGTGACGTTGCTGCGGAACGTGTCGACTTCGGTGGGGAAGGCGAAGGGCACGGGCTCGCGCCGACGGAACATCGCGGTTGCCTCTCCTTTCGAGTCGAACGTGCAGTCTTCATGGATACAGACGATCGATGGACGCAAATGGTGCCCATGTCCGGAAAATCTGTGGCCAGGGTGTTGGAGGCGAGGTGCCGCCCCGGCCCTGGAGGATGCCCCGTAAGGTGGGCGCGAACCGCAGAAGTGATGGGAAGGACCCCAACCCCCGTGACCACCCCCGAGTCGCTCACGTTCCACAGTGACGTCACCGTTGAACTGGTGAAGTCCGCCGCTTCGGACGCCGATGTGCTCTTCGCCGCTCGTGTCTCCACAGCGGGCGAGCAGTCCCTGGATGAGCTGAAGAAGGACCCCGAGCGCTCCAAGGGCCTGATCAACTACCTGATGCGTGACCGGCACGGAAGTCCGTTCGAGCACAACTCGATGACGTTCTTCATCAGCGCCCCGATCTTCGTCTTCCGCGAGTTCATGCGGCACCGCGTCGGCTGGTCGTACAACGAGGAGTCCGGCCGTTACCGGGAGCTGCAGCCCGTCTTCTACGTCCCCGGCGAGTCACGCAAGCTCGTTCAGCAGGGCCGTCCGGGCAAGTACGTCTTCACCGAGGGCACCCCGGCCCAGCACGCCACGGTCCGCGGCACCCTGGAGGAGTCGTACGAGCAGGCGTACGCGGCTTACCAGAAGCTCCTCGCCGAAGGCGTGGCCCGCGAGGTCGCCCGTTCGGTCCTTCCCGTGGGGCTGTACTCCTCGATGTACGCCACCTGCAACGCCCGCTCCCTGATGCATTTCCTGGGCCTGCGTACCCAGCACGAGTTGGCCAAGGTGCCGTCCTTCCCGCAGCGGGAGATCGAGATGGTGGGCGAGAAGATGGAGGCGGAGTGGGCCAGGCTCATGCCGCTGACGCACGCCGCCTTCAACGCGAACGGGCGTGTGGCTCCGTAGCGAATCCCAGTTCCCCCGCGCGGAACGGATGTACGGGTCAGCCTTGCGCAGTGTCCGTATTGCGGCATTTGGGGAAGTTCATCTAGCCTGATCAAACGGACCCGGCACTGCCTGAACCCCCGAGCAGGCAGTGCCGGGTTCCACCTTTGTCCTGACTTTCCCGGCACCCCGAGGGCAGACCGCGCATTGCGCACCGAGTAGCGTGTTACCCATGGCTCCGACCTCGACTCCGCAGACCCCCTTCGGGCGGGTCCTCACCGCCATGGTCACGCCCTTCACGGCGGATGGCGCACTCGACCTCGACGGCGCGCAGCGGCTCGCCGCCCACCTGGTGGACGCAGGCAACGACGGCCTGATCATCAATGGCACCACCGGTGAGTCCCCCACCACCAGTGACGCGGAGAAATCGGACCTGGTGCGAGCCGTGGTGGAGGCCGTCGGTGATCGTGCCCATGTCCTGGCCGGCGTCGGAACCAACGACACCCACCACAGCGTCGAGCTGGCCCGCGAGGCCGAGCGAGTCGGCGCCCACGGCCTCCTGGTCGTCACGCCGTATTACAACAAGCCCCCGCAGGAGGGCCTGTACCGGCACTTCACGGCCATCGCCGACACCACCGGACTCCCGGTCATGCTCTACGACATCCCCGGCCGCAGCGGCGTCCCGATCAACACCGAGACCCTCGTCCGGCTCGCCGAGCACCCCCGGATCGTGGCCAACAAGGACGCCAAGGGGGACCTCGGGCGCGCCAGCTGGGCCATCGCCCGGTCCGGCCTCGCCTGGTACTCCGGCGACGACATGCTGAACCTTCCGCTACTCTCCGTGGGCGCGGTCGGCTTTGTCTCGGTCGTCGGCCACCTCGTCACACCCGATCTGAAGGCCCTCGTCGACGCGTACATCACCGGTGACGTGGTGAAGGCGACCGAGATCCACCAGAAGCTGCTCCCGGTCTACACCGGCATGTTCCGCACCCAGGGCGTCATGACCACCAAGGCCGCGCTCGCCCTGCAGGGCCTGCCCGCGGGGCCCCTGCGCGCACCCATGATCGAGTGTTCGCCCGAAGAGATTGCCCAGCTCAAGATCGATCTTGCCGCTGGCGGGGTACAACTCTGAACAACAGACTTCGCACCACCCAGGCTTCATAACTGAAGAACAACCGCATACGCAGGCCACCGGTGCCTGCACCACACAACGACAACTGCTTCCGCACGAACGTCATGCGCGCCACGTGCCATACCGGTACGTGGCGCGTGTGGTTGAGGAGAGTCTTTTGAGTCATCCGCATCCTGAACTCGGCTCGCCCCCGCCGCTCCCCGAAGGCGGCCTGCGGGTCACCCCGCTCGGCGGCCTGGGCGAGATCGGCCGAAACATGACGGTCTTCGAGTACGCCGGCCGCCTGCTGATCGTCGACTGCGGGGTGCTCTTCCCCGAGGAGGAGCAGCCCGGAATCGACCTGATCCTGCCTGACTTCTCGTCCATCCGGGACCGTCTCGACGACATTGAGGGCATCGTCCTCACCCACGGTCACGAGGACCACATCGGGGGCGTCCCGTTCCTGCTCCGTGAGAAGCCGGACATCCCGCTGATCGGCTCCAAGCTGACCCTCGCCCTTATCGAGGCCAAGCTCCAGGAGCACCGGATCCGGCCGTACACGCTGGAGGTGGCGGAGGGTAACCGCGAGCGCGTCGGTCCCTTCGACTGCGAGTTCGTCGCGGTCAACCATTCCATTCCGGACGCGCTTGCGGTCGCCATCCGCACTCCGGCCGGCATGGTGGTCCACACCGGCGACTTCAAGATGGATCAGCTGCCGCTGGACAGCCGTCTCACCGACCTGCACGCGTTCGCGCGGCTGAGTGAGGAAGGCATCGACCTCCTCCTCGCCGACTCCACGAACGCCGAGGTCCCGGGCTTCACGCCGCACGAGCGCGATATCTCCGCAGTGCTGCGGCAGGTCTTCGCCGGTGCCCGCAGACGGATCATCGTGGCGAGCTTCGCCAGCCACGTCCACCGCATCCAGCAGATCCTGGACGCGGCCCACGAGTACGGTCGTCGGGTCGCCTTCGTCGGCCGTTCCATGGTCCGCAACATGGGCATCGCCCGTGACCTCGGCTATCTGAAGGTTCCGCCGGGGCTGGTGGTCGACGTCAGGACGCTGGACGACCTGCCCGACCACGAGGTGGTCCTGGTCTGCACGGGTTCCCAGGGTGAGCCGATGGCAGCCCTGTCCCGCATGGCCAACCGCGACCACCAGATCCGCATCGTCGAGGGCGACACGGTCATCCTGGCCTCCTCGCTGATCCCCGGGAACGAGAACGCGGTCTACCGCGTGATCAACGGCCTGACCCGCTGGGGCGCCAATGTCGTGCACAAGGGCAATGCCAAGGTGCACGTCTCCGGTCACGCGTCGGCGGGCGAGCTGTTGTACTTCTACAACATCTGCCGTCCGAAGAACCTGATGCCGGTGCACGGTGAGTGGCGCCATCTGCGTGCCAACGCAGAACTGGGTGCCCTTACCGGCGTTCCACACGACCGGATCGTCATTGCCGAGGACGGGGTGGTGGTGGACCTGGTCCAGGGCAAGGCGAAGATCTCAGGCAAGGTCCAGGCCGGTTACGTCTACGTCGACGGCCTCTCGGTCGGTGACGTCGGCGAGCCGGCGCTCAAGGATCGCAAGATCCTGGGTGACGAGGGCATCATCTCGGTCTTCGTGGTCGTGGACGCTTCCACTGGAAAGATCACCGGGGGGCCGCACATCCAGGCCCGTGGCTCCGGCATCGATGACTCGGCCTTCACCGACGTCGTCCCGAAGATCACGGAAGCTTTGGAGCGGTCCGCCCAGGACGGTGTCGTGGAGCCGCACCAGCTCCAGCAACTGGTCCGACGCACTCTCGGCAAGTGGGTCTCGGACACGTACCGCCGCAGGCCCATGATCCTCCCTGTGGTCGTGGAGGTCTGACGACCCGTCGGTTTGAGCCTGGAGCGGGGCACCTCGATTTGCATCGGGGCGCCCCGCTCCAGTACGTTTACGGCTCCGCCCAACCGGGAAGCCCGGCACTTCATGTGCTGGACGTTCACTCCCGGAGCGGGTGGGAAATCCGGCTCAGAACTTCTGATAAAGTCGGGAACGCCGGAAAGGGAAACGCGGAAGCGGGAACCTGGAAAGCACCGAGGAAATCGGATCGGAAAGATCTGATAGAGTCGGAAACACCGAAGGGAAGCGCCCGGAGGAAAGCCCGAGAGGGTGAGTACGAAGGAAGCGTCCGTTCCTTGAGAACTCAACAGCGTGCCAAAAGTCAACGCCAGATATGTTGATACCCCGTCTACCGGATCATTCCGGTGGCGAGGTTCCTTTGAAAAACACACAGCGAGGACGCTGTGAACGGTCGGGGTTATTTCCCCTGATTGTTCCGCTCTCGTGGTGTTCACCCCGATGACGGGGAAAGCATTCACGGAGAGTTTGATCCTGGCTCAGGACGAACGCTGGCGGCGTGCTTAACACATGCAAGTCGAACGATGAACCTCCTTCGGGAGGGGATTAGTGGCGAACGGGTGAGTAACACGTGGGCAATCTGCCCTGCACTCTGGGACAAGCCCTGGAAACGGGGTCTAATACCGGATATGAGTTCCTACCGCATGGTAGGGGCTGGAAAGCTCCGGCGGTGCAGGATGAGCCCGCGGCCTATCAGCTTGTTGGTGAGGTAATGGCTCACCAAGGCGACGACGGGTAGCCGGCCTGAGAGGGCGACCGGCCACACTGGGACTGAGACACGGCCCAGACTCCTACGGGAGGCAGCAGTGGGGAATATTGCACAATGGGCGCAAGCCTGATGCAGCGACGCCGCGTGAGGGATGACGGCCTTCGGGTTGTAAACCTCTTTCAGCAGGGAAGAAGCGAAAGTGACGGTACCTGCAGAAGAAGCGCCGGCTAACTACGTGCCAGCAGCCGCGGTAATACGTAGGGCGCAAGCGTTGTCCGGAATTATTGGGCGTAAAGAGCTCGTAGGCGGCTTGTCGCGTCGGTTGTGAAAGCCCGGGGCTTAACCCCGGGTCTGCAGTCGATACGGGCAGGCTAGAGTTCGGTAGGGGAGATCGGAATTCCTGGTGTAGCGGTGAAATGCGCAGATATCAGGAGGAACACCGGTGGCGAAGGCGGATCTCTGGGCCGATACTGACGCTGAGGAGCGAAAGCGTGGGGAGCGAACAGGATTAGATACCCTGGTAGTCCACGCCGTAAACGGTGGGCACTAGGTGTGGGCAACATTCCACGTTGTCCGTGCCGCAGCTAACGCATTAAGTGCCCCGCCTGGGGAGTACGGCCGCAAGGCTAAAACTCAAAGGAATTGACGGGGGCCCGCACAAGCGGCGGAGCATGTGGCTTAATTCGACGCAACGCGAAGAACCTTACCAAGGCTTGACATACACCGGAAACATCCAGAGATGGGTGCCCCCTTGTGGTCGGTGTACAGGTGGTGCATGGCTGTCGTCAGCTCGTGTCGTGAGATGTTGGGTTAAGTCCCGCAACGAGCGCAACCCTTGTCCCGTGTTGCCAGCAGGCCCTTGTGGTGCTGGGGACTCACGGGAGACCGCCGGGGTCAACTCGGAGGAAGGTGGGGACGACGTCAAGTCATCATGCCCCTTATGTCTTGGGCTGCACACGTGCTACAATGGCCGGTACAATGAGCTGCGATACCGTGAGGTGGAGCGAATCTCAAAAAGCCGGTCTCAGTTCGGATTGGGGTCTGCAACTCGACCCCATGAAGTCGGAGTCGCTAGTAATCGCAGATCAGCATTGCTGCGGTGAATACGTTCCCGGGCCTTGTACACACCGCCCGTCACGTCACGAAAGTCGGTAACACCCGAAGCCGGTGGCCCAACCCCTTGTGGGAGGGAGCTGTCGAAGGTGGGACTGGCGATTGGGACGAAGTCGTAACAAGGTAGCCGTACCGGAAGGTGCGGCTGGATCACCTCCTTTCTAAGGAGCATTTCTAGCCGGGTTTTTGCCTGGTTCAGAGGCCAGTACATCAGCGAGTGTCTGATGCTGGTTGCTCATGGGTGGAACGTTGACTATTCGGCACAGTGGGTCTGTATGGGATCGCTAGTACTGCTTCGGCGTGGAACGTGATGGTCATTGGCTGGCTGTGTCGGGCATGCTGTTGGGTGTCTGAGGGAATGATTTTCCTCGGTTGCCGGTCCCAGTGTACTTGGGCTCCTTGTGGGGGTTCGGGGTGATGGATGGCTGGTCGTTGTTTGAGAACTGCACAGTGGACGCGAGCATCTGTGGCCAAGTTTTTAAGGGCGCACGGTGGATGCCTTGGCACCAGGAACCGATGAAGGACGTGGGAGGCCGCGATAGTCCCCGGGGAGTCGTCAACCAGGCTTTGATCCGGGGGTTTCCGAATGGGGAAACCCGGCAGTCGTCATGGGCTGTCACCCGCTGCTGAACACATAGGCAGTGTGGAGGGAACGAGGGGAAGTGAAACATCTCAGTACCCTCAGGAAGAGAAAACAACCGTGATTCCGGGAGTAGTGGCGAGCGAAACTGGATGAGGCTAAACCGTATGCGTGTGAGACCCGGCAGGGGTTGCGTATACGGGGTTGTGGGAGTGAGCTTCAGTCGTCTGCCGGCGGCTGGGTGAGTCAGAAACCGTTGCGGTAGGCGAAGGGCATGCGAAAGGCCCGGCGTAGAGGGTAAGACCCCCGTAGCTGAAATCGTGACGGCTTGCTTGTTCATTTCCCAAGTAGCACGGGGCCCGAGAAATCCCGTGTGAATCTGGCGGGACCACCCGCTAAGCCTAAATATTCCCTGGTGACCGATAGCGGATAGTACCGTGAGGGAATGGTGAAAAGTACCCCGGGAGGGGAGTGAAATAGTACCTGAAACCGTGTGCCTACAAGCCGTGGGAGCGTCGGAAGCACTTTGGTGTTTCTCGTGACTGCGTGCCTTTTGAAGAATGAGCCTGCGAGTTTGCGGTGTGTTGCGAGGTTAACCCGTGTGGGGAAGCCGTAGCGAAAGCGAGTCCGAATAGGGCGGTGGAGTAGCACGCTCAAGACCCGAAGCGGAGTGATCTAGCCATGGGCAGGTTGAAGCGGAGGTAAGACTTCGTGGAGGACCGAACCCACCAGGGTTGAAAACCTGGGGGATGACCTGTGGTTAGGGGTGAAAGGCCAATCAAACTCCGTGATAGCTGGTTCTCCCCGAAATGCATTTAGGTGCAGCGTCGTGTGTTTCTTGCCGGAGGTAGAGCACTGGATAGGCGATGGGCCCTACCGGGTTACTGACCTTAGCCAAACTCCGAATGCCGGTAAGTGAGAGCGCGGCAGTGAGACTGTGGGGGATAAGCTCCATGGTCGAGAGGGAAACAGCCCAGAGCATCGACTAAGGCCCCTAAGCGTACGCTAAGTGGGAAAGGATGTGGAGTCGCAGAGACAACCAGGAGGTTGGCTTAGAAGCAGCCACCCTTGAAAGAGTGCGTAATAGCTCACTGGTCTAGTGATTCCGCGCCGACAATGTAGCGGGGCTCAAGCGTACCGCCGAAGTCGTGTCATTGCAGTATGTACTCCTAACGGAGGCTGTGATGGGTAGGGGAGCGTCGTCTGCCGGGTGAAGCGGCACTGGAAGGTAGTCGTGGACGGTTGACGAGTGAGAATGCAGGCATGAGTAGCGATACAAACGTGAGAAACGTTTGCGCCGATTGACTAAGGGTTCCTGGGTCAAGCTGATCTGCCCAGGGTAAGTCGGGACCTAAGGCGAGGCCGACAGGCGTAGTCGATGGATAACCGGTTGATATTCCGGTACCCGCTGTGAAGCGAAAAACATTGAATCCAGTGATGCTAAGCCCGTGAAACCGCCCGTTGTCGGCTTTGCCGTCAGGGGGAGTGGTGGAGCCGGTGATCCGAGCTGGTAGTAGGTGAGTGATGGGGTGACGCAGGAAGGTAGTCCATCCCGGGCGGTGGTTGTCCCGGGGTAAGGGTGTAGGCCGTGAGGTAGGTAAATCCGCCTTGCATGTGGTTGAGACCTGATGCCGAGCCGATTGTGGCGAAGTGGATGATCCTATGCTGTCGAGAAAAGCCTCTAGCGAGTTTTATGGCGGCCCGTACCCTAAACCGACTCAGGTGGTCAGGTAGAGAATACCGAGGCGTTCGGGTGAACTATGGTTAAGGAACTCGGCAAAATGCCCCCGTAACTTCGGGAGAAGGGGGGCCATTTCTGGTGAGGGGATTTACTTCCTGAGCTGGGGGTGGCCGCAGAGACCAGCGAGAAGCGACTGTTTACTAAAAACACAGGTCCGTGCGAAGCCGTAAGGCGATGTATACGGACTGACGCCTGCCCGGTGCTGGAACGTTAAGGGGACCGGTTAGCTCACTTTCGGGTGGGCGAAGCTGAGAACTTAAGCGCCAGTAAACGGCGGTGGTAACTATAACCATCCTAAGGTAGCGAAATTCCTTGTCGGGTAAGTTCCGACCTGCACGAATGGCGTAACGACTTCTCGACTGTCTCAACCATAGGCCCGGTGAAATTGCACTACGAGTAAAGATGCTCGTTTCGCGCAGCAGGACGGAAAGACCCCGGGACCTTTACTACAGTTTGATATTGGTGTTCGGTTCGGCTTGTGTAGGATAGCTGGGAGACTTTGAAGCGGGCACGCCAGTGTTTGTGGAGTCGTCGTTGAAATACCAGTCTGGTCGTGCTGGATGTCTAACCTGGGTCCGTGATCCGGATCAGGGACAGTGTCTGATGGGTAGTTTAACTGGGGCGGTTGCCTCCTAAAGAGTAACGGAGGCGCCCAAAGGTTCCCTCAGCCTGGTTGGCAATCAGGTGTTGAGTGTAAGTGCACAAGGGAGCTTGACTGTGAGACCGACGGGTCGAGCAGGGACGAAAGTCGGGACTAGTGATCCGGCGGTGGCTTGTGGAAGCGCCGTCGCTCAACGGATAAAAGGTACCCCGGGGATAACAGGCTGATCTTCCCCAAGAGTCCATATCGACGGGATGGTTTGGCACCTCGATGTCGGCTCGTCGCATCCTGGGGCTGGAGTCGGTCCCAAGGGTTGGGCTGTTCGCCCATTAAAGCGGTACGCGAGCTGGGTTTAGAACGTCGTGAGACAGTTCGGTCCCTATCCGCTGTGCGCGTAGGAGTCTTGAGAAGGGCTGTCCCTAGTACGAGAGGACCGGGACGGACGAACCTCTGGTGTGCCAGTTGTTCTGCCAAGGGCATGGCTGGTTGGCTACGTTCGGGAGGGATAACCGCTGAAAGCATCTAAGCGGGAAGCCTGCTTCGAGATGAGGACTCCCACCCACTTGATGGGGTAAGGCTCCCAGTAGACGACTGGGTTGATAGGCCAGATATGGAAGCCGGGTAACCGGTGGAGTTGACTGGTACTAATAGGCCGAGGGCTTGTCCATTGATGCTCGCGTCCACTGTGTTGGTTCTGAAACCACGAACAGCCTTCGGTTGTTGATTGTTTCATAGTGTTTCGGTGGTCATAGCGTGAGGGAAACGCCCGGTTACATTTCGAACCCGGAAGCTAAGCCTCACAGCGCCGATGGTACTGCAGGGGGGACCCTGTGGGAGAGTAGGACACCGCCGAACAATTATTCAAAGGTCGGATCCTGAACTTCAGTTCAGGATCCGACCTTTTTTTGTTTTGCGTAACGTGTCGTTCACGTTGCGCGCCGACCATCCAGCACATGGGAACTGCTGCAATGCTCAGGGCTGCGGGCATCGGAGTGGGTGACGAGATCGTCGTGCCGGCCTTCGGGAACGTCGAGGTCGCCGAAGCCGCGACCCTGGTCGGCGCGCTCCCGTTGTTCGCGGACATAGATCCGGTCACCTACTGTCTCGACGCAGAGGCGGTCGAAGTGGCCATAACCCCGCGAACGACCGCGATCGTCGTAGTACACCGCTTCGGACGGCGGGCCGCCATCGGTCGGTTGCGCGCCCTCGGGCAGCGACACGGACTGCTGGTGCTGGAGCAGGGCGACTCCGAGGCGCCGTGCGACGAGACAGCGCAGCGCAGGGAACGGGCCGGTTACCTCGATGCGAGGCTCAAAGGCGTTCGGACGCCGGACGGCGGGGACGGACACACCTATCAGCAGTACGTCGTACGGGTGCCAGGGAACGGCCGGCCCGACCGGGACGCCTTCGCCCGAGCCGTGCGGGCCAGGGGGGTGGACTGCCGCGTGCCCGTGAAGACGCCCGTGCACCGGCTGCCGGAATTCCGTCGGTGTGTGTCACTGCCGCAGACCGAGCTGGCCGCCGACGAGACACTCGCGCTGCCCGTGGACGCCTCACTCACCAAGCGGGAGATGCAGCGCGTCGTGTCCGCCTGCAACGCCCTCGGTGGACTGCTCCAGCCCGCCTTCTGAACGGTCGTCGCACGAATTTGGGAACTCGGGCCTGGTCAGGGTACGATCTTTTTGTTGCCGCGGGGGAACCACCCCAAAGGCGACAGGCCCCTATAGCTCAGTCGGTAGAGCGTCTCCATGGTAAGGAGAAGGTCAACGGTTCGATTCCGTTTGGGGGCTCCATGTGAAAGACCCCACCCATCTGGGTGGGGTCTTTCACATGTCTTCTCTGCTGGCTCCGCCGTCTCAGGCCTCGTTGTGGACTTCCGGAACTCGCATCGCCAGGATTGCCATATCGTCCGACGGTGCGTCCGAGGCAAAGCGTTCAACCGCGCGCATGATGCGTGCCGCGACCGCGCCCGCGGTCAGCCCCGTGCAGGTGGTGAGGACGTCGGCGAGACCGTCGTCGCCCAACATGCGTGTCCCCTCGCGGCGTTCGGTCACACCGTCCGTGACACAGAGGAGAACGTCACCGGGATCGAGGGTGAGCCTCTCCTCGTACAGGTCCAGTTCCTCGATGACGCCGAGCAGCGGTTGGGGTTCGGCCGCCGCAACCACCGTACCGTCCTGGCGCAGGCGCAGCGGCAGCGGATGGCCGGCGCAGACCACCTTCAGTTCTGCGCTGCCGTCCTCCTGCGGGCGCAGCTCGCCGTACAAGAGCGTCAAGAAGCGGCTGCGGTCGCCCTCGTCGAGAATGGCGGAGTTCAGGCGCTCCAGGACCGCCGGGCCGGACAGCCCCTCGCGGGCCAGGAGACGTAGTGCGTGCCGAGCGAGGCCGGTGACCGCCGCCGCATTGGGACCCGTACCGCAGACGTCGCCGATGGCGAAGCCGTACGCGCCGTCCCCGATGGGGAAGACGTCGTAGAAGTCACCACCGACTTCGTTGCCCTCGCCGGCCGCGCGGTAGATGACCTCGACCTCGACACCGTCGATGTGGGGCGTATCGGGCGGGAGCAGACTGCGCTGGAGGGCCTGGCTGATGGCCGTGCGTTCCGAGTACAGGCGGGCGTTATCCAGGGCGAGGGCGGCCCGGCGGCTCAGGTCCTCCGCAAGCTCCAGGATTTCCTGGCGGAAGTGTTCGTCAGTGGGCTTGCCGAGCGTCAGCATGCCGATGACGCGGTTTCGGGCCACGAGCGGCAGCACGACCGTCTCGCCGCCGACCGCGCCGGCCGTCGCGAGCGTGGGGCCGATCCCCGAGGCGATCTGTGACGTGGGACCGCCGGCCAGACCGAGGCTACGCATCGACGTACGCAGAGCGGCTTGGTGAGCGACCTCGCCGGGGGCGGTCCACACGCGCGCGCCGGGAGTCAGCACCGGATCTGGCGGGGGAATCTTCGAGAGCAACGACTTGATTCCGTCGATGAGTTCCTCGTCCTCGTGCAAGACGTAGGAGAGGTACGGCTCGGAGGCCTGGTCGGCGATCGTGTAGACCGCACACCAGGTGGCCAGGGTCGGGACCGTCATCTGAGCCATGAGGGCCAGGGTCTGGTCGCGGTCGAGGGTGCCGGCCAACAGGTCGGAGGCCTCGACCAGGAAGCTCAGGGAGCCGCGGCGCAGCCGCTCCAGCTCGCCGAGGCGGGCGGACTCGACGGCCAGGGCGATCCGGTCGGCGGCGAACTGCAGGCGCAGCGCCTCCTCGTTGGAATATCTGCCGGGCGCCTCGGCCGCGACACCGAGGGAGCCGGTGAGGCGGCCCTCGACCTTGAGCGGGACCGTGATGACCGAACGCATGCCGGTGCCGGACAGGAGCGACACGGCGCCGGGAACAGCCGTCAGATCGTCGTGGACGGCCGGCATACGCGCCGAGCCGTAGCGGCCGGGGCCGGCTTCGACGGGGACGCGGGCGAAGCGCTGGCGGGCGGACGGCAGGCCGGTGGAGGCGCGGACCTCCAGCTCCGTCTCGTCATCGGTGGCGAGTAGCAGGAACGCCGAGTCGCCGTCGAGCATGTCGCGGGCGCGCTCCACCGTGCGCTGCAACAGGCTGTCAAGGTCGTCCGGGGCGGGGGAACCGATGAACAGCTCGAAGGGGTCGGCGCTCTGCCCGTCGGCCGACGGATTCTGGTCCGTGGCCGGGACACGCAAGGGAGTCTGCAGGACGGCGCGTTCGTGGTCCCGTACCAGGAGGCAGACGGTGGAGGGCTCGCCGCCGGTGTCGCGGACTCTGAGGTGGGAGGCGTAGACCCGGGTGACCCGGCCGTCGGCGCCACGGATGCCGTAGGTGCCCTCCCAGCGTGAGAGTCGTAGCGCATCGGCGATGCCGGTGCTGGTGCCCGGGGTGTGGGGCCAGGCGGCGAGTTCGGTGAGGGGCCTGCCGATGACCCGGTCCGCCGGATAACCGAAGAGTTCCTGGGCGTCTTCGTTCCAGGAGCTGAGGGCGCCCTTCCGGTCAATCTGGAGGACCGCGACGCGGACCCTGCCGTCGGTGAGCGGGAGGAGGTCGGCGGGCAGGAACGGGCCGGCGGCCCGGGTACCGACCGGACGCTCGGGCGGGTGGAGCTGGAACCAGACGTTCTTGTGGGTGGGCGTGTAGTCCACACCCCAGCGGGTGGCCAGGGCCGCGCACAGCTGCAGACCGCGACCGCCTTCGCGGTCCGGGCTGCCCACGACGGTGACGGCGGAGGTCTGAAGGGGGACCTCGCGTTCCGGATACCGGTCGGAGACCTCGATGCGCACGCCGTTCTCGACACGCAGACAGAGCACCTCGGCGTGCGTGCCCGCATGGACGACCGCGTTGGTCACCAGCTCGCTGGTGAGGACGACCGCGTCGTCGACGATGTCGGCGAAGCCCCAGCCCTGGAGCGTGTCGCGGACGAAGGACCGGGCGGTCGCGACCGATCGCCCGACGGGCTCGAATCTGGCGGCCGCGCGCGCGGTGATCACAGAACTCCTCGGCCGGTGGTCTACGTGCAGGGCTGGATGGCCGGCCGGCTCGTGTCGCTGCTGCGGCACCACCTTGCCCGGCTCTTGTGGCTCCGGGGGCTGTCCCCCCGGGATCAGTCCGGTGGTCATGGTCTGCGGCTGCCCCTCCGATGCCCGCTCGTTCTCGTGCCACCGCCCAGGCCGGTCGGACCGGTGCGGCTGGACAGCCGGATGCAAGGTTACTTACCTTCGCGGTCCGAGCGGTTGCCGGTTCCCGGTGTTTACGCCCCCAGGGTGTGCGGACGATGTGCGAAGCTGCCGAACTGTTATGGCCTGGTTCGGCCAGGGTGAAACACTGGGCAAGCTTCTGATGAAGGTCGGGTCGTGCCGCGTGTGTGCCGCATACGGCGGGCAGCAACCCTTGGTGTGGCCGGATCTCGTCTGGCTGTAATACGCAGCACTGAACGGTACGCAGAGGTAAGCGGTATGCCGATGACGGCACGCCGGGTCCGAAGCGGCCGAGTACAGCAGTAACGGTCTACCCCTCCGGGAGGGACACAGTGGAGTCTGGCGCGGCGACGCGGGGCACGAAGACGCGCGCGAAGGGCGGACGGTCCCTGGGCAGGAGTGGCGGTACCACGGAAGTGGACACGGCTGCCCTGAACCGGCTGCTGACGGCTCTGGTGGCGATGCGGGACGGGAACTTCCGCAAGCGCCTCACGGTGTCCGGGGACGGCGTGATGTCGGAGATCGCGGCCGTCTTCAACGAGGTAGCTGACCGGAATCTGCACCTCACCGGTGAGCTGTCGCGGGTCCGGCGCATGGTGGGACGTGAGGGAAAACTCACGGAACGGCTGGAAACAGGAGCGTGCGAGGGGTCCTGGGCGACCGCCATCGACAACTCCAACGCGCTGGTGGATGATCTCGTCTGGCCCGTCTCGGAGGTCAGCCGCGTACTCACGGCCGTCGCCGAAGGCGACCTGTCGCCGCGGATGGAACTGCGGACTCAGGCGCCCGACGGCGCCACGGGGCATCCGCTGCGCGGTGAGTTCCTGAAGGTGGGACGGACCGTCAACAACCTGGTCGACCAGTTGTCGACGTTCACGGACGAGGTCACGCGGGTGGCCAGTGAGGTCGGCACCGAGGGCAAGCTCGGCGGCCAGGCACGGGTGCGCGGTATGTCGGGTTCGTGGAAGGACCTGACCGAGTCGGTCAACACCATGGCGTACCGGCTGACGGCGCAGGTGCGGGACATCGCGCTGGTGACCACGGCCGTCGCCAAGGGCGACCTGTCGCGCAAGGTGACCGTCCATGTCGCCGGCGAGATGTTGGAGCTGAAGAACACCGTCAACACGATGGTGGACCAGCTGTCGTCCTTCTCCTCGGAGGTCACCAGGGTGGCCCGGGAGGTGGGTACCGAGGGCATCCTGGGCGGACAGGCGCAGGTGCCCGGGGTGGACGGGGTGTGGAAAGAGTTGACGGATTCCGTCAACACGATGGCGGGCAATCTGACCGCCCAGGTGAGGGGTATCTCACAGGTCACGACCGCTGTCGCCAACGGTGACCTGTCGCGCAAGGTGACGGTTCCGGCGCGGGGTGAGGTGGCACAGCTCGCCGAGACGATCAACCAGATGACCGAGACGCTGCGGATCTTCGCGGACGAGGTCACCCGGGTGGCGAACGAGGTCGGTGCGGAGGGCCGGCTCGGCGGGCAGGCGAACGTACCGGGTGCAGCGGGTACCTGGAAGGACCTGACGGACTCCGTCAACACGGTCTTCCGGAACCTGACCACGCAGGTGCGCGACATCGCCGCCGTGACGACCGCCGTGGCCAGTGGTGATCTGTCCCAGAAGGTCACCGTGGACGTGGCCGGCGAGATGTTGGAGCTGAAGAACACCGTCAACGGCATGGTGGACCAGCTGTCGGCGTTCGGTGCCGAGGTGACGCGGGTCGCGCGGGAGATCGGTGTCGAGGGTGAGCTGGGTGGCCAGGCACAGGTGCCGGGTGCGGCGGGCACCTGGAAGGACCTGACGGACTCCGTCAACACCGCGTTCCGCAACTTGACCGGTCAGGTGCGCAACATCGCCCAGGTGACCACCGCGGTGGCCAACGGTGACCTGTCCCAGAAGGTCACCGTCGACGTCTCCGGCGAGATGCTGCAGTTGAAGAACACCGTGAACCGGATGGTGGACCAGCTGTCCTTGTTCGCCGACCAGGTCACGCGGATGGCGCGGGACGTGGGTACGGAGGGCCGGCTGGGCGGTCAGGCCCGGGTGGACGGTGTCTCCGGTACGTGGAAGGAGTTGACGGACTCCGTCAACTTCATGGCGGGCAACCTGACCTCGCAGGTGCGGCAGATCGCCCAGGTGACCACGGCCGTCGCGCGCGGCGACCTCTCTCAGAAGATCGACGTCGACGCGCGCGGCGAGATCCTTGAGCTGAAGAACACGATCAACACCATGGTCGACCAGCTGTCCGCCTTCGCCGACCAGGTGACCCGGGTCGCCCGGGACGTGGGCACCGAGGGCCGGCTCGGTGGCCAGGCACAGGTGCCGGGTGTCGCCGGGGTGTGGCGGGACCTGACGGACTCCGTCAACGGTATGGCCGGCAACCTCACCGCCCAGGTGCGCAACATCGCCCAGGTCGCCACTGCGGTGGCCCGCGGCGACCTCTCCCAGAAGATCACCGTGGACGCACGCGGGGAGATCCTTGAGCTGAAGAACACCCTGAACACGATGGTGGACCAGCTGTCGTCGTTCGCCCAGGAGGTCACGCGGGTGGCCCGCGAGGTGGGCACGGAGGGCATCCTCGGGGGTCAGGCGGAGGTCCAGGGGGTGGCCGGCACCTGGAAGGACCTCACGCAGTCCGTGAACTTCATGGCCAACAACCTGACCGGTCAGGTGCGCAACATCGCCGAGGTCACGACGGCGGTCGCGAAGGGCGACCTGTCCAAGAAGATCACCGTTGATGCGAAGGGCGAGATCCTTGAGCTCGTCACCACCGTCAACACCATGGTGGATCAGCTGTCCAGCTTCGCCGAGCAGGTGACCCGGGTGGCCCGCGAGGTGGGCACCGAGGGCATCCTGGGCGGCCAGGCGCACGTACCGGGCGTCACCGGCATCTGGAAGGACCTCAGCAACAACGTCAACCTGATGGCCAACAACCTGACCATGCAGGTGCGGAACATCTCCCAGGTGGCTGCCGCCGTCGCGAACGGCGACCTGACGCGGCAGGTGACCATCGAGGCGCGCGGTGAGGTCGCGCAGCTCGCCGACACCATCAACACGATGGTGAAGACGCTGAGTTCGTTCGCCGACCAGGTCACCAAGGTGGCCCGTGAGGTGGGCACGGACGGCATTCTGGGCGGGCAGGCACACGTACCGGGCGTGGCCGGCACCTGGAAGGACCTCACCGAGTCCGTGAACCAGATGGCGTCCAACCTGACCGGTCAGGTGCGCAACATCGCCATGGTCACCACGGCCATCGCCAAGGGTGACCTGACCAAGAAGATCGACATCGACGCGCGCGGCGAGATCCTTGAGCTGAAGACGACGATCAACACGATGGTCGACCAGCTGTCCAGTTTCGCCGAGGAGGTCACCCGGGTGGCCCGCGAGGTGGGCACCGAGGGGCAACTCGGCGGTCAGGCGCGGGTGCGTGACGTGGACGGCACCTGGCGGGACCTCACCGAGTCGGTGAACGAGATGGCCGGGAACCTGACCCGCCAGGTGCGTGCCATCGCTCGGGTGGCGACCGCGGTGACCCGCGGTGACCTGAACCTGAAGATCGACGTGGACGCGTCCGGGGAGATCCAGGAACTGCAGGACTACATCAACAAGATGATTGCCAACCTGCGCGACACCACGATCGCCAACAAGGAGCAGGACTGGCTCAAGGGCAACCTGGCCCGCATCTCCGCGCTCATGCAGGGTCGCAGGGACCTGGAGGACGTCGCCTCGCTGATCATGAGCGAACTGACACCGGTGGTGTCCGCGCAGCACGGCGCGTTCTTCCTCGCGATGCCGCTCGTGGACAAGGACGCGGCGGACGGCGAGGAGAACTACGAGCTGCGGATGCAGGGCTCGTACGGCTACTCGATGGGCTCCATGCCGACGTCGTTCCGGCCCGGTGAGGCGCTGGTCGGCACCGCCGCCGAAGAGAAGCGGACGATTCTGGTCGAGAACGCGCCCAGCGGCTATTTGAAGATCTCCTCCGGACTCGGTGAGGCGCCGCCCGCGCAGGTGATCGTGTTGCCCGTACTGTTCGAGGGCAAGGTCCTCGGCGTGATCGAGCTGGCGTCATTCACTCCCTTCACGCAGATCCAGAAGGACTTCCTCAACCAGATCGCCGAGATGATCGCGACCAGCGTCAACACCATCTCGGTCAACACCAAGACCGAGCAGTTGCTAAAGCAGTCGCAGGAGCTGACCGAGCAACTGCGCGAGCGGTCGGCCGAGTTGGAGAACCGGCAGAAGGCGCTGCAGGCGTCCAACGCGGAACTGGAGGAGAAGGCGGAACTGCTGGCCCGGCAGAACCGCGACATCGAGGTGAAGAACACCGAGATCGAGGAGGCGCGGCAGGTACTGGAGGAGCGCGCCGAGCAGCTCGCGGTGTCGATGCGCTACAAGAGCGAGTTCCTCGCGAACATGTCGCACGAGCTGCGTACGCCGCTCAACTCGCTGCTGATCCTGGCCAAACTGCTCGCCGACAACGCCGAGGGCAACCTCTCCCCGAAGCAGGTGGAGTTCGCCGAGACCATCCACGGCGCTGGCTCCGACCTGCTCCAGCTGATCAACGATATCCTCGACCTGTCGAAGGTCGAGGCGGGCAAGATGGACGTCTCCCCGACGCGTATCGCGCTGGTCCAGCTCGTGGACTATGTGGAGGCCACCTTCCGTCCGCTGACTGCGGAGAAGGGGCTGGACCTGTCCGTACGAGTCTCTCCGGAGCTGCCCGCGACCCTGCACACGGACGAGCAGCGGCTGCTGCAGGTGCTGCGCAACCTGCTGTCGAACGCGGTGAAGTTCACCGACTCCGGGTCCGTGGAGCTGGTGATCCGGCCGACCGGTGCGAGTGTGCCGCAGTCGATCCGGGAGCAGTTGCTGGAGACAGGTTCCCTGACTGATCCGGACGGTGAGCTGATCGCATTCTCGGTGACCGACACCGGCATCGGCATCGCGGCCAGCAAGATGCGGGTGATCTTCGAGGCCTTCAAACAGGCCGACGGGACGACCAGCCGCAAGTACGGCGGCACTGGCCTCGGCCTGTCGATCTCGCGCGAGATCGCGCAGCTGCTCGGCGGTGAGATCCACGCGCAGAGCGAACCGGGCCGCGGTTCGACCTTCACGCTCTACCTGCCGCTGCATCCGAGCGAGCTGCCGCCGCAGGGCTACCAGCAGTCCGTCACCGCGCTGGAGGCCGGCGAGCTGCTCGCCTCGGAAGCGGCCTCGGAACTGTCCGTCGTGGAGATCGAGACCCCCGCCGAGGTGAAGTCCTACCGCGAGACGCAGAACGGTCCCGCGGCCCTCTTCCGGCGCCGCCGTCGGAGTCTGCCGCAGGGCGAGCAGCGGTCCGAGCCGTGGGCAGCGGTCCCCGAGCAGGAGAGCCCGCCCCAGTCCGCGCGGGCAGTGCGGTTCGGCGGTCAGAAGGTGCTGATCGTCGACGACGACATCCGCAACGTGTTCGCACTCACCAGTGTCCTGGAGCAGCACGGACTGTCGGTGCTGTACGCCGAGAACGGCCGCGAGGGCATCGAGGTGCTGGAGCAGCACGAGGATGTGGCAGTCGTGCTGATGGACATCATGATGCCCGAGATGGACGGGTACGCGACCACTACCGCGATCCGCAGGATGCCGCAGTTCGCCGGGCTGCCGATCATCGCGCTGACCGCGAAGGCGATGAAGGGTGACCGGGAGAAGGCGATCGGGTCCGGCGCTTCCGACTACGTCACCAAGCCGGTCGATCCCGACCACCTACTGGCCGTGATGCAGCAGTGGATGGGTGCGAAGTGACCACTCCGGATGAAATGGGTGCAGTGCCTGGAGTGCGTGTGGCGGCCGGCCGGACATGAACACCGAGAGAACCCCGGGCGTGTCCGCGGTGCTGCCGGACCGGGAGGGAGCGAAGGGGCGGGAATCCCGGATTCCGGGAACCATCGGGGCTCCCGCCGCGTTCTTGGTACGTGCACAGTGACATCGCGGTGACAGGGTGTGGCGACAGGCGGGGTGCGGCTACGATGACCGGCACAAGGACGGGCGGCGAAAGGGAGTCGTCCCCTGGGGCGGCGCCCGGTGTACCGCCGGGGCGAGGAGGGCGGGCCATGGTGCAGAAGGCCAAGATCCTCCTGGTCGATGACCGGCCGGAGAATCTGCTGGCGCTGGAGGCCATCCTCTCTGCGCTCGATCAGACGCTGGTGCGGGCATCGTCCGGGGAGGAAGCGCTCAAAGCACTGCTCACGGACGACTTCGCAGTCATTCTGCTGGACGTCCAGATGCCGGGCATGGACGGGTTCGAGACCGCGGCGCACATCAAGCGGCGCGAGCGGACCCGGGACATCCCGATCATTTTCCTCACGGCGATCAATCACGGCCCGCACCACACCTTCCGGGGCTATGCGGCGGGCGCGGTCGACTACATCTCCAAGCCGTTTGACCCGTGGGTACTGCGTGCCAAGGTCTCGGTGTTCGTCGAGCTGTACATGAAGAACTGTCAGCTGCGTGAGCAGGCTGCGCTGCTCCGGCTGCAGTTGGAGGGCGGTAGCAGGGGCGCGGCTGACGGAAAGGATTCCGCCGGGCTGCTCGCCGAACTGTCCGCGCGGCTCGCGGCCGTCGAGGAACAGGCCGAGGCGTTGTCCAAGCAACTGGACGATGACTCCGCCGATGCGGCCGCGGTGGCCACGGCCGCCCATCTGGAGCGCAAACTCACCGGGTTGCGTCGCGCGCTCGACGCTCTGGAGCCGGGTACAGGTGCCGACGGCACCTCGGTTCCGGCACAGAACTGACGTACGGCCGTGGTGGGGTTGTCCATGAGCATGGGTCAGTTCCAGGCCACGGCCGAGGCGACACGAACGGGTGACGCTGTGGGCACACGTGTCCGCCGTGGTCTCCCCCGGTAATCTCACACCCATGGCCTCACGTCCCTCCGCAGCCAAGAAGCAGCCCGTGAAGAAGACGGCTGCTCCCGCGAAGGCTCCGGCGAGGAAGGCCGCCGCGAAGAAGGCACCTGCCAAGAAGGTCACGGCGAAGAAGGCCACGGCGAAGAAGGGTGCGCCGCCCAAGCCGGCGCCCAGTCCCACAGGGGGCGTGTACCGGCTCGTGCGCGCCCTCTGGCTCGGCCTCGCGCATGCCACCGGGGCCGTGTTCCGCGGCATAGGACAGGGTGCGAAGAACCTCGACCCGGCCCACCGCAAGGACGGCGTGGCACTGCTGCTGTTCGGTGTTGCGCTGATCGTCGCCGCCGGTACCTGGGCTGACCTGAAGGGTCCCGTCGGCGACCTGGTGGAGATTCTCGTCACCGGGGCCTTCGGCCGACTCGACCTACTGGTGCCGATACTGCTCGCGGTGATCGCCGTGCGACTCATCCGGCACCCGGAACGGCCGGAGGCCAACGGTCGGATCGTGATCGGCCTGTCCGCGCTCGTCGTCGGCGTGCTGGGCCAGGTCCACATCGCCTGTGGCTCGCCTGCCCGCAGTGGTGGCATGCAAGCCATAAGGGACGCCGGCGGCCTCATCGGCTGGGCAGCGGCCACTCCGCTGACCTACACCATGACCGACGTGCTCGCCGTGCCGCTGCTGGTTCTGCTGACGATCTTCGGGCTGCTGGTGGTGACCGCGACCCCGGTCAACGCCATTCCGCAACGGACGCGCATGCTCGGCGTGCGCTTGGGTGTGCTGCACGGCCACGAGGCAGCGGAACTCACCGAGGACGACGAACGCTACGACGAGCAGTGGCGCGAGGCGCTGCCGGCGCGCTCCCGTAGACGCGTGAACGCCCGTCAGCCGTACGACCCCGACGGTGCGGAGGAAGCGGCACTCTCGCAGCGTCGGGGCCGTCCCCGGCGTTCCGCGGTGCCCCAGCCGGATCCGCAGCGGCAGATGGATGCCGTGGACGTTGCCGCGGCGGCCGCCGCCGCGCTCGATGGTGCCGTCCTGCACGGCATGCCGCCGTCCGCGCTCGTCGCCGATCTCACCCAGGGTGTGGGTGTGGGGGAGCGCGAGGACACCACACCGGTGCCCGGGCCCGTGCCCGTCCCTGTGGCCCCCACGGCCCCGCCGGTGCCGTCCGCCCGCCCCAAGCAGGGGAAGCTGAAGGCGGGGGTCGTTCCCGACCTCACCAAGAAGGCTCCGGAGGAGCCCCGCGACCTGCCCCCGCGTGCGGAGCAACTCCAGCTGTCCGGAGACGTCACCTACGCCTTGCCGTCGTTGGACCTCCTCACCCGCGGCGGCCCGGGCAAGGCGCGCAGTGCCGCCAACGACGCGGTCGTCGCCTCGCTCACCCAGGTCTTCACCGAGTTCAAGGTCGACGCCAGCGTCACGGGCTTCACCCGCGGCCCGACGGTCACCCGCTACGAAGTCGAACTCGGTCCTGCCGTGAAGGTCGAGCGGATCACCGCGCTCACCAAGAACATCGCGTACGCGGTCGCTAGTCCGGACGTGCGGATCATCAGCCCCATCCCCGGCAAGTCCGCCGTCGGCATCGAGATCCCGAACACCGACCGGGAGATGGTCAACCTCGGCGACGTGTTGCGTCTGGCGGAGTCCGCCGAGGACGACGACCCGATGCTGGTGGCCTTCGGCAAGGACGTCGAGGGCGGGTACGTGATGCACTCGCTTGCGAAGATGCCGCACATGCTCGTCGCCGGTGCCACTGGTTCGGGCAAGTCTTCCTGCATCAACTGCCTGATCACCTCGATCATGATGCGGTCGTCCCCGGAGGACGTCCGGATGATCCTGGTGGATCCCAAGAGGGTCGAGCTGACCGCGTACGAGGGCATCCCGCACCTGATCACGCCGATCATCACCAACCCCAAGCGGGCCGCCGAGGCGCTGCAGTGGGTGGTGCGCGAGATGGACCTCAGGTACGACGACCTGGCCGCCTACGGGTACCGGCACATCGACGACTTCAACCAGGCCGTCCGTGAGGGCAAGGTCAAACCGCCCGAGGGCAGCGAGCGGGAGCTGCAGCCGTACCCCTACCTGTTGGTGATCGTGGACGAGCTGGCCGATCTGATGATGGTCGCCCCGCGTGATGTGGAGGACGCGATCGTGCGCATCACCCAGCTCGCGCGCGCCGCCGGCATCCACCTGGTGCTCGCCACCCAGCGTCCGTCGGTGGACGTGGTCACGGGTCTGATCAAGGCCAATGTGCCCTCCCGGCTGGCCTTCGCCACCTCCTCGCTCGCCGACTCCCGGGTCATCCTCGACCAGCCAGGAGCGGAGAAGCTGATCGGCAAGGGCGACGGCCTGTTCCTGCCGATGGGCGCCAACAAGCCGACGCGTATGCAGGGCGCCTTCGTCACCGAGGCCGAGGTCGCGGCCGTCGTGCGGCACTGCAAGGACCAGATGGCGCCCATCTTCCGGGACGACGTCACCGTGGGCACCAAGCAGAAGAAGGAGATCGACGAGGACATCGGAGACGACCTCGACTTGCTGTGCCAGGCGGCCGAACTCGTCGTCTCCACCCAGTTCGGGTCGACGTCCATGCTGCAGCGCAAGTTGCGTGTCGGCTTCGCCAAGGCAGGTCGGCTCATGGACCTCATGGAGTCCCGCAGCATCGTGGGCCCCAGTGAGGGTTCCAAGGCGCGCGATGTGTTGGTCAAACCGGATGAGCTGGACGGTGTGCTCGCGGTGATTCGCGGGGAATCCGACGCGTAGGGCGAAGGAGTAGGGCGCAGGGCGCCCGCCGGAAACGGGTCAGGTCGGGTGGCGGGACCGGCGGAGATGGGCTAGGCCGTGGGACGGGACCATCGTGATCCACCCGTTAGAGATCGGTGGGCAACCGTTTCCCTTCGCCGCACGTCCAGTTGAGCGAGAGGACAGGTGGGCCTCCGATCCAGGAGGGTCTGCCCGTCTAGCCCTTGGGATGCCCGGCCATTCCGATGGCGTACAAAGTCCCACCGCCCGGTTGCCCCACTCTTTCGTACCCCCCCTAGACTGAGCTTCCAGCACAGGTGGCTACACGCTCGAAAGGCGCCCCCGTGTCCATCGGCAACTCCCCTGAAGACGAGCGTCCGTTCCCAGACGAGTCCCAGGAAGCCCGACCCTCCGTGGGCCGCGCCCTGCAGCAGGCGCGGATCTCGGCCGGGCTCACCGTGGGCGACGTCAGTAGCGCCACTCGTGTCCGTATCGGCATCGTGCACGCCATCGAGGCGGACGACTTCGCCCCTTGTGGCGGAGACGTCTACGCCCGCGGGCACATCCGCACGCTGGCCAGGGCCGTGCATCTTGCCCCCGAGCCACTGATCGCGCAGTTCGACGCCGAACACGGCGGCCGTCCCGCGCCCACCCCGGCCGCACCCCTGTTCGAGGCGGAGCGGATCCGCCCCGAGCGGCGCGGCCCGAACTGGACCGCGGCGATGGTCGCCGCGATCGTCGTCGTGATCGGCTTCGTCGGCTTCACCGCGTTCAAGAGCGGTGACGGCGGTGACGGAAAGTCGTCGGTCGCCAAGGGCGCCACGCCCGCCGCCAGCAAGACGGCCTCGCCCGAGCCGAAGAAGGCCAAGCCCACCCTGTCGACCGGGGAACCCACCGACAGCGCCATCGCCGCAGCGCCCCAGGACAAGGTGACCGTCCGGGTCAGCGCGGCGAACGGGCGTAGCTGGATCTCGGCCAAGGACCACAACGGCCGGATGCTCTTCGACGGGCTACTGAAGAAGGGTGAGTCCAAGACCTTCCAGGACAGTTCCAAGATCAACCTGATCCTCGGTGACGCGGGTGCCATCCAGCTCTACGTCAACGGCAAGAAGATCCAGGATGACTTCCAGCCGGGCGCGGTCGAGCGCCTGACGTATACCAAGGGTGACCCCGAGGTCGGATGAGGGGCCCCGCGGAACGCGGGCACGACGGGGTTCGCCAAGATCGGCCAACCCCGTCGACATGGGCCGTCGGTGAGACAAAGTAGTCTTGAGCTCATGCCTGAACGCCGTACCGTCGCACTGGTCACTCTCGGCTGCGCCCGTAACGAGGTGGACTCCGAGGAGCTCGCAGGCCGTTTGGAGGCGGACGGCTGGCAACTTGTCGAGGACGCCGCGGACGCCGACGTCGCCGTGGTCAACACGTGTGGCTTCGTCGAAGCCGCGAAGAAGGACTCCGTCGACGCCCTGCTGGAGGCCAACGACCTCAAGGATCATGGCAGAACCCAGGCCGTCGTGGCGGTGGGCTGCATGGCCGAGCGGTACGGCAAGGAACTGGCCGAGGCGCTGCCCGAGGCCGACGGCGTGCTCGGATTCGACGACTACACCGACATCTCCGACCGCCTGCAGACCATCCTGTCCGGTGGCATCCATGCCTCCCACACGCCGCGCGACCGCCGCAAACTGCTCCCGGTCAGCCCGGTCGAGCGGCAGGAATCGGCTGCCTCCATCGCGCTGCCCGGTCATGGCCCCGCCGACCTGCCGGAGGGGGTGGCCCCGGCCTCCGGCCCACGTGCGCCCCTGCGCCGGCGGCTGGACGGTTCCCCGGTCGCCTCGGTCAAGCTTGCCTCCGGCTGTGACCGGCGCTGCTCCTTCTGCGCCATCCCGACTTTCCGGGGCTCCTTCATCTCCCGTCGCCCCGGCGACGTTCTGGGCGAGACCCGCTGGCTGGCCGAGCAGGGCGTGAAGGAGATCATGCTGGTCTCCGAGAACAACACCTCCTACGGCAAGGACCTGGGCGACATCCGCCTGCTGGAGTCGCTGCTGCCGGATCTGGCCGGCGTCGACGGTATCGAGCGGGTGCGGGTGAGCTATCTGCAGCCGGCCGAGATGCGTCCGGGACTGATCGACGTACTCACCTCCACCCCGAAGATCGCCCCCTACTTCGACCTCTCCTTCCAGCACTCCGCGCCCGGTGTGCTGCGCGCCATGCGCCGGTTCGGCGACACCGACCGCTTCCTGGAACTGCTCGACACGATCCGGAGCAAGGCCCCCGAGGCCGGCGTGCGCTCCAACTTCATCGTCGGCTTCCCCGGTGAGAGCGAGTCCGATGTGGCCGAACTGGAGCGCTTCCTGAACGGTGCCCGGATGGATGCCATCGGCGTCTTCGGCTACTCCGACGAGGAGGGCACGGAAGCGGCGACCTACGACGGCAAACTGGACGAGGATGTCATCGCCGAGCGTCTGGCGCGTGTGTCCCGGCTCGCCGAAGAACTGGTCTCACAGCGGGCCGAGGAGCGCGTTGGCGAGACCGTGCAGGTCCTGGTGGAGTCCGTCGACGAGCAGGAGGGCGTGTACGGCCGTGCTGCCCACCAGGCCCCCGAGACGGACGGGCAGGTGCTGCTCACCAGCGGCGCAGGCCTGAGCGCCGGACGCATGGTCGAGGCGAAGGTGGTCGGTACGGAAGGCGTCGACCTGGTGGCCGAGCCACTGACCGGCTCGCTCGCGTGTAGTGAGGAGGCCGGCAGATGACCGGAGTCCCGGCATCCGCCGCGGGCGGATCCTCCGGCGCGCAGGGCCCTCGGGGCTCCGCTGCCGCTGCCGACGCTGCTGCTCCCGAGGCCTCCCTTTCCGCTTCAGGTCCTGCCGGTCCGGTTTCCGGGTCCGCCCCGGCTCCCCCCGCGGGTCCCGAGGACGGTGGCCGGCCCGCGCGCGGCGGGAAGATCGCGGCTGCGGCCGTCAACCAGGCCAGTCTCTGGAACGTCGCCAATCTGCTGACCATGCTCAGGCTGGTCCTGGTACCCGGTTTCGTGGCGTTGATGCTGGCGGGCGGAGGTGACGACCCGGCCTGGCGTTCGCTGGCCTGGGCGGCCTTCGCCATTGCCATGATCACCGACCTGTTCGACGGGCACCTGGCGCGCACCTACAACCTGGTCACCGACTTCGGGAAGATCGCCGACCCCATCGCCGACAAGGCGATCATGGGGGCGGCGCTCATCTGTCTGTCCATCCTCGGTGATCTGCCCTGGTGGGTGACGATCGTGATCCTCGGCCGGGAACTCGGCGTGACCCTGCTGCGGTTTCTGGTCATTCGCTACGGCGTGATCCCTGCCAGCCGGGGGGGCAAGCTCAAGACGCTCACCCAAGGGGTGGCCGTCGGGATGTATGTTCTGGCGCTGACGGGTTGGCTGGCCAGCTTGAGGTTCTGGGTGATGGCCGCGGCAGTGCTCCTCACCGTCGCCACCGGTCTCGACTACGTAAGACAAGCCATTGTGCTGCGCCGGCGGGGAATCGCCGAGCGCGCGGCGGTGTCGGAGGGTAAAGAAGCGTGACAGCACAGGCCACCGAGCTGGTGCGACTACTGACTGTGAGGGGAGAGACCCTCGCCGTCGCCGAGTCGCTCACAGGTGGTCTGGTAGCGGCGCAGATCACCGCCGTGCCCGGAGCGTCCAAGGTGTTCCGGGGCTCGGTCACCGCCTATGCCACCGATCTGAAGCATGAGCTGCTGGGCGTGGACGCCCCCTTGCTGGCGCAGCGCGGTGCGGTGGATCCGCAGGTTGCGGCCCAGATGGCGGCCGGGGTGCGGAAGACCCTCGGGGCCGATTGGGGTATCGCGACCACCGGAGTCGCCGGTCCCGATCCGCAGGACGGACAGCCGGTGGGGACGGTGTTCGTGGCCGTCGATGGGCCGCCCACCAGGCGTCCCGGTTCCGCCGGTGGCGGAAAAGTCGAGGCCCTGCGGTTGAACGGCGGCCGTGCGGAAATCCGTATGGAGAGTGTACGGAGCGTGCTCGCGGTGCTCCTGGAGCAACTTGCGGGCGAACAGTCTGGAAATGGGCAGGCACAGGATACGGAACGGAACGGGGGGTTTTGATGTTTGCAGCCCTGAGTGAACACGACATCGCTCCCCGCACGGCCGCAGCGCGAGGCGGTACGGTGGGGCGTGAAGGATGCGGCTATGCGGTCCGAGGAGGGAGCCACCGATGATTCTGCTCCGTCGCCTGCTTGGTGACGTGCTGCGTCGGCAGCGCCAACGCCAGGGCCGTACTCTGCGCGAAGTCTCCTCATCCGCCCGAGTCTCACTCGGCTATCTCTCCGAGGTGGAGCGGGGGCAGAAGGAGGCTTCCTCCGAACTGCTCTCCGCCATTTGCGACGCGCTGGACGTACGGATGTCGGAACTCATGCGAGAAGTGAGTGACGAGCTTGCGCTCGCCGAACTGGCCCAGTCCGCCGCGGCCGCCGAGCCCGTGCCCGCGCCGGTCCGCCCGATGCTGGGCTCCGTTTCGGTGACGGGTGTGCCACCGGAACGGGTGACCATCAAGGCACCCGCGGAGGCAGTGGACGTGGTCGCCGCGTAGGTTCGCGCACGCGGCTCAGCGACCTGAGACCAGTCGAGCCCCGGTCGCTTCCCGATAGACGTGGGAAGCGACCGGGGTTTTCGTCTCGCCGACCACTCGTACATCGTGTCCTCTTTGTGGGATGTGCTCTTTGTGCACGTTTGCCGGGACCGCGAGGTGCGGTCATGGTGGAGGGACGTGACGCACACCAGTACCTGGAGGAAGCGGATGTATGTGGTGAAGAGCCCGCTGGCCGATGCGGATCTGAAAGCCGTGTCCGAGGCGCTGCAGGGGGCCCTCGTCGACTTGGTGGACCTCTCACTGGTCGCCAAACAGATCCATTGGAATGTCGTCGGCCCTCGCTTCCGCTCCATCCACCTCCAGCTCGACGAGGTGGTCGACTCCGCCCGCACTCACTCGGACACGGTGGCCGAGCGGGCCTCTGCACTGGGTGTCCCGCCTGACGGGCGCGCCTCCTCGGTGGCCTCCGGCAGCGGCATCGGCGCTACTCCGGCCGGCTGGATCAAGGACACGGACGCGGTCGGGGCCATGGTTGACGCCCTCGGCGCGGTGATCACCCGGATGCGGGAACGGGTGGGCAGTACCGGGGAGGCGGACCCGGTGTCCCAGGACATCCTCATCGGGATCACGGCGGACCTGGAGAAGCACCACTGGATGTTCCAGGCGGAGCACGCGTAGCCGGTCCGGCCATCGGTGAGGTGAGGTGAGGTGAGGTGCGGTGCCGGGCATCGGTCCGGCGTTGCATCCATGAGCCCTGGATGCGCCTCCCGCGGGGGACGGGCGACGGTCTAGCGTCCGGCAGGAGGTGGTGGCGGGCATGGTGGCGCGGATGGTGCGCCGGGGTGTCGCCCTGGGGCTGGGGATGGTGTGGTGGTGGGCCGTGCTACGGCTGGCTCTGGGGGAGGGAAGGGGTGCCCTGGAAGGGGCCGTCACCGTCGGAGGGTGGAGTCTGAGCCTACTTCCGGTGCACTGTGTGCCCAGGGCGCGCGCGCCCGGTGCCCTGCGGAGCGGGCGCTGGAGGGCTGCGTGGTGCACCGCGGCCACTACCAGGGCATCGCCACGCCCCCGTTCGGGCGAAGTATCTGACCCGTCATGAATTCGGCTGCATCCGACGCCAGATACAGCACCGCGTGCGCGACATCGTCCGGCTCCCCGACCCGGCCCAGCGCGGCCGAACGGGCCATCGCGGCCTCGGTGGGAGCCTGCGCCTCGCGGTCGTGACGTTCGGTCATGGGTGTGCGGACCCAGCCCGGGGCGATCGCGTTGACCCGGATGCCGTGCCGACCGACCTCGGTGGCCAGTGTCTTGGTCAACTGCACCACGGCGGCCTTCGCCGCGCCGTAGCAGAGAAGTCCGGCACCGCCCGTGTCGATCGCGCCCGAGGCCATGGTGACGATGCTGCCCCGGGTCTTGTGGGCGAGCATCAGCCGGGCCGCCTCCTGGCAGGCGTACAGCACGCCCTTGAAATTGACGTTCAGCACCCGGTCGAGCTCCTCTTCCCGGGTTTCCAGAACCGGGCTGCTGTGCATGATCCCGGCGATCGCTGCCAGCACGTCCAGGCGGCCGCAGGACCGGACGGCCGCACCGAGCCGAGGCCGGTCGGTGACGTCGAGGACATGGACACGAGCCGTGCCACCGCGTTCCCTGACCAGCGTGGCCGTGTAGTGGAGGCCGTCTGCGTCCCGGTCGGCACAGTGCACCGTCGCGCCTGCCTCGGCGAGCAGGACGGCCGAGGCCCGGCCGATACCGCCGGCGGCTCCGGTGATGAACGCGGTGCGTCCGGTGAGGTCGTACGCCGAGAGGGGCATGAACGGACCGTACGAGCCTTTCTGACGGTCCGTCAATCAGTGGGATCGGTCCGTTGGCTCGGGCCGCCGCCCAGGGGCTGGCGCACGGCGGCTGCCGGAACGGCGATCAATCGGCGCGGCGAGGACGGCGGGAGCGATACTCCGGCCGTCGCGTGGGTGCTCCCGGCGTGGGCGAGGGACCCGCCTGGCAGGTGGGGCACCAGTAGGTGGGACGTTCCTGGGAGCCGTTACCCTGGCCGGCCACGCGGACGGGGGTGCCGCAGCGCAGACAGGGGCGGAGTGCGCGGCCGTAGACGAAAAGATCGTGCAGATGCAGGTCAGTGGTCTGCCGCACCGGGCGGTCGCGGTTCACCTCCAGGAGCCTCTTGGCCAGGGCGGGCAGTTTTTCGGCACGGTCGACGGGGAGTGCACCGACTGGCAGCCATGGGGTCACCCCGAGCAGGAAGCACAGCTCGCTCTTGTAGACGTTGCCGATGCCGGCGAGATTGCGCTGGTCGAGCAGGGCTTCGCCGAGCGGGCGTACAGGGTCCGAGAGGAGGTTGGTCAGGGCGCGACCGGGATCCCAGTCCGGGCCGAGCAGGTCGGGACCGAGGTGGCCCACTACTCGCTGCTCCTCGGCCGTACGCAGCAGTTCCAGCACCTGCAGGCGGTAGCCGACGGCAGTGTGGTCGGCGGTGCCGAGGACGGCACGGACCTGGTGCGCCGGTCCGCCCCGCCAGCGTTCACCAGTGCCGTATACCTTCCACGCCCCCTCCATGCGCAGGTGCGTATGGAGGGTCAAGCCTCCCTCGAACCGGGTGAGCAGGTGTTTCCCCCGTGGGCTCGTGCCGAGCACGATGCGGCCGGTGAGATCGACCGTCGCGTACTTCGCCACCCGGAAGTCGCTGCGGATCAGGGCCTGGCCCGCAAGGGCCTGGTGCAGCCGCTTCGCGGCCTGCCAGACCGTGTCACCTTCGGGCATGCGTCAAGGGTGCCACGGCGGGAGAAGGCCGGCGCGCGGCACGGTCACGCTCTCAACCGCAGCCCGCGCGGTGTCGCCACGAATCCCGCCGCTTCCAGCAAGGCACCTACGGGAGAGGTAAGGGCCTGGGCGCCGTTGATTCGCTCGACCGTGACGGTGCCGAGGGAGCCCACCCGGGCCGCCGCGGCCAGAGCCTCTGCCGCCGTGCGGAGCCGGGGGTCGTCCGCGGCGGCGGTGTCCGGTGCGGCGGGCCAGGCGAGCAGGGTCTTGCCGCCGCGCTCCATGTAGATCGTCAGCTCGCCCTCGACCAGGACGACCAGTGAGCCGGCCTTCCGACCCGGTTTGTGCCCGGCACCGGTCGGTGGCTCCGGCCAGGACAGCGCCGCGCCATAGGCGTTCGCGGGGTCGGCCGCGGCGAGGACCACGGCACGGGGGTCGGGGGAGGAGACACGCGTACGGCTGTCGCTGTTGCCGTATCGCCGGTTCGTTGTCGAGCCGTGGCCGGTGGTTCCGCCTGGCCACGGACCACCGTGGCCAGGGGAGGCGAAGGAGGCGTGGGCAGCGGCAGGGGCGTGAGGGGAGACGCGGTCACCGCGGGCGGCGGGGTGCCACGCCTGGGGCCAGGTGAAGTCGCCCTCGTCGAGGCTGGGATGGGTCAAGCCGTCTTCGGCTCCATCGAAGGCGCCGGGGGGTGTGTGATGGTGCGGGGGCCCGACAGCTTCGGCAGAGCGGCCGGCAGGGCCGTTCGGGAAAGCCGCCTCGGTGGAGCCGACCGGGAAGCCCGGGGGAAAGCTGTTCCCGGGGCCGGGAGCTGACCGAAGGCCGGGGGCGGACAGGATCTCGCCGCGCTCGCGTGCGGTGGACACGGCGCGGAGGCGGTCCACGGCGCCGTCCATGGCGAACTGGGCCGCTCCCAGGCCCTCGACCACATAACCCCGCCGCGCCTGACCGCTCTCCTCGAAGACGGACAGCACGCGGTACACCGCCGAGAAGCCGCCTTCGACCCCTTCCGCGGCAACCGCGCCCCGGGTGACGACGCCGTGCCGGTCCAAGAGAGTACGGGCCAACGCGTGTGCGCGCACGGTGCTGTCCGGCTCCGCCGGGGGCAGCAGCGACCAGCGGCCGGCGACGGTCGGTGGACCAGTGCGGGAGGCGGCGCTCAGGGAGCCGTAGCGCCCGCGTGGGACTGCGCGCTTGGCGCGGTGCGCGGTCGAGCCTGCCGTACGGCCCGAGCCCAGCAGGGAGCGCATCGGCGCGAGCGTGTCGTTCGTGAGCCGGCCGGACCAGGCCAGGTCCCAGAGGGTGTCGGCCAGTTGGGGATCGGTGGCATCGGAGTGGGTGGTCGCGCGGACCTGGTCGGCGATCTGACGGAAGAACAGACCGTAGCCGCCGGAGAGGGCTTCGAGGACCGATTGGTGGAGTGCGGTCAGCTGCAGGGGGTGCGGTGGCGGCAGGATGAGGGGAGCCGCATCCGCCAGGTACAGGGACACCCAGCCGTCCTTGCCGGGCAGGGCGCCCGCGCCGGCCCACACCACCTCGCCCGCGGCGGTCAGCTCGTCGAGCATCGAGGGCGTGTAACCCGCCACACGTGAGGGCAGGACCAGCTTTTCCAGCGCGGAGGCGGGCACGGACGCACCCTGTAGCTGTTCGATCGCGCGCACCAGTCCGTCGGTGCCCCGCAGACCGTGGCCCTTGCCGATGTGCTGCCACTGTGGCAGGAACTGGGCGAGGGCGGAGGGCGGCACGGGCTCCAGTTCGTGCCGCAGCGCGGCGAGTGAACGGCGGCGCAGGCGACGCAGTACCGTCGCGTCGCACCACTCCTGGCCGATGCCCGCCGGGTGGAACTCACCCTGCACGACCCGGCCGTTCGCGGCCAGACGGTGCAGGGCGCCCTCGGTGACCGCGACGCCCAGGCCGAAGCGGCTCGCAGTGGTGGCCGAAGTGAATGGGCCGTGGGTACGGGCATACCGCGCGAGGAGGTCACCCAGTGGGTCCTTGACCGGCTCGGTGAAGGCCTCGGGGACGCCGACCGGCAGCGCCGTGCCGAGTGCGTCACGCAGCCGGCCCGCGTCCTCGACCGCCGCCCAGTGGTCCGCGCCGCCGATCCGTACCTTGATGGCCCGGCGGGCGCCGGCCAGCACCCGTGCCCACTGCGGGTCCGCGCCCCGCGCGACCAGTTCGGCATCGGTCAGCGGGCCGAGTAGACGCAGTACATCGGCGACTCCCTCCACGTCCTTGACCCGACGGTCCTCGGTGAGCCACTGCAGTTCCCGCTCCAGCTCGGTCAGTACCTCTGCGTCGAGGAGTTCACGCAGCTCAGCTTGGCCCAGCAGCTCGGCCAACAGCCGGGAATCCAGGGACAGCGCGGCAGCACGGCGTTCGGCGAGCGGGGAGTCGCCCTCGTACAGGAACTGGGCCACATACCCGAAGAGTAGGGAGCGGGCGAACGGCGACGGTTCCGGGGTGGTGACCTCGACCAGGCGCACCTTGCGGGACTCGATGTCGCCCATCAGCTCGACGAGCCCGGGGACGTCGAAGACATCCTGGAGGCATTCGCGGACCGCTTCCAGGACGATCGGGAAGGATCCGAAATCGCTTGCTACTTCAAGTAGTTGGGCTGCTCGCTGGCGCTGCTGCCAGAGCGGGGTGCGCTTGCCGGGGCTGCGTCGCGGTAGCAGGAGCGCGCGGGCCGCGCACTCGCGGAACCGGGAGGCGAACAGCGCCGAACCGCCGACCTGGTCGGTGACGACTTGATCGACCTCGCCCTTGTCGAAGGCGACGTCCGCCGCGCCGACCGGTGCCTGTGCGCTGTCGTACGCGGCGCCGGCCTTCACGGACTCCTGGTCGAGCAGGTCCAGGCCCATCAGGTCGGCATCGGGCAGACGCAGCACTATGCCGTCGTCGGCATGCATGACCTGTGCGTCCATGCCATAGCGCTCGGACAGGCGGGCGCCGAGGGCGAGGGCCCAGGGGGCGTGGACCTGGGCACCGAAGGGGGAGTGGACGACGACCCGCCAGTCGCCCAATTCATCCCGGAAGCGCTCCACGACGATCGTGCGGTCGTCCGGGACGTGACCACAGGCCTCGCGCTGCTCGTCCAGGTACGACAGCACGTTGTCCGCGGCCCACACGTCCAGACCTGCCGCGAGCAGCCGCATGCGGGCTTCGTCCCCGGGCAGCGAGCCGACCTCGCGCAGGAACGCGCCCACCGCGCGGCCCAGTTCGAGTGGGCGGCCCAGTTGATCGCCCTTCCAGAACGGCAGCCGGCCCGGCACGCCGGGTGCGGGGGAGACCAGCACCCGGTCGCGAGTGATGTCCTCGATGCGCCAGGAACTTGTGCCCAGTGTGAAGACGTCCCCCACCCGGGATTCGTAGACCATCTCCTCGTCCAGTTCGCCGACCCGGCCGCCGCCTTTCCTGGGATCGGAACCAGCCAGGAAGACCCCGAACAGCCCTCGGTCGGGGATGGTGCCGCCCGAGGTGACGGCGAGGCGCTGGGCGCCCGGGCGACCGGTGACGGTACCGGCCACGCGGTCCCACACCACGCGCGGACGCAGTTCCGCGAATGCGTCGGACGGGTAGCGGCCGGCGAGCATGTCGAGGACCGCAGTGAACGCCGAATCGGGCAGTGACGCGAAGGGGGCCGCGCGGCGGACCACGGCGAGCAGGTCGTCGAACTGCCAGGTGTCCAGTGCCGTCATGGCGATCAGTTGCTGGGCGAGTACGTCCAGCGGGTTAGCGGGCACCTTCAGGGACTCGATCGCGCCCGACCGCATCCGCTCGGTGACCACGGCCGCCTGGACGAGGTCCCCCTGGTACTTGGGGAAGACGACACCGGTGGACACGGCGCCGACCTGGTGCCCTGCGCGGCCGACACGCTGCAGGCCGGAGGCGACCGAGGGCGGGGACTCGACCTGCACGACCAGGTCGACGGCGCCCATATCGATGCCCAGCTCCAGACTGGATGTGGCGACCACGGCGGGCAGCCGGCCCGCCTTCAGGTCCTCTTCGACCAGGGCGCGCTGCTCCTTGGAGACCGAGCCGTGGTGCGCGCGGGCGATCACCGGCGGTGCCCCCTGGGCGGCACCCGAGCCGCCCATCAGCTGGGCGGGGGAGTGGTGCTCGTGCAGGGTCTCGCCGGTCGCGCGTTCGTACGCGATCTCGTTGAGCCGGTTGCACAGCCGCTCGGCCAGGCGCCGGGAGTTGGCGAACACGATCGTGGAGCGGTGGGACTGGACCAGATCGGCGATCCGCTCCTCCACATGAGGCCAGATCGAGGGCCGCTCCGCGCCGTCGGCGGTACTGGCCGACGGGGAGCCTCCAACCGGGAGCCTGCCACCATCACTGGGCGAGCGTGCTTCGCGCGACTCCCCTGGATTGCCCATGTCCTCGACCGGGACGACCACCGAGAGGTCGAACTCCTTGCCGGACTCGGGCTGGACGATTTCCACCCTACGGCGCGGGGACAGGTACCGGGCGATCCCGTCCACCGGGCGCACGGTCGCCGACAGGCCGATGCGGCGGGCGGGTTTCGGCAGCAGTTCGTCCAGCCGCTCCAGGGAGAGGGCGAGGTGCGCGCCGCGCTTGGTGCCCGCCACCGCGTGCACCTCGTCGAGGATCACCGTCTCCACGCCCGTCAGCGCGTCGCGGGTGGCCGAGGTCAGCATCAGGAACAGCGACTCGGGGGTGGTGATCAGGATGTCCGGTGGTCGGGTGGCCAGAGCACGGCGCTCGGCGGGCGGGGTGTCGCCGGAGCGGATGCCCACCCGGACCTCGGGCTCGGGCAGCTCCAGGCGCACGGACTCCTGGCGGATGCCGGTCAGCGGGCTGCGCAGGTTGCGCTCGACATCGACCGCGAGGGCCTTCAGCGGGGACACGTACAGCACCCGGCAGCGCTTCTTCGGGTCGGCCGGTGGTGGCGCCGAGGCTAGTTGGTCCAGGGCGGCGAGGAACGCTGCCAGCGTTTTGCCCGAGCCGGTGGGGGCGACCACCAGTACGTCCGAGCCCTCCCGAATGGCCTGCCACGCGCCCGCCTGGGCCGCGGTGGGCGTGGAGAACGCCCCCGTGAACCAGCCGCGGGTCGCGGGCGAGAAGCCGTCGAGGGCTCGGTGTGCGGCGCTGACCATGTGTCCATCCTGCACCCGGCCACTGACAATCGGGCTGACCTGCGGATACGACAAATGCCGGGGAGGGCGGCAGGGGCGCGGGGCGATGCGGGGGAGCACGAACCTCACGATGACTGCGGGTGCTACGCGCGCCGCTTGTGCCGGCCGCCGCGGTGATCGTGGAGGTGATGACCGGGTGCGGAACCGCCGGAAGGAGCGGCCCGGTGGCCGGCGCGACCGACACAGCGCCGCGGGCTGCGCCCGCGAACAAGGCCGTCCGGCTCAGCCCACGAACCGGCCGTACGCCCTGAGCGTGCGCAGCGCCTCGATCGTCACCAGGGAACGCGACTCCAGCGTGGGCAGCGGTGCCCATCGGCGCCAGCGGATCGGCCAGCCGCCGTCCTCCTGCTGCCCGGCGACCAGGTGGTCGAGGGAGCGTTCCATCTCGTCGTCGGTGAACCATGCGCGCGCGAGCGATTCCGGGCTCCGTGCGAAGTCGTGCGGGAAGTGGTGCTCGCCCGGCGCGTAGCCGGGTGAGACCGGCCAGGCGTCGAGACGGTCCGGGGCCAGTGCCGCGAGTCGCTGCTCCCGCACCAACCGGCCCAGTCGGTCGGCGGCGGCCTGCGCACGCGGGCGGTCGGGGACGGAGTCCAGGAAGACCATGGCGGCTTCCACCTCGTAGGGATGGGACTTCTCCAGGGACTCCACGGCCTGCCAGCAGAAGTCGGTGGCCCGGAAGATCCACGCGTGCCAGACGTCGTTGCGGTGCAGCAGCCCGACCGCCGGCCCGGTGGCGAGCAGGTCGCTGTGCGGGGCACCGACGACCGGGATGAACGGCGCCGCAGGGTACCCGCGCTGGCTCGGATGGACCGCAGGCAGCGCGCCGTCCACATGGGAGACGGAGGTCAGATAGCGGCACACGCGCTCCACCCGTTGTCCGCCGCAGCGCCCGATCTCGTCCAGTACGCGCAGCGCGTGGGTGGTGTGCAGGGGCTGGCTCACGGGCCCGCGCAGATCGGGCTCCAGTGCGTGCCCGTAGCCGCCGTCGTCGTTGCGGTAGGCGTCCAGCGCCGCTTCCACCGGGTCCGGGGAGCCGTGCAGGAAGTGGTACGCGAAGAGGTGTTGCTCCAGCACGCGTGCGCTGAGCCACACGAACTGCTCGGCGCGGAAGAGCGGGGAGCGCGTCGGGGACGCGGAGGGGAGTGGGGGAGCTCCTGTTTCGGCCATGGGTCAGACCGTAGGACGGAAAGCGGTCTCGGCAAGGGCTCCAGGGCGGGGGCAACCCCCGAGGGCGGGATACTGGAGCCATGCGGTTGACGGTCTTCTGGCAGCGGATGGCGGAACACTTCGGTCCGGGGTACGCGGACACCTTCGCGCGTGATCACGTCATGTCCGAGCTGGGCGGACGCACGGTGCACGAGGCACTGGACGCCGGTTGGGACGCCAAGGACGTGTGGCGCGTGGTCTGCGCGGTCATGGACGTGCCCGGGGAGAGGCACTGACGCGCCCGGGAGAAGTGCCGAGGCAACAACACCGCATCACCGTTCGAGACGCCTCATGCATCGGTGAACGCCTGCGCGCTCGCCCGCGACGGCCGTGGCGGGGGGGCAATCCGGCGTGGAGGAGCCGTCGTGACGGGCCGGTGTGTCCCGGCGCCTGTCGGGTGAGAAGGGTCGGAGCGTGCGCGCGGGCCGTGTGTTCCCGGCGTACTCGGCCGAGGCTCCGCCGACGCGCACAGGTGAGCTGCTGAGGGCTTCGCCGCTTCCGGCACACGGGGCGTCGGCGCGACGGGGGCGGGTCCCGGGGGCCGAACGGTGCGCTTGACAGAAAAATCGAACATGCATTCCTCTTGGGGGTGGGTGAGGCTTCCGATGGACCCCGGTGGGGGATTGTGCCCTATTTTGTTAGGTGAAATCCCTTGGTTGTCCACAGGCCGGGCCTGCGTCGGGGCGCATTGTCAGTGGCAGGCGTTAGCGTCTTTGACGTGAAGCGATCGACTCAAGCAAACCGGGTGGAACCCATGGCAGGAACCGACCGCGAGAAGGCGCTCGACGCCGCGCTCGCGCAGATCGAACGACAATTTGGCAAGGGCGCGGTCATGCGCATGGGCGAGCGGTCGAAGGAGCCCGTCGAGATCATCCCGACTGGGTCGACCGCACTCGATGTCGCCCTCGGCGTCGGTGGTCTGCCGCGCGGCCGAGTCGTCGAGGTGTACGGCCCGGAGTCCTCCGGTAAGACCACGCTGACCCTGCACGCCGTGGCCAACGCCCAGAAGGCGGGCGGCACGGTCGCCTTCGTGGACGCCGAGCACGCCCTCGACCCCGAGTACGCCCAGAAGCTGGGCGTCGACATCGACCAGTTGATCCTTTCCCAGCCGGACAACGGCGAGCAGGCACTGGAGATCGTGGACATGTTGGTCCGCTCCGGTGCCCTGGACCTGATCGTCATCGACTCCGTTGCCGCGCTCGTCCCCCGCGCGGAGATCGAGGGCGAGATGGGCGATAGTCACGTGGGCCTGCAGGCCAGGCTGATGAGCCAGGCGTTGCGGAAGATCACCGGCGCGCTCAACCAGTCCAAGACCACTGCGATCTTCATCAACCAGCTGCGTGAGAAGGTCGGTGTGATGTTCGGCTCGCCGGAGACCACCACGGGTGGTCGCGCGCTCAAGTTCTATGCCACGGTGCGCCTCGATATCCGCCGCATCGAGACCCTGAAGGACGGCACCGAGGCGGTCGGCAACCGCACCCGTGTCAAGGTCGTCAAGAACAAGGTGGCCCCGCCCTTCAAGCAGGCCGAGTTCGACATCCTCTACGGCCAGGGCATCAGCCGTGAGGGAGGCCTGATCGACATGGGCGTCGAGCACGGCTTCGTCCGCAAGGCCGGCGCCTGGTACACGTACGAGGGCGACCAACTCGGCCAGGGCAAGGAGAACGCGCGCAACTTCCTCAAGGACAACCCCGACCTGGCCAACGAGATCGAGAAGAAGATCAAGGAGAAGCTGGGCGTAGGGGTCCGCCCGGAAGAGCCCGCCACTGAGCCGGGTGCGGATGCGGCGGTCAGCACCACGGCCGCCGGGGACGCCGGCAAGCCGGGGCCCGCCGCCAAGGCCACCAAGCCCAAGGCCGCCGCTGCCAAGAGCTGACCCGTGACACGGCGAACCGACTGGGCCGAGTACGAGTACGTCGCCCCTGGTGTCCCGCGAGGAAGGGGCGCTGATGACCACCCGCATTCGCTCCCGGGGGACGACGGACATCGGGATGACGCATACGGCGGACATCAGAGGCGCGGCAGTTACCACGGCAGGTATGCGGGCGGCGAAGAGGCGCCCCACACAGACGCCGACGGCGAGCCATACGGAGGCGACGCGTCCGGCGGTGGCTCCGCGGGCACCATCAAACCTCGGGGCGACCGGGCGCGCGGCCGGCGTCGGCGCGGCTTCGGGGACGCGCCCGGCCAGGGCGAAGACGCTCCTACCTCGTCGAGGGCCGAGCGGGGGGAGTCTTCGGGGGACCCGGCTGAGCGGGCAAGGGCGATCTGCCTGCGTCTGCTCACCGGGACCCCGCGCACCCGCAAGCAACTTGCTGACGCCCTGCGCAAACGGGAGATTCCACAAGACGTAGCCGAGGAGGTGCTGTCACGGTTCGAGGAGGTCGGGCTCATCGACGATGGCGCGTTCGCGGACGCCTGGGTCGAGTCCCGGCATCACGGCAAGGGGCTCGCGCGGCGGGCACTCGCCCAGGAACTGCGCACCAAGGGGGTCGACTCCGCGTTGATCGACGAGGCGGTCGGGCAACTCGACTCCGGCCAGGAGGAGGCGACCGCCCGCGAACTCGTCGTCCGAAAACTGCGCGCCACCCGCGGCCTCGACCGGGACAAGCGGCTGCGCCGCCTCGCTGGGATGCTCGCCCGTAAGGGCTATCCCGAGGGCATGGCCCTCCGGGTCGTCCGTCAGGCCCTGGAGGAAGAGGGAGAGGACACGGAGTTCCTCGGCGACACGGACTACTGACGAGTCGCTCGGAGACAGAGAGTTCCGACGGCTGGGCATCAACCCGGCAGGCCCGAACCACACCCGGGACTCCGGCGTCGCCGCACCACAGACCTGCCAGGCCGTCCCGGCACCATCGAATGGTCAATGAGCGGCCCGGCATGTTCGGGGCGTTGAGGCCTTGTACCGTCTCGCTGGCACTCGGCACTCGGCACTCGGCACTCGGCACTCGGCACTCGGCACTCGGCACTCGGCACTCGGCACTCGGCACTCCCGTTTTCGGCCCCGCGACGTTTGCCGGACACCAGCCGAGCCAGGCTGTATGGGCGCCCGTGGGCTTGCTCGACGAACACAGTGGGCTGCCCGGGGCGCGGCCGGGCCCGCCCCCGGTGACAGCCACCGGTGAACATGCAGTGATGTGATGTCGTGGACGGCGCATACCCGTATCCGTGCCCGTTGTCGCCCGCGGTCCGATGGCTGACCGTGGATGGGACCGGGCCGGCTGTTAGAATGAACGCTTTGGCCTTCGGCGCCCCAAGGTGGCGTTCGGAGGCTTTTTTCATGCCTTCTGACCCGCCTGCGTCCATGACGCTTCCCACCACCCACTACCGTGGCCTGCTCTGCAACCGCGAGTTTGTCGGGTTGTACGCCAGCTTCACACTGACGGTCATCGCGACCACCTTGTCGGGCTTCGCGCTCGGCACACTGGTCAACGATCAGACCAAGTCCCCGTTCCTGACAGCCGTGAGCATGTACGGCGCCACGTTCGCGACGGTGCTCGGCGCGTTGACGCTGATGTCGGTCGCGGACGGGAGTCGTCCTCGCCGGACCCTCGTCACGCTCGAGTGCGTCTCGCTGGTGGGAGTCGCTGCACAGGCGGTCCCGGGGCTGCCACTGGCTGCCCGGTTCGGTCTGCTCCTGGTACTGGGGTTCTTCCAATCCCTGGGGACCGGAACGCGGATGGGGCTGCTCGCCGAGGTGGTGCCGACCTCTGCGTATGCGCTGGCGCGTTCGCTGATGAACATCACCTCGGGCGGCATGGCCATCCTCGGCTACGCCATCGGCGCCCTACTCCTGCGGTACCTGAGTCCGCACGAGGTCCTCCTCGCCGCAACGGCCCTGACCGGAGCCGGACTGATCGTCGTGGCAACGTCCGTCCGGGATCACTCGATCCGTCTGCCTCGTCGCCCCGGACTACGCCGGACCTGGACGACGAACCGTGCGCTCTTCTCCCACCCCGGTCAGCGCGCGCTGCTACTGAACCTGTGGGTCCCCAACGGCCTGATCGTCGGCTGTGAGGCTCTGTTCCTCTCCTATGCCCCAGATCACGCCGGTGTCCTGCTGGTCGCCGGATCGGCGGGCATGCTCCTCGGCGACCTGACTGTCGGACGACTGTTCACCGCCGTCCAGCGACGCCGCTGTGCATGTGCCCTGCGACTGCTGCTCGCCATGCCGTACCTCCTGTTCGCCATCCACCCGTCGATGCCGGTGGCGACAGCCGCGGTGTTCGTCGCCAGTGGTGGGTTCGCCGCCACTCTGTCGCTCCAGGAGCAGCTTCTCGCGCTGACCCCCGATCCGGTCCGCGGCCAGGTCCAGGGAGTCGAGTCCGCCGGCCGCATGACGTGGCAGGGCATCGGAGCCGTGATCGCCGGTGGTGTTGCCCAGCACGTCACCCCCGGCACAGCCATCGCTGTTCTGGCCGCACTCTCCCTCGCCGTCACTGTCTTCTCCTGGCCCTTCGTGATCCGTGCCCGGGCTGTCCACGTCGCGACGGCTCACGCATGAGCCGTACCGAGTGGGCGGCTGGTGCGCGCGACAGTTCCGTCGGCCGCCGTAGTGGTCTCGCGGACACGCACATCGCGTCCGTCCCGAAGGTTGCCACCAGCTCTATCCGTTCCGGCTCCCGCTCCATCCGGGGCGGGAGCTCCGCACGGGACCGCACCACAGCCGGTCCCGCTCTGACACCCGGACCCTGGTGGCACGGACAGAGCGAGTCCGGCACCTCGTGCTGACCCGAGTTCAGGGTCCCGTACGGGTAGCGTTCCGGCTCCGCACGAGACACTACCCCGTTGAGCGCCGTGCGCCGCGTGCGCCGCGTGCGCCGCCGTACCGGGCTGCCTGCTGATCCGACGGCGGCACGCCGCCCCTCCCTTTCTGGTCAGCGTGCGCCGGAGCTGGCCTCCGCCTCCAGCCTCACCGCGCCGCCCACCGTGGCCTCGGCCGCCGCATACAGGTCGGCCGGGCGGACTCCACTCAGTGCGGTGACCAAGTGACCGTCGGGCCGTACGAGCAGCACGCTGTGCGCGGGCGCACCCGGGTAGCTCTCGGCGACGAGTAGTTCGGCGGGGTGTGGAAGCGCGGCCACAGCGGCGGCGAGCCGGGGCATGACCCCGGCGGACACCCAGTGCTTGCGGTCCCACACGCCCGTGCCCGGCGCGATCAGGATGACGAGCAGCGCGCCTCGGCCCAGCCGGTCGCGCAGTTGGACGAAGGAACCGTCCTCCGCCGTGACCCGTACGTCGGTTACGGGAGCACCGGGCAGGGTGCCGATCGGGATCTCAGCCTCCAGGTGCCGGGGCGTGAGCGGTGAGTCGCCGTACCTCCCCGGCGCACCGAGCTGCCCACGCCCCAGATGACCGTCCGAGAGCAGTGCGTCGTGGCCCCGAGCGGCACCGGGGACGATATGGCGCAGTCCGGCCCCGGCGCGCAGCATGGGCAGCACCTGATCGGCGGCGCGCAGCCGGGCGGCGACCACGGCGCGCCGTTCGGCCTGGTAGCTGTCCAGCAGCGCTTCGTGTGGGCCACGATGCCAGGCGACGGCGAGCTTCCAGGCGAGGTTGTCCGCGTCCCGGAGTCCCTCGTCGAGCCCCTGGGTGCCGAGCGCGCCGAGCAGGTGCGCCGCGTCTCCGGCGAGAAAGACCCGGCCGGCTCGCCACCGGCGGGCAAGCCGGTGGTGCACCGTGTGAACACCGGTGTCGAGCAGGTCGTACGCCGGTGTGGTGCCGTCCGTCCAGCCCGCGAGGGTCTCGCGGATCCGGGTCACCAGGACTTCGGGCGTGACCAGGTCCTTGCCCGGAGGCAGCAGCCAGTCCAGCCGCCATGCGCCAGCCGGGAGGGGGCGGGCGGTCACCTCACCGGCCGAGGGCCAGGACGACCGCCATGGCGGCATCCGATGGAGCAACGCACACCCCTCCCACGGTAGGTCCGTGCGCAGGGTGGCGACCGCGTGCCGCTCCACGGCTGTTCGGCCGGGGAAGCGGATGTCCTGGAGCTTGCGCACCGTGGAACGGGGGCCGTCGCAGCCGACCAGATAGCCGCCGCGCCACCACGTGCCCTTGGGGTCGCGGGTGTGCGCGGTGACGCCGGAAGGCTCCTGCTCGATCGAGTCCAGGCGGCTTTCCAGCACCGGCCGGACGAGCGGTTCATCGGCGACGGCCGCGCGCAGGGTGTTCGTGAGGACGTGCTGGGCGATGTGCAGCGGGGCGGACTCGGCCGCACCGAAGGTGACCTCGCTCATCACCTGTTTGCGCCGCAGCGACCGCCATCCGGCCCAGCGCATGCCTTGCTCGCCGAGTGCCGCTCCGGTCAGCCGCTCCAGCAAGGCGGCCGTGTCCTCGCGCAGCACAACGGTGCGCGCCAGGCGTGGTTCGTCCTTGCCCGGGCCTTCGTCCAGGAGGATGGACGGCACCTCCTGGCGGGCCAGCCCCAGGGCGAGCGTGAGCCCGACGGGCCCCGCTCCGACAATGATCACCGGGTCCACGACGTGGCGCCCCCTGCCCGCAGCGATGCCCTGGCGGAGGCGGGTGAACAGGAAGGCGAAGCGGGGTGCACGATCACAGAACGTATGCAACCCATTGGCAGAGTTTGCGTCAAGTGACCGGAGGCGGTGGCGATCACGCCACCGCCTCCAGGGGGATTCATGTGACTTGAGTGATCGTCACTTCCTGGTGCCACCGAAGTCGCCGATGCCGGCGGTGCTGCCGGTCGGATCCGCGGCGGTCGCTGCCGTGCCGGCGATGTTCACGACGTCTTGGCCGCCGAGCACCGGACCGGTCGACTTCCTGCGCCGCCGCAACCGGGCCTCCAGCCAACTCGCGAACGAGGTCAGCGAGAAATTGATGATCACGTAGATCAGGGCGAGGACGGTGAGGGAGGCCAGGATGTTGCCGTAGTAGCCGCTCATCGGGTGGGCCGAGGCGAGCAGTTCGGGGAAGGTGAGGACCGCGCCGCCGAGCGCGGTGTCCTTCACGATCACGACGAGCTGGCTGACGATCGCCGGAAGCATTGCAGTGATCGACTGCGGCAGCAGGATGAGCCGCATCACCTGTCCCTTCCGCAAGCCGATCGCCTGGGCCGCCTCGGACTGACCCTTCGGCAGGGCGAGGATGCCCGCGCGGACGATCTCCGCGAGCACGGACGCGTTGTACAGCACCAGGCCGGTGACGACCGCGTAGAACGGCCGGTCATCGGCAGCGACGTCGGTGTACTTGGCGAACAGCGCCAGCCCGAAGATCATCAGAACCAGAACGGGGATCGCGCGGAAGAACTCGACCACGATCGTGCCCGGTACGCGCACCCACGCGTGGTCCGACATGCGGGCGATGCCCAGGGCCGCGCCCAGCGGCAGTGCGATGACCATCGCCAGGGCGCCGGCCTCCAGGGTGTTCTGCAAACCGGGCCAGATGTACGTCGAGTAGGCCTCGGTGCTGCTGAAGAAGGGTTTCCACAGGGGCCAGGCGAGCTGTCCCTTGTCGTCGAGGGACGTGTACACCCACCATCCGAGGGCCGCGAGCGCGACCAGGAAGAGAGCCGTGTAGAGGACATTGCGCCGCTTGGCGCGGGGCCCCTGGGCATCGTAGAGAACGGAACTCATCGTTTCACCGCCACCTTCTTGCCCACCCAGCCGAAGATCAGACCGGTCGGCACGGTCAAGCAGCAGAACCCGAAGGCGATGACCGCCGAGATCAGCAGCAACTGGGCCTCGTTCTCGATCATCTCCTTCATCAGGAGCGCCGCCTCGCCCACGCCGATCGCAGAGGCCACCGTCGTGTTCTTCGTCAATGCGATCAGCACGTTGGTCAGCGGGCCGACGGTCGCGCGGAACGCCTGCGGCAGTACGACCAGCATCAGCACCTGGGTGAAGTTCAGACCGATCGCCCGTGCGGCCTCCGCCTGGCCGACTGGCACGGTGTTGATGCCGGCCCGGATCGCCTCACACACGAAGGCGGACGTGTAGACGATCAGGCTCAGCACGGCCAGCCGGAAGTTGATCGTCTTGAAGTCGTCCGCACCGAGGCTGATGCCCAGCGTCTGGTTGAGGCCAAGCGAGGAGAACAGGATGATCACCGTGAGCGGGATGTTCCGCACGATGTTCACGTAGGCGGTGCCGAAACCGCGCATCAGCGGCACCGGGCCCACCCGCATGGCGGCCAGCACAGTGCCCCACAACAGGGAGCCGACGGCGGCCAGCAGCGTCAGCTGCACCGTCGTCCAGAAGGCGCCCCATACGTCGTAACCTTCAAGAAAGTCGAACACGATCTCCCGCGCTTCCGCGTGTAGGGATGCCCGGGTGCGCCGTCCGCTGACCGGCGCACCCGCAGGGCGTCTGCCTCAGCTCTTGACGTCGCCGATCTTCGGCGCAGGCTCGTTCTTGTAGCCGGCCGGACCGAAGTTCTTCTTTACGGCCGCATCCCAGGAGCCGTCGGCGACCATGGCCTCCAGCGCCTTGTTGATCTTGTCCTTGAGCGGGCTGCCCTTCTTGACTCCGATGCCGTAGTTCTCGTTGGTCATCTTGAAGCCACCCAGCTTGAACTTGCCCTTGAACTGGGCCTGGGAGGCGTAGCCGGCCAGGATCGAGTCGTCCGTGGTGAGAGCGTCGATGGCGCCGCTCTGCAGGCCGGACAGGCACTCCGAGTAGGTCGGGTACTGCTGAAGGTTCGCCTTCGGGGCCAGCTTGTCGTGGACGTTCTGCGCCGAGGTCGAGCCGCCGACCGAGCACAGCTTCCGGTTGTTGAGGTCCGAGGGCGACTTGATCTTGGTTTCGCCGGCGCGCAGCAGCACGTCCTGGTGGGCCAGCAAGTAGGGGCCGGCGAAGTCGACCTTCTGCTCGCGCTCCGGGGTGATCGAGTAGGACGCGGCGATGAAGTCGACGTCACCGCGCTGCAGCATGGTCTCGCGGTCGGCGCTCTTCGACTCACGCCACTTGATCTGATCGGTGCTGTAGCCGAGCTTCTTGGCGACATAGGTGGCCACGTCGACGTCGAAGCCCGTGTAGCCCTGCGGGGTCTTCTGGCCGATGCCCGGCTGGTCGAACTTGATACCGATGGTGATCTTCTTGGCGCCGCCGGAGGAGCTGCTGTCGTCCTTCTTGTCGCCGCCGCACGCGGTGGCGGACACCGAGAGGGCAAGGAGTACGGCCGAGGCGGCGGTGACCTTGCGGAGCTTCATGCTGAACATCCTTCGAGTGGTGGGGAACGGGGTCCGTCGGGGAAGGCAGCCCGGTTGCGCGGGTGCCGGAACGGTGCACCGTCAGTGGTGCAGGATCTTGGACAGGAAGTCCTTGGCCCGGTCGCTGCGCGGATTGCTGAAGAACTGGTCGGGCGCGGCCTGTTCGACGATCCGACCGTCTGCCATGAAGACCACGCGGTTCGCGGCCGAGCGGGCGAACCCCATTTCGTGGGTGACGACGATCATCGTCATGCCCTCACGGGCGAGCTGCTGCATGACCTCGAGCACCTCGTTGATCATCTCGGGGTCGAGGGCCGAGGTCGGTTCGTCGAAGAGCATGACCTTCGGGCCCATCGCCAGCGCACGTGCGATGGCCACGCGCTGCTGCTGGCCGCCGGACAGCTGGGCGGGGTACTTGTCCGCCTGGGTGCCCACGCCGACCCGGTCGAGTAGCGTCCGGGCCTTCTCCTCGGCCCGCTTCTTGTCCGACTTGCGGACCTTGAGCTGGCCCAACATCACGTTCTCGAGCACGGTCTTGTGCGCGAAGAGGTTGAAGGACTGGAAGACCATCCCGACGTCGGCACGCAGCCGGGCCAGCTCCTTGCCCTCCTGAGGTAGCGGCTTGCCGTCGATCGTGATGGTGCCCGCGTCGATCGTCTCCAGGCGGTTGATGGTGCGGCACAGGGTTGACTTGCCGGACCCGGAGGGTCCGATGACCACGACGACCTCGCCGCGGGTGATCGTCAGGTCGATGTCCTGGAGCACGTGCAACGCGCCGAAGTGCTTGTTGACGCTCTTCAGGACGACCAGTTCGTCGGACGCGGCCACATTTTCCTTGGCCGCCGATACATTGGTCATCGCTCTCGGGCTCCATCCTCCTCGGTTTCGGAGGACAGTAATGAGCGCCTGTGACCTGCGTCATCACATCTGAGGGAGATCTGAGCATCACGATCCGGCAGCGGCCGGACACGTGTCGTAGTGCTCGTGCGGGCGCGCGTATCGGCCGGATAACGGAAGCGTCAGGCAACCGGAACGCCCTTGACGCCGTCCTTGTCCATCGGCGTCACTGCCATGGTGCGCGTGCGCGTGAGGTACAGGACGTACGAGAACCGAGACCGTACGACCGCTGAACCGGAGGGGGCCGGGATGAAACTGCTGCTCGTCGAGGACGACAACCACGTTGCCGCGGCCCTGTCCGCCGTCCTCGCACGGCACGGCTTCGACGTCACGCACGCACGCAGCGGCGAGGAAGCCCTGCAGGCCCTCGTGCCGGAGGGTGCCGGTTTCGGCGTGGTCTTGCTCGACCTCGGCCTGCCCGACCAGGACGGCTACGAGGTCTGCGGCAAGATCCGCAAACGCACCAGCACGCCGGTGATCATGGTCACCGCGCGTTCCGACGTCCGCTCCCGCATCCACGGGCTCAACCTGGGCGCCGACGACTACGTGGTGAAGCCGTACGACACCGGGGAACTGCTCGCCCGAATCCACGCGGTCAGCCGACGCACCGCCCACGAGGACACGACCACGGACGGCGAGAGCATCCTGCAACTCGGCTCCGTCCGTGTCGAATTGCCCACCCGGCAGGTCAGCGTGTCGGGCTCGGTCGTCCAGCTGACCCGCAAGGAGTTCGATCTGCTCGCGCTGCTCGCCCAGCGACCGGGCGTCGTCTTCCGGCGGGAACAGATCATCAGCGAGGTCTGGCGCACCAGCTGGGAGGGCACCGGCCGCACCCTGGAGGTGCACGTCGCTTCCCTACGCGCCAAGCTGCGCATGCCCGCGCTGATCGAGACCGTACGCGGCGTCGGCTACCGGCTCGTCGCCCCGGCTACCTAGCGGGGCCGGGTGCGCGCACGCCTCCTGCCCCTGCTCATCGTCCTGTTGGCGGCTGTCCTGCTGGCGCTCGGCATTCCGCTCGCCGCCAGTGTGGCAGCCGCCCAGCAACAGAAGGTCGTCGTCGACCGGATCGACGATACGGCGCGCTTCGCCGCGCTCGCCCAGTTCGTCACCGACGGGCCCGGCGGCACTCGCCGCACCACGACCGACGACCGACGGGAGGCCTTGCGCAGCGAACTGGAGAGCTATTACGGCGTCTACGGGATACGCGCGGGTGTCTTCTACCGAAACGGTACGGCGATGGCCAACGCCCCGGGCGACTGGTTCGTGCCGACCTCGGGGGAGGTGCGGGAGGCGTTCGACGAGGCGCTGCTGAGCCGGCGCAGCCACGATCCGCGACAGGTGTGGCCCTGGCGGCGGGGCCGGCTGGTGGTCGCCTCACCGGTGATCCGGGACGGGGATGTCGTGGCGGTCGTCGTCACCGACTCGCCCACCGGGCAGCTGCGTTCACGGATCCTGAGCGGATGGCTGTTCATCGGCGCGGGCGAAATCGCCGCGATGCTGCTCGCGGTCGGTGCCGCACTACGGCTGACCGGCTGGGTGCTCAGGCCGGTACGGCTCCTGGACGCCACCACACACGACATCGCGACCGGACGCCTGAAGTCCCGGGTTGCGGTTGCCGAGGGGCCACCGGAACTGCGGCGGCTGGCCCGCTCGTTCAACGAGATGGCGGACCATGTCGAGGACGTGCTGGAGCAGCAGCGCGCCTTCGTCGCCGATGCCTCGCACCAGTTGCGCAACCCGCTCTCGGCGTTGCTGCTGCGCATTGAACTGCTCGCCCTCGAACTCCCCGAGGGCAACGAGGAGATCGCCTCGGTCCGTACCGAGGGCAAGCGTCTCGCTCAGGTCCTGGACGACCTGCTCGGTCTGGCGCTGGCTGAGCACGCCGAGGCGGACCTCGGACTGACTGACGTAGGCGCGCTGGCCGAGGAGCGCGTGGCGGCCTGGGCCCCCGTTGCCGAGGCCAAGGGCGTCCGACTGACCGGTGACTGCCCGCCCACCACCGCCTGGGCTGATGCGACCACCTTGTCCAGCGCGCTGGACGCCGTGATCGACAACGCCGTGAAGTTCACCCCCGGGGGCGGCACGGTGCAGGTGGCCGTCTCCTCCAAGGCCGACACCTCCGCGATCGTCGTCATCGACACCGGCCCCGGCCTCACCGATGAAGAACTCACACGTGTGGGCGACCGTTTCTGGCGCAGTGGCCGACACCAGAACGTCAAGGGCTCGGGGCTGGGGCTGTCCATCACGCGCGCCCTGCTCGCGGCGGGCGGCGGCGCGATCGCCTACGCTCACCACGAGCCGCGGGGGCTGCGGGTGACGGTCACGGTGCCGCGGCAGACCGGCGACGGGCCGAGCGGCGGATGATCCGCCTCAGGGCTTCACCGACCGGTAGTAGCGCCGGGCGCCCTCCTGCAGGGGCAGCGGATCGGTGTAGATCGCGGTGCGCAGGTCGACCAGCTGGGCTGAGTGGACGTGGGCGCCGATGTCGTCGCGACTGTTGATGACCGTCCGGGTCACCCACTCGGTCAGCCGGGGGTCCACGTCCTTGCGGGTCACCAGCAGATTGGAGACGGCGATGGTCGGCACCGACGAGCCGTGCTGCACGGACGGGTATGCCGACTCGGGCATGTTGGTGGCCCGGTAGTAGCGGGCGGCCTCCCCGCCGGAATGCAGCTTGGCGACGAGATCGCCGCTGATCGGTATGAACTTGAAGGCGGACCTGCCGGCGAGCCCGACCAACCCCTTGGTGGGCAGTCCGCCCGACCAGAAGAAGGCGTCGAACTTGCCTTCTGCCAGCCGGTTGGGGCCGTGCTCGATGCCGGACGCCACCGGAATGATGTCCTTGTGCGGGTCGATGCCCGCGGCACGCAGCACCCGGTCCGCGATCAGCCGCACACCGGAGTCGGGCAACCCGGTGGCCACGCGCTTGTGCCGCAGGTCCGCGACGCTGTTGATCTTCGAGTCCCGGGGCACGATGAGCTGGACGTAGTCGTCGTAGAGTCGGGCCACACCACGCAGTCGACCAGCGCCCTCGCGGTGCTCCAGTCTGTAGGTGTCCACGGCGTCGGCAGCCGCAATGGTGAAGTCGGCTTTGCCGGTCGCCACCCGCTGGACGTTCTCCTGGGAACCGGCGCTGTCCAGCAGTTTCACCCGCAGGCCAGGCATGTCCTGGGCCAACTCGGCGCGGAGCCGCTCGGCGTACTCCTGGTAGACCCCGCGCGGCGCGCCGGTGCTGAAGACGATCGTCCCGTTCGGCGGTCCCTCGCTCAGGGGCAGCAACCACCACAGCAGTAGGCCGAGGGCCACCGCGCCGACGGTCGCACTCCGCAGCGCACGGCGCCTGCTGATCCGGGGGAACATCTTGGACATGCGGCGATCCTGCCAGGCCACGGGCGGCGCGGGCCAGGGCCGAGACCATTCCGAAGCCGGGCCGGGTCCATGCGGAGGGTGCCGGTGCCGGTGCGCTTGCGAGGGGGAGCGCGGGCCGGGACCGGGCGGGGCGCGGGGCCACTGCGGGCGAACGGGGGACGCGGGCCACCGGGGACCGGGACAGGGGCCATCGGGAAAGCGGCCCTTCGGCTGTGTCGGCGGGGGCCGTTAGAGTCGTTTCATGAGCACTTCGCCCGCCGACCTCGTCCGTGAGTTCCACCGTGCCTTCGGCCTCGGCGCCCGCAACACGCCGTCGGAGGTGGACCCCGAACTGGCCGCCCACCGTGGGGAACTGCTCGCCGAGGAGGCCGCAGAGGTATCCGAGGTCGCGGTCCAGGGCCCACTGGACCGGCTCGCGCACGAGCTGGCGGACGTGGTCTATGTGGCGTACGGCACGGCTCTGGTCCACGGCATCGACCTGGACGAGGTGATCACCGAGATCCACCGCGCCAACATGAGCAAGCTCGGCCCGGACGGACAGGTCGACCGCCGGGCCGACGGCAAGGTCCTCAAGGGGCGGTACTACCGGGCGCCGGACGTCTCCGCCGTACTGCGCCGCCAGGGGTGGATACCGGGCGGCGCGGTCTGACGGCTACGACGGCAGCGAGCCGCCCGCCAGCTTCCACTCGCGGTGTAGCGAGCCCAGCGGGATGTTCCGCTGGACGATCGGCGTTCCGAAGACGGACAGCTGCAGCCGCAGCGCTCCGGACAGATCGACCCCTCCGTACACGTCCCAGGTGCCCTTCGCCCCGGCTCCGCCCTGGTCGGAGGAAGCGATGATCGCCCCGGAGGCCTCGCCGCGCAGGTATGGAGCCAGATCGGCGGTGACGCCGACCGTGCCGTAGAGGCCGACCGAGGCCTCGGCGCCGAGTACTGTCCGAACGTGGCCCGCCGTGCTGACGGAGGCGTGCAAGGGGGTGCTCGACATGGTTGAGGAGCTGACCGGTGTCCACCCCTTGGCCAGGTCGAAGGCACCGCCCGCCTTGAACCCGCCCTTGAGGCTCTGCTGCACGTCGACGGTGACATGCCCGTCGCCGCTGATCTGCAGGTAGCAGGTCAGATCGAGGTTGACGACGACGGGGACGGGACCGACCTGCAGGACGGGGTCGGAGTGCAGTGTGGCGAACGGTATGCGCAGCGGAGCGCCGGTGGCCGCGGCGGCCCGGCCTTTGAGCGTCCACCCTGAGGACCAGGTGCCGGACACACCGAGGTATGCCGAGCCGGGTACCGCGTTGGCCCCGGCTCCGCCGTAGGCGAAGTCGACCCGCGGCGCGATCTGGACGTAGCCGTGCACGGAGGCGGTGGCGGTCGCCGGGGCGTCCTTGGCGGTCGGGACTTTCGCGCTGACGTCGAGCCGGAGGCTGCCGAGCGGTACGGCCGTGTCCTTGGGGCCGATGCGGACGGCCCCGGTCTTCGAGCGGGACACCTTCACATCGGGCAGCAACTTGTCGACGGTGAAGGAGGACGGGGCGACGGGCACCTCGCCTTTCGCGGTGTCATCGCCCAACAGCGCATTGAGCGTGGCCGGTTCCGTCTGTACTTCGGTGCCGTGGTCAGTCTCCCCGACCACCTTGGTGACCTTGGCGAGCAGTCCATGCGGTGCCCCGGGCGCGGGGGCACTGGCGATCACGTCCCCCACCGCTGCTGTGTGCGGTGCGATAGAAGGAGCGGTGGATGGAGTGGGTGGATCGGACGGAGTGGACGGAGTGGGCGGAGGGGATTGAGTGGACGGAGCGGATGGAGCGGGCGGACCTGCCGAATTCCCCTTTCTCGGCGGCTGGTTGGATATGATGGCGCGGCGCGTGTGGCTGTCGTAGGAGCTGACGGCCAGTGTGGTCCGGTGTGCTCGCCGCTCGGGGCCGACGGGGCTGGCCGTGGCGATTGCGGTCGCGCTCGGGGCGTTGGAGGGTGCCGCGGCGACGGCGAGCGAGCGGTCCGTGTCGCCGGTGGGACGGCTCTTGACGGTGATCTGCTGCTTGTGCGCGCTGGTCGCCGCGTCTTCGCTCTGCGGCGCCTGCGAGGAGCAGGCCGCGGTGAAGAACAGCGTGGCCACGGCGAAGGCGGGCAGCAGGGCACGCCTGTGTCTCGTGTGTCTGTGCACAGTGGATCCTGAGTGAGGTGGGGGGTAGCAGAGAGGTGCCGACGGTCTTCTACTCACGGGTAGAACCGATCGGTAACTCAATGGTGAGCCCTGAGCATGCCACGCCTCATTCGTGGATCCTTCGCAAACCAGTCAGGAACCAACGTGACCTGTGACACTGCGAGTTCACAGCGAGCGGCCTGTAAACCCTTGATTTCCCTGAGAGTTGGAGCATGGGGCCGCCGGTAGCACCGATCCGGCGACCCTGCCGCCTCCGCGCGTGATGTGCCCCTTACCGGGGAAGGGGGCTGGGAAGTCCGGTGCCCCCGAGTCGGGCCAGCAGGCCCGAGAACAGCGCCACGTCCGCTTCGCTCCAGCCCGGGCCGGCGAAGAGTTCGGCAGCGGTCTCCTCGGCTGTTGCCAGCATCTCCGTCAACCGCTCCCGGCCCGTCCGGGTCAGGGCAGCGTAGGCCACGCGCGCATCCCGGGCATCCGGTTCGCGGGTCACCAGCCCGATCCGCTCCAGTGGAACCAGCCCGCGGGTGACCCCCGAGGCCGTCAGACCCAGGGCCTCGGCGAGGTCGACCCGGCGCATCCGACCGCCGGGCGCCCGCCCCAGTTTCAGCAACAGGGTGAAGTCGGCCAGGCTGACCCCGTGCAGCCCGCTCAGCCGGGCGTCGAACCGTCGAACGAGCGCCGTCTGGGCCCTCACCAGCCGGAGTGACACCTCCAGGGCATCACTCATAGCTGTTCCGACAATTCATGGTGATCTCCTTGACTACTCAAAGACTACTCAATTTTATGCGCTCAGTGAACGAGCCGAACGGCGCTGCCGTTTGCCCAGGGGCGCCTGGGAGAGGTCCTCGGCGGTGGACCGGAGGTTCTTGAAGGCGTAGCCGCGCTCGGTCAGCCAGGCTGTCGCCGCCTCCTCGGCCCGCTCGGTCGCCTCCAGGATGTCCTCCTCTTCCTCACCCGTGTCGGAGAACCGGAAGACGAAGGCAGGCCGGGCGGCGATGTCGTACGTGAGGCTCCCCTCGGGGGTGAAGGCGGCACGCAGCACATCGTGTGCGGAGGCGTCGGCCAGCAAGGCGGCCCGCTGTGCGTCGGTGAGGCTGTCGAAGGCGCCTCGGACGGTGATACGGAAGGTACGGGTACTCATTCCGTGACCCTAGGCACAGCGGGCGTGGGTCCTCCACCGGGTTTTCGCCGTCCCAGTCGGCGAGGTGACACCGGGCAACCGGGGGCTGGACCCCGCGAAGCACGCCGGAGGCCGCCGCCGTCACCCCTGCCGGCCTGCCCCGGTGGACCACATCCGTCCCTTGAGGACATGGCTACCGGACTGGCCACCGCGAGTCAGCAGTTCTGGATCACCTTGGGCTCTCTCCCTGCCATCAGTGCCATGGCCACCAGCGCCACGGCCACCGTCGGCACCGGCATCCTCCACGGGCACAGCGCCGCACCAGCGGTCTTTGGTGACCACCTACCCTTGAGGCATGACCAGCAGCAGCGACCGGAGCCCGGCAGTGGATGCTCAGAAGACCGCCACCTACGAGATCCGCACCTACGGGTGCCAGATGAACGTCCACGATTCCGAGCGATTGGCCGGGCTGCTCGAAGACGCCGGGTATGTGCGTGCGCCCGAGGGGGCGGACGGGGACGCCGACGTCGTCGTCTTCAACACCTGCGCTGTCCGGGAGAACGCCGACAACCGGTTGTACGGCAACCTCGGCCGGCTCGCGCCGAAGAAGGCCTCGCGGCCCGGGATGCAGATCGCGGTCGGCGGCTGCCTCGCGCAGAAGGACCGCGACACCATCGTGAAGAAGGCGCCCTGGGTGGACGTCGTCTTCGGCACGCACAACATCGGCAAACTGCCGGTCCTGCTGGAGCGCGCCCGCGTCCAGCAGGAAGCGCAGGTGGAGATCGCCGAGTCGCTGGAGGCCTTCCCGTCCACTCTGCCGACCCGGCGCGAGAGTGCCTACGCGGCCTGGGTGTCGATCTCCGTCGGCTGCAACAACACCTGTACCTTCTGCATCGTCCCTGCCCTGCGCGGCAAGGAGAAGGACCGCCGCCCCGGCGACATCCTCGCCGAGGTCGAGGCCCTGGTCGCGGAGGGCGTCTCCGAGGTCACGCTGCTCGGGCAGAACGTCAACGCCTACGGCTCCGGCATCGGCGACCGCGAGGCGTTCAGCAAGCTGTTGCGTGCCTGCGGGAAGACTGAGGGACTGGAACGCGTCCGCTTCACGTCCCCGCACCCCCGTGACTTCACCGACGACGTCATCGCCGCCATGGCCGAGACGCCGAACGTCATGCCGCAGCTGCACATGCCGCTCCAGTCCGGTTCCGACACCGTTCTGAAGGCGATGCGCCGTTCCTACCGGCAAGAGCGTTACCTCGACATCATCGAGAAGGTGCGGGCAGCCATCCCGCACGCGGCGATCACCACCGACATCATCGTGGGCTTCCCTGGCGAGACCGAGGAGGACTTCGAACAGACGCTGCACGTGGTGCGTGAGGCGCGGTTCGCCCAAGCCTTCACCTTCCAGTACTCCAAGCGTCCGGGCACCCCGGCCGCGACCATGGAGAACCAGGTTCCCAAGGAGGTCGTCCAGGCACGCTACGAGCGTCTCGTCGAGCTCCAGGAGGAGATCTCCTGGGAGGAGAACAAGAAGCAGGTCGGCCGCACTCTGGAGCTGATGGTTGCCGAGGGCGAGGGCCGCAAGGACGGTGCCACGCACCGGCTGTCAGGTCGTGCCCCGGACAACCGCCTGGTTCACTTCGCCAAGCCGGAGCAGCAGGTGCGCCCTGGTGACGTGGTCACCGTCGAGGTGACCTACGCCGCGCCGCACCACCTCCTTGCCGAGGGCCCGGTCCTCGGCGTGCGCCGCACGCGCGCGGGGGACGCCTGGGAGAAGCGCAACGCCGCCGAGGTCGCCAAGTCCGCGCGTGTCATGCTCGGCCTGCCGAAGATCGGTGTACCGGCGCCGCTGCCGGTCGCCACGAGCGGGTGCGGCTGCGACTGACTGACCGGAGTCTGGGGTCGGAGCGGGGCGACGGGGGCAGTGACCGGAGTTCGGCGGCGGAGTTGGACGACGGCTCTCGTCGGCGGGCTAGGAGGCCTCGTGTGGGTGGGGAGGGCCCGCCACCAACTGCCGTCCGCCCTGGGGGGGCGACCGGTGGTGACCTGGAGTGCCGGCCGATGAGGGGTACGGGATGACGGGGTTGGGGTTACTCTGCCGATCATGCTTGTCGCCGCCGCAGCCTGCCCCTGTCCTCCGCTGCTCGTGCCCGAGGTTGCCGCGGGCGCCGCACCCGAACTGGACGCCGCGCGCGCGGCGTGCAGGGATGCGCTCGGCGTGCTGGTCGCCGCCCGCCCCGATCTGCTGGTGGTCCTGGGCCCTGCCGGAGAGAGGGGATGCGGATCGTTTCCGCAGGGCACCCCGGGGTCCTTCCGCGGGTTCGGGGTCGACCTGGAGGTGTGTCTCGGTCACGCCACGGGCGTCGTTCCCGAGCGCGAGCTGCCACTCTCACTCGCCGTCGGCGCCTGGCTGCTGGAACGGGTGGGCTGGGCGGATGCCCCGGTCGAGGGACTCGGTGTCGGGGAAACCCTCGGGCCCGGGCGATGCACCGAAGTCGGCAGGCAGATCGGCGGCCGCGCGGGGCGGGTCGCGCTGCTCGTGATGGGTGACGGTAGTGCGTGCCGCTCGGTCAAGGCTCCCGGATACCTGGATGAGCGAGCGGCCCCCTTCGACGCGGAGATCGCGCGGGCACTGGGTGCGGCGGACGCGGCAGCCGTCCGGGCGTTGGACACGGGGCTGGCACGCGAGCTGAAGGTCTCAGGTCGCGCCCCCTGGCAGGTCCTGGCCGGTGCCGCCGAGACGGCGGACCTCACCGGCACCCTGCTGTACGAGGAGGCCCCGTACGGCGTGGGCTACCTGGTCGCCACCTGGTCCTAGTGCCGCGACGGGGCGAACGTTGCCTGTTGCGGCACGAGCAGCCCCTACTGCCCCCGGTTGGGGCTTGTCGGCGTTGAGGCGGCGACGCCGGATGACGACCGGGATCCGTTCCGTTCCACGACCGTACGCCGTTCAGCCGCCGTCGGGTCGGCGCTCCCGCAAGCCGGGTGAGCGCGATGCGTACGGGCGATCACGGCGCCGCCGTCCACGCCACTACCGGCTCCGCCCCTGCCTGCGCGTTTGCGGTCGGTGCCGCCGCAGCCGTCTTCGGCTTGCCGAGAAGTCGTGCGAACACGTCCACGTCCACGTCCATGTCCATGTCCATGTCCATGTCCACTCCACAAGGCACTCGCCCGGGTGACGTGCGGGGGACTTGCCGTGCTGCCCGGTGGGCACCGGTTGCGTCGCTCGGGCCAGCGCACCCGGCCGCCTGGTAAGCGGTATTCCGCCCGGGGCGACGCCCCGGAACGCCTGCCGCCACGTAACCCGTTCGAGACGCTGCCCGGAGGTTTGCGAGACTGGTGGGGTGAGCAGTGCATCCCCCGCCCCCCGTGTCATCTGCGTCGTCGGACCCACCGCGGCCGGAAAGTCCGATCTCGGTGTCTTCCTGGCCCAACAACTCGGTGGCGAGGTCGTCAACGCCGACTCCATGCAGCTGTACCGGGGGATGGACATTGGCACTGCCAAGCTGACACCCGAGGAACGCAGCGGTATTCCGCACCACCTGCTGGACATCTGGGATGTCACGGTCACCGCCTCGGTCGCCGAGTACCAGAGGCTGGCCCGCGCCCGGATCGACGCGCTGCTCGCCGACGGCCGCTGGCCGATCCTGGTCGGCGGCTCCGGGCTGTACGTTCGCGGTGCCGTGGACAACCTGGAGTTCCCCGGCACCGACCCCGAGGTGCGGGCACGTCTGGAAGAGGAGTTGGTGCTGCGCGGTTCGGGCGCGCTGCACGCCCGTCTGGCCGCGGCTGACCCCGACGCCGCCCGCGCCATCCTGCCCAGCAACGGACGCCGTATCGTCCGGGCCCTGGAAGTGATCGAGATCACCGGTCAACCCTTCACCGCGAACCTGCCTGGTCACGACTCCGTCTACGACACGGTCCAGATCGGTGTCGACGTGGCCCGTCCGGAACTGGACGAGCGCATCGCGCACCGCGTCGACCGGATGTGGGAGACGGGCCTCGTGGACGAGGTGCGAACCCTTGCGGCGCAGGGGCTGCGCGAGGGGCGCACGGCGTCGCGCGCGCTGGGCTACCAGCAGGTGCTCGCCGCCCTGACCGGGGAGTGCTCCGAAGCGGACGCGCGGGCCGAGACCGTACGCGCCACCAAGCGCTTCGCGCGCCGTCAAGATTCGTGGTTCAGGCGCGACCCCCGGGTGCAGTGGTTGAGTGGGGGCACGGCCGACCGAGCGGAACTTCCGCGGCGGGCCCTGGCGTTGATCGAACGACCGGTTACAGCCTGATCACGTGATGGCATCGGGATGCGCCGCCGGTCATCGTGGCCGTGTGTGCCGTGCCATCATCGAGCTTCGATCGACCAAAATGGAGTCCTAGTTGGGAGGGCGCGTGGCGATGGAGGCCAGCCCTCGCGACACCGCACACAATATCGAGTACCTCACTACCGAGGACGAACCCGACTCGGGTGAGGCCCGCCTGACCGATGACGGACCCGATGAGACGGTGGGCGGAGTCACTGCCGATGGACCCGCGCCCGAGGAGATGTTCCAGGGTGGGCCTGAGGTCGAGGTCGAGCTGCGCCCGCAGCGTCGGCTGCGGATCTGGCAGCTCGCGCCCATCGTGGGACTGTCGGCGGTGGGTTCCCTGATGTTCGCCTTCCCGCTCGCCTTCGACGGCGACAGTGGTGCGGTCATCGCCATGCTCGGCCTGCTGATCTGCTCCTGCGCCGCGGGCTGGGGCATGATGGCCGCCCGCCGTGTGGGCTACACCTGGCCGGGCCTGACCCCGCGTGGCTCCGGCCGCCGTACCGACTGGCGGGTCGCCCTCTCCTATGCGCTGCTGGTGGCCGTAGCCGTCGTACTCGCGGTGTGGCGCGTGGCCCGGCTGCGTTAGCCGGTGCACGGTGGGTGCCCGGACGGAGCGTCGCGCCGACCGGTCCCTGCTCGGGTCTCCGCCACGTCTTGGCCCCCCCACCTGCCCGGCGGTGCTCCGCCCGGCGGTGGCCCCGTGCGGGTGCCGCCCTACGTCCGCAGACGACCCTGGTCATCCTCGACATGTCTGCTGGAGCTCCAGCGCTTCGATGCCCAGCGCTTCCTCCAGCTCCTGCAGCGACGACTCGACCGGGAACGGAAGCGGCGGCGGGGCTCCCGGTGGCAGGTTCATGCCGTGCCCGGGGACGCCATCCACCACGGCCGGGGCCGCACCACGCGCGGCGCTCCCGCTACCCCGATCACCTGACCCAGCCCGTACGATCGAGGAATGAGCACGCGGATCGCCTTCCTCAAGGGGCACGGCACGGAGAACGACTTCGTGATCCTCCCGGACCCCGAGAACGCCCTGGACCTGACTCCTCCCGTCGTGGCGGCCCTGTGCGACCGCCGGGCCGGCATCGGTGGCGACGGCGTGCTGCACGTGGTGCGGTCCGCGGCTCACCCGGAGGCCAAGGGCATGGCCGCCGAGGCGGAATGGTTCATGGACTACCGCAACAGCGACGGCTCGGTCGCCGAGATGTGCGGCAACGGTGTCCGCGTGTTCGCGCGCTACCTCCAGCGCGCCGGGTACGTGAGCGAGGGGGACCTCGTCATCGGCACGCGCGGGGGTGTGAAGACCATCCACATCGCCAAGAACGGGGACATCACCGTCGGCATGGGCAGGGCCCGTCTACCCGAGGGTGACGTCACCGTGAGCGTCGGCGGACACGACTGGCCCGCGCGCAACGTGAACATGGGCAACCCGCACGCCGTCGCCTTCGTGGACGACCTCGCGCACGCCGGTGATCTGCTCGCCCCCCCGCCGTTCAGCCCGACCACCGCCTACCCCGAGGGCGTCAACGTCGAGTTCGTGGTCGACCGTGGCCCTCGCCACCTGGCCATGCGCGTACACGAGCGCGGCTCCGGCGAGACCCGCTCCTGTGGCACGGGTGCGTGCGCCGTCGCCGTGGCTGCCGCCCGCCGCGACGCCGCCGACCCGGCCGTCACCGGCACCCCGGCGACGTACACCGTGGACCTGCCCGGCGGACGCCTGGTCATCACCGAGCAGCCCGACGGCGAGATCGAGATGACCGGACCCGCCGTGATCGTCGCCGAAGGCGAGATCGACGGCGCATGGCTTCAGGAAGCGCTCCGCTGACTTCCTGGACGGAAACGACGACGGCCCCGCACACCCGGCGCAGCGGAGCTCCATGGCCGGGGCGTTCGAAACCGCGGCCGAGTCCAGGGCACGTGACGCAAACCGCAAACCTTCTTTGCATCGCTCGAATGGGTGATCCGTTTCACGCTCGGCGAGAGGCGGTCGGCCGTACGTGGTGGGCTCGATAGCATCAAGCACCGGCACGGACGGGGGAACGTCGCCATCCCTGAGTCGCGCACGCCCTGAGGCCCTGTCCGCCGGTCCACGAGCCGGAGGTGCCCATGAGTGCGGAGGCCACGAACCCTGCGACCCCTGGCCCGGTGGCGCGCCCAGCATCGGTGGCGCCCGCGGTCGTCCGTAGGAAGTCCCGGCCCCGGATCGACCTGCGCCGGCTCGGCCGCGCCGCGCTGCTCGGGCCCGCCGGTCGTGACCGGCTGCCCGATGCCATCGGGCATGTCGTCGAGGCACACCGCGCCCACCACTCGGACGCGGTCCTCGACCCCCTGCACCGCGCCTACGTCCTCGCCGAGTCCTCGCACCGCGGTCAGATGCGCAAGAGCGGCGAGCCGTACATCACCCACCCGCTGGCCGTGACCTTGATCCTCGCCGAACTCGGCGCCGAAACCACGACCCTGACCGCGTCATTGCTCCACGACACCGTCGAGGACACGGATGTGACGCTGGAGCAGGTGAGGGAGCAGTTCGGCGAGGAAGTCTGCTACCTCGTCGACGGAGTCACGAAACTGGAGAAGGTCGACTACGGTGCCGCCGCCGAGCCCGAGACCTTCCGCAAGATGCTCGTCGCGACCGGCAACGATGTGCGCGTGATGTCCATCAAGCTCGCCGACCGCCTGCACAACATGCGCACGCTGGGCGTCATGCGCCCGGAGAAACAGGCTCGGATCGCCAAGGTCACGCGGGACGTCCTCATCCCGCTCGCCGAACGCCTCGGCGTGCAGGCCCTCAAGACCGAACTGGAGGACCTGGTCTTCGCCATCCTCCACCCGGAGGAGCACGCACACACCAGCGAACTCCTCGCCGAGAACGCCGCCCGCCCCGCCGACCCCCTCGCCGAGGTCGCCGACGAGGTCCGCGGGGTGTTGCGCGACGCCGGCATCCAGGCCGAAGTCCTCATCCGCCCCCGGCACTTCGTCTCCCTCCACCGCGTGGCCCGCAGACGCGGACAGCTGCGCGGCACCGACTTCGGCCGCCTGCTGGTGCTGGTGAACGAGGACGCCGACTGTTACGGCGTCCTCGGTGAACTGCACACCTGTATGACTCCGGTCGTCTCGGAGTTCAAGGATTTCATCGCCGTGCCCAAGTTCAACCTGTACCAGTCGCTGCACACCGCTGTGGCCCTCCCGCAGGCCCGAACCGACTCGCCCGGGGGGACTCCCATGGGCGCCCAGGTCGTCGAAGTCCTCATCCGCACCCACCAGATGCACAAGGTCGCCGAGGCTGGGGTGGTGGCGCTCGGCAACCCGTACGCTCCCGGAGCCGACGACCCCGCGGATGGTGAGCGCGCCGACCCCACCCGCCCCGGCTGGCTCTCCCGCCTCCTCGACTGGCAGCAGGCCGCGCCCGATCCCGACACCTTCTGGTCCACGCTGCGCGAGGACCTCGCCCAGGATCGGGAGATCGCCGTCTTCCGCCCCGACGGCGGCACCCTCAGCCTCCCCGCGGGAGCCACCTGCGTGGACGCCGCCTACGCCCAGTACGGCGAGGACGCCCACGCCTGCATCGGTGCCCGCGTCAACGGCCGCCTGGCCACCCTCAGCACCGTCCTGGAGGACGGTGACACGGTCCAGTTGCTCATGAGCCAGGACGCGGTCTTTGAGCCCTCCCGCGCGTGGCTGGACCACGCTCACACCCCGGCCGCCCGCATCGCCATCCAACGCTGGCTGGCAACACATCCCGGCACGGGCACCGGCGGGGAGACACCGGAGGCGAGCGGTACCCGTCCCGAACCCGACGAGGGCGCCGCCCCCGCACGGGCCGCGGACACCACCCCGGGGACCGCGCCGCCCGCCCGCCCTGCGGATGGCCCTCCCGCTTCCCGTCCCCGGGGCGCCGACGTCCTGGTGGACCGGCCCGGGGCCCCTGTACGGCTGGCCGGCTGCTGTACGCCGGTACCGTCGGACGAAATCACCGGGTTCACGGTGCGCGGGGGAGTGGTGACCGTGCACCGCGTGGAGTGCCCCGCGGTGGCGCATATGAAGGGTCGGGGGCGCGCGGAAGTCTGCGTGCGCTGGGGAGAGGCCACCGAATGCCGGGTCACGCTCGTCGCTGAATCGTTCGGCCGCCCCCACCTGCTCGCCGACCTCACCGAGGCGATCGCCTTGGAGGGCGTCGAGATCGTCTCCGCCACCGTCGAACCCCCCAGCCAGCAGCGGGTGCGCCACACCTATACTCTCCAGCTGCCCGACGCGGCCCGCCTGCCCGCCCTCATGCGCGCCATGCGGGACGTGCCTGGGGTGTACGACGTGAGCCGGATCCGGCACCAGGCGTCGACCCCCTGAGCCCGGCGCCGGACCAAACCCGTTCGGGTGGGCCGGGCGCGCGTCGCCGCCGTACCGGGGGCCCGCACTGGTAGCGGTGGTCCATGCTGCTCACCCCCCGCTTCCGGGCCAGGCCGGAGTCCCCGTCCGCAATGTCCCGCTCCCGTCCCCGCTCCTGGGTCTCCCGGCGCCGCAAGGGGGCGGCCCTGTTTGCCTCCGCCGTCTCCGTCTGCCTCCTCGCCGCCGCGGCCCCGGCGGGCCCGCTGGGCGTCGGCGACCGGCTCTACCCGTACCTGGGCAATCCCGGCTACGACGTGGCCGCGTACGACCTGTCCTTCACCTACTCCGGCACCAACGACAAGCCGCTGCGGGCCGTCACCACCATCGATGCCTGGACGACCGCCCGTCTGGACCGCCTCAACCTCGACTTCGCGCACGGCACCGTGCAGTCCGTCGAGGTCGACGGACGTCCCGCGGTCTTCACCAGCGCCGGTGAAGACCTGGTCGTCACTCCGGAGCGTCCGCTGGCCGAGGGCAGCTGGACCCGGATCACCGTCCGGCACACCAGCGACCCGGTTCCCGCCGAGGACCAGGACGGCGGCTGGGTGCGCACCTCCGACGGACTTGCCATGGCGAACCAGGCCGACGCCGCACACCTGGTCTTCCCGTGCAACGACCATCCGTCCGACAAGGCGATGTTCACCTTCCGGATCACCGCCCCGAACGACTACACCGTCGTCGCCAACGGTCTGCCGGCCGGAGCGGACCGGGTCGGCCGCACCACCACCTGGACCTACCGCACCCAGCACCCCATGGCCACCGAACTCGCTCAGGTGTCCATCGGCCGCTCCACCGTGCTGCACCGCGAGGGGCCGCACGGCCTGCCGGTCCGTGACGTCGTGCCCAGCGGTGACCGCGAGGCCCTCGAACCGTGGCTCGCCAGGACACCCGACCAGATCGCCTGGCTGGAGAGCAAGGTCGGCCGGTTCCCGTTCGAGACGTACGGAGTGCTCATGGCACAGGCCTCCACCGGCTTCGAACTGGAGACGCAGACGCTGTCGCTGTTCGAGGAGTACCTGTTCACGGAGCCCGCCTATCCCACGTGGTACGTCGAGTCGATCATGGTGCACGAGCTGTCCCACCAGTGGTTCGGCGACAGCGTCAGCCCCCGGACCTGGTCCGACGTCTGGCTGAACGAGGGGCATGCCACCTGGTACGAGGAGCTGTACGCCGAGGAGAAGGCGGACCGGCCCATGGCGGACCGCATGAAGGCCGCCTACACCGCATCCGACCGTTGGCGCGAGGCCGGCGGCCCGCCCGCCCGGCCCAAGCCCCCTGCGCCCGGTCAGAAGATCGGCATCTTCCGGCCCAATGTCTACGATGGCGCCGCGCTGGTCCTCTACGCCCTGCGGCAGGAGATCGGCCGGCCGGCCTTCGAGCGGCTGGAGCGGATCTGGGTTCGCGAACACCGGGACTCCACCGCGGGCACCGCCGACTTCGTCCGGCTGGCCTCGGCGGTCTCCGGCCGTGATCTGAGCGGCTTCTTCAAGGCCTGGCTCTACGGGGAGAAGACCCCGCCGATGCCCGGCCATCCCGATTGGAAGCCGACGGAGCCCGTCCAGCGGACCGTGCGGGCCAGGCCGGCAGGATCGCGGACCACACCGCGTTAACACGGTGACGGGACGCGTTGCCTCGTGCGACCATCTTCTGGTCGGCGCGAGACGGGCAGGGGAATCTCCCGGGGTGCTCATGCGTTGACCACACACGAGCGGTACGGCGTTCCACAGGACCGCCGCACGGATGCCGCCACGGTATTCCCATCGACGTAAGGATCCAATGACCTCCTCTTCTTCCCCTTCCCAGGACACCAAGCGCCTCGCGCACGCCTATCCCGAGGGTCTTCGGGCCGATGCCCTGATGGAAGAGGACGTCGCCTGGAGGCACGAGATCGACGGCGCCCGGGACGGCGACCAGTTCGACCGCGCCGACCGTGCCGCCCTCCGTCGTGTGGTGGGGCTCTCCACCGAGCTGGAGGACGTCACCGAGGTCGAGTACCGGCAGCTCCGGCTGGAGCGGGTGGTGCTCGTCGGGGTGTGGACCACCGGGACGGCGCAGGACGCGGACAACTCCCTCGCGGAGCTGGCCGCCCTTGCGGAGACCGCGGGCGCGGTCGTGCTCGACGGCGTCACCCAGCGACGTGACAAGCCCGACGCCGCCACCTACATCGGCTCCGGCAAGGCCGCCGAACTGCGTGACATCGTCCTCGAAGCGGGCGCGGACACCGTCATCTGCGATGGTGAGCTGAGCCCCGGCCAGCTGATCCAGCTGGAGGACGTGGTCAAGGTCAAGGTCATCGACCGTACGGCTCTGATCCTCGACATCTTCGCCCAGCATGCCAAGTCCCGCGAGGGTAAGGCGCAGGTGGCGCTCGCGCAGATGCAGTACATGCTGCCCAGGCTGCGCGGGTGGGGCCAGTCGCTGTCCCGACAGATGGGTGGTGGTCGCGGTGGCCTGGCCACGCGTGGCCCCGGTGAGACCAAGATCGAGACGGACCGGCGCCGGATCCGCGAGAAGATGGCGAAGATGCGCCGGGAGATCGCGGATATGAAGACCGGCCGCGAGATCAAGCGCCAGGAGCGCCGCCGCAACAAGGTGCCGTCCGTCGCCATCGCCGGCTACACCAACGCCGGAAAGTCCTCCCTGCTCAACCGCCTCACGGGCGCCGGCGTCCTGGTTGAGAACGCCCTGTTCGCCACCCTGGACCCGACCGTGCGCCGGGCGGAGACGCCGAGCGGCCGGGTGTACACACTGACGGACACCGTCGGCTTCGTCCGGCACCTGCCGCACCATCTCGTCGAGGCATTCCGCTCCACCATGGAGGAGGTCGGCGACTCCGACCTGATCCTGCATGTGGTGGACGGCTCGCACCCGAACCCGGAGGAGCAGCTCGCCGCGGTGCGCGAGGTGATCCAGGACGTCGGGGCCACCGACGTACCCGAGATCGTCGTGGTCAACAAGGCGGACGCGGCCGACCCGCTGGTCCTCCAGCGGTTGCTCAGGATCGAGAAGCACTCCATCGCCGTGTCGGCCCGTACCGGCCGGGGCATCGATGAACTGCGCGCCCTGATCGACGATGAACTGCCCCGTCCCTCGGTCGAGATCGAGGCCCTGGTGCCGTACACCCACGGCAAACTCGTCGCCCGGGCCCATACCGAGGGCGAGGTGATCTCCGAGGAGCACATCGCGGAGGGCACCCTGCTCAAGGTCCGGGTGCACGAGGAACTGGCAGCGGACCTGGCACCGTACACACCGGTCCCGGCGGTCTGACCCGCGCCGTCACGAAGGCCCGCCGCCCCCAGGGCGGCGGGCCTTCGCCGTGCCGTGCCGGAGCGCGCGCCGTTACCGCCCGGCGAACTTCTTGCTGACCGAGTCGTACACACCCTGGGCCACGTCGCCCAGCCGGGGGCCCGCCAGCCAGCCCGAACTCACCGGACCGACGGAGGTGTTGGACACCAACACCGGTTTGCCGTCGGCAGCGGTCTCCACCCAGCCCCCGCCGGAGGAGCCTCCGGTCATGGTGCAGCCGATCCGGTACATCGTCGGGTCGGTCTGGTTGAAGGAAAGCCGGCCCGGCTTGTCCTGGCACCGGTACAGCAGCTGGCCGTCGTACGGGGCCGCCGCCGGGTACCCGGACGCCGTGATGCTGCTGACCTTCGGCACGGCCGGTGCGTCGAAGCTCACGGGCAGTGCCCCGCCGACCGTCTCCTCCAGCGACTTGCCGCCGTTGCCCTGCTCCGGCGTCACGTGGATGACCGCGAAGTCGTACGAGGCGCCGTCGCCGCCGGTCTCCCCGCCCCGGTCGATCCACTGCTGCGAGGTCTGCGCCGCGTCGGCCCACCAGACACCGTACGGGGCGATCTCGGACCGGCTGGCGTGCCGCAGCCGGGCAGCCGGCTCACCAGCGTTGTTGTACGACGGCACGAAGGCGATGTTGCGGTACCAGCCGCCCTTCTTTCCAGCGTGCACACAATGCCCCGCGGTCCAGATGAGGTTGGACTTGCCCGGGTGCGCCGGGTCTTTGACGACCGTAGCCGAGCAGACCATGGTCCCCTTGGGCGAGTCGAAGAACACCTTGCCGAAGGGCGCCGCAGTGGTGTGGTAAGGCGCCGTGACGGCCTGCGCCCTCACCGGCTCCGGCGTCGGGTCGGTCACGCCCTGGTCACCGGAGATGTCGTTGTCATCGACGCCCTTGTCCGGGTCGTTGGCGTCCCGCATCCGGTTCGGGTCCCACAGGCCCTTGATGATCGGGTTGATGAAGTCGTTGGCCTCGCGCAGCCAGTCTTCCCTGTTCCAGTTCTTCCAGGCGCCGTTCTTCCACTTGTCGACGTCGATCCCGTGTTCCTTGAGCCTCTCCTTGAGGTCGCTCGGGACCTTGATCTTTCCGTCTCCGGAACCTGCCGCGGTCGCGGTGGCGGTCGGCCTGCCGTCGGCGTTGTCGCCACCGTCGCCGTTGCAGGCGGTGGCGGTCAGCGCCAGCGCCGAGGCGAGGGCGACCGCCGCGAGCGCGGGGGAGGCGCGGCAGCTGCTCCTCCTCCGCCGAACGGTGGACGACGGCCGTATGGATCGCATGTTCTTGACTCCCCCTGTGGTGACGGAACTTGGTGCTCCGGCCGCGTTGCCGGCAGCGCACTCATGGGCGGTTCACGCCGGACCCGCGTCCGTCTGGAACGGCATCACACACTATGCCCTCGCTGTACGGGAGTTCTGACTGATCCACAACGGTTCGGCTACGGCCCTTCGGCCGTCCGATCCGCCTGACCTGGCTGACCGGCGCTGCTCTGCGCAGGTGTGACGAACCGTCGGTCGCGGTCACAGGCGAAACGGTGGCCCGATGAGAAAGGCCCCCGATGCTCCCGTACGTAACTGTGCTTCAGAAACCCGGACCCGGAGACACGACGTGGTGCGACGACTGGTCGACGACGGCAGACACACGGCCCTCTCGGTGCTGGTGGTGGTCGCTGCGCTTGCCCTGGCCCTGCTCCGCTGCGCCGCACCGGCTGCCGCGCACGCAGTCCTGACCGCAAGTGACCCGCGTGAGGGCAGCGTATGGAAGACGGCTCCGAAGCAGGTCACCGTCACCTTCGACGAATCAGTCGCCCTGATGGAGAACTCCCTGCGGGTGCTTGGCCCGGACAACCGTCCGGTGACCGCCGGCGATCCCACCCATGTGGAGGGCCGCGCGGACACCGCCCGGGTGTCGCTGACCAGCCGCTTGGGGCAGGGCACGTACACCGTCTCCTGGCGGGTGGTGTCCGCCGACAGTCACGCCGTCTCCGGAGCCTTCACCTTCTCGGTCGGCAAACCGTCCCAGACTCGGGCACTCGCGGCTACCCGCCCCGCCGTGGCCCCGGCCGTCAACACGCTCTACGGTATCGGGCGTTACCTCGCCTACGCCGGTCTGGCCCTGCTGCTCGGCGTCGCCGTGTTCGTCCTGGTCTGCTGGCCTTCGGCCACGGCCGTGCGCGTGGTGCGCCGGCCGCTCCTGGCCGGCTGGTGGGTGCTGTTCGGCGCCACCGTCCTGGCGCTGCTGCTGCGTGGTCCCTACGACAGCGGTGTCGGCCCGGGCGGAATGATCGACCCGGAACTGCTCTGGCGCACGGCCGGCACCCGGCCCGGAGTGGCGCTCCTGGCCCGGCTGGTCCTGCTGCTGGCGGCGGCGGTACCGGCGAGGCGCCGGCGGGGCCTGGGGACGAGACCCAGCCGGCGGGCAGCCACCGCCGCTGTCGCGTTTGCGCTCGCCCTGGCCGCCACCTGGGCGCTGTCCGACCATGCGGCCACCGGCGTCCAGGTGCCGGTGGCCGTGGTCTCCTCTGTGCTGCACCTGCTGGCGATGGCAGTGTGGCTGGGCGGTCTGGCCGCACTGCTGACAGCGCTGTACCGGGCACCGGCCGAGGATCCGCTGCCGCTCGCCGCCGTGAGCCGTTTCTCCCGCCTCGCGCTGACCGCGGTGGCCGTGCTGGCCGCGACCGGCGTCTATCAGTCCTGGCGTGGCCTGGGCTCGTGGGGCGCGCTCTTCGGTACCGGCTACGGCAGGCTGCTGGTCTACAAAGTGTGGTCCGTACTCCTGATGCTGGCCGTGGCATGGCATTCCCGGCGCTTCGCCGGACAACTGCTGCGCCTTCCGCACGGTGCACCGGTGCCGGCCACGGTGGGTGGCGATCCCGGCCTGCGGTCCGGCCGCGCCACGGGCGCCGTCGGCCGGGAAGAGCCAGGGCGGACCGCTGCCGGGTCCGGGCCACCGGCACAGCAGCGTGGCCTGCGCCGCACCGTGACGGCCGAGGTAGCCGTCGGAGTGGCGGTGCTGGTCCTGACGACCGTGTTGACGGGAACCCAGCCCGGCCGGGCCGCCACGGAGGCCGCCGCGGTGCGGCCCACGGTGCCCGGACAGCCCGACGTGAGCCTCACCCTGATCCCCTACGACACCGGCAAGGACTCCTTGGCCGGGCGCGGCAAGCTGCAAATCACCCTGGAACCGGGCGGCGTCGGCCGGAACGTGGTGGAGGCGATCGTGTACGGCGCCGATGGCAGTCCCGTCAGCGTCCCTGAGCTGCGGCTGACGTTCACCCTCGCCGACCGGCACGTCGGTCCGCTGAATGCCCACCTCGCGGATGAGACCGGCTACTGGGGCAGTGACACCCTCGACCTTCCGCTCGCCGGGACCTGGACGGTGAAGGCGACCGTCCGGGTCTCCGACATCGACCAGGTCACCGTCTCGAAGACCGTGGCGATCAGCCGGTGATTCCGTGCGAGGCGTCTCGTGTCATGTCCTGGATGTGTCCACCTGGTCAATCGTTTACGGTTCCTTTGCCCGTGCATGGTGATCTGGCTGCGTTGGCCATCTCACCCGGCTATCGGACGCTTCAAGGAGTCGTATCCATGCTCAAGCCCACCCGTCGCCACCTCATGACCGCCACCGCACTGGTCGCCGCGACCACGGCCGCCGTGGCCGTCACCACCACCGCCGGTGCCTTTGACGGCAAGGACCGGGCCAGGAGCGCCATCCGGGGCGGCAAGGCGAAGAACGTCATCCTGCTTATCGGTGACGGCATGGGCGACTCGGAGATCACCCTGGCCCGTGACTACACCGTCGGTGCCGACGGTCGGCTGAACATGGACAGGTTCCCGCTCACCGGCGCGTACACGACCTACTCGGTGCACGCCGACGGGACACCGGACTACGTGACCGACTCCGCCGCCAGCGGCACCGGCTGGGCGACGGGCGTCAAGACGGTCAACGGCCGCATCTCCAAGACGCCGGGTACCGACAAGCCGGTCCGGACCATCCTGGAACTGGCGCAGCGGAACGGCTACGCCACCGGCAGCGTCACCACCGCCGAACTCACCGACGCCACCCCGGCCGTGCTCGCCTCGCACGCCACCGACCGCTCCTGCCAGGGCCCCGCAGACATGGCCAAGTGCCCCAAGGACACCATCGCGGCCGGCGGACCCGGATCGATCGCCGAGCAGTTCGTCAACCACAAGGTCGACGTCCTCTTCGGCGGCGGCAGGCGGCGCTTCGACCAGCAGGTCACCGACGGCAGGTACAAGGGGCTCACCGTCACTGAGCAGGCACGCAGGCTCGGCTACCAGGTCGTCACCGACGACGCGTCGATGAAGGCCGCCAAGGCGGGCAAGCCGGTCCTCGGTCTCTTCGCCACGGGCAACGTACCGGTGGAGTGGACGGGTGAGGTGGCGGCGGTCGGCGGCACCGACCCGCAGCGGTGTGTGACCTCGAACCCGGACCGTCCTTCCGGCACGCCGAGTCTCGCGGACTCCGCCGCCGAGGCCATCCGGCTGCTGGCGGCGAAGCAGCGGCGGGCCCACTCGCACAAGGGCTTCTTCCTGCAGATCGAGGGCGCATCCATCGATAAGCGGGACCACGCCGCGGACCCGTGTGGACAGATCGGGGAGACCGCCGCCTTCGACCGTGCGGTCAAGGTCGCCCGCGCCTACGCCGCCCAGCACCCAGACACCCTCGTCGTCACGACCGCCGACCATGGCCACACCAGCCAGATCGTCCCGCTGGGGGCCAACCCGCCCGGCCTGTCCTCCACCCTTGTCACCAACGAGGGCCAGCAGCTGAAGGTCAACTACTCGACCGACACCCCGGGCCGGTCCCAGGAACACACCGGCACCGAGGTCCGCATCGCCGCTCAGGGCCCTCAGGCGTACCGCGTTCTCGGGGTGACGAACCAGACCGACCTCTTCACGACCATGCGTGAGGCCCTTCACCTGCGCTGACCCGCGCATGGTGGAGGGGGGAGGCCGCGATGTGTGGTCTCCCCCCTCCACCATGTCCGGAACGCCGCTGCACAGCATGGTGAGTGAGACGAGTTCGTGGCGGCTGGGCTTGTCCGGGCCTGGCGGGGCGTGGGGTAGCGGGGGCACGGAGGGGGACAGAGGGGGACAGAGGGGCGGGGCTCAGGGCACGTGGACGGTGGACGTGTAGAAGTTCTTGAGTCCCGGGGGCGAGGTGAGCTTCACGACGGGGGAGCCGGGCTGCGGCGGGGGCGGCGTGAGTTGGCTCTGCGGCAGCTTGGGCGGAGTGGTCTCCTGGAAGTTGACCTGATCGAAGTTGACCAGACCGGTCTTCTCCATCGAGGCGATGTGGTCGAGGACGACCTCGTTGGCCTGGTCGGCGAGCTGACGCACCAGTGTGTTCTGGGTGGTGGCCCGGATCTTGGCGATGGCCGGGAAGATCTGCCCATGGGTCACGCGCATGATGTTGGCCGCGGTGGAGTCGAACTCCGTACCGGACTTCGACTCCGCGGTGGCCACGAACTGCTGCTGCTGCGGGGTGGCCTGGTTGGGCAGGGTGATGTGGAGCTCCGTGGCAATCCTGCGACAACTGTCGTCAAGTAGGGCGTGCCCGATGACCAAATGCTCGCCGGCCTCCCGCATGGGCTTTGTCGCGCCGTGCTTCATGGCGTCCTGCCCGAGGCGGTACTCCCACAGTCCGGCGGAGCGGACCTTGACGACGAAGTCACGGTCGGCCTCGGTCAACGGACCGTACCGTGTGTTGGCGATGATGCGGCTGGTGTTGGTGCTGACGTTCTGCACGCCCAGCATCGACGGATAGGCGAGTGCGGCAAGGGTCAGAGTCATTGCGCCGCCCACAAAGACGGTGCCGATCGTGTTGCGCGAGAAGTGCATGGCGCCTCCTGCCGTGAGCGTCCCGGACACCAGGACGTACGGAGAAGACGGCCGGGCCGATCACCGCGCCGGGAAAAATTCGCGTGGCACTGTGTGTTCTCTGACACACACTCACCCTTTCCGTTCGGGGCGTCGTTCCAGGCCTCGCCGCCCGCGCCCACGACGACCTGGGCGAAGGCGGTCCGGACCCGCGAGGGTCCTTCACGACAAAGGATCTTGTGGCAACCCGTAACCCGTTGGGGTGCCCGCGGTTGTAGAGATAGGGGGCCTGCTATCCGCGTCCGGTCTCCGCAGATCGATCCGTCATCTGAACAGTGGGGAAGGCAGCGAACCTTGGCCGTTACGGAGCCGATGGCTGAAGGCACGCACAGGGAAGTGCGTGCTGTGCACGAGGGGATCCTCAGACGTCAGTCGGCGCGCGAATCCTCCGCCCGTACCTATGCTCGGGCCCTACCCATCGTGCCGGTCCGGGCGCGCGGGCTCACCATCGAGGGTGCCGACGGCCGCCGCTACCTGGATTGCCTCTCCGGCGCAGGCACACTCGCCCTCGGCCATAACCACCCGGTCGTGCTGGAAGCCGTCCGCAAGGTCCTCGACTCGGGTGCTCCCCTCTCCGTCCTCGACCTCGCCACCCCCGTCAAGGACCGTTTCACTACTGAACTGTTCCGCACCCTTCCGCCCGGCCTGGCCGACCGGGCCCGCGTTCAGTTCTGCGGCCCGGCCGGCACCGACGCCGTCGAGGCCGCTCTGAAACTCGTCCGAGCCGCGACCGGCCGCACCGGCATCCTGGCCTTCACCGGCGCCTACCACGGCATGACCGCGGGTGCCCTGGCGGTCTCCGGCAGTGCCGGCGACGTCCAAGTCGCCCGCCTGCCCTACCCGCAGGACCATCGCTGCCCCTTCGGGATCGGTGGCCCCCGCGGCGCCGAACTCGCTGCCCGCTGGACCGAATCGCTGCTCGACGACCCCAAGTCGGGCGTACCCCTGCCCGCCGGGATGATCCTGGAACCCGTCCAGGGCGAGGGCGGGGTGCTCCCGGCGCCGGACAGCTGGCTGTGTCGCATGCGGCGGCTCACGGCGGACCGCTCCATCCCGCTGATCGCGGACGAGATCCAGACGGGCGTCGGCCGCACGGGCGCCTTCTGGGCCGTCGACCACAGCGGCATCACCCCCGACGTCATGGTTCTCTCCAAGGCCATCGGCGGCAGCCTCCCCCTGGCCGTGATCGTCTATCGCGACGATCTCGACGTCTGGCAACCCGGTGCTCACGCGGGCACCTTCCGAGGGAACCAGCTCGCCATGGCCGCGGGCACCGCCACCCTTGCCTACGTGCGTGAGAACGGCCTGGCCACACGAGCCGCCGACCTCGGCTCCCGCATGCTGGCCCGGCTGGCCGATTCTCTCGGCGCGTTCGCATGCGTGGGGGAGGTACGCGGACGTGGGTTGATGATCGGGATCGAACTGGTGGAACCCGAGAGCGACGCGGCCGCTCCCGGTGGCCGTCCGGTGCCCGGCGGCTGTCCCCCGCCCGTCGTCCACCCCTCGCCGCCCTCCGACCACCCGATGACACCGGGCAGCCTGGAGCCGGCCCTCAGCCCACGTCCGGCCGCACCCCAACTCGCCGCAGCCGTCCAGCGGGAGTGCCTCCAGCGCGGGCTGATCGTCGAACTCGGTGGCCGCCACTCGGCAGTGGTGCGGCTGCTCCCTCCCCTGACCATCAGCGACGAACAGGCTGCCGCAGTCCTTGACCGTCTCACCGACGCGGTGGCAGCGGTGGCCCGCAACCACGAGCAGCACGGCCCGCACTACCTACGGCAACCCAGCCCCGCCCAGCGCGTGGGCTGAGAGCCGCACACCCGCCGGTGGGCCTTGAAACAGCCGTGTCCCAGGGCAATACCCCATGGCCGAGGGCCACGCCGTGTCCCCAGCGCACACGGCGTGGCTCTTGCCCCGTCCCACCCAGCCACCGATCCCACCCGCAAGGGACGCCCCCGACACAGTCCGCCCAGCGACCAGCGCATTGCCGCCTGCTCTCGCAACGCCGCTTCCCCGCTCCCGGTCTCTCCGCCGGCGCTGCACCCGCGCGCCGAGACGGTCGTCGGCCCAGGGGAACTGCGGCCGAGCGGTGGACGGAGACCGCGATCGCGCGGGCCAGGGCAACGGTCACAACGGGGGACACGAACGAACGGCACAGCAGGGACACGAACGGCGAATGGCCCCTGACCACCTCACCCCCAGTCCCGAGGAGCCGTCATGACCGACAGCCTCACCCCCGACGGCAGCTCCGCTGCTCCCGACGAACAGGGAGACCCCGGTGCGCCGACCGCTCCTGTCCCGCTCGCCGAGTCAGTCCCCCAGCAGCAGAGGCGCACGGCGACGCCGGTGCCATGGACGCAGCCCGGTACCGACCCGCTGGATGACTCCGACCCAGGCGCCGTGGCCCAGGCCGCCGCCGTGGAGAACCTTCTACGGTGCTGGGTACGTGAGACTGACCTCGGCGCCCCCACGTCGGGCACCCTGCGCATCCCGCTGCCGGCCAGCGGTACCGCACTGATCGCCCCGGTCCGCTACTGGTCCCCGACGGGCTGGCACCGCTTCGGACCAGCACGCTTCGCCGGTGCCCCCGCAGCCTCCCCGCCAGTCGACGCCGTCACTCTCGCGGCCCTGCTGGCCAGGCAGGCAGCCGCAGACACCGGCAGTAGTGCTCCCCCGGCTCCGGCACCCGCAGCACTCGGCCTTGGTGACGGCAGCGACCTCGCAGCCAGGGTGGCCGACTCCCTCCGCCGCGTCACCACCTTCATCCGCGACAGGCGCGAACAGCCTTCCGCCGCCGCCGACCTTTTCCTCGACGCCGAACAGGCCCTCGTGCTCGGACATCCCCTGCACCCCACTCCCAAGAGCCGGGAAGGGCTGACCGAGACCGAAGCCCGCCAGTACTCACCTGAACTGCGGGGATCCTTCCCCCTGCACTGGATGGCTGTCGCCCCCTCGCTGCTCGCGACGGACTCCGCCTGGACCGAGCGGGGCCGTCCGGTCCCTGCCGCCCACCTCACCCGCCGTCTCGCCGGAACCACGCCGAGCCACCCCGACGGATACACCGTCCTGCCACTCCACCCGTGGCAGGTACGAGAGGTGAGGCACCGCGAATCCGTGGCCGCCCTCCTCGACCGCGGACTGTTGCGCGACCTCGGCTCCCTCGGCATGCCCTGGCACCCCACCTCCTCCGTGCGCACGGTCCACCGGTCCGGCGCGCCCGCAATGCTCAAGCTGTCGCTGGGCCTGCGCATCACCAACTCCCGGCGCGAGAACCTGCGCAAGGAACTCCATCGCGGGGTCGAGGTGCACCGGCTGCTGCGCACGGGCCTGTGTAGTCAGTGGCAGGACGTGCACCCGGGCTTCGACATCGTCCGCGACCCGGCCTGGATCGCCGTCGACGATCCGGACGGGGCGCCGCTGCCCGGACTCGACGTGGTGATCAGGCACAACCCGTTCACCCCGAGGGACAACGTCGGCTGCGTTGCGGGACTCGTCTCGCCCCGGCCACTGCCCGACCCGGACTCCGGCTCCTCGCCGCGGCAAGCGGTCCGGAGCATGCGTTCCCGGCTGGCGCAGCTCGTGGCGCGGCTCGCCGCACGCACCGGCCGTCCCGGGGGAGCCGTCGCCGCCGAGTGGTTCCTGCGCTACCTGGAACAGGTCGTGCGTCCCCTGCTCTGGCTGGACGGTGAGGCCGGCATCGCCCTTGAGGCCCATCAGCAGAACACGCTGGTCCTGCTGGACGGTGACGGATGGCCCGCCGGCGGCCGCTACCGCGACAACCAGGGGTACTACTTCCGTGAGTCCCGCCAGGCCGAGTTGGACGTCCGCCTCCCCGGTATCGGCGAGCACAGCGACACGTTCGTCTCCGACGAGGTCACCGACGAACGCTTCGCCTACTACCTCGCCGTCAACAACGTGCTGGGCCTGATCGGTGCTTTCGGCTCGCAGCGCCTCGCAGACGAGCGACTACTCCTCGCGGCCTTCCGCCGCTTCCTCAGCGATGTCGCCTCGGGCCCCCGCGCCCTGCGCACCACCCTGCCCAGCCGTCTCCTCGACTCACCCGTGCTGCGCTGCAAGGCCAACCTGCTGACCCGGCTACACGGCCTCGACGAACTCGTCGGCCCGGTCGACACCCAGTCCGTGTACGTCACCATCGCCAACCCTCTCCACGCGTGATCACCACCTTCCTTCACGTCTCCGATCGGCTCTTCGGCCCTCCCCGCGCTCGTCATGAGCACTCCGGCCCGTCTCCCGCATCTCCGGGGACCATGACCCACTCCGTCTCCCGAGAGGAGCGCACCATGCCTCCCACCGACGCGAACACCGCCACCCGCCCGGGTCCCGGCCTCCACCCCGGCCCCGCCCCGGACAGCCCGGCGCGAGCGGTCCCCTCCACCGCTGAGGGCGGTGGCACGGACAGCGAGGACACGTTGGACCTGCGCCTCCCCGCCGGGTTCCTCGCCCTCCTCGCCACGGATGTGCCCGGCCTCCTGGACCAGCTCCACGCGTGGGGGTCTGCCGTCACCTCCGTCGGCTGCTTCCGTTTGGCGCCGGTACGCGTGGAGCGAGACCTGCCGCTCGTCCACCACTGGATGAACGATCCCGCCGTCGCGCAGTACTGGGAGCTGGCCGGGCCCCGGAGCCTGACGGAGGACCACCTGCGGGCGCAACTCGATGGCGACGGGCGCAGTGTGCCGTGTGTGGGGGTGTTGGACGGCACACCGATGAGCTATTGGGAGATCTACCGGGCGGATCTGGACCCGCTGGCCCGCCACTATCCGGCCCGTCCGCATGACACTGGGATCCACCTCCTCGTCGGTGGCGCCGCCGACCGGGGCCGCGGGTTGGGCTCAGTCCTGCTCAGAGCCGTGGCCGACCTCATCCTCGACAGGCGCCCCGCCTGCTCCCGCGTGGTGGCGGAACCCGATCTTCGTAACACCTCTTCCGTCGCCGCGTTTCTGAGCGCCGGTTTCCGGTACGAGGCCGAGGTCGACCTCCCCGGCAAGCGGGCCGCCCTCATGATCCGGGACCGTCTCCTGCGCGATGCGATGTAGCGACACGTGACGGCATCCTCACAGTGAGTACGGACGGCGGGGTCGTGGTGTTCCCGGGCCCCAGTGCGTCGGGACCGGTGTTCCGGCATCCGGCCCCACCGTCCGCTGTCCCGGCCCGGCGCGGAAGACGCCCTGATTCCGACCCTGGTCCGGCCGTGTCCGCCCGTTTGTCAGTGCCGGGCCGTAGGGTGGTCGGGCTATGACAAAGCCCTCACTCCCCGAACTCCTGCATGCCGCCGTCACCGCCGTCGGCGGCACGGAGCGTCCCGGTCAGGTGACCATGGCCGAAGCAGTCGCCGAGGCGATCGATGACGGATCCCACCTGTTGGTCCAGGCCGGCACCGGCACCGGCAAATCGTTGGGCTATCTCGTGCCCGCGCTCGCGCACGGAGAGCGGGTGATCGTCGCGACGGCCACGCTCGCGCTTCAGCGTCAGCTCGTGGAACGCGACCTACCACGCACGGTCGATGCCTTGCACCCGTTGCTGCGCCGTCGCCCGGAGTTCGCGATGCTCAAGGGCCGGTCGAACTACCTCTGCCTGCACCGGTTGCACGAGGGCATGCCGCAGGACGAGGAGGAGGGCCTGTTCGACCAGTTCGAGGCAGCCGCGCCCACCAGCAAGCTGGGCCAGGACCTACTGCGGCTGCGGGACTGGGCGGATGAGACCGAAAGCGGCGACCGGGACGATCTCACCCCTGGCGTCTCGGACCGCGCCTGGGCACAGGTGTCGGTGTCGTCGCGGGAGTGCCTGGGTGCGTCGAAGTGCGCGTACGGCGCCGAGTGCTTCGCGGAGATGGCCCGCGAGCGAGCCAAGCTCGCCGAGGTCGTCGTCACGAACCATGCGCTGCTGGCCATCGACGCCATCGAAGGCGCTCCGGTGCTGCCCCAGCACGAGGTGCTGATCGTGGACGAGGCACACGAACTCGTCCCCCGCGTGACCGGTGTTGCCACCGGCGAACTCACGGCCGGTCAGGTCAACCGTGCCGTGCGTCGTGCCGCCAAATTGGTGGACGAGAAGGCTGCCGACCAGCTCCAGACCGCTGCCGAGGGCTTCGAACGACTGATGGAGCTGGCGCTGCCGGGCCGTCTTGAGGAGATCCCGGAAGATCTCGGCTACGCCCTGATGGCGCTCCGTGACGCGGCCCGGGCGGTCATCACCGCGATCGGCGCGACCCGCGACAAGTCCCTTCAGGATGAGGACGCCGTCCGCAAGCAGGCGCTGGCCTCGGTGGAGACGGTGCACGATGTGGCGGAGCGGGTCTTGAACGGCTCCGAGTGGGATGTCGTCTGGTACGAGCGGCACGACCGCTTCGGTGCCTCCCTGCGGATCGCCCCCATGTCGGTGTCAGGGCTGCTCAGGGAGAAGCTCTTCGCGGACCGCAGTGTGGTCCTCGCCTCCGCGACCCTCAGGTTGGGCGGTGACTTCAACGGTGTGGGAGCGTCTTTGGGGCTGGGCCCCGAAGGATCGGAGGGAGAAGACCTGCCGAAGTGGAAGGGAGTCGACGTCGGCTCACCCTTCGACTACCGCAAGCAGGGCATTCTGTATGTCGCGAAGCACCTGGCGCGCCCCGCGCGTGACGGCGAGCGGGCCGACATGCTCGACGAATTGACGGATTTGATCCAGGCGGCCGGAGGCCGCACGCTCGGGTTGTTCTCGTCCATGAGGGCTGCCCAGCTCGCCGCGGAGGAGCTGCGGTCACGGATTCCCGAGTTCCCGATTCTGCTGCAGGGCGAGGAGACGCTCGGCGAGTTGATCAAGAACTTCGCGGCCGACCCGAAGACCTGTCTCTTCGGCACGCTGTCACTGTGGCAGGGGGTCGACGTCCCAGGGTCCGGCTGCCAGCTGGTCGTCATGGACAAGATCCCGTTCCCCCGCCCCGATGACCCGCTGATGAGCGCCCGCCAGAAAGCGGTGGAGGAGGCGGGGGGCAACGGCTTCATGGCAGTGGCGGCCACACATGCGGCCCTGCTGATGGCCCAGGGCGCCGGTCGCCTGGTGCGCGCTTCCGGGGACCGGGGTGTCGTCGCGGTGTTGGACCAGCGACTGGCTACTGCGCGGTACGGCGGATACCTCAAGGCGTCGCTGCCTGACTTCTGGTACACCACGGACCGTCATCAAGTCCGCAGGTCACTCGCTGCCATCGATGCGGCAGCGAAGCAGGCGGAGGCCGAGTAGGCCGCAGGGGGGACCGGTGGCGGGCGGAGGCGGAGTGATCGCGAGAGCGGCTTGGCCTCCGCCGGTCAGGTCGCGTGCGGGGCGAAGCAGTCCGGGGTGCAGGGGTGTAGCCCGGACATGGGCAGGGCCCCGGAACCGGCGCAGAGGTCCCGAGGCCCGGTCAGGGAGCGGGTCGGCCGGAGCCGTCCGCCGCAACCGTCAGACGCGTCGCAGTACGGCGACGACCTTACCCAGGATGGTCGCGTCGTCGCCGGGAATCGGCTCGTAGGCCGAGTTGTGCGGGAGGAGCCAGACGTGGCCGTCTTCGCGCTTGAAGCGCTTGACCGTGGCTTCTCCGTCGAGCATGGCTGCGACGATGTCGCCGTTCTCGGCGACCGGCTGACGGCGGACGGTGACCCAGTCACCGTCACAGATCGCGGCTTCGATCATGGAGTCGCCGACGACCTTGAGGACGAACAGTTCGCCGTCACCGACGAGCTGGCGGGGGAGAGGAAAGACGTCCTCGACGGATTCCTCCGCCAGGATCGGGCCACCGGCGGCGATGCGGCCGACCAAGGGGACGTACGAAGCGGCAGGCTTGCCGGCGGTGTCCGTGGGCTGCACGGCCATGGTCTGGTCGGAACCGCGTACCTCGTACGCGCGTGGGCGGTGCGGGTCGCGACGAAGGAAGCCCTTGCGCTCCAGCGCCATGAGCTGGTGTGCGACCGAGGAAGTGCTGGAGAGGCCGACGGCCTGGCCGATCTCCCGCATGGACGGCGGGTAGCCGCGTCGTTGTACGGAGTCCCTGATGACCTCGATCACCCGGCGCTGCCGGTCGGTGAGCCCGGAGCTGTCCGCCCTGATTCCAGGAGGTCGGCCCGGCAGGGAGCGCTTGTGCCCCTCGGGATGGATGGCTTCGTTCATCGCGTGTACCGGCTCGACTCGGCCCTGGGAGCGGTCCTGGGCGGTGATGGTGGCACTGTCTGCGGTGGTGGTCACGGCGGCCCCTCTCGATGGTCTCCCTGCTGCACAACGGTAGTTGCTTTCGAAAGGTTGCGCCAAACACACGTTCGAGTGAAAAAGTGCGATTCGCCTGACGGGATCACATGTGTGGGTGTACAGCTCGCCCCATGACCGACGGACAAAAGCGCACATTGCTGTACTCTTCACCGTCGGGGTTGTCGGCCTTGTGAGCCGCACCCCAGTCTGCCATCCCCGTTCCGTTCCACCGGGATCCTGGCTCCTCCCGGGTGTGGGTTCCGTGATCCTCTCTGCGGTGCCCGTGGATCCCCGTGGATGCCGTGGCGGTGGCGCCCGGGCCTTGTCCGCGGTGTTCCGGTGGTTGCCGGTGGGTCGTTGGCGGACCGTTGGCGCGCTGTCGTAGCGTCCCTGCCTGCCGTTCCCTCCGCGACACGCGAGTCTGTCGTTGCCGATCAGTTCATCCCCACATCTAGTGGTTGGATGGCTACAGCAGCCCACAAGTTGTGGTCCGGGTCTGAAGTGGCTCCACGATCGCCTATGCTTAGGGCTGCTTCGCGGGGCCCAAGGGTCCGGTGGGGTTGCTGAGTCTGCTGTGAGGAGGGTTGGAGATCATGCACTGCCCCTTCTGCAGGCACCCCGACAGCCGAGTGGTCGACAGCCGTACGACCGACGACGGCACGTCGATTCGCAGGCGCCGCCAGTGTCCGGACTGCTCCCGTCGTTTCACGACCGTGGAGACGTGCTCGCTCATGGTGGTCAAGCGGTCCGGAGTCACCGAGCCTTTCAGTCGTACCAAGGTCATCAACGGCGTGCGCAAGGCGTGCCAGGGGCGGCCTGTCACTGAGGACGCACTCGCCCAGCTCGGCCAGCGGGTCGAGGAGGCGGTGCGAGCCACCGGAAGTGCCGAGTTGACCACCCATGACGTGGGTCTGGCCATACTCGGCCCGTTGCAGGAGCTCGACCTTGTCGCCTATCTGCGGTTCGCCTCCGTCTACCGGGCGTTCGAGTCGCTCGAGGACTTCGAGGCCGCCATCGCGGAACTGAGGGAGGCGACCCAGGGGCGCGCCGCCGACGACGAAGACGTGGCAGCGGGGAGCCAGGAAGACGATCGCAGGCCCGGCGAGACCAGTCCGGTCGCCGTGCCTGCCCACGCCGCCGACTGACCAGCGGACCGGACACCGGCAGGAGGCCCGGGGTCCGGCCGGGGGGCGGCGACCGAAGACCTGTTGCGGGTCGCAGCTGAGGGTGCCCGCAACACAAGACAGAACACCGTGCCACGGAACAAACGGGGCACTTCAGGGCGTTTTCGCCCGTACAGGGAGGCGGCATGACAGAGACGGCGAGCGGTCCGGCACGAGGTTCCCGAGCCAAGGGTGCCAAGGCCACCAAAGGGCTGCGTATCGAGCGCATCCACACCACTCCCGGCGTACACCCGTACGACGAGGTTTCCTGGGAGCGCCGTGACGTCGTCATGACCAACTGGCGCGACGGCTCGGTCAACTTCGAGCAGCGTGGCGTCGAGTTCCCCGACTTCTGGTCGGTGAACGCGGTCAACATCGTCACCAGCAAGTACTTCCGGGGCGCGGTGGGCACCCCACAGCGCGAGACCAGCCTCAAGCAGCTGATCGACCGCATCGTGAAGACGTACCGGAAGGCAGGCGAGGACCACAAGTACTTCGCCTCGCCCGCCGACGCCGAGATCTTCGAGCACGAACTGGCGTACGCCCTCCTGCACCAGGTCTTCAGCTTCAACAGCCCGGTCTGGTTCAACGTCGGCACCCCGCAGCCGCAGCAGGTCTCCGCCTGCTTCATCCTGTCCGTCGACGACTCCATGGAGTCGATCCTCGACTGGTACAAGGAAGAGGGCATGATCTTCAAGGGCGGCTCCGGCGCAGGCCTGAACCTCTCCCGGATCCGTTCCTCCAAGGAACTGCTCTCCTCCGGCGGCAACGCCTCCGGCCCCGTCTCCTTCATGCGCGGCGCCGACGCCTCCGCCGGCACCATCAAGTCCGGTGGTGCCACCCGCCGTGCCGCCAAGATGGTGGTGCTGGACGTCGACCACCCGGACATCGAGGACTTCATCGAGACCAAGGTCAAGGAGGAAGAGAAGATCCGCGTCCTGCGCGACGCGGGCTACGACATGGACCTGGGTGGTGATGACATCACCTCCGTCCAGTACCAGAACGCCAACAACTCGGTCCGCGTCAACGATGAGTTCATGAAGGCGGTCGAGGCGGGCAGCAACTTCGGCCTGCGTGCCCGGATGACCGGTGAGGTCATCGAGGAGGTGGACGCCAAGTCGCTCTTCCGTAAGATCGCCGAGGCCGCGTGGGCTTGTGCCGACCCGGGCATCCAGTACGACGACACCATCAACAACTGGCACACCTGCCCCGAGTCCGGCCGGATCACTGCGTCGAACCCGTGCAGCGAGTACATGCACCTGGACAACACGTCCTGCAACCTGGCCTCGCTGAACCTGATGAAGTTCCTCAAGGACGACGGCAAGGGCAACCAGTCCTTCGAGGCCGAGCGCTTCGCGAAGGTCGTGGAACTCGTCATCGCGGCGATGGACATCTCCATCTGCTTCGCGGACTTCCCGACCCAGAAGATCGGCGAGAACACGCGTGCCTTCCGCCAGCTCGGCATCGGCTACGCCAACCTCGGAGCCCTGCTGATGGCGACCGGTCACGCCTACGACTCCGACGGCGGGCGCGCCCTGGCCGGTGCCATCACCTCCCTGATGACGGGTACCGCCTACCGCCGCTCCGCCGAACTGGCCGCGGTCGTGGGCTCGTACGACGGCTACGCCCGCAACGCCGACGCCCACAACCGCGTCATGACGCAGCACGCCGACGCCAACGACAAGGCCGTCCGCATGGACGACTTGGACACCCCGGTGTGGGCCGCTGCCACGGAGGCCTGGCAGGACGTGCTGCGCCTCGGTGCGAAGAACGGTTTCCGTAACTCCCAGGCATCCGTGCTCGCCCCGACCGGCACCATCGGTCTCGCGATGTCCTGCGACACCACGGGCGTCGAGCCTGACCTGGCCCTGGTCAAGTTCAAGAAGCTCGTCGGCGGCGGCTCCATGCAGATCGTCAACGGCACCGTGCCGCAGGCCCTGCGCCGCCTGGGCTACCAGGAGGAGCAGATCGAGGCGATCGTCGCCCACATCGCCGAGCACGGCAATGTGATCGACGCGCCCAGTCTGAAGCACGAGCACTACGAGGTGTTCGACTGCGCCATGGGTGAGCGCGCCATCTCCCCGATGGGCCACGTCCGCATGATGGCTGCGATCCAGCAGTGGATCTCCGGCGCCATCTCCAAGACGGTCAACATGCCGGAGACGGCGACCGTCGAGGAGGTCGAGGAGATCTACTACGAGGCCTGGAAGCTCGGCGTCAAGGCGCTCGCCATCTACCGCGACAACTGCAAGGTCGGCCAGCCGCTGTCGGCCAAGACCAAGGAGGCGGAGAAGGCCGAGGTCACGGAGAAGACCGAGGCTGCCATCCGCGAGACGGTCGAGAAGGTCATCGAATACCGGCCGGTCCGCAAGCGACTCCCCAAGGGCCGTCCCGGCATCACCACGTCCTTCACGGTCGGCGGCGCCGAAGGCTACATGACCGCCAACTCCTACCCGGACGACGGTCTCGGGGAGGTCTTCCTGAAGATGTCCAAGCAGGGTTCGACCCTCGCGGGCATGATGGACGCCTTCTCCATCGCCGTCTCCGTCGGTCTGCAGTACGGCGTGCCGCTGGAGACCTACGTCTCCAAGTTCACCAACATGCGCTTCGAGCCGGCCGGTATGACAGACGACCCGGACGTACGAATGGCGCAGTCGATCGTCGACTACATCTTCCGCCGCCTGGCGCTGGACTTCCTTCCCTTCGAAACCCGTTCCGCGCTCGGTATCCACTCCGCTGAGGAGCGCCAGCGCCACCTGGAGACCGGTTCCTACGAGCCGGCCGACGACGAGGTCGACGTCGAAGGACTGGCCCAGTCGGCGCCGCGCGCCCAGGAACTGAGGGCGGTCACCGCGCCAAAGGCCGCGGCCGAGGTGGCCAAGTCCGCCCCGCAGCAGGCGCACACCAGCGCGGAGCTGGTGGAGATGCAACTGGGCATCCAGGCCGACGCTCCGCTGTGCTTCTCCTGCGGCACGAAGATGCAGCGCGCCGGCTCCTGCTACATCTGCGAGGGCTGCGGCTCGACCAGCGGCTGCAGCTGATGACACACGGTTCGTGAAGCGAGGGGCGACGGCCCGTCCGGCGCCCCTCGCTTCACGCGTTTTCGTGCGGAGCGCACTCCCCGTCAGGGTTGGTGCGCCCTGCCCATGACCCGGGTGAACGTCGCCGGGTCCTCGTCGAAGCCGCGCACACCTGGAAGGTGGGTCCAGGTCCCGGCCCCGTCCCGCACGAACTCGGCGATCGTGGCCGCCGTCGACCCGAGAACCGAACCGAAGTCGTCCTCGCCGAGTATGGTGTAGCCCTCCCGGATGCGCGTGGCCGGATTCAGAACGTCCACGAACGTCCTGCGCGTCGGTCGCTGTTGGATGACGACACCCACCACCACGCGTGTGTACCGGCTGTCGAGACGGTCCAGTTCGAGCGTCATGACCTCGTCCCAGCCGAAGCCCCTGCCGTCCGTGCTGTCGCGGTTCAGATTGATCGTGCCGTCCGGCGACCGGCTGTCGAAATGCACCAGATAAGCCGGAGTCCCGTACGCGTCTTCCGACACGAACGTCGCGGCGATGAGGTCGAGATCGGTCGGTGGCTGACCCGTCGGACTGGGGTCCCACCTCAGTGCGACCTCGGCCTTGCGGATTCCCTTGCTGAAGCCGGTCACCGGGCTTCCCCCTTCCCCCTGAGGCGCTCTCGTCCCCCAACTCCCCTGGAGTGAGGGTTTCTTGTCCATCGTGCCATGCGTGTGGGGGCGCGTGAGCGGGAGATCTCCGCCAGACGTGACCGAGGCCACGCCGGCTGGCCTTACGATGGCGCGGTGCTGGTCAAGTGGATTCGCTGCACCGTGGTGGACCGCCGTGGTTTCGAGCGGGGGCAGCGGAAATGGGCGGGGCTTCTGGGGGAGCCGGGTTTTCGGGGACAGGGCGGAGGCTGGAGCCGGCAGCGGCAGGGGGTGGCGCACATCTTCGGCTTCTGGGAGAGCCGTGTCTTCTACGACTCCTTCATGGCCCGCTCCCACGACCGTCTGGCGGCCGCTCAGTCCGGCACGTTCACGGACGCTCAGACCAAGCTCTTCGAGTACCGCTTCGACGTGAAGACGGGTTTCGAGCCTCGGTTCACCGACACCGACCTGATCAGGTTGGCGTTGTGCCGGGTGCGTGCCGAGCGCGTGGAGCACTTCACGCTCATGCAGGAGAGAGTCTGGAACCCGGCGATGGCGGGCTCGCCGGGCATGATCCGCGGTATGTTCGCCGAGGCCTCCGAACAAGAGTTCCTGGTGCTGTCGATGTGGCGTTCGGCCGCCGAGCACGGCAAGTACCGCACGGAGCGGGTCGAACGCCTCGCCCTGCGCGCTCAGACCGAGGCGGACATCGCGGCGGTTTCGGGTGACATCGTGGAGCTTGAGCCGTCCTGGACGGTGTGAACCCGGGTTCAGTGGGTTCAGTGCGTTTGGAAACCAAACCTCACTTCGGAGGCGAACCTCGGACCCGCAGGAGCCGCGAGTGGTGCCCAGGAAGGGGCTTGGACGCGGAATTCATGTGACCTACGCCGTATGGAGCCGGTGCGAGTGCCCGACCTTCCCCGGCTCGATCTAGGGTCTTGGCATGGCACGACCACGGCGCATCGTCCTTGTCCGGCACGGAGAGTCAACCGGCAATGTCGACGACTCCGTGTATGAACGGGAGCCCGACCATGCTCTCGCGCTGACCGAGCGCGGCTGGCGACAGGCGGAGGAGACTGGCGGGAAGCTACGGGAGCTCTTCGACCGGGAACGCGTGAGCGTGTACGTGTCCCCGTACCGCCGCACCCACGAGACGCTCCGCGCCTTCCGTCTCGACCCCGGCCTCATTCGCGTCCGTGAGGAACCCAGACTGCGCGAACAGGACTGGGGCAACTGGCAGGATCGCGACGACGTGCGCCTGCAGAAGACCTACCGTGACGCCTACGGCCACTTCTTCTTCCGCTTCCCCCAGGGGGAGTCCGGTGCCGACGTGTACGACCGGGTCGGCGGCTTCTTGGAGAGCCTGTTCCGCAGCTTCGAGGCCCCGGACCATCCCCCGAACGTGCTCCTGGTGACGCACGGGCTCGCCATGCGGCTGTTCTGCATGCGATGGTTCCACTGGACGGTGGCGGACTTCGAGTCCCTGGCGAATCCGGGGAACGCCGAGATGCGGGTGCTCGTTCTGGGAGAGAACGGCAAGTACACACTTGACCGGCCCTTCGAGCGCTGGCGGGAGCCGGTGCCGCAATGGGTCACCGGATAGAGTGGCAGAGCGATGACCGCTGACACCTCATCCCTCGGCCGCCTTGAGCGGGCCCTGGCCAGCCTGCGCGGACTGGCCGTGGGGGACGCCTTGGGCTCACAGTTCTTCGTTCCGGCGCATTACCCCTTGCTGAAGCGGCGCGAGCTGCCGGCGGGCCCCTGGCAGTGGACGGACGACACGGAGATGGCCTGTTCCGTGGTAGCCGTTCTCGCCGCCCATCAGCGTGTCGACCAGGACGCACTGGCCGGCTCCTTCGCTGAGCACCACGATTTCGACCGGGGCTACGGACCTGCGGTCAACCGGCTGCTGCGTCTCATCCGCGAGGGTGGGGACTGGCGTGATCTCGCCGCAGGGCTCTTCAAGGGCCAGGGATCATGGGGCAACGGCGCGGCCATGCGGATCGCTCCCCTGGGTGCCTGGTACGCGGACGACCCGGAACAGGCCACGCACCAGGCAGAGATCTCGGCCTATCCCACGCACCAGCACCGGGAAGCTGTGGTCGGTGCCATGGCGGTCGCCGCAGCCGCTGCGCTGGCCGGATCGCCGGACGGACCGCCCAGGCCTGAGGCATTCCTCGGCGATGTCATCGCCCTCGTGCCGAAGAGCGCGGTCGGTCAGGGACTCCGGCGCGCCCGCGACATGCTCGATTACGGTGACCCGGCCACCGTCGCGGCTGTACTGGGTTGCGGACGGCGTACGACGGCCCACGACACCGTTCCCTTCGCTCTCTGGTCGGCCGCACGGCGTCTCGGTGACTATGAGGCGGCCTTCTGGACGACCGCCCAGGTGGGCGGGGACGTGGACACGACCTGCGCGATCGTGGGCGGTGTCGTTGCCTCCGGTGAGGCGGGTGCACCTCCCGCCGAGTGGGTGAAACGGACGGAGGCGCTGCCGGGCTGGGCGCCCGCGATCATCTGAGCCGTGGAATCCGCGCTTGACGGAGACGCTCCGCGCTTGACGGCTACCCTCCGTGAAGGTCGTCCCTCCGGTATCCGCAACGGCCGCACCTTTCATGGGGAGCGGGCGGGGCGGAAAGCGGGGACAGGGAAGGACGTGTGATCCCGTGTCCTGGTTCGGAGGTCCTGTCGCAGTCGAGCTCATCGAGGGAGTGACGGGAGCCCACCGCCCGGTGTTGTGCGCATAGCTTCCCGATCACCTCGCCGGTCACGGTGTTCAGCGCGCGACGAACAGGCCCGCGGCGCCGTGGCGGACGTAGCCGAAGCTGCGGAGCTCAAGGGGGCCGGGCATCGTCGTAGCACTGGAGTGGTTCCGTTTCAGAGCCTGGATCTGCGGTTCCTCGTCCACGGCGAAGGCCGCCGGTTACGCCGCAGCACGCGTGCACCTGAACGGGTCCGCACTGAGTCATGTGTCATCCGTCGCTGCACCGCGGCAGCCGTTGCCTCCCTGCCCGCTCCTCGCGCACGTGGGGGCGGCGCAGGGGTCCGCCGTGCCGGGTGGCCAGCTGCGAGGGCCCGACCGCGGGACGTGGCCAGGCGGACCGTCCAGACCGACGTGGCTGCGGGCCTCCGCAGTTGGTCTCCGGGGAAGGGCCTGGATGCGGTCGTGCACTGGTCTCCGGACCGCCCGATGCACGGACCGCTCCGGGGTACGAGGTGATACGTGGATGTGCTCCCCTGATGCGGCAGGTACAGCGGATCAGTCGCTTGCCCCGGCTGCATGCTGTGCACGGTGATTCACACATGCGATGGGTGGCGCGTTGTGTGTTCCGTGGGGTGGTCGTTGGGAGCGTGGTGGCGTCGACCGTCATGCCGCACTGTGAAGTCATCGCTCCTGATAAGTGTGATGAATGGTGCGCGCGGATGTGGTTGATCGTGGCACCTTCGAGGCTCTTCGGTCGCGATGCTGCATCAGCTGGAAATGTGCTTGAGCGAAGAGGGGGTGCACTGGTTTCACGGGGGCAACCGCCCGGGCTATGCTTTTGCCGCCGTGGCTTCGCGGAGCTGGGCCACATCTGTCGGTGGCCTCGGCGCCGGTCGGGTGACCGGGGTGTCGCATGGGGATCCGGGCGGCGTAGTCTGGGACCGCCATGCCGTACGAACCGCCCACACACTCCGTCGAGCGCTCCCTGCGCGCTACGACCGGAGCGAAGATCATTGCCGGTGTCGACGAGGTGGGTCGTGGCGCTTGGGCCGGACCTGTCACCGTTTGCGCGGCGATCACTGGACTCCGACGGCCGCCTGAAGGGCTGACCGACTCCAAGCTGCTGACGGTCGGGCGGCGTACGCAACTGGCCGAAGTTCTGCGGACGTGGGTGACCGCCTACGCGCTGGGGCATGCTTCTCCCGAGGAGATCGACAACTCGGGGATGACGGCCGCCCTGCGGCTGGCCGCGGTTCGCGCCCTGGACGGCCTCCCGGTCCGCCCCGACGCCGTCATCCTCGATGGGAAGCACGACTATCTCGGTGCCCCCTGGAAGGTCCGTACGGTAATCAAGGGCGATCGATCGTGCGTGGCCGTCGCGGCGGCGTCGGTGATCGCCAAGGTTCAGCGCGACAAAATGATGGCCGAACTGGGTATCGACCATGCAGACTTCGGCTTTGCGGACAACGCTGGGTATCCGTCACCCGTGCACAAGGCCGCACTGGAGAGGTGGGGTCCCACCCCGCATCACCGATTGTCGTGGGCGTATCTTGATGCGTTGCCTCAGTGGCGGCACCTCAAGAAGGCCCGCAGCTGGGCGGACGGAGGCGTTCCGGAAATCGAGGGCCAGCTCGGCTTTGATTTCTGACGGTTCCGCTCGCACTCATGTGCCACCCGGTCATCCGTGCCGCACCAATGTTTGATAAAAATCAACTCATGCCTCTCATTCCCGAGGAGCCTCAGATTCACGAGAGTGCCCAGGGTCCCCGCGCCACACCGGCCAGCGGCCGCACCGCGCCGACCCCTCGCCCCGTACCTGGCCCCCGACCCGCGGCTCCGTCCCGCCCCGGTCGACCGGGCCCCATGCGGCCCACGCCGCCAACGCAGCGTACGCCGCGTGACACGGCCAAGCCGGGCCCGACCAGTCCGATTGCGCCTGCCGCCGCGGCCAAACCGCAGATCCAGCTGATCCCGGCCTCTGCTGGGGGCGCGCTCGACGCCGCCGAAGAGGCAGTCGACCTGCTGCTGGACTCGGGTCGTGCCCCCGAAGACGTCCTCGTGATCACCACGGGTGCCCAGCACCCGTGGGCCGAGCACGAGCTGTCCTTCGGAGAAGCCTCCTATTGGGCGCAGCACGACGCAGGCGACGATGTCTTCTACACAGATGCCGCCGTCGCCTCTCGAGCCGCGTCCCGCTCCGTGGTCGTCGTGGCCGTCAACGGAGGACCCGCGTCTGCCGCTGCCGCCGTCCTTCCCCTGGCACACTCCAGGGCCGGTGCGCTGCTGATCGTCTGCGGTGACCCCCAACAGATCAACTCGGTGCTGGGCGCCGGCGTCTGAGCCGCGTCCAGCCGCTGGAGCGCTGGGTGGCCTGAAGGCCGCCGTGGCGGGTGTACGCACCGCGTAACCCTTGGCGTGCCGGGCAGTTGGCGGCCGTCCCGTTCGGCGGGGCGGCTCCCCGGTGGCTCGGGCGTGAGTGGTGGGTGCGGCGTGGCCCGTCGTGGTCCGCCATGGTGATATCGAGGACCGGAATCGGTGATGGGCTGCGCCTGCACGGTGGCGCCCGGAGCGCACCATGAGCGGATCTCGTCGGCCATCGCGTGTGATGGATCAGCCGTACGTGTAGATCGGTGTCTCGATTCCGTGCGCGACCAGGTGTCCGAGCAGCCGCCGGCCAGCTCCTCTACGGCCGGCTCCGGTCAGTGGCTCCGGTGGTTGTGTGGACGTACTGAACCGGCGCCCTGCTTCGGAGCGCCGGATCACCGCTCCGGTGGCTGTTTGGACGACCGGCCCCGTGGCCCGTTCTCAGCGGGCCGCCGCCCTGCGCAGGACTTCGGAGACAGGGCCGCCGGTGCGGGGGGCGAGCGGCGGAGCCTCCGACAACGCGAAGGACTCCGGTGTGGAGTGGGCGTTGGGCCTGCGCCCACCGCGTCCCTCACCAAGTACCTGCCACCCCTCGTGAGTCAGTGTGATGTAGGCCCCGCACCTCAACCCGTGCAGCGTGCAGGCATCGCGCAGGCCCCACATCCAGGCGCCGTCCTCCTCCGTCCAATGCGCGTCGCCCTCACGGCAGTAGAGCAGTACAGCCGTCCGCACGGGCGTACGCCGCCGCAGGTCGTGCGGGATCACCCGGCGCAGCTGAGCCAGTAGAGCGTTGCGGAACATCCAGCCGTCGGCTGGGGCGGAACGGCGTGTGAAGGAGGCGCTGGCGCAGAGCCGTTCGTCTGGATCCAGAACGGCCACAATCGCCGTGGAGGGCTTCGGGTGATGACGGGCGTGCAGCCCGCTGACGATCTCACGGGGATTGCGGAGCAGCGGGATTCCGGCGGCGGCCCACTCCGCCGGTTCGAGCAGGCGACTGGCGGAGGCGGCGGACGCGGGCGTCGACAACGAGGCCGCCGAGGACGAGGCGAATCCGAAGGTCACGTTCCTCCCTTCGGCTACGCGCCCACACTGCGGGCGAGGTCGGATTCGGGGGAGCGCGCACCGCAGCGAAGCCCAACCGGATCACGGACGGACCGTGCGGGGAGCGGATCTCAATTCTTCCTGCCGAACTGAGATGCGGCAACGAGCAATTGGCGCCACCGTCTGTTATCTGATGGTGCGAGGTTTATATCCCTACCCACAGTGTCGGCTGACGACGCCTGGAGCGTCCGTTCACCGCACGCCGACTGCCACGACCGGCGGCGGGTTCAGCCCTGGACGGCGAGGACCAACGGCAACACCCCCTGCGCGCCGGACCTTCTGAGCAGACGGGCCGCGACCGCGAGGGTCCAGCCGGTCTCCGTGCGGTCGTCGACCAGCAGGATGGGACCCTGCACCTCGGCGAGCACCGATACGAGGGCGGGCGGTACCACCAACGCGCCGTCGAGGGCCTTCAGCCGTTGCGCGCTGTTGCTGCGAGGTACCCGGGGTACTTCCCCGGAGTACTCCACGGAACCGAGTAGAGGCAGGTGGCCGATCTCAGCGATCCGGGCGCCCAGGGAATGGATCAGCCGGGGCCGGGTGCGCGAGGCGACGGTGACCACCCCCACGGGTCGGGCCTGGGCGTCGGATGCACCGGAGGCCCAGCCGGCAGGGCCTCTGGCCCAGTCGGCCAGTACGTCCACCACGGCTCTCGCCACGTCGTCCGGCACGGGCGCGTCCGGCGCCCCGGAGGCGAGGAGTGGACGCAGCCGATTGCCCCAGCCGATGTCCGACAGCCGTCCCAGAGCCCGCCCCGGCGCGGCCTGTTCACCAACCGGGATTCGTCCCTTGAGATCGATACCGGCCGCCTGGAGGCCCGTCGGCCACATACGACGTGGCTCGACCTCGACTCCGGCGCGGCCCAGGTCGTTCCGGGCGGCCTCCAGCGCGGCCACGGAGGTCTCGATGGCGAAGCGTGGCCCCGCGCAGTTGTCGCAACGGCCGCACGGTGCGGCGCCCTCGTCGTCCAACTGGCGCTGCAGAAACTCCATCCGACATGCGGCGGTGGACGCGTAGGCGCGCATCGCCTGCTGCTCGGCTGCCCGCTGCCGAGCGACCCAGTCGTAGCGCTCGGCGTCGTACGACCAAGGTTCACCGGTTGCGACCCAGCCGCCCTTGACCCGCCTCACGGCTCCGTCCACGTCGAGAACCTTCAGCATGGTTTCCAGCCGTGAGCGGCGCAGGTCGACAAGGGGCTCCAGAGCAGGCAGCGACAAGGGCCTGTCGGCCTGGGCGAGGATGTCCAACGTGCACCGGACCCGATCCTCGGAGGGGAAGGCCAGTGATGCGAAGTACTGCCAGATCGCCTCGTCCTCCTTACCCGGAAGCAGCAGTACCTCGGCGTGCTCGACACCGCGACCGGCCCGGCCCACCTGCTGGTAGTAGGCGATAGGGGAGGAGGGAGAACCGAGGTGGACCACGAAGCCCAGGTCGGGCTTGTCGAAGCCCATACCCAAGGCGGAGGTGGCCACCAGGGCCTTGACCCGGTTGGCGAGCAGATCGTCCTCGGCCTGCTGCCTTTCGGCGTTCTCCGTCCTCCCCGTGTACGAGGCGACGGTGTGCCCGTGCTGCCGCAGAAAGGCGGTGACCTCCTCGGCTGCGGCGACGGTGAGCGTGTAGACGATGCCGGAACCCGGCAGGTCGCCGAGGTGGTCGGCGAGCCAGGCCATCCGGTGTGCCGCGTCCGGCAACTGCAGTACGCCGAGGCTCAGACTCTCCCGGTCCAACGGGCCTCGCAGCACCAGGGCGTCCGAGGCGGCGCCGGTGCCCAGTTGCTCGGCGACGTCCGCGGTCACCCGAGCGTTGGCCGTCGCAGTGGTGGCCAGCACGGGCACGCCGGGCGGGAGGTCGCCGAGCACGGTGCGCAGTCGTCGGTAGTCGGGACGGAAGTCGTGGCCCCAGTCGGAGATGCAGTGGGCCTCGTCCACGACCAGCAGGCCGGTCGCTGCGGAGAGCTTGGGCAAGACCTGGTCACGGAAGTCGGGGTTGTTCAGGCGCTCGGGGCTGACGAGCAGGACATCCACGCCACCCGCCTCGATTGCGGCCCGGACGTCTTCCCACTCCTCGGTGTTGGCGGAGTTGATGGTCCGGGCGCGGATACCGGCCCGGGCCGCGGCCTCCACCTGGTTGCGCATGAGCGCGATCAGGGGTGAGACGATCACGGTGGGCCCGCTCCCTCTGGCCCGCAGCAGCGAGGTCGCCACGAAGTACACCGCGGACTTGCCCCATCCCGTGCGCTGTACGACGAGAGCCCGGCGCCGGTCGGCGACCAGCGCCTCGATCGCCTGCCACTGGTCCTCGCGCAACCGGGCCGTGCCCGTGCTGTCCCCGACGAGCCTGGCCAGGACGGCGTCGGCCGCTGCTCGGAGGTCCGCGTTACTCGTGTGCTCCATGAGTTCCATACAACAGGACGGGACCGACCAGCGGGGGGCCCAGCCCTGGGATGTGGACAACTTGGACAGGCTTGTCGTGCTCCTGTCCATACTTATCCACAAGGGTGAGTGGAATTTTGGGATCCGCGAGATCGTCTCCACATGACGAATCACGGCGAAACGACCGGACCATCCAAAAACGGCGACATCTCAGGACAGGAGCCGTCCGGGTACGACACACAGGTCACCCTTCGCACCCCCGCGGAGTTGGCCGACGCCCTGCCCTACCTGCTTGGTTACCGGCCCGAGGACAGCATGGTGTTGGTTGCCCTCCACGACCACGAGGGCCGCGGCAGGTTCGGCGGGCGGGCGCGCCTGGGCATCCCCGCGAGCGAGGAGGACTGGGAGGCGGCCGCACGACAACTGGCGCAGGGGCTGGTGGCTGGCAGTGAGCGGCGGCGAGGCGTCCGGCCCCAACAGATGGTGGCCTACGTCTGCCAGGAACCGGCGCCGGGAGAATCCGGGCGGGACGTCAAACGGCGACTCGGGCGGCTGGCTCACCTGCTGCGCACCCGGTGTGGCGACCTCGGCGTTCCGGTCATCGAGGCGCTGTGCATCTCTGACGGCCACTTCTGGAGCTATTGCTGCCCGAAGGAGGGCTGCTGTCCGGAAGGGGGTACGCCGATGGGCCTTCCCGGCACCTCCGTGCTCGCCGCAGCAGCCACCTACGCCGGCATTCAGGTCCGTGGCACGCTCGGGGAAATGCGCGCCAGGCTGCGCCCCTGGGAGACCGCCGGGACGCTGGAGCAGGAGGTCGCCCTGGACACGGCCGGGACCACCTTGATGCCCCGCATGCTCGACGAGGCGACTTGCACGGACGTGGCGGAGGAGACACTCGCCCTCACCGAGCGGATCATCCGCCGCTTCGCCGCGGCAGCGCCCGTGTCCGGCACGCATCGGGCCGACCTGCGTGACGACCGCCTGCTCCGGCACGACGAAGCGGCGGCTCTGATCTTCGGGCTCCAGGACCGCACGACCCGTGATCAGGCGGCTGCGTGGATGGAGGGTGAGGAAGCGGGCCCCGCCCTGCGACTCTGGCGTTCCCTGGCACGCCGCTGCGTCGGTCCTTACAGCGAGCACGCAGCCGCCCCCTTGACCCTGGCCGGCTGGGTCGCCTGGTCGACGGGCGACGAGCTGGAGGCCCGCGAGGCATTGGCCATGGCATTGGGCGCGGATCCCGATTACCTCTTCGCCCGCCTGCTGCACCAGGCCTGCAACGACGGGCTCGATCCGGAGTCGATCCGCCGGTGCCTGCGCGCGGCACGTTCGGGACACACATCGGCACGTAGCGCAGAGCGGCCGGACCCCGTGACGCGAACGGCGAGGACTGGCCGCACGGAAACCCCGGCCCCGGTGTCCGGGCCGAGTGTCCGGGCGGAGCACGGTCGGAAGGCCGCACCTGGTGCGCGCACGCGGGTGCGGCGACAGCGTCGAGCACGTCCCGCGAATGGCGGCCGCGCCGTTCGGCCTGCAGATGCACGGCGTCGGCCGGCGAGCTCCCCTCCGTGGTCACGGGCCGCCGAGGGCTCACGATCAGGCACCCGGAACACCAGGGCCGCACGTACGCGTGCAGCGGGCACTGGCGACGACATCACCGGGGGTGCCGCGTCGGGCCGCTCGCACCGTGAGCCCGAGGGCGAGGACTGAGCGCCGCTCACGCGAGCACGCCCCATCGGCCGGCCGGGTGGCTACTCGTGCCCACCGGGAGCAACCCGGGCGCGCAGACGGTGGCCGGGAGGTCTGGTGCGCCGCCCGAGCCGGTCTTGACGCTGGTTGAAAGGGCCTCCGTCTGATCGTCCTCGCCGAGCGCTCCTCGCTGCGGCTGACCCGGGCCACCAGCAGCCAGGACGTCGTCCCGCTGAACTAGACGGGCTGATCGCAGCTCCTCAGGCAGGCTCCGGGAGCGAACCGAGATGCTCGATGACACGCTCGCGCAGAAGGAGGTACTCCTCCCAGCGGCGGGGCAGCGGGCCCGGCGGACGCTCGATGACACGAGCAGCCGTGACACTCTGTCCGTGCTGGAACTGCTCGCGCGTCAGGTCGAGTTCCACTCCACTGGGCAACCGGTTCCACCAGTGGAAGCCATGCTGGGTCTGGTCAAGGCGCACCTCACCGACCACGAGATCGCCGCCGAAAACGTCGTTGACGATCAAGGCCGTGATGTCACAGTGCCCCCAGGCCGGGTTGCCGGGTTCCCAGTCGGCCTGGTCGTCGGGCGAGCAGGTGTCGGAGGCCCAGCTGACACGCAGGGCCTTGTCGAGAGCGAGCAGGTTCCAAGGGATCATGTCGCCAGCATCGCAGCCACCACTGACATGGGGCGTGGCGCAGCCGCCACAAATGGCCCGGCCTTCCCGAGCACGCACGAACCGCCGCACAGGGGACGAATAGGAGTACTGGACGGGGAGATCAACTGTCCGCCAGTAAGGACTTGAGCGGTCCGTTCACCCGGATGTCCCACTGTCCGTGGACAGAAGTTCCAGGGATCTCGATCGAGGACGGGCGGCTGGAACCGGCGATCCTGCGCTGCCGCCCACGGCCGGGATGGTGGAGGTACGGGGGCTGGTAATCCCTGTCCGATGGGCAGGACACCATGACCGTGACCTGGACGAGTCCTTGCCCGTTCAATCCGCGTGGCGAAAGTACCCGGACGGGCTCTGCCACCCACACGTTTCGTCCCCCGGTGAGTCCCACCGGCCGCCCAGCACGACCTAGGTGCCCCGAGCGCAGAAGAAGCCACCCCATGCACGAGCAGCCGATCCCGCCCTTTGCCGACGACGGACGTCCCCCCTGGGGCAGGTACGAGCCTTACCTGGTGGACGGTGCCGGTTCCTCAGTGGGGGCCACTGGCGTCCCACGGCCGACTCCTCCGCGCGCCGATCCCAAGTCCCCGGTCATCCACGGCGGCCGACCGCCCCTGGCCGGCGACCGGTCGCGCCGGCCTTCCGCACCCGCGCCGCACACCACTCCGGGCGCCCGCCAGACGCCTGGACTGCCACCTACGCACACGGCGTTGGTCTGCACCGCCTTGCCTGGCCTCGCCGTCTCCGACGAGAGTGGGCAGCTGTCCGGCCAGGGCCTGGAGGGGTTCTACCGGGGCGGCAGACGCCTGCTCTCGCGGTGTCAGGTCCGCGTGGCCGGTCGGGAACCGTTGGCGGTGCAGGCTGGGATGACCGGTGCCGACAGCGCACGTTTCGTGGGGACCGTGTGGGCTTCACCTACGGCGGGACCAGACCCGGACGTGGTCGTCGAGCGTGTACGCCGCGCCGACGGGACCGAGCGGATCACCCTCCGCAACGCCTCCCTGCGTCCCCTGCACCTGCCCGTGGAGGCCGCCCTCGGCACGGATCTCGCCGAACTCGGCACCATCGCTACCGGCCGGGCAGGTCCCGAACTCCCGGCCACCGTCCGTGACTCGGGCCTGCGCTGGGCCACGGCCGACGCCTCCGCCTGCGTCACCGCCAACCCGGCGCCCACCGACGCCCTGGCGTCCGCCGGACTGCTGCGCTGGGAACTCGACCTGCCACCCGGTGGGGCGACAACCATCGAACTGCGCGTACGACCCGGCGGAGCCGGGCCGCTGCGGGCTGCGGGACATACCGCGGCCGGTCCTCTCGCACCTGCCCGGGCAGCCGGTGATGATCCGCGCGTGGGCCCACTGCTGCGTGCGGCCGTTGCTGACCTCCAGGCCCTGCTCCTGCGCGACCCAGCGCACCCCTCCGACACCTACGTCGCTGCCGGCGCGCCCTGGCGCTGCGGAATGGCCCCCGCCGAAGCCCTGGCCGCCGCCCGCATGGCCCTGCCCCTGGGCACCCGACTCGCCGCCGGCACTCTGCGCGCCCTGGCCCGTACACAGCTGCCCGGACCAGGCCACCGGGCCGGTCTGATCCCCGGGCCACGGCGTGACGCTGGCCCGTTCCTTCCGCCGGGCTGCACGGGAACCGAGGCCACACTGTTCTTCCCGGTGCTGCTTGCCGAGGCCCGCCGCTGGGGCCTCGCGGAACAGGAGACGAAGGAACTGCTGCCCGCGGCCGAACGCTGCCTGACCTGGCTGCGGACAGCGGTCGGCGACGGCCCCTACCTGCCTGACCCGCAACCCTGCGGCCCAGCCCGTAGCGAGACCCAGGCCCATGCGTATCGCGCGGCACTGCTCGGCGCCGATCTCCTCGACACCTACCACAGACCGGGCGGCACGGAGTTACGCCAGTGGGCCGGGACCTTGCGGACGGCCTTTCGTGCCGACTTCTGGGTCGAGGACCGCGGCGGCGGGCGTCCCGCCGCGGCGCTGGCGCCGGATGGTCGTCCCGTGACGCACCTTGGCTCCGCGGCGGTTCACCTGCTCGACACCGGTCTGCTCGGTTCCGGTCGGCTCGCCCCGGGTCTGCTCGACAAGGTGCAGACCGCACAGCTGGCCCGACTGCTCGGCGGCCCGGCCATGGACGCGGGCTGGGGCCTGCGCGGTCTCGGCGCCAAGGAGACGGGGTACAACCCCTTCGGCCATCGGACTGGAGCCGTGCGGGTGCACGAGACAGCACTCGCCGTCGCAGGTCTGGCCAGTGCAGGCTATGAGAGGGAAGCCACCGGGTTACTGAGAGGACTGCTGGAAGCGGCGCCACACTTCGGTCACCGGCTGCCCGAGATGTTCGCCGGTGAGCAGCGAACTGCCGGTGGCGCTCCGCTGCCGCACCCAGCGGCCTGCCGGCCCGCGGCCACTGCCGCGGCCTCCGTGATCCTCGTGCTCACCGCTCTTGTGGGCATCCGTCCCGACAGCCCCGCCCGCTCCGTCACCCTGCGTCCCGTGCGCAGTGCCCCCCTCGGTGAACTCGGCCTGACCGCACTGCGCGTCGCAGGGGCGCCCTTCGCCGTACGGGTCAGCCGACTCGGACTCGCCATGGTCGAGGACGCGGCGGATGGTCTGCAACTGGGCGTGTGACCTCGCAAAACAGGGAGTTTGACCTTCTGCAAACGGGCGCATGTGCCGTTGTGGGGCGACGGCGACACTGAACGGGAGACGAAGCGGCGTCCCACGACGCAACGGAACGCAACCGCCATTGATGCCGTGGGTCGGGGAGGGAGTGTTTATCGTCAGGAAGACGACTATGATCGCCACATGCCCTACGACCCGTCAGCCTTTCCGCCCTTCGCCGTCACCGTGGACCTGGTCGTGCTGACCGTGCGCCGTCATGCCCTGTGCGCGCTGGCGGTGCGCAGGGGCGAGCCCCCCTTCCAGGGAAGCTGGGCGTTGCCCGGCGGCTTTGTGCGGGCTGACGAGGATCTGTCCCAGGCGGCGGCGCGTGAGCTGGCCGAGGAGACTGGGTTGCGCGCACACGATCCCTCCGTTCCGGCCCAGGACAACGGGGCCCACCTGGAGCAGCTTGCCACGTACGGTGACCCCAAGCGGGATCCTCGTATGCGCGTGGTCAGCGTCGCGCACCTCGCGCTCGCACCTGATCTACCCGCACCGCGTGCAGGCGGTGACGCCAGCAATGCGCGCTGGGTACCCGTCGAGGAGTTGCTCCACCGGGGCGGGTACGCCCGTGAGGGCGAGCCTCGCGCACCGCTTGCCTTCGACCACGCCCAGATTCTCGCCGATGGTGTGGAACGCGCCCGGTCCAAGATTGAGTATTCGTCGCTGGCCACGGCGTTCTGCCCGCCGGAGTTCACCGTCGGTGAGTTGCGCCGGGTGTACGAGGCGGTGTGGGGCGTGGCGCTCGACCCGCGCAACTTCCATCGCAAGGTCACCGGAACTCCTGGATTCCTCGTGCCCACGGGGGGGACCACGACGCGTCAGGGGGGCCGGCCTGCTCAGCTCTTCCGGGCCGGCGGAGCGCCCCTCCTCAACCCGCCGATGCTGCGTCCCGAGGTCTGACGCGTCCCGATCCCGGCAGTCGCGGGATCGCGGGCGGGGCTGCCACATGCGTCGGGCCCTTCTGCCTCGGATGGCGGACGCAGAGGGGCGAGCCCGCGCGACGCCGAAGAGCAAAACGACCGATACCCGAAAAAACTGGACATATGGCGCTATCTTGCTGAAGGTGATCCAGGCCTTCGGACTGACCAGCGCCCCCCGCAAGGCACAACCGCCCGCCGTTGATGATGTCTCCTTCGAGGCGCGTGCCGGACATGTCACCGCGCTGCTCGGGAGTGCCGGCGCGGGAAAGACGACGGTGCTCAGGCTGATGCTCGAACTGCAACAGGGGCGTGGTGTCACCTGCTTCAGAGGACGGCCCCTGCACCGTATCGCCCACCCCTCGCGGGAAGTCGGCGTGCTCCTCGGGGACGTACCAGGACATCCGGCCCGATCGGTCCGCGGTCATCTGCGCATGCTCTGCGCGGCATCCGGAGTTCCTGCCCGACGCGCCGACGAGGTGCTAGAAGTGGTCGGTCTCGTCAGTCTCCGAGAGGAGCGCCTCGGCGCGCTGTCGAGGGGGATGGACCGCAGGCTGGGACTTGCCTGTGCCCTGCTGCCCGACCCGCACACCCTCGTCCTGGACGAGCCCGCCGCAGGTCTCTCCGCCCGTGAGGCGCAGTGGCTGTACGGCATGCTGCGGGCTCATGCCGACCACAGCGGCACGGTGTTCGTCACGACGGCCGATCCGAAGGAAGCTGCACGCGCGGCCGACCGGATCGTCACCCTCGACGGCGGCAGGCTCGTCGCGGACCAGGACGCCAAGGAATTCGCCCGCAACCGGTTGCGGGCGCGTGTGGCCGTCCGTAGCCCTCACGCCGCACGCCTCGCTGCTCTGCTCGCCAGGGAGGCCCGCACCACCCGTCGCTCGGTGGAGGTCGTGCGAGAGTGCGGCAACCGCCTCTCGGTGTACGGCACGACGACCGCCGACATCGGGGAGACGGCGTTCCGCCACGGCATTCTCGTCCACCAGCTCGCCGACGAAGTGGGCGACATGGGGCCCGGTGCGGGTGCCGGGCGCGACGGCGGAACGGGGGCCGGCCGGGAGCAGCGGTCGACCCGGTATGAGCCGGTCGCGCAGGACGGATCGCCGGGGGAACCGGAACGCACCGCATCCGGTGCTTGCCTGGTGGAGCGAGGTACCCCGGGCGTTCCGGCGCCAGATGCTTCGCAGGCGGATCGAAACCTGGTGACGTCAGATGGTCCTTCCGGGCAGCGGGAGCACACCGCCGGAGAAGGCTCGCCGATGGGCGATCGGGCCGCGTCCGGCTTCACCCCCGATGGCTTGATTCCTGCCGGCTCTGCCTCGGCCGAAGAGGGGCGAGCCGGCGGTCACGGGCGGTCCTCGGCGACCGGGGACCCGAGCCGCCCGCCAGCGCCGGACGTCGCGGAGAGGCACCACGGCCTAGACCGGGAACTGTCGCCGGCCCCCGTGGCCGACGGCGCCGACGGTACGGCGTACGGGGCCGGCCTCTCCGGCATCGGCGCCGACACACGCCCCCGCGAGGCGCTCGCGAGGGCCGACGGCAGCCGGGCCGTCAACGCGACAGTCCCGTCTGAGCCAGCTCATGCCCGTCACACGGGTCACACCGGGCTCACTGAGCCTCCGCACTCACAGGTCGACGGTGCGACCCCTCCTCCAGCCGCTGTCTCCACCACCCGCACCCGCCTTCCCGGCGCCAGGACCCCGGGCCCCGGCAAGCAGCGGCCCAGCCGCGCACCACGACCCGAAGGGGTCCGCAGCCCCGACACCCTTTCCCTCCTCCCGCCCCCCATTTCCGTCCGTCCGGCGCCCACCCCCCTCCGTCCCCTGCGCTACGAAATCCGGCGTGCCGTAGGAGTCGGTACCGACTTCCTCGTCTGCGGCGTCACGCTGTTGGTGTCCGCGCTCGTGGCCGTCGTGCTGGCCCGGCTCGGCCACACCCCGCAGGCACGGCTCTTTGCGGCATGGCCGGGGGAGTTGCCGCTACCGCCGGCGGCGCTCGCGGCGGGGCTACTCGGTGCGCTGTCCTTCGGGGACGAGTTCCGCCACCCCGCCCTGGCGGCGGACCGGGGCACCGTGCCCCGGCGGCTGGGACTGCTGGTCGCGAAACTGCTTGTCTCCGGAACCATCGCGCTGTTCCTGGCCCTCCTCGCCGTGGGCTGCGACGCCGAGGTGCTCTACATCGTCTACGGGCGGGAGTTGTCGCAGGTTCCCGGGGGGTGGCTTTCCTCGTGCGCGAGTTGGTTCGGCCTCGTGGCCTGCTGCGCCTGGGTCGGTGTACTGGCGGGCGGTGTCTTCCGGTCCACCACGGCCGGGCTGGCCGCCGTCCTCGCCGTGCCCGTCGTCGTAGCGCCGTTTGTGCACGAGGTGCTGCAGGGCCCTGGTACGCGGGTGGCCGCAGGGCTTTTGACGCGGATGCGGGAGGCATTCCTGCTGCAATGGCCCTTCGGCGGGGAGCGCTACCTGATCGGGACGGCCCACGTGGTTGCTCAACCCATGGGCGAGGCACTGGCGTTGTCGTTGGGCGCGTTGCTCTGCGCATATCTGGTCACGATGCTGCGTTCCAGGGGCCGGTGACGACGGCTCGTTCGCTTCTGGACCCGCTGTGCGCACAACTCCCCACAGAAAGGCCATTTCTTTCCGATAAGGCGTCAATTGCGACGGGGTGAGCGATCACCCTTTCGTGTGCTTTTCACCAAAGCCCTCAAGGGAGTTGGGGGCGGCGCCGACAAAGGATCCGTGAGTACCCTTGCGCACACCATGATGACCGCCGCCCGCTCCGCCGATTCAGGTCTGGCCGGCCCGGGCGAACTCGACCGCTACCCCTACGGAGAGGCCCCCGCGGCCGATCGCGTCGGAGTGCCCTCCTGGGACGGTGCGGACCAGGAGCTGGGCCGCGTCGGCAGGCGTGCTTCGGGCAGCCGCGGGCGCGGACTGCACGGCCAGCTTGTCCAGCAGCTGGGGCAGATGATCGTCTCCGGTGACCTGGGGGCGGATCGGCCGCTGGTACCCGAGGAGATCGGCCAGCGCTTCGAGGTCTCCCGCACCGTCGTCCGCGAATCGCTCCGTGTCCTTGAGGCCAAGGGGCTGGTCAGTGCCCGGCCCAACGTCGGCACGCGCGTGCGTCCGGTCAGCGACTGGAACCTCCTCGATCCGGACATCATCGAGTGGCGGGCCTTCGGGCCCCAGCGCGACGATCAGCGCCGAGAGCTCAGCGAGCTGCGATGGATGATCGAGCCGCTTGCTGCCCGTCTCGCAGCCGGGCATGGGCGCGAGGAGGTGCAGCAGCGTCTGTGCGACTTGGTCGAGGTCATGAGCCATGCCATGGCGCAAGGTGACGCCCTGACCTATTCACGCGCCGACAATGAATTCCACGGGTTGCTCATTCAGATCGCCGGCAACCGGATGCTGGAGCACCTGTCCGGCATCGTCTCCGCCGCCCTTCAGGTCTCGGGTGGCCCGGTCACGGGCTGTGACCGGCCGAACGAGGCGTCTCTCGCGCAGCACGCGCGCATCGTCGACGCCCTCGGCACCGGTGACGGTGCGGCGGCGGAGACAGCCATGCGTCAGTTGCTCACGGTCCATCCCGAGGTGGAGCGCGTGGTTCCCGCGCCGCGCGAGCACTGATCGCGGCGAAGCGATGTGGTCGCGCACGCGCGGCGTCCTCGGTGTTCTCCGGGCGAAGCCGGGGTCGGGGGATGCCGTCGCCGGATTCCGCCGGATGTGCTGGTGTCCTGCGGAATCCGGGGGCGCGACGGGCGCCAGGGTCGCGAGTGTGATCGGGACGATACCATCGGTGACCATGTCTATCCATATTTGATCGCTTTTAACTCCTTACGGGGTGTGACTCGGGCCACGCAGATTGGGCGTAACGCTTGTGGAAACAGCACGATGACCTAAGAGGTGACAGCCGCGGAGGGAATACGGATGCCATACAAGGCGCTGTGCATCTTCCCGGCCCCGCCCGCGCCGTCGGCCCACTCCCAGGCCGGTGGTCGGCTCTCGTCCGCCACGGACGGTGCCGGAAGCCGTTTTCCAACGTTCCGAGAGGTTGTTCGTGTCGGCCAGCACATCCCGTACGCTCCCGCCGGAGATCGCCGAGTCCGTCTCTGTCATGGCGCTCATTGAGCGGGGAAAGGCTGAGGGGCAGATCGCCGGCGACGATGTGCGTCGGGCCTTCGAAGCTGACCAGATTCCGGCCACTCAGTGGAAGAACGTACTGCGCAGCCTCAACCAGATTCTTGAGGAAGAGGGTGTGACGCTGATGGTCAGTGCCGCAGAGCCCAAGCGCACCCGAAAGAGCGTCGCAGCGAAGACCCCGGCGAAGCGCACCGCCACCAAGACGGTCGCGGCGAAGGCGGTGACCACTAGGAAGGCCACCGCTGCCCCGGCCACCCCCGCGGTGTCCGCCGCCGCGGCCCCGGCCGGTTCCGCCGAGGAAGCTGCGCCTGTCAAGAAGGCCGCTGCTAAGAAGGCGACCGCGAAGAAGGCCGCTGCTAAGAAGACGGCCGTCAAGAAGACGGCCGCCAAGAAGACCACCGCCAAGAAGGACGCCGCCGAGGTCCTCGAGGACGAGGTCCTTGAAGACGGCAAGGTCGCCGACGAGCCCGAGGGCGCCGAGAACGCGGGTTTCGTCCTGTCCGACGAGGACGAGGACGACGCCCCCGCGCAGCAGGTCGCCGCGGCCGGCGCTACCGCCGACCCGGTCAAGGATTACCTCAAGCAGATCGGTAAGGTTCCCCTGCTCAATGCCGAGCAGGAGGTGGAGCTGGCCAAGCGCATCGAGGCGGGTCTGTTCGCCGAGGACAAGCTGGCCAACTCGGACAAGCTTGCCCCGAAGCTCAAGCGCGAGCTGGAGATCATCGCCGAGGACGGCCGCCGTGCCAAGAACCACCTGTTGGAGGCCAACCTCCGTCTGGTGGTCTCCCTGGCCAAGCGCTACACCGGCCGCGGCATGCTCTTCCTGGACCTCATCCAGGAAGGCAACCTGGGCCTGATCCGTGCGGTCGAGAAGTTCGATTACACCAAGGGCTACAAGTTCTCCACGTACGCCACCTGGTGGATCCGCCAGGCGATCACCCGAGCCATGGCCGACCAGGCCCGCACCATCCGTATCCCGGTGCACATGGTCGAGGTCATCAACAAGCTCGCGCGCGTGCAGCGCCAGATGCTCCAGGACCTGGGCCGTGAGCCCACCCCGGAGGAACTGGCCAAGGAACTCGACATGACCCCGGAGAAGGTCATCGAGGTTCAGAAGTACGGTCGCGAGCCCATCTCGCTGCACACCCCGCTGGGTGAGGACGGCGACAGCGAATTCGGTGACCTCATCGAGGACTCCGAGGCCGTCGTTCCCGCCGACGCCGTCAGCTTCACGCTCCTGCAGGAGCAGTTGCACTCCGTCTTGGATACCTTGTCCGAGCGTGAGGCCGGCGTTGTCTCCATGCGCTTCGGTCTCACCGACGGCCAGCCGAAGACCCTGGACGAGATCGGCAAGGTCTACGGCGTGACGCGCGAACGCATTCGACAGATCGAATCCAAGACCATGTCGAAGCTGCGCCACCCGTCGCGTTCGCAGGTCTTGCGCGACTACCTCGACTAGATTGCGCTGAACCGCGACGAAGGCCTGGTTCCCCTCGGGGGGCCGGGCCTTCGTGCTGCGGGCGGCGGCGAGATGGATCACTCTGGGTGTCCAGGAAACATCCGAGAGTGAGGAGCCTCATGCGCCGTTCCGTTGCCCAGGCACTGATCCGGCCGCTGGTGTTGGCAGCTGCCATGACCGCCATACCCCTGTCGACGGCGGCCCCGGCGGCCGCCGGTGGTGTGGTGGTCGGAGGATTTCCGATAGACGTCTCCGGCGCCCCCTGGACGGTCGCGCTGGCCAGTCGTGACCGGTTCGGAGGTACACGGGCGGGTCAGTTCTGCGGCGGCGTGGCGGTCACGCGGACCGCCGTGCTCACCGCGGCCCACTGTCTGGCCGGGGAGGTTCTGGGTGCGCCACCAAACCGTGTGCGCGACCTCCGGGTCATTGCGGGCCGCACGGACCTGTTGTCCGGAGAGGGGGAGGAGATCGCGGTGCGGGACGCCTGGGTCAACCCCGGATACGACGCGGCGACCAACTCCGGTGACTTTGCCGTACTCACGCTCGCCGAGCCGCTCCCGGAGAGCACGGTGGTCGCCATGGCAGGTGCGGGGGATCCGTCCTATCGGCCGGGCACGCAGGCTCTGGTGTCTGGGTGGGGCGACACCACCGGTGGTGGCGCTTACGCGCGCAGGCTGCACGCGGCACGTGTGCGTGTGCTGCCCGACGACCTCTGCGTGCGCGCCTATCCGGGCGGGCCGGACGGCACCTACCGGGCCGACACCATGCTCTGCGCCGGTGAGCCCGCTGGGGGGCCCGACGCCTGCCAGGGGGACAGCGGTGGGCCGCTGGTGGCTGGAGGGCGGTTGATCGGACTCGTGTCGTGGGGCAGCGGCTGTGGGCGGTCGGGCAGCCCGGGCGTCTACACGCGCATCGCCGACGTCGTGCGGGTCTGGGGGCAGGCTTCCGGGGGCCGAAAGGGGCTCCGCAGGCACTCCTGAGCGGCGCTACGGGAGATGAGCACGGGCGGCCGTTCCCGAAGAGGAGCGGCCGCCCGTTCACCGGCCTGTGCCGGGGCTGGCTCGTCGTGTCTGCGAGATGTCAGCGCTCTTCGTCGGAAGCAGTGCCGGGAACGGACGTCAGCCGCTCCGTCTCGTCCTGTATCTCAGCGGCGATCTTCTTGAGTTCCGGCTCGAACTTGCGGCCATGGTGGCCGCAGAAGAGCAGTTCTCCGCCGCTCAGCAGGACGACGCGTAGGTATGCCTGTGCGCCGCAACGGTCGCAGCGATCGGCGGCCGTCAGCGGGCTCGCGGGGGTCAGAACAGTAGTCACGTCGCCTCTTCTCTAGCTCGACGAGCTGTCGTACCAGGGTCAACATCCAACCAGCCCGAAAACGTTCCCGCTCGTGGCTTTTCCTCGAAAAAATCTCTCCGGGGCGGCTGTCTGCTGCCGGTTGGCGGCGAATGTGCCGTATTGCGTGTCTTATGTGCTTACGGGTTCGCGCTGTCTTGGGTCTCGGTCCTCCCGGCTGGGTTGCCGGTTGTTCATGAGGACGTGCCCGGAGCCTAAATGGTTCATGCCTCCAAGGGAACGTGATATGCACTTCACCCCATCGGGGTATCGAACGTGCATGCGACCCTGGACTAGTCTGAGTTCTCGACGAGGGTGGCGTTACACCGGCTCTACCAGGCCTCGGTACCCTCTGAGCGGCGACCGAAGCCGCCCCCCTTACCCAGAAAGGGGGCACCTGAAATTCAGCGAGGAGCGAACCGCGTGACCGCCGATACGTCCGTGCCGTCCACAGCGCTGCTGGCAGGAGCAGACCGCGACGGTTCCAACTACACCGCGCGGCACCTGCTCGTCCTTGAGGGCCTTGAGGCCGTGCGCAAGCGCCCGGGCATGTACATCGGCTCGACCGACAGTCGCGGTCTGATGCACTGCCTGTGGGAGATCATCGACAACTCGGTGGACGAGGCCCTCGGCGGCTACTGCGACCACATCGAGGTGATCCTTCACGACGACAGCTCCGTCGAGGTGCGCGACAACGGCCGGGGTATCCCCGTGGACGTGGAGCCCAAGACCGGCCTGTCCGGTGTGGAAGTCGTGATGACCAAGCTCCACGCGGGCGGAAAGTTCGGTGGCGGCTCGTACGCCGCTTCCGGCGGCCTGCACGGCGTTGGCGCCTCCGTGGTCAATGCCCTCTCGGCCCGCCTCGATGTCGAGGTGGATCGGGGCGGCCACACGCATGCGATCAGCTTCCGGCGCGGTGTGCCAGGCGTCTTCGCGTCGGGCGGCGCCGATGCGAAGTTCGAGGCCAGAAGTGGTCTGCGCAAGCCCAAGAAGATCCCCAAGACCCGCTCAGGCACGCGCGTGCGTTACTGGGCCGATCGGCAGATCTTCCTCAAGGGCGCCAGGCTCTCCCTGGAGACGCTGCACCAGCGCGCCCGGCAGACCGCCTTCCTGGTTCCGGGCCTGACCATCGTCGTCCGTGACGAGCTCGGCCTCGGCGAGGGCGGCAGCAAGGGTGAGGAGTCCTTCCGCTTCGACGGCGGCATCAGCGAATTCTGTGAGTATCTGGCGAACGACAAGCCGGTCTGCGACGTCCTCCGCTTCTCGGGGCAGGGCACCTTCAAGGAGACGGTCCCGGTCCTGGACGAGCACGGCCAGATGACGCCGACCGAGGTCACCCGCGAACTCGGCGTCGACGTGGCTATGCGCTGGGGCACGGGTTACGACACGGCCGTCAGATCCTTCGTCAACATCATCGCCACCCCCAAGGGCGGCACCCATGTCGCGGGCTTCGAGCAGGCCCTCACCCAGACGATGAACGACGTCCTGCGCGCTAAGAAACTGCTGCGCGTGGCCGAGGACAACATCGTCAAGGACGATGCCCTGGAGGGCCTCACCGCCGTCGTCACCGTCCGCCTGGCCGAGCCGCAGTTCGAGGGGCAGACCAAGGAGGTCCTCGGCACCTCGGCGGCTCGCCGCATCGTGAACAACGTGGTCTCCAGGGAGCTGAAGGCGTTCCTGACCGCCACCAAGCGTGATGCCGCGACCCAGGCTCGGGTCGTCATGGAGAAGGTGGTGGCAGCCGCTCGTACCCGTGTTGCGGCCCGCCAGCACAAGGACGCCCAGCGGCGTAAGACTGCCTTGGAGTCCTCTTCCCTGCCCGCCAAGCTCGCCGACTGCCGCAGCGACGACGTCGGCCGCAGCGAGCTGTTCATTGTCGAGGGCGACTCTGCGCTCGGTACGGCCAAGCTGGCGCGGAACTCCGAGTTCCAAGCCCTGCTGCCGATTCGGGGCAAGATCCTCAACGTGCAGCGGTCGTCGATCACCGACATGCTGAAGAACGCTGAGTGCGGTGCGATCATCCAGGTCATAGGAGCAGGCTCGGGCCGCACGTTCGACATCGAACAGGCCCGCTACGGCAAGATCATCATGATGACCGACGCCGATGTGGACGGCTCCCACATCCGCTGTCTGCTGCTCACTCTGTTCCAGCGCTACATGCGGCCCATGGTCGAGTCCGGCCGGGTGTTCGCCGCCGTGCCGCCACTACACCGCGTCGAGATCGTCCAGCCGAAGAAGGGCCAGGAAAAGTACGTCTACACGTACTCTGACCGCGAGCTGCGCGACAAGCTCATGGAACTCCAGAGCAAGGGCATCCGGTACAAGGACTCCATCCAGCGCTACAAGGGTCTGGGGGAGATGGACGCCGACCAGCTGGCCGAAACAACGATGGACCCGCGTCACCGTACGCTGCGCCGTATCAACCTCTCCGACCTGGAAGCCGCCGAGCAGGTCTTCGATCTGCTGATGGGCAACGAGGTGGCGCCCCGCAAGGAGTTCATCTCCAGCTCGGCGGCCACACTGGACCGGTCGCGCATCGACGCCTAGAAGACTGCTGAAGATCTTGTCGTGGGCTGTCCAGCCGTAGGTCGGACAGCCCTTCTTGCTTATGCGGTGGCCGGGGTGAGGTGCCAGCTGCCGTTGGCCCTGGTGAGTCCGAGGTTGATCAGTCGGCGGAGGTTGAGGGCGGCGGCGCGGTGGTGGAGCCAGACGTTGTTGGCGATGACGCCGCGGTAGGGGACCCGGCGGTTTCCCTTGGCGACCAGCCAGGCGATGGCACGTTCGACTGGGGGCCGCCATCTGCGGTATTCGTCCTGCCAGACGGGGTCGGTGGCAGCCTGGTGGCGGGCTGCGGTGAGCAGTTCGTGCTGGGGGTGGACGTTGAGGGTGCGCCCGGTCTTGGAGGTGGTGCAGCGTCCGCGCAGGGGGCAGTCGGTGCACATGCGCTTGAACTGGGCGGTGCGAGCACCGTCCGCTTTGACCTGTCCGAGGTTGGCGGTGTGTCCGGCCGGGCAGGTCGCGGTGCCGGCCGCCGAGTCGACGTGGAAGTCGTCGATGGTGAAGCCGCCGGGGATGGCCTGCCGCAGCGGCGGCGGCTTGATCACCAGGGTGTGGCCGTCGGCCTGCAGGTGTGCGCGCAGGTCGCCGGTGCCGTATGCGGAGTCGCCGAGCACGGTTAACTCCTGGCCCTCGTCCTCGTCGGCCAGCAGATCGCAGGCGACGGCGGCCTCGTGGTTGTCGGGGCCGTAGCCGCTGGTGAGGGCAACCGCGGTGAACAGCCCGGTCTCCGGCTCGAAGGACGCATGCCCTTTGAAGCCGTCCTGGTGGCGGGTTCGGTTTTTGTGGATGTGCCGCGCGTCCGCATCGACGGTGGACACGGTCCGGTCCGCGACCGTGCGCTGGGCGATGCGCCAGCGTCCGTCGCGTCCGTCGGAGTCCTCGGCCGGCTCCACGTCCTGGCCCGCGACCAGGGCCAGCAGGCCCACCGCGTTCGCCGCCCTCTCGCCCAGTTCCTGTTCGGGCAGGTGACCGAGCAGGTTGAGGGCGTCGGTGACCAGCGCGTCGACCAGCGCGGCGCGGGCGGCCTCGTCGTCCCAGGCGATCCTCGGCTTGCCGGGGTCGGTGTAGTCGTGTGCCGTGCACCACTGCTCCGCGGTCTCCTGCGCGCCGGGGACCTCACGGATCACCCGTCGGGCGGCGGAGATGATCTGGGTGACGGTGTCCTGGGTGGCCACCGCGTCATCGAGGACGGTGGAGTCCAGTGCCCGCCGCTGCTTGCCCTTGAGCACGCCGGTCCCGGCCACGACCTCTTTGACCTTGGTGAAGATCCGCGTCGGGTCGGCCGAGTGACGCAGCCGGCGCCGGAAGTACGTCAGCAGCGACGGGTCGAAAGCGGTGTCGTACAGGCCGAGCCCGCAGGCGGCCTTCCACCGCAGGTCACACCGCAACTCCTGGACTGTCTCGAAGTCCGACAGCCCGTGCAGGCTCTGCAGCACCACCGTCACGGCCAGGACCTGCGGCGGCAGACTCGGACGGCCGTTGGACGAGGGGTACATGTCGGTGAACATTCCTGGCGGGAACAGCACCTCGCGATGCTCGGCGAGGAACGCGAACACACTCCCTGCCGGGATCAACTCCCGGCAGGTCTCCCACACATCCGGCCCGACCATCTCTCCGGCCCATTCCCCCTGCATGCCTACAAGACTGGCCCCGACTCCACCGAGCCGGGGCCAGAACCCGAGATTTTCAGCAGTCTTCTAGCCGTCCGGCTCTGCTCCGGCTCGTCGGGCCTGCAGGTGTCCGGTCCTGCCGATGGACGGTCGTGGGTTGAGCCGTTTCGCTTCCCGCCGGGCAGAGCCTGGCGGGAGGAAGGGCATCCGCCGGGCGCCGGGGTACGGCGGCACAGTCCCTGGTCGGTCTGCCGCTCGGCTATCCGCCGTCCCTCTCGCCGGCGTCCCGGCCTGTCGGTGGCTCCCGGCCCCCACAATTCGCCAGTGGGCGGCGGCCGAGGGCCCGGCGCCGCTGGCCGGTATCCGCACCGGCGGGCTGCACCCCAATCCATTGCCTCCCTCTTGCCATTTCGTCACGCCCTCTCTGCCACGGGCCCCCGGGCCGTCCAACACCGGCGCTGAGCAGTACCCCGTTCGCCCCAACCACTCAGCCGAGCGCCCCGGGCGAACTGGCCTGTCCGGTGAGTGATCGCGGCCGCCTGGTACCAACCGGTCGTGACCGCCACACCGTGGGCTCGGTAGGTCCGTCAGCCTCTCCACCCCTGGGTGGAGGTGGGGTCGTTCAGGGCCTCCACCCGAGATCCACCCCGGCTCCGATCTCCTGACCAGTGGATTTGCGTAAGTTCGAAGGAGTCGGCAGCTCTAGCTACCGACACCACCTTCTTCCTCACGGAGGCTCTGATGTCCGGGCTCGTCAACGCGGTGGCGATCGTGGCTGTGGTCGTCGTAGTGGTCGCGCGGCAGTTCCGTGCCCGTGCGATCGGCGCGGACCGGCGTCGGTGGCTGCTTCCCCTGATCCTTGCCGTCGTCGCACTGCGCGAGCCCGGCATCCTCGACAAGCACCACCACACAGAATCCGCAATGCTGCTCGGGGTCGGGCTGCTCATAGGCCTTGCCACCGGCTCAGGTTGGGCCTGGACCACCCGCATCTGGACGGCTCCGGACGGCGTCGTGTGGACCAAGAGCACCAAAGCGAGCGTTGCAGTGTGGGGTGGGGGCGTAGCCCTGCGGGCCGGTGTTGTCGCCGTCGGTTCCGCGCTCGGCCTGCACCAGGGGAGTGCGGCCCTGATGCTCGGCCTCGCTGGCACCCTGCTGATCCGCGAGGCGATCCTGGTCGGGCGAGTGCGGGCCCTTGGGGCCGGGAGCTGTCCCGTCCCGGCGCACGGTGAGGGGAGGCCGGTGTGGGAGGAATGCGTGTGACCGAGAACGCCTGGACACGCTGGCCATCGCGTGAAGCACTCGGCCATGCGGGAATTACCAGGTCTCGGCGCCTACTCGCTTGGGTCGTCAGGCTGCTGGTGCTCGCCATGTTCCTGTGGGGTGTGTTCAGCCACAAACACTCTGGCGTGCGGGGGGCACTCGTAGCGGCTACCGGAGTGCTCATCGCCGGTCTCGTGGCTTGGGCCTTCTTCCGGACCACCTACCAGCACCGGCTGGTGCCTTCCCTGGCCCTTGTGGGTGGGCTCCTCAGCATCGCGGTGATCGCGCAGGCCACCGGGTTCACAGGACCAGCCGTGGTGATCTGGTGCGGCTGCGGGATCACTGCCTTGGAGAGGCTGCCGCTCGTGGCAGCCGGACCGGTGGCCTCGGCGGCGCTGGCCTTGTACGCCGCGTTCAACAACGACGTCTGGCTGACCACGACGGCCACGGTGGCGGGCATGGTTCTCGCCGGATATGTCCTACGGCTGGATGCGGAAGCCCGGGGCAACGCTCACCGACTGCTCGCCCAGGAGCGCGCTGCCCGGGCCGCAGAGGCTGAGTCCGCGGCGCTGGCCGAGCGGGCCCGGATCGCGCGGGAGATCCACGATGTGCTGGCCCACAGTCTCTCGGCGCAGCTCGTGCACCTGGAGGCCGCTCGGCTACTGATCGAGAACGGCGCCGATCGCGAAAGGGTTCTGGAGCGGGTGGTGGCCGCTCGGGGCATGGCTCGCGACGGCCTTGCCGAGACCCGGCAGGCTCTGTCCGCACTCCGGGGTGAGCTGACACCGCTTGAGGACTTCCTGACGGAACTCGTCAGCGCGGCCGACGGTGCGGAGGTCACCGTCACGGGTGAGCGCAGGCCCCTGTCGGCCGAGGCGTCCCAGGCGGTGCGCCGGGTCGCGCAGGAGGCGCTCACGAACGTCCGCAAGCACGCCCAAGGCGCCAAGGTACGCCTGCGACTCCACTACGGCGAACGCGAAGTGACACTGGACATACGGGATTCGGGCGGCCGAGTGGGCGAATTCACCCGGTCCGGGGGCGGGTACGGTCTGCTCGGGATGCGCGAGCGCGCTGAGCTACTGGGTGGTTCGCTGGACGCGGGGCCGTACGAGGAGGGGTTCTTGGTGACGCTGAAGGTGCCCGCATGACGGGGACGGAAGGCGGGAAGAAGCCCGCACGGGTGGTGGTCGCCGACGACCAGACCGTGGTCCGGGAGGGCATCGTGATGCTGCTCGGGCTGCTGCCGGGCATGGAGGTGGTAGGTGCCGCGGGCGACGGTGAGGAGGCAGTACGGCTGGTCGGGGAACTCGCCCCGGACGTCGTCTTGATGGATCTCCGGATGCCCCGTTGCGACGGTGTGGAGGCCACCCGACGGATCAGGGAGCAGTACCCCGGTACCCAGGTCGTGGTGCTCACCACGTATGCGGATGACGAGTCCCTGTTCCCTGCGCTGCGGGCCGGGGCCCGTGGCTACCTCACCAAGGACGTGGGGGGTGACGAGATCGTGCGCGCCGTGGAGAGCGTGCTGTCAGGACAAGCAGGGCTGTCGCCGGGAATTCAGCGTCGGCTGTTGGAGCGCTTGTCGCAGTCCGAGCCCGAACCGGTGGCCGGTCAGCCTCCGGATGGGCTGACCGCGCGTGAGACTGAGGTGCTGGTACTGATTGCCGAAGGCCTCACCAACCAGGAGATCGCTCGCAGGCTGCACGTCTCCACCGCGACCGTGAAGACGCATATCAACAACCTTTTCGCCAAGACGGGCCTCAAGGACCGGGCGCAAGCCGTGCGTTATGCCTACGGCAAGGGGCTGGCGAGTCCGCCCGTGGGGTGAGTCACCTGATGGGGTGAAGGCCGGGGGAAGACAGGTCAGGGATCTTCCCGGTCTGTCCATCCTTGGGCATGCAGTCAAGCAACGGTCGTGCCCGCGGAGCCGGGGGCGGTCCCGAGAGTTCGGCCGGGGGCGGAGAAGACCACGGTGCACCCGCTCACGATGTGAAGCCGGAAGACCCCTGGTACGACGCGCTGGCCTCCGGCTGGGGTGAAGTGGACGGCACGGGCACGCCCGCTCCTGCCGTGCCGTCCGCTCGCGGAGAGAACAGCGGGACGACGGTTCGGGCCCGCGACGTGTATCTAGAGGTGCAGCGCAGCGCGGCGTTCCAGGAGGTGCGCAGCAGATACCGACGGTTCGTAGCGCCGGGAGCCATCGCCTTCCTCGCCTGGTACGTGGGATACGTGGTCACTGCTACGACCGCGCCCGGACTTATGGCCCGACCCGTGGCGGGGGCGGTGAACGTGGGCATGCTCGCGGGGCTCGCGCAGTTCCTCACCACATTCCTGCTCACTTGGGCCTACGCCCGGCATGCGCGGCTGCGCCGGGACCGGGCCGCGCTGGACCTGCGCTGGGACACCCAGGAGCTGACTCGTGGCGTGCAAGGAGGTGCCTCGTGACCGGCAGCCATCAGACCCTGGCCTTGCTGCTGTTCAGCGGATTTGTGGCCGTCACGCTGGGGATCACGACCTGGGTCGGCCGCCGGCGGCACGGTTCGGAGGAGGAGTTCTATGCGGGCGGCCGATTGTTCTCCCCCATGGAGAATGGTTTTGCCATCGCCGGGGATTACATGTCGGCGGCTTCCTTCCTCGGCGTCACGGGTCTCATCGCGCTGTACGGGTACGACGGGCTGCTGTATGTGGTGGGTTTCCTCGTGGCGTGGCTGGTCGTCTTGTTCCTCGTGGCCGAGCTGGTGCGCAACTGCGGCCGGTTCACCCTGGCTGACGTCGTGGCCGCGCGGATGAGCGAGCGGCCGGTGCGGATTGCCGCGGGCACGTCCTCGGTCACGGTGTCCATTCTGTACCTGGTGGCACAAATGGTCGGTGCGGGCAGCCTGGTGGCGCTGCTGCTGGGCCGGACGAGCGGCGCGGCCCAGGTCTGGGCGGTCATCGGGGTCGGTGCGCTCATGGTGATCTATGTGTCGCTGGGAGGGATGCGGGCCACCACCTGGATCCAGATCGTGAAGGCGGTCCTGCTGCTCAGCGGGACGATCGCACTGACGGTGCTGGTCCTGCTCCGCTTCCACGGGGACATCGACCGGCTGCTGGTCACGGCTGCGGAGCACAGCGGTCACGGGGACGCTTATCTGGCACCGGGGCTGAGGTACGGCGGAAACTGGACCTCTCGCCTCGACTTCATCAGCCTTGGGCTCGCGCTGGTGCTGGGCACGGCGGGACTGCCGCACATCCTGTCTCGCTTCTACACGGTGCCGACCGCGAGGGCCGCCCGCCGCTCTGCGGTGTGGTCCATCGGTCTGATCGGGGGCTTCTACCTGATGGCGATCGTCCTCGGGCTTGGCGCTGCGGCGGTGGTGGGGCCGCAGGCCGTGCGCCATTCGAATGCGGCCGGGAACACGGCGGTACCCCTCCTCGCCCTGGATCTGGGCGGTGGTGCGGGCTCCACGACGGGGACGGTCTTGTTCGCCGTTGTCGCCGCCATCGCCTTCGCCACCATCCTGGCGGTGGTCGCCGGTCTCACGCTCGTGTCCTCGGCCTCGGTGGCCCACGACCTGTACGCGTCGCTGCGCCGACCGCACGGCAGGACCCGCAGTGAGGTGGCGGTGGCTCGGTTCGCCGCGGTCGGCATCGGTGTCGTGGCGATCGCGCTCGGTCTCCTGGCCCGTGACCTGAACGTCGCCTTCCTGGTCGGTCTCGCCTTCGCGGTCGCCGCATCGGCGAACTTTCCAGTGCTGCTGTACTCGCTGTTCTGGAGCGGTTTCACCACGCGTGGCGCGGTGTGGGCCGTGTACGGAGGGTTGGTCCCGTCGCTCGGTCTCGTGCTGCTGTCCCCGGTGGTGTCGGGGAGCCCGGGCTCGCTGTTTCCGGACGTGGACTTCCAGTACTTCCCGCTGCAGAACCCGGGCATCGTCTCCATTCCGCTCGGATTTCTCGCTGGCTGGCTGGGTACGGTCACCTCGGACGAGGTCGCCGACGACGGCAAGTACGCCGAGACCGAGGTACGGTCACTGACCGGGGCCGGCGCGGTGTAGTGGTCCTTGCCGACGTAGCGGTCACCGCCGGCCGCGTCCCCAGCCCCGTGGGAGCCCCATGGACCGGAGCACCTGGGGCGACACCCATGTGTACGGCGCCACCGGCCGGCCGGTGCCGCCGTAACTGAGGGAGAGCTGGAGGCAGCCCGCCTGCTCCAGGCGACGGAGCTGGTGCACCTGCTCGTCGCGTAGTCGCAGAACACCTTCACCTTCACCATGGGTGGCGTCCACGCCGCCATGGTCAGCCTCGCAGGTGTCGCCCCGGTCGCGCCGAGGGCTCGGTGGAGTCGGCGGCGCAGTTCTCCTAGGTCCCGGGCGCGGACGAGGTCGTTTTCGGGGAGGCGTCCGGCGACCGTGACTCGCTGTCCCCACCCCACAGTGCCGCCGAGACACCCGCCGACTACTCCCAGGGCGACAAGAATCTCTATCACCAGGCCGTCAAGAGCACCCTGCCCATGTTCACGGATGACGGCGTGATGCCCCGGGGCAGCCCCGAAACGGTCGCGAAGGTGCTCAAGGTGTTCAACCCCGGATCAAGAACGCGAAGCTCGATTTGAGTAGGACCTGCACCACGGAATTCGTCAAGGCCGCCGGATGACTGCGCCAGGTGCTCCATGACGTGCGCTCAGGCGCGGGCCGCCCACACGTATCGGTGTTCCGGGCGGCCCGCGTCGCCATACTTGAGGGTCAGCCGGGCCCGGCCCGTGCGCTCCAGCAGCTTCAGATACCGCTGGGCGGTCTGCCGGCTCACTCCGGTCCGCTCGGCGATCTCCTGGGCGGACATCGGGCCCGCGGCTTTCATCAGCGCCTGGCGCACCAGCTCGGCCGTCGCGGGGGCATGCCCCTTGGGTAGCTCGGGTTCCGGCGGTGCGGACAGGGCACCGAACATCCGGTCCACCTGAGCCTGTTCGGCCTCGCCGCCGCTGTCCAGGGCGCGCCGCAGCTGGGCGTACCCCTCCAGTTTCGCCCGCAGACCGGCGAAGGTGAACGGCTTCATCAGGTACTGCAGAGCCCCGTGCCGCATGGCGGCCTGAACGGTCGATACGTCCCGCGCCGCCGTCACCATGATCACGTCGGTCTGATGGCCGCGGCGCCGCATCTCCTGGACCACCGCGAGCCCGGTGCCGTCGGGCAGCCAATGGTCCATGAGTACCAGGTCGAGCCGCGGCAGGGTTTCCACCCGGCGCAGCGCCTCCGCTGCGCTGTGCGCCTCACCGGCCACGTGGAACCCGGGCACCTTCTCGACGTAGGCGGCATTGACCCGGGCCACCCGGCTGTCGTCGTCCACGACCAGGACCTCGATTACCATGCCTCCTCCTCCGTGGCGGCGGGGACGTCCGCAGGGGGTGTGCCGAACCCGGCTGCCGCGGAAGGGGCCGCTCCCGGTTCTGGCTCGGTGAGTGCCTCGGGCAGGACCACGGTGAACTCCGCGCCACCGCCGACCGCCGTGTTCACGGCCGTACTCCCGCCCTGTCGTTCGGCGAGCCGGCGCACCAGGGAGAGCCCGATGCCCCGCTTACCGTGTGCGGGCGGCTTCTTGGTGGACCATCCCTCCGCGAAGATCAGCTCCCGTTGGTCCGCAGGGACCCCTGGGCCCGTGTCGCGCACCCTGAGCACGACCGTACGGCCCTCCGCGCGCAACTCGACCTCCACGCGTGCGTGCGGGGTGCCCGCGACTGCGTCGAGGGCGTTGTCCACGAGGTTGCCGACGACCGTGACCAGTCCCCGTGGATCGATCAGCCGGTCGGGAAGCCGGGAGTGTTCCGATATCCACAGGCCAGCTCCGCGCTCGGCCGCCACGGTCGCCTTGCCGACCAACAGGGCGGCGAGCAGAGGATCCTGGATCTTCTCGGTGATCTGTTCGGCGGTGACCCGGTGGTCGCCGACCACCTCGCTGACGAACTCCGCCGCGTCGTCGTACATCTCCAGTTCCAGCAGCCCGAGCAGGGTGTGCATGCGGTTGGCGTGCTCGTGGTCCTGGGCGCGCAGGGCGTCGATCAGCCCGCGCGTGGAGTCGAGTTCCCGCCCCAGCTGCTCCAGTTCGGTGCGGTCGCGCAGGGTGGCCACGGCACCACCGTCGCCGGTGGGCATACGGTTGGCGACCAGGACGCGCTGACCGCGCACCGTGAGTAGGTCGGTGCCGGTCGCCCGGCCGGCCAGGACGTCCGTCGTACGGCCCGGTCCGAGTGCCTCGTCGAGGGTCTGCCCGGCCGCCTCGTCGCCGATTCCCAGCAGCCGCCGTGCCTCGTCGTTGAGCAGGCGGATGCGACCACTGCGGTCGAGGGCGACTACCCCCTCCCGGATGCCGTGCAGCATCGCCTCACGTTCCGCGAGCAGCGCCGAGATATCGGAGAAGGCCAGGTCCCGGGTCTTGCGCTGGACCCTGCGGGAGATCAGCCAGGCGGCCAGTGCGCCCGCCGCGAGCGCACCGCCGGCGTATGCGAACAGCCCCGGGATCGCATTGATCAACTGTGCCCGGACGCTGTCGTAGGCGAGGCCGACGGATACCGCGCCGATGATGCGGTGGTGTGTGTCGTACAGCGGTACCTTGCCACGCGCCGAGCGGCCCAGGGTGCCTTCGTCGATCTCCATGACCTGCTCGCCGGTCAGGGCCCGTGAGGGGTCGGTGGAGACCTTCCGGCCGATCTCCGAAGCCGTGGGATGCGACCAGCGCACCCAGGTGCGGTCCAACACCACGATGTACTCGGCGTGGGTGGCGATCCGGATCCGTTCGGCCTCCCGCTGCACCGGGCCGTTCCTGGTCGGCGGGGTGGTGAGGACCCCTTCGGCGATCTGCGGGTCCTGGGCGGTGGTCTCGGCGATGGCCAGCGCCCGCCGCATGGCCTCCTGGTCCAATTGCTTGCTCAGCGGTGCCAGGAACAATCCGGTGGCGAGCACCGCGACCCCCGCCGCGACCGCCACCTGCATCAGGAGCACCTGCGAGAACATCCGCCGTGGCAGTCCGAGGCGTAGACGGCGTGCTGGGGGAGTGGGGCTCATACCCACGACCGTACGTGGGCGGGCCGCGAGCGCCCATGGGAGTGGTGTGGATCTCCTGGTCGCCTCCGAGCTCGTGAAAGGCGTGCCGGGGGAGCGGAGGTTCAGCTCGCCAGCGCAGTGGGCCTCAGCTCTCGTACGGCGGTCACGTCCATCCTGGCGGGCGCACCCAGTACGGTCGCGCCACAGCTCTCCGGGCGGGGCGGTAGTGAGGCTCGCTGTGCCACCGTGACCTGCCACCGGCGGCCGTCGGCGTGTTCGACGTAGACCTCCCAGTGCGGGGCCGATCCGTTGGTCCGCACGACAGTCAGCGCACCCGTCCGGTACTCGTCCGCTGCCGACCGGACCGCCAGTTCGGCCGCCTGGCCGGGGCGTTCCCAGGCGGAGCAGCCGCGGCAACCGGCCAGGACCACATGCCCTTCCTGGATGCCGTGCAGGGCCTCCTTGACCGTGTGCGCCTCGGCACGGCCGTAGGCGTAGCCGTACGGCAGGACCAGTACCGTCGGCGAGAAGCGATGTCCACCCAGATGGGTGACTTCCCAGACCCCGTGCACCCCGGAAGCGGCCAGTTCGGCGGCGAGGGGCCGGCCGAGGAGGGCACAGCAGCGATCGCGCTTGCCATTGGTGCACACCAGCGCGAGAGGATCGCCGGTGTGCGGTCGCCCGCCGAGCGCGGTACCGAAGGATCGGTGGTCGCCTGCCCCGAGGGCGGCGAGGTCGAGGTCGAGCAGCCGTTGTGGATCGCGGGTGGTGGCACTGTGCAGCCAGACACGCCCCGGCACGGTGTGGGCGGCGTACACATTGCGGACCGGTGGTGTGCCCGGGTCCGCATGGCGTCCGGGGCGCCGGATGAGCGCGACGCGAACGCCGGTTCCCGCTGCGGCGGCTTCCAGTGCCCGGCCCAGTGCGGGGTCCAGGTGGCTCGAAGTGAGCGCCTTGGCGCCCCATGGGCCGGGCTGTTCTAGTAGCAGCCACGTCGTTGCCGTGGCTGCCGTACCGGAAACCGGCTCGTCAAGGTTCCGGGAGACGGTCGCGCACCTACTCACAGAGGTGAGCCTAACCTGACTCTTCGCAGGGCGACTTCCGGCCGTGCCGGTCTCTACGTCGGCACGGGTTGTGGTGGTCGGGGGCCGACGTAGTGGCCGCTGGGGCGCATGCGCAGCGGGCGCTCGCCGTACTCCTCCAGAGCATGTGCGATCCAGCCTGCCGTCCGGGCCACGGCGAAGATCGTCTCGCCCGCGGTGGCGGGCATGCCGCAGGAGGTGGTGAAGACCGCCAGGGCCAGGTCGACGTTGGCGTGCAGCGGGGCGTGCCGGGCGGTGGTGGCGACGATGTCGCGGGCGGCGAGCAGTGCGGGCTCCGCTGCCGGGACCTGTTCCAGCAGGCCGAACAGCGCTCGCGCGCGAGGGTCCTCCCCCTGGTAGAGCCGGTGGCCGAGCCCGGCGATGCGGCGGCCGGCGCGCAACTCGCCGGCGATCACGGGGACCGCTGTGCCCTGGTCGATGACGTCGAGCAACATGCGGTGGGCTAGGCCGCTGGCGGCTCCGTGCAGCGGGCCCTCCAGCACGCCGAACCCTGCCGATACGGCCGCGTAGGCGTGCGCACGGGCCGAGGCGGCGACGCGGACCGCGAGCGTGGAGGCGGCCAGATCGTGATCGGCGAGCAGGGCGAGGGCGGTGTCCAGGACGTGTAGCGACGCCTCGTCGGCGGGACGGCCGGTCAGCCGGCCCCACAGTGGGCGGGCCAGCGGACCGTCGTCCTGGCGGTCGTTCAGGACCGGCGGCAGCGCGGTGACGAGGGTGGGGATCAGGATGCGGGCCGTGTTGAGCACGGCAGCCTCGGACAGGTCGAAGCGCAGCGGGTCCTCGGCCGCAGCGGCGATGGCCGCGACCCGCAACCGGTCGACGGGTGAGCAGTGCTCGGACAGGGAGTCCACCGCGCGGCGGGCGATCTCGACGGTGCTTCGGGGCGGGGAGAAGGTGATGCCAGGGGTCAGTCGGCCCGTCCACAGCCACTCCGCGACTTCCTCGTAGGAGCGGTGGGTGGCCAACTCGACGGCGTCCACACCCCGGAAGTAATACCGGTCCTGTTCGATCAGCGTGATGTGGGTCCGTACCGACAGGTCACCGCCGGAGCCTGGACTCCCAGCCGCTTCGCGGCGGTTGCGCCGGGCGAGAGTCGCTACCTCTCCGGGCTCGAAGGTGCTGGCCCTGCTGCCGGGCTCGCGTCTGCTGCTGAGCAGGCCGCGGCTCACATACGCGTACACCGTCTCGGGCTTCACGCCGAGCAGTTCGGCGGTCTCCTTGGTGGTCAGCCTCCGCCCGGCAAGGCCGGCGACGGGCTCGTGATCGCGCATGCGGCCACCGTAGCCGCATCTGCATTCCTTGATGGCATTGCATTGATTCAATCAATATTGACAAGAAAATCGTCAATCCTGGACAGTTGGATCAAGTTCAGGGAGGAGAATCATGGCCATCAACAGGACCCCAACCCCTCTCATCGACGCACCGCGCGGTCTCGCGGGTGTGGTCGTCGCCGACACCGAGATCGGTGACGTGCGGGGCCGAGAGGGCTTCTACCACTACCGCCAGTACTCGGCCGTTGAACTCGCACGCACCCGCGGCTTCGAGGACGTCTGGCATCTCCTGGTCCACGGGGCGCTCCCAGATGCACGGCGCAGTGCCGCCTTCGCCGCCGAGACCGCAGCACTGCGCCGCATCCCCGACGAGGTCCGCAGGGCACTGCCCGCGATCGCCGCAGCGAGCCGGCTCTCGGGGCCGCTGGCCGGTCTGCGCACCGCCCTGTCGCTGCTGGGTGCCGCACAGGGGCTCCGCCCGGTGTACGACATCGACGCCGACCGGCGTCGGGCCGACACCGTGGGCATCTGTGCCGTCGCCCCCACCCTGCTCGCCGCGCTCTACCGGCTCGGGCAGGGCCTCGACCCGGTCGAGCCGCGCGAGGAGCTCTCCCACGCGGCCAATTTCCTGTACATGCTGACGGGTTCGCAACCCGACCCGCGTCGGGCCCGTGCGGTCGAGCAATACCTGATCTCCACCATTGATCATGGATTCAATGCGTCAACCTTCACCGCGCGTGTCATCGCCTCCACGGGTGCCGACATGGCCGCCTGCCTGACCGGTGCCGTGGGCGCCCTGTCGGGGCCGCTGCACGGAGGAGCGCCCAGCCGGGCGCTGGACACGCTGGACGCGATCGGCACTCCGGACCGGATCGATCCCTGGATCCGGGAACGGGTGTTCGCCGGTGACCGGATCATGGGCTTCGGGCACGCGGTCTACCGCACGGAAGACCCCCGATCGCGGCTGCTCAAGGACATCGCTCTGTCCTTCGGAGGCTCCCGTGTGGACTTCGCGGTGGAGGTCGAGCACAGGGTCGAGGCGATCCTCGCCGAGCTCAAGCCGGGTCGCGAACTCCACACGAACGTGGAGTTCTACGCGGGCATCGTCATGGAACTGTGCGGCCTGCCCCGCGAGATGTTCACCCCCACCTTCGCGGCGGCGCGGATCGTGGGGTGGAGCGCCAACATCCTGGAACAGGCGGCCGATGCGAAGATCATCCGCCCGGTGGCGCGCTACGTGGGACCGGAGCCGCAGGTCGCGGTACCCACGGTCGGTTGACGGCACGCGTCCTCGCCCGAGGGACGCGCCGATGCCCCACGGAAGCCTCGCCCCCCAGGGGATGGGCCGGCGCTCAAGGGCGAGCGCCGCTGCCCGCGGGGCCCTTTCGCCCTGCTCCTATCCTGGTCCGGCAGCCGGTCCACGTGAGAGAGGTCGCCCGTTGGGGAACAACCTGGGCAACAGCCGCAGTCCGCAGCAGATCCCGGTCGTCGTACTCGCCGGTTTCCTGGGTTCCGGGAAGACCACGCTCCTCAATCACCTCCTGCACCACAGCGGAGGCAGCCGTGTGGGGGCGATCGTCAACGACTTCGGGGCCATTGAGATCGACGCCATGGCCGTTGCCGGAGCCCTCGGCGACTCGACCGTCTCGCTCGGCAACGGCTGCTTGTGCTGCGCCGTCGACGCGAGCGAGCTGGACGGTTACGTGGCCCGGCTCGCCGCACCCGGTGCCGGAATCGACGTGATCGTCATCGAAGCCAGCGGGCTAGCCGAGCCCCAGGAGCTCGTGCGCATGGTCCTGGCCGGCGAGCACCCGAGAGCGGTGTACGGGGGGCTGGTGGTAGTCGTGGACGCCGCCGAGTTCGACGACACCCGAGCCAGGCACCCGGAGATCGACCGGCACCTCGCCCTTGCCGACTTGGCGGTGGTCAACAAGCTCGACCGGGCCGCCGACGGTGAGCGGGTGCTCGGCCTGGTGCGGTCCCTCGTGGACCGCGCCGCCGTCGTTCCCGCCTCCTACGGCCGTATCGACCCGGAGCTCCTCTTCGACTGCAGGCCGAGCGAGGAACGCATCGGACAGTTGTCCTTCGACGACCTGCACCACGAGGACCCGCACGAGCACCACGAGGACGACGACCACGCCGGTCACCTGCACACCACGTACGACAGCCTGTCCTTCACCTCCGACGTGCCCCTGGAGCCCCGTCGGCTCATGCAGTTCCTGGACAGCCGGCCCGAGGGGCTGTACCGGATCAAGGGATACGTCGACTTCGGCCCCTACGACACGCTCAACCGCTACACCGTTCATGCCGTAGGCCGGTTTCTGCGCTTCTACCCGGAGCCCTGGCCGCCCGCCGGTGCCCGCCTGACCCAGCTCGTGCTGATCGGCTCCGGTATCGCCGCCGAGTCCCTCGGCAAGGATTTGGAGGCGGCGAAGAACGACGCCCCACACACCGACGAACACGGCATGTGGGGCGTTCTCCGCTACGTCCGGGGTCCGGAAACAGCGGACCTGGAAGATCCCCCCGGTGTCCCCTGATGCCGCGGAGCGCGCGTGTGGGGGTCGCGCCGGGGCGACCGTGGCCGATGCGGCGCTACAACACCGGCCCCGCGACCACCGCCACCGTCTTCGGCAGCGAGACGCCCGAGCCGTCCCGGCGCGGGTCCGGCTCCGGCAGCCGCGCCGGGGTGCCGTTCTTCTGCGCCGCGCGCGCGGGAGCCGGACCCGCCCAGCCCAGTGCCAGGCAGTCCTCCCCCTTCAGGAACCGCTGGCAGCGCACACCACCCGTGGCCCGACCCTTGCGCGGGTACTGGTCGAACGGGGTCAGTTTGCCTGTCGTCTGCACCGAGTCGTCCAGCGTGCCGCGCGACCCCGCCACCGTGAACACCAGGGCATCAACGGCCGGGTCGACTGCGGTGAAGAAGATCACCTTCGCGCCCTCGGTCAGCTTGATGCCCGCCATACCGCCCGCCGGACGGCCCTGCGGACGGACGATGGACGCCTGGAAACGCAACAGCTGCGCATCGTCCGAGATGAACACCAGGTCCTCCTCGCCGGTGCGCAGTTCCACCGCGCCCACGATCCGGTCGCCCTCCTTGAGCGTGATGACCTCCAGCTCGTCCTTGTTGGACGGGTAGTCGGGCACCACGCGCTTGACGACACCCTGCTCGGTCCCCAGGGCCAGACCCGGGGACGACTCGTCCAGCGTGGTCAGACAGACCACGGACTCGTCGTCCTCCAGGGAGACGAACTCCGCCAGCGGCGCTCCTCCAGAGAGGTTCGGCGCGGTCGTCGCCTCGGGCAGCTCGGGCAGGTCGACCACGTTGATCCGCAGCAGACGGCCGGCCGACGTCACCACACCGATCTCCCCGCGCGCGGTCGTGGGGACCGCTGAGATGATCACGTCGTGCTTGACGCGCTTGGCCCCCGACTGCTTCGGCAGCGGCTCGTCGTCCGCCGTACGGGCCAGCAGCCCCGTCGAGGACAGCAGCACCCGGCACGGGGCGTCGGCCACCTGCAGCGGCACGGTGGCCGCAGGGGTGCCCGCGGACTCCAGTAGGACCGTGCGCCGTTCGGTGCCGAACTTCTTCGCCACGGCGGCTAGTTCGGCCGAGACCAGCTTGCGCAGCTCCGCATCGGACTCCAGGATCCGGGTCAGCTCCTCGATCTCCGTGCTGAGCCTGTCCTTCTCCGCCTCCAGCTCGATGCGGTCGAACTTGGTGAGCCGGCGCAGCGGTGTGTCGAGGATGTACTGCGTCTGGACGTCGCTCAGCGAGAACCGTTCCATCAGGCGCTGCTTGGCCTGCGCCGAGTTCTCGCTGGACCGGATCAGCCGGATGACCTCGTCGATGTCGACCAGCGCGGTCAGCAGGCCCTCGACCAGGTGCAGTCGGTCGCGCCGCTTCCCGCGGCGGAACTCGCTGCGGCGCCGGACGACGTCGAAGCGGTGGTCGAGGTAGACCTCCAGGAGTTCCTTCAAGCCCAGCGTGAGCGGCTGACCGTCCACCAGTGCCACGTTGTTGATGCCGAAGGACTCCTCCATCGGAGTCAGCTTGTACAACTGCTCCAGGACCGCCTCCGGTACGAAGCCGTTCTTCACCTCGACGACCAGGCGCAGGCCGTGCTCACGGTCGGTGAGGTCCTTGACGTCGGCGATGCCCTGGACCTTCTTCGCGTTGACCAGGTCTTTGATCTTCGCGATGACCTTTTCCGGGCCGATGGTGAAGGGCAGTTGAGTGATCACCAGGCCCTTGCGGCGGGCGGTCACGGTCTCGACCGATACCGTCGCGCGCATCTTGAAGGTGCCACGGCCCGTCGCGTACGCGTCCCGGACGCCGGGCAGGCCGACGATCCGGCCCCCGGTGGGCAGGTCGGGGCCCGGGACGTGCTTCATGAGCGCGTCCAGGTCGGCGTTCGGATGCCTGATCAGGTGGCGGGCGGCGGCGATGACCTCGCGCAGGTTGTGCGGTGGCATGTTCGTCGCCATGCCGACCGCGATGCCCGAGGAGCCGTTGACCAGAAGATTCGGGAAGGCGGCCGGCAGCGCCACCGGCTCCTGTTCCTGGCCGTCGTAGTTGGGCGCGAAGTCGACCGTGTCCTCGTCGATCGACTCGGTCATCAGACCCGTCGCCTCGGCCATCCGGCATTCGGTGTACCGCATGGCGGCCGGTGGGTCGTCGTTGCCCAGCGAGCCGAAGTTGCCGTGTCCGTCTACCAGCGGCAGACGCATGGAGAAGGGCTGCGCCATACGCACCAGGGCGTCGTAGATCGACGTGTCGCCGTGCGGGTGCAGTTTGCCCATGACCTCACCGACGACCCGCGCGCACTTCACGTAGCCGCGGTCGGGGCGCAGGCCCATCTCGTTCATCTGGTAGACGATCCGGCGGTGCACCGGCTTGAGCCCGTCCCGGGCGTCCGGCAGGGCGCGCGAATAGATGACCGAGTAGGCGTACTCAAGGTAGGAGCCACGCATCTCGTCCACGACGTCGATGTCGAGGATCTTCTCCTCGTACGAATCGTCGGGCGGCGGGGTCTTCGTGCTGCGGCGGGCCATCGCTGCCGGCTCCTCCTGATCTGGTCGCTCACCGAGGGGGCGCGCACCCCCCGGCTCGCTCTCGCGCAAGCGATTGACGGATCTGACGCAAACCATTGTGGACCGCGGCACCGACAACCCGGGCACCACCCGGTCCGTGTGCTTCCGCCCGGTGCCGGAAGGCGTCCTGGGGCACGCGTGACGCAGGCTACGCGATCTGCTGTGGGCGTACGCTCCGCGGGAACTTCGCCGGGGCCCCGCACGCTTTGCATACAGTGGCGGGAACGGCAGGAAAACCGCGGTTTCCGCAACCGATTCCGCTTGCGAAGGGACGCACATGCCCATGGGTCACACGACCACAGCCGAGGCAGGCTCCGGGGGCCTGACAGCGACCGAGCACCGCCTGGCCAACGGTCTGCGCGTGGTGCTCTCCGAGGACCACCTGACCCCAGTGGCGGCGGTCTGCCTCTGGTACGACGTCGGTTCCCGGCACGAAGTCAAGGGGCGTACCGGCCTGGCTCACCTTTTCGAGCACCTGATGTTCCAGGGCTCCGCGCAGGTGAAGGGGAACGGTCACTTCGAGTTGGTGCAGGGTGCCGGCGGCTCGCTCAACGGCACCACCAGCTTCGAGCGCACCAACTATTTCGAGACCATGCCCACCCACCAGCTGGAGCTCGCTCTCTGGCTGGAGGCCGACCGCATGGGCTCGCTGCTGACCGCCCTGGACGACGAGTCCATGGAGAACCAGCGGGACGTCGTCAAGAACGAGCGCCGCCAGCGGTACGACAACGTCCCCTACGGCACCGCCTTCGAGAAGTTGACCGCCCTCTCCTACCCGGAGGGCCACCCCTACCACCACACGCCGATCGGCTCGATGGCGGACCTGGACGCGGCCACGCTGGAGGACGCGCGCCGGTTCTTCCGCACCTACTACGCACCGAACAACGCGGTGCTCTCCGTGGTCGGCGACATCGACCCCGAGCAGACCCTCGCCTGGATCGAGAGGTACTTCGGTTCGATCCCCGCGCACGACGGCAAGCCGGAGCCCCGTGACGGCTCGTTGTCCGAGACCATCGGCGAGCAGAAGCGGGAGGTCGTCGTCGAGGAGGTACCGGCGCGCGCCCTGATGGCCGCCTACCGTCTCCCGCACGACGGCGCCCGCGCGTGCGACGCGGCCGACCTCGCCCTGACCGTCCTCGGCGGCGGCGAGTCCTCCCGCCTGTACAACCGGCTGGTACGCCGCGACCGTACCGCCGTCGCGGCCGGCTTCGGCCTGCTGCGCCTGGCGGGCGCTCCCTCGATGGGCTGGCTGGACGTGAAGACCTCCGGTGACGTCGAGGTGCCGGTCATCGAGGCCGCCATCGACGAGGAGCTGGCCCGCTTCGCCGAACAGGGCCCCACGTCGGAGGAGATGGAGCGCGCCCAGGCCCAGTTGGAGCGCGAATGGCTGGACCGGCTCGGCACGGTCGCCGGACGTGCCGACGAACTGTGCCGGTTCGCCGTTCTGTTCGGCGACCCGCAGCTCGCGCTCACCGCCGTCCAGCGGGTACTGGCGGTGACGCCCGAGGAAGTCCAGGAGATCGCGTCGGCCCGCCTGCGGCCCGACAACCGAGCCGTCCTCGTCTACGAGCCGAAGTCTCCGGAGGCCGTCGAGGACGCCGAGGTCCCGGAGGACCCGGAGCAGGAAGCGACCGTAGAGGCCGGTAACGAGAACGAGGAGACGGCCAAGTGACCGAGCTCGCCACCATGCAGTTCCATCCCCAGCCGCAGCCGGGCGAGGCCAGGCCCTGGGCGTTCCCGGCCCCGGAGCGCGGCACGCTCGACAACGGCTTGACGACACTGCGCTGCCACCGCCCCGGCCAGCAGGTCGTCGCCGTGGAGGTGTTGCTGGACGCGCCCCTGGACGCTGAGCCGGCCGGCCTGGACGGCGTCGCCACGATCATGGCGCGGGCCTTCTCCGAGGGCACTGACCGGCACTCCGCCGAGGAGTTCGCCGCCGAACTGGAACGAGCGGGCGCCACACTGGACTCGCACGCCGACCACCCGGGCGTCCGGATCAGCTTGGAGGTCCCCGCCTCCCGCCTGGCCAAGGGGCTCGGTCTGCTCGCCGATGCCCTGCGCGCGCCCGCCTTCGCCGAGAGCGAGGTCGAGCGGCTGGTCCGCAACCGCCTGGACGAGATCCCGCACGAGCTGGCCAACCCCTCCCGCCGGGCCGCCAAGGAACTGTCCAAGGAGCTGTTCCCGGCCGCCTCGCGCATGTCCCGCCCACGCCAGGGCACGGAGGAGACCGTCGAGAAGATCGACGCGGCGGCCGTGCGCGCCTTCTACGACCGGCACGTGCGCCCCGCCACGGCCACCGTGGTCGTGGTCGGCGACCTCGCCGGGGCCGACCTGGACGGCCTGCTCGCCGACACCCTGGGCGCCTGGACCGGCACACCGGCCGAGCTCCGGCCCGTGCCCCCGGTGAGCGCCGACGACACCGGCCGCGTGGTCATCGTGGACCGGCCCGGTGCCGTGCAGACGCAGCTCCTCATCGGCCGCGTCGGCCCCGACCGGCACGACCGCGTGTGGCCCGCCCAGGTGCTCGGCACCTACTGTCTCGGCGGCACTCTCACCTCCCGCCTGGACCGCGTCCTGCGCGAGGAGAAGGGCTACACCTACGGCGTGCGTGCCTTCGGGCAGGTCCTGAGGTCGGCACCTCCTTCTCCCGGAGGGGCCACCGGAGCCGCGATGCTCGCCATCAGCGGCTCCGTGGACACCCCCAACACCGGCCCCGCGCTGGAGGACCTGTGGAAGGTGCTGCGCACGCTCGCGGCGGAGGGCCTGACCGACGCGGAGCGGGACGTCGCCGTGCAGAACCTCGTCGGTGTGGCGCCGCTGAAGTACGAGACCGCGGCGGCCGTCGCGAGCACCCTGGCCGACCAGGTGGAGCAACACCTGCCCGATGACTTCCAGGCGACGCTCTACCAGCAGCTGGCCTCCACCGGGACGGTGGAGGCCGGTGCGGCCGTCGTGAACGCCTTCCCGGTGGACCGTCTGGTGACCGTCCTCGTCGGTGACGCCTCGCAGATCAAGGCGCCGGTCGAGGCGCTCGGCATCGGCGAAGTCACCGTCGTCACGGCCGAGTAGGGCAGGGGCGGCGCAACGCGCGCAGGGCCCTGACGGTCTACGGGCCGTCAGGGTCTCGGGTGTTCCACCCGTTTCCCCAGGTGCCCGATTTGGGGTGGAGGTTGCCTGTCTGACCTGTGGGATGCGCTACAAAACCCCGGCTGCGTTTGGGGACCTGGAGCCAGCGCCCTTAGCGTCGTCCGGGCTGTCCGTCGGGTATCGCGCCGCACCCGCGGCACCGGGCAGTCATCGCCGAGTCCCCGTGAGGCGCGAGCCAGGGGAGCCGGGGACCCACAGTCCCTGGGGTGAATCGGGCGCCCCGCACAGCCGTGGCCCCGTAGGAGACCTTCCTGCTCCGAACCCGTCAGCTAACCCGGTAGGCGAGAGGGAAGGAAAGGACCAGCCACTTCATGGCGTTCATGTGCGCCACCGGGAAGCACCGCAAGCCCGGCCGGGCCAAGCGCACCACCGTTCAGGCGGCCGGTGTCGCAGCCCTCACCACGGGTGTCGTCGGCACCCTCGCCGCCTCCCCGGCGCTCGCCGCAGGAGAGACCGCGGAGCAGACCGGCCTCATGCCGATCCTCACCGTGGGCGACGGTCTGGCCGAGCGGATAGACGTCCAGGCCGCCGCCCAGCAGCAGGCCGCCGACCAGAAGGCCGCCGAGGAGGCCGCGGCTCAAGCGGCTGCCGAGAGGGCCGAGCAGGAGCGTGAGGCCAGGATCCGCGCGGCCCGTGAGGCCGAGCGCAAGCTCCTGAACGCCTTCGTCGCCCCGATCGCGCACTCCTACGTTTCCACGGGCTACAAGGCCAGCAGCTCCCTGTGGTCCTCCGGTTCGCACACCGGCATTGACTTCCACGCGGCCGCCGGTACGCCCGTCCACGTGGTCGGCTCCGGCACGGTCGTTTCCGCGGGCTGGGGCGGTGCGTACGGCAACCAGATCGTGATCCGGATGGCCGACGGCATGTACACCCAGTACGGCCACCTCTCGTCCATCGGCGTCACGGTCGGCCAGGAGGTCGTCCCGGGCCAGCGGATCGGGCTGTCCGGGGCGACCGGGAACGTCACCGGCCCGCACCTCCACTTCGAGGCGCGTACGACTCCCGACTACGGCTCCGACATCGACCCCGTTGCCTACCTCCGCGGGCACGGCGTGAACGTGTGACGGACCACCCATCACGAGATCGTTGGCGGCCCCGGCTCAGCGAGCCGGGGCTTCCGCCGTTTCGCAGTGTTCACCGGGTCCGTTGTCCAAAAAATATCTATGGATTCCGGCCTGCCGTCGGAAATTCTGACTCATTGCAATAGAGTCACGGAACACGCGTCCATCGTCGACGTTTCGCGGGGATTAAGACGGAGGTCGGTCATGCGTATTCCGGCGCATTCGGTGTGCACGGCGATCCGGGACGACATCGTCGCCGGTGTCCATGAGCGTGGCGGCCGCCTCACCGAGGAAGTCCTGGCCCGCCGTTACGGAGTTTCGCGCGTTCCCGTCCGCGAGGCCCTGCGCACCCTGGAGGCGGAGGGTTTCGTGGTGGCCCGCAGGCATGCGGGCGCATGCGTGGCCGAACCCACCGAGCAGGAGGCGGCCGACCTGCTGGAGATGCGCATGCTCCTGGAGCCGCTTGGTGCCGCACGGGCCGCACAGCGGCGCACGGAGGCTCACCTCAAGGTGTTGCGCGGCCTGGTCCGGCTGGGCCAGGAGCGGGCCAGGAGAGGAAACAGCGAGGATCTGCGCTCGCTGGGCGGCTGGTTCCACGAGACGCTCGCGCAGGCGTCCGGCAGCCCTTCGCTCACCGCGACGCTCACCCAGCTGCGCCACAAGATCGCCTGGATGTACCGGGTCGAGGCCGCGCGGAGCCAGGTGGAGTCCTGGGTCGAGCACGGCGCGATCGTGGACGCGGTGGCGCGCGGCGACAGTGAGCGCGCACGGGCGGTCACGGCACTGCACACCGAGCGTGCGACGGCCGGCCACCGCCTTCGCTTTTCCACCGTCCCGGAGCGTGTGAGGACTTCGCAACATTCCGTAAACACGCCTGGGGTGCGGTATTAACACGGACGTCGTATACAAAGGAGGGTATTCGATGGCGGGCGGTTTTCCGCTGCCCGAATTCCGTGTCGTCGATTGTGGTCCGGCCGTTGTTCCACCTTCGTGCTTTCGTCGTACCCGTGGTGCTGTATCCGCCGGCGTGCACGTTGCTGTGCCGGAAATTCGTCAGGTCTGCCCCGTGAGTGCTGCGGAAAAATGCGGTCAATGATGAGGGGGGAGACGCGGTGGACACGCCGAAGCCGCGGCGCCCCCAGGGGACGACGCGGCTTCGGCGGGAGTGGTCGCGCCGGGTGGTCAGACGGTCTCGGGCAGCTCCTCCAAGCCCTCGGAGACCAGCTTGGCCAGGCGGTCCAGCGCGGTGTCCGCGCCCTCGGCGTCGCAGGTGAGGATGATCTCCTCGCCCCCCTGGGCGCCCAGGCCCAGGACGGCCAGCATGGAGGCCGCGTTCACCGGGGTGCCGCCGGTCTTGGCGATCGTCACCGGGACGCCTGCGGCCGTGGCGGCTCGGACGAAGATGGAGGCGGGACGGGCGTGGAGGCCCTCGGCCCAGCCGACGTTGACGCGGCGCTCAGCCATGTGTTGCTGCCCTTCAGCTTTTCAGGGTTGTCTAGACCAGTTTCCCATATCGTGGGGCGTGCCCGGAAGGGGCCTTCTCTCCCACTCCGGCGTGTCGCCGCACCCCGCCTCCGTCTCCCCCGCGGGCTGCCCCGCGCCGTTGTCGTACGCGAGCCGTACTCTGGGGCCCATGCAGACCCCGGCGGACCGGCAGGACCGGCACGAGTACCCCGCCCACTGGGAGGCGGACGTAGTGCTGCGCGACGGGGGTACCGCGCGCGTCCGGCCCATCACCGTTGACGACGCCGACCGCCTGGTCAGCTTCTACGAGCAAGTCTCGGACGAGTCGAAGTACTACCGCTTCTTCGCGCCCTACCCTCGGCTGTCCGCCAAGGACGTCCACCGCTTCACGCACCACGACTTCGTGGACCGGGTGGGACTCGCGGCCACCGTCGGCGGCGAGTTCATCGCCACCGTGCGCTACGACCGCATCGGCGCCGACGGCATGCCCGCCTCCGCACCGGCGGCCGAGGCCGAGGTCGCCTTTCTGGTGCAGGACGCCCACCAGGGCCGAGGCGTCGCCTCCGCCCTGCTGGAGCACATCGCGGCCGTCGCACGCGAGCGTGGCATCCGTCGCTTCGCCGCCGAGGTGCTGCCGGCCAACACCAAAATGATCAAGGTGTTCACGGATGCCGGCTACACCCAGAAGCGCAGCTTCGAGGACGGAGTCGTACGCCTGGAGTTCGACCTTGAACCCACCGACCGCTCCCTCGCCGTACAGCGCGCGCGGGAGCAGCGTGCCGAGGCGCGCTCGGTACGGCGGCTCCTGGCGCCCGGCTCCGTGGCGGTGGTCGGTGTCGGCCGCGCCCCCGGCGGAGTGGGCCGTAGCATCCTCGGTAACATCCGGGACGCCGGCTATCCGGGCCGCCTGCACGCCGTGAACAAGGCCTTCCCCGAGCAGACCAAGGACGTCGACGGGGTGCCCGCGTACCGCTCGGTGCGGGATATCGGGGAAGGCGTGGACCTCGCCGTCGTCGCGGTACCGGCCGAGCAGGTGCCCGCTGTGGTGGCCGAGTGCGGGGAGCACGGCGTCCAGGGGCTCGTCGTGCTCTCCGCCGGGTACGCCGAGAGCGGGCCCGAGGGGCGCGAGCGGCAGCGGGCCCTCGTCCGGCACGCACGTGCGTACGGGATGCGGCTCATCGGTCCGAACGCCTTCGGGATCATCAACACCGCCCCGGACGTCCGGCTGAACGCCTCCCTCGCCCCGCAGATGCCCCGTCCGGGCCGCATCGGTCTGTTCGCCCAGTCCGGCGCCATCGGCATCGCCCTGCTGTCCCGGCTGCACCGGCGTGGGGGAGGGGTGACCGGCGTCACCGGCGTGTCCACCTTCGTGTCCGCCGGCAACCGCGCCGACGTCTCCGGCAACGACGTCCTGCAGTACTGGTACGACGACCCCGACACCGACGTCGTCCTGATGTACCTGGAGTCCATCGGGAACCCCCGCAAGTTCACCCGCCTCGCCCGTCGGACGGCGGCGGCGAAGCCGCTGGTCGTCGTGCAGGGCACGGGGACCGCACCGCAGGGGCACGCTGTTCGGGCCACCCGGCTACCGCACGAGACCGTCTCCGCGCTGCTGCGGCAGGCCGGTGTGCTGAGGGTGGACACGATCACCGAACTGGTCGACGCGGGCCTGCTGCTCGCCCGACAGCCGCTGCCCGCCGGACCGCGCGTGACGATACTCGGCAACTCCGAATCGCTGGGCGTGCTGACGTACGACCGCTGCATCGCCGAGGGACTCAGGCCGTCGCGCCCGGTGGACCTGACGACCGCGGCCACGGCGGAGGACTTCCACCAGTCGCTGTCCGCTGCGCTGGCCGACGACACCTGCGACTCGGTCGTGGTGACGGCGATCCCCGCCATCGGGGAGGGATCACCGGGGGACGCGGAGCTGGCGGAGGCGCTCCGGTCCGCTGCGGCGGCGGCGCCGGGCAAACCGGTGCTGGTCGTCCACGTGGAGCTCGGGGGCCTTGCGCAGGCGTTGTCGGCCGCGGCGAGCACGGCACCGCAGGCTGCTGACCGGCCACCCACTGCGGGTACCACCAGTACCACCGGAGCCACTGAGGGGGACGCCGCGGCAGCCGCCCTGCGGGACCCGGTCCCCGAAGACGCCCGGCTCATCCCCGCCTATCCCGCGGCCGAGCGTGCCGTCAGGGCGCTGTCCGAGGCCGTCAGGTACGCCCAGTGGCGGCGGGAGGCGGTCGATCCCGGGAAGGTGCCGGAGTACGACGACATCGACGAAAAGGGAGCCGCCCGGCTGATCGGTGACCTGCTCGCGCGTGGGAAGGGACTGACGATCCCTGCCGCGGAGACCTGCGAACTACTCGGGATGTACGGCGTTCAGGTGCGCCGGGCGTTCCCGGCACCCACTCCGGACACTGCCGCGGAGGCCGCTCGCTCCCTCGGCTACCCGGTGGCCCTCAAGGCGACCGCTCCGCACCTCAGGCACCGAGCAGACCTGGGCGGTGTCCGTCTCGACCTGGCGGATGAGGAGCAACTACGACGGGCGTACGCGGAGTTGATCGAGCTGTTCGGGAATCCGGAGGCGCTCAGGCTCGTGGTGCAGGGCATGGCGCCCCGGGGCGTCGACACCGTCGTACGTGCGGTGATCGACCCGGCGGCCGGGGCCGTACTGTCCTTCGGGCTCGCCGGGGCTGCTTCGCAACTGCTCGGAGACATGGCGCACCGGCTGATCCCGGTGACCGACCGGGAGGCGACCTCGCTGGTGAGGTCGACCCGCACGGCGCCGCTGCTGTTCGGCTGGCGCGGGTCGACACCGGTGGACACCCCGGCGCTGGAGGAACTGCTGCTGAGGGTGTCCCGGCTGGTCGACGACCATCCGGAAGTGGTCGCGGTCACGCTGGAACCGGTCGTCGTCGCGCCGCACGGCGCGAGTGTCCTGGGCGCCGCCGTACGGCTGGCTCCCCCGCCTGCCCGTGACGACCTCGGTCCGCGCACGCTGCCGGCCTACTGAGACAGTGGGGGGCACCGAGCAGGTCGGACGCCCGTGGGTATCTGCGCACGCCGGGACGCCCGGAAGCCGTCGGCTGCCCGGTCGCCGAGCGGGGCCGGGCGCCGGCCACGTGCCGGGGCACCCGTGCTGCCGGCCCACCGTGCTGTCCCGGTCCCCACGACTGGCCCTGACCCCCCTTGCCCACGGATTAGGATGGACGTCATGGCCAAGACCAGTACGACGACCCAGGGGCTGCGTGCGGCGATCGAGCGCAGCGGCTACTACCCCACCCTCGTGGCCGAGGCGGTGGAGGCCGCTGTGGGCGGCGAGCCCGTCCGGTCGTACCTGGTCCATCAGGAGACGACGTTCGACCAGAACGAGGTGCGTCGGCACGTCACCGTACTGGTCCTCACCGGCAACCGCTTCATCGTCAGCCACACCGACGAGCAGGCGGCCGACAGCACCTCCCCGACGCCGTACGCCACCACCTCCACGGAGTCCGTCAAGCTGGGCCGGATCTCGTCCGTCGTGGTCAGCCGTGTGGTCGCCAATCCGGAGCAGTACAAGCCGGGCACCCTGCCCCGCGAGGTCGTACTGACCATCGGCTGGGGCGCGGTCAACCGCATCGACCTGGAGCCCGCCGCGTGCGGTGACCCCAACTGCGATGCCGATCACGGATACACGGGCAATTCCACGGCGGATGACCTCAGCCTGCGCGTCTCCGAGGCCGGCGACGGACCGGAGACCGTGCGCCAGGCGCTCGCCTTCGCGCAGGCCATCTCGGAGGCGACCGCGGACCTCACACGCTGATGTCCCAGCTCTCTGCCTGGGGCCACCCGGAACCGCTCGCCCTGAACACCGCCCCGCTGCCCGAGTACGGCACCGGCTCGCTCGCCGATCTGCTGCCCACCCTGGCCGCTGGCATGGGCGTCCCCGGCCTGACCGCCACGATCCCGGAACTGACCGCGACCGACCGGGCCTGTGTCTTCCTTGTCGACGGGCTCGGCTGGGAGCAACTGCGGGCCCACCCCGACGAGGCCCCCTTCCTGAACTCGCTGCTGGGCAGCTCACGCGGAGGCACTGGCCGCCCGCTCACCGCCGGCTACCCGGCGACCACCGCGACCTCGCTCGCCTCCGTCGGCACCGGGCTGCCACCGGGTGTCCACGGCCTGCCCGGGTACACCGTGCGCAACCCGGCCACGGGCGAGCTGATGAATCAGCTGCGCTGGAATCCATGGACCTCGCCGCGCCCCTGGCAGCCGTACCCCACGGTGTTCCAGCTGGCGCACGACGCCGGGGTGCACGCCGCCCAGGTGTCCTCGCCCACGTTCGAGCACACCCCGCTCACCAAGATCGCGCTCAGCGGCGGCACCTTCCACGGACGGCTCACCGGGGAGGACCGCATGGACGTCGCGGCCGAGCAACTGGCCGCCGGGGACCGCTCGCTGGTCTACACGTACTACGCCGAACTGGATGGCGCGGGCCACCGCTACGGCATCGCCTCCGACACCTGGCGCGGCCAGCTGATGTACGTCGACCGGCTCGCCCAGCGCCTTGCCGAGCAACTGCCGCCGCGCAGCACGCTCTATGTGACCGCGGACCACGGCATGGTCGACATCGGGTTCGACGAGGAGCAGCGCATTGACTTCGACACGGACTGGGAGCTGCGCGCCGGGGTCGCCCTGCTGGGTGGCGAGGGGCGGGCACGACATGTGTACGCGGTGCCCGGTGCCGAGAGTGACGTGCTGACCTGCTGGCGTGAGGTGCTCGGGGAGCGGTTCTGGGTGGCCTCACGGGACGAGGCCATCGCGGCAGGCTGGTTCGGGCCGCACGTCGACGAGCGGGTGTACGCCCGGCTCGGGGACGTGATCGCGGCTGCCTGCGACGACGTATTGATCACCGCCTCCGAGCGGGAACCCAAGGAGTCGGCGCTCGTCGGCAACCACGGTTCGATGACCCCTGCCGAGCAGTTCGTGCCGCTGCTCGAAGTACGCTCCTGAACCCACTCACCCTCCGTCCCCGCACGACGACACGCCACAAGGCGTCCCACCGAAAGGTGTTCAATCCCTCATGTCCGAGCTGGTGTTCTTCTCCGGAACGATGGACTGCGGGAAATCGACGCTGGCTCTGCAGATCGAGCACAACCGTTCCGCGCGGGGCCTCATCGGCATGATCTTCACCCGGAACGACCGTGCGGGGCAGGGCAAGCTGTCCTCCCGGCTCGGTCTGGTCACCGACGCGGTAGAGGTCGAGGACGACCAGGACCTGTACGCCTACCTCGTGGAACACCTGTCGCAGGGCCGCCGGGCCGACTATGTGATCGCGGACGAGGCGCAGTTCCTCGGACCCGGCCAGATCGACCAGCTTGCGCGCGTGGTGGACGACCTCGGGCTCGACGTCTACGCCTTCGGGATCACCACCGACTTCCGCTCCAAACTCTTTCCCGGTTCGCAGCGGCTGGTGGAGCTCGCCGACCGCATTGAGGTGCTCCAGGTGGAGGCGCTGTGTTGGTGCGGGGCCCGCGCCACGCACAACGCCCGCACGATAGGCGGCGAGATGGTGGTCGAGGGCGCCCAGGTGGTCGTCGGCGACGTCAACCAGTCCGCCGGCGAGGTCGGTTACGAGGTGCTGTGCCGCCGCCACCACCGGCGCCGGATGACCGCCGCGGCGGCCCGCGCGGCGGCCCTCTCCCCGGACGTCCTGCCCGTCTCGACCACCTGAGCGTTCGGCACGGGTTCCGGAACCACCAAGAGCTCCCTGACGTTCGGCCGGGTGCCGGACCGAGGGAACGCCCCAGCGTTCAGTGCGGGTTCTGGATCACCGAGAACTCGGCCCCTTCGGGGTCAGACACCGTCGCGACCCGTCCGTGCGCGCTGTCGTGGGCCGGGCTGAGGACCCGGCCGCCGAGGGCCGCGACCTGTCGCAGTGTCGCGTCGGCGTCGGCGACCTCGAAGTACGTCCGCCAGTGCGAGCCGCGGTCGCGGGGTAGTGCGTGGCCCATGCCGTGGAGGCCCGCGACCGCACGGCCGCCGAGGTGCAGGGTGACGTAGTCGAAGTCAGCGGACACCACCGGCTCGGTCTCGTAGCCGAACACGCTCTGGTAGAACTTGGCGACGCTCTCGGTCTCGAAGGTGAGCAGCTCGTTCCAGGCCGGTGTGCCGGGAACACCGGTGATCGCCGTACCCAGAAGTGCGGTGCCCTGCCAGATCCCGAATACCGCCCCGGAGGGATCGGAGGCGATCGCCATCCGTCCGGCTTCGGCGGCGTCCAGTGGGCCCACGGCCACGGTGCCTCCGCACAACCGCACCGTGTCGGCCGTCTGGTCCACGTCGTCCGAGGCGAGGTAGGGAGTCCAGGCGATCGACAGCCTGTGGTCCGGGGGTAGTTGCCCCATGCCCGCCACATCGTGGCCGTTGAGCAGCGCCCGCACATACGGGCCGAGCTGTTGCGGCCCCGGCCGGAACTCCCAACCGAACAGCTCACCGTAGAACTCCTCGGTGGCGGCCAGTTCGTGCACCATCAGGCTCACCCAACAGGGCGTGCCGGGCGCGCGCCGTGCGTGCGGACCGGCCGGCTCCCGTGCCTCGGTCATCGATCACTCTCTCCCCGGCCCCTTGCGGTGGCCGTGTCGCTTCCGCTCCCCGGAAGGGGGTGTCCACGCCGGCCACGGGTACGCCCGTGCCGGTCCCCGCATCCTCCACGGTGCAGCCCGCTGTACCGCGCCGCGGCCCGCCGGTGCCTCCGGGAGGATGCCTGGTCTGCTGTCTCTCGCCGTTTCCTGACGATGGCCGCCGGATGTCCGTCGGCCGTACAGCGCGTGCTCGATCCCATACGCCTCGTGATCGAGCTTGTCCGGCCGAGCAGAGTAGCCGGACCTGGACGCCGCGGCCACCCCTGGCGTATGGATGGACGCCATGACAACCATCATCACCTCAGCCGAACTCGGAGAAGCGCTGTCCGGGGCGACCCCGCCCGTGCTGCTGGACGTCCGGTGGCAGTTGAGCCTGGCGAAGGCGACGGGCGCGCCGGCATTCGACGGGCGGGCCGCATTCGCGGGAGGGCACATCCCTGGTGCGGTCTTCGTCGACCTGGACGGGGAACTGGCCGCCCCGCCGGGGGCGAGCGGCCGGCATCCGCTGCCGGACCTCGCTCGGTTCGGTGCCACGATGCGCCGCGCGGGCGTGTCACCCGTTCGGCCGGTAGTGGTGTACGACGACGGACAGGGCTGGGCGGCCGCGCGTGCGTGGTGGATGCTGCGCTGGGCAGGTCACCCGGACGTGCGTGTCCTTGACGGCGGGTTGTCCTCCTGGGAGGGCGAACTGACGACGAAGACACCCGACCCGGCCCGGGGGGACTTCGTGCCGGCGCCGGGCGCGGTTCGCCTGCTGGACGCGGACGGGGCCGCGGCCCTGGCCCGTACGGGGGTGTTGCTGGACGCGCGCGCGGGGGAGCGGTACCGCGGTGAGGTGGAGCCGGTCGACAGGGTCGGCGGGCACATTCCGGGTGCGGTGTCGGCGCCGACGACGGAGAACGTGGGCCCCGACGGCCGTTTGCTGCCCGCCGCGGAACTCCGGGACCGCTTCAAGGCCCTGGGCATCTCCGGGGACACAGAGGTGGGGGTCTACTGCGGTTCGGGCGTCTCCGGCGCCCACGAGGTGCTCGCGCTGGCCGTGGCGGGTATCCCGGCGGCCCTGTACGTCGGTTCGTGGTCCGAGTGGTCCGCGGACCCGGCCCGCCCCGTGGCGGTGGGGGCAGACCCGCAGTAGCGGCAGCCGAGCGGGGCGGGGCGCGCCTCTCCGTGCGCCCCGCCCCGCCGCTGCCCTGCGGCCTGTTACTCCTGCTTCTTGCGGCGCGTGCCGAACACGATCTCGTCCCAGCTCGGCACGGCGGCGCGGCGGCCGGGGCGGACCCCGTCGGCCTCGGCCTGGCGGTCGGTGGCCCCGACCAGGCGGTCGCGGTGGCTGCCGACGGAGCGGGGCATGAGGACGTCCGCGTAGGCCGAGCCGGCCGAGGCGGCGGGTGCCGGGGGCTCCTCGACGGCGGGTTCCTCGGTGGACTCGGCCGTGGCCTCCGACGGTAGTTCTGGGACCACCAGGTCGCCCCGGAAGCTCGGCACGGCCTCCAGCAGGCTGGTCAGCGAGTCGCGTTCGCCCGTGTTCTCCTCGGCGGATTCGGACGGCTGTGCGGGCAGGCCGGGCCGCTCCCGGTCGCCCCGGTCCAGGGCGCGCTCGCGCGGCAGCCGGGCGATGCGCGGGACGAACGGGAAACTGGGCTCGGGCACGGCGAGGTCGTCGGACTCGCCGATCAGCGAGCGTGCCTCGTCGTCCACGGCCTGTACGAGCCGTCGGGGCGGATCGTACGTCCAGCCCGCCGAGTGCGGTTCGCCCGCGACCCGGTAGACGAGGAGCACCTCCCAGGTGCCGTCGTCGCGGCGCCAGGAGTCCCACTGCACGGTGTCCTTCTCGGCGCCACGCAGCAGCAGCCGCTCCTGGACGGCTTCACCAAGCAGCGGGCCGGAGTTCTCACCCGGCCGGCGGACCGGTGTCTTGCGGGCGCGCTCGGCCATGAAAGCACGCTCGGCCAGCACGGGGCCCTCGAAGCGGCGTACCCGGTCGACCGGGATGCCGGCGAGCTGGGCGACCTCTTCCGCGGTGGCACCGGCGCGTATACGGGCCTGGATGTCGCGGGGTCGGAGATGGCTCTCGACCTCGATCTCGATCTGTCCGAGGCGAGGCCTATCACCGCGCACGGCGGCACGCAGCCGTTCGTCGATCGGAAGCGTGTACTCCGTAGAGTCGGCAGCCTTCAGCACCAGCCGTGTGCCGTCATTCGAGACGGCCACGACACGCAGTTCGGGCATGGGGACCTCCCGGGTGGTGCCTGCCGACGTCACGTGCGTCGCTGCTTCCGCTAGTCGAGTGTGGCCTGCCCGGGTGCAGCCTGCCACAACCTTGCCGAGTTGCCCGGCGTGTCGGGCGCGGGCCCTGGATCGCCGTTATGGCACGGTTACCTGTTCGCAACGCTAAGTGACGAACCGCGTCACCCTGTGCAACTAGCCCCCTCCCGGCGGTCCTGCAAGGCACCGGGCACCCTGATGGGAGACCGGACCCAGGGCTCGCAACAGTACTCCATTCGGACCACGTGCGTGGATTGGCGCGCCGCCCAACTTCTGGCAAGGAAGGCGACTTGGCCCCCACCAACCGGTCTTGTCGATCATGAACGTGGCGAACCTCACGCAATCCGCACATCGGAGCTCAATGCCCCGTTTTCCGTCGGCTCCGTCGGGACGCCTATGCCCCCAGCACCCTCCGCAAGTAGTCGTTCTGGAACAGCCGTTCCGGGTCCAGTCGGTCCCGCAGCGCCGTGAACTCGCCGAACCGCGGGTAGGTCCGGTTGAAGTACCCGGCGTCCCGCGTGTGCACCTTGCCCCAGTGCGGCCGTCCTTCGTGGGCGGTGAAGATGCGCTCCGCCGCGCTGAAGTAGGCCTGGTACGGCGTGCCCCGGTACATGTGCACGGCGACATAGGCGCTGTCCCGGCCGGAAGCGGTGGAGAGGGTGATGTCATCGGCTGGCGCGGTGCGCACCTCGACCGGGAAGCTGATCCGTAGACCCGAGCGGTCGATCATGGCCCTGAGTTCACGCAGGGTCTCGGTCAGGGCCGCGCGGGGAACGGCGTACTCCATCTCCACGAAGCGCACCCGGCGCGGCGAGGTGAAGACCCTGTAGGGGATGTCCGTGTACGTCCGCGCGGACAGGGCCTTGCTGGAGATCCGCGCGATCGGGGGGACAGCTGCGGGCGCGGCGCGGCCGATCCACTGGGCCGCCTGGAAGACGCCGTTGGAGAGGAACTCGTCCTCGAACCAGCCGGCCAGCCGCCCCACGGGTCGCTCGGGGCCGGCGCTGCGGTTGTTGCGCTTGGTGTTGGTGTTGCCGGTGTGCGGGAACCAGTAGAACTCGAAGTGTTCGTTCTCGGCCCACAGTTGGTCGAACTCGGCGAGGACCCGATCGAACGGCATCGGTTCCTCGCGCGCGGTGAGCAGGAACAGGGGCTCTACGGCGAAGGTGATCGCGGTGACGATGCCGAGGGCACCGAGACCTATTCGGGCGGCCGCGAACACCTCGGGGTTCTCCTCGTCGGAGCAACTGAGCACCGAGCCGTCCGCCGTGACGAGTTCGAGTGCCTTGATCTGGGCAGCGATGGAAGCGGACTCGCGGCCCGTGCCGTGGGTGCCGGTGCTGGTGGCCCCGGAGACGGTCTGCTCCATGATGTCGCCCATGTTGGTGAGCGACAGGCCCTCGCGGGCCAGAGCTGCATTGAGCCTCTTGAGCGGGGTGCCCGCCTCGACGGTGACGGTCATGGACGCACGGTCGATGGTGCGGATGCCGGTCAGGAGCTGAGGGCGGATCAGCACACCGTCGGTGGCGGCGATCGACGTGAAGGAATGGCCCGTCCCGACCGCCTTCACCTTGAGCCCGTCCTCCCGGGCCCGGCGCACTGCGGCGGCCAGTTCCTCCACCGAGGCCGGTGTCACCTGCCGGGCGGGCCGGGCGGCCACGTTCCCGCCCCAGTTGCGCCAGGTTCCGATCTTCCCGCTCGCTGTGCTGCTCAACGGTGCCTCCCCGACCCGCGGCCGGCCTGCGCAGCCGGCGGTACCCGAGGAAACCGACCGCGACCGCGACGGCCCCGGACGCCACCGGAACCCCGTACCCCGCGCGCCGGCTGCGTCGATCGCCCAGCTCGCCGCGGGCGAGCCGAACGTGACACCGACCGTGAGGTCGGCGTCCACCCAGGTCGTGACCCCGGTGAGCCGTGCGCGAGGTACGTGCTCTTCGACGAGGGACACCGTCGTGATCATCGTCGGTGCGATGGACAGCCCCGCAACGAACAGCGCCACGGCCAGAAGCGGTAGGTTTCCGACCAGTAGGAAGGGGATCATACTCATGGCTGCCGCCGCCACGCCCGGCAGCCGGCGAGGTTCCGGTACCCCAGCGGTGCGCGCCGGTCCGAGGACCGTACCGGCCGCGCGGAAACCGGCTGCGCACAGCGCCGGGACCGTGCTCGCCGCGCCCTGATGGGCGCGCTCGCCGGCGAGGGCGACGGGGACCACGTTCACGCACCGAGAACCGTGGCGGCCGTCGCGAAAGCCGCCACCAGCGCCCGGAATCCCACCGGCCGCAGAGCGGAACCGCAGCCGGCACACGGACTCGGGAGACCCGTGGGCGACCGGGTGCATCGACTTCGCGGCGGGGGCGACCGCTGAGGGTCCGCTGGAGTGCCCCTCCGCCCGAACCCGTCGAATCCGACTCGTCCCCCCGCCGTTTCCCCGCTGCCGGCGCCGGGTGGCAGGATCGAGTCATGCCAGACGCGCTCGATGCCACTCCCTACGACGCCCTGCTCCTGCTCTCCTTCGGCGGCCCGGAAGGCCCGGATGACGTGGTCCCGTTCCTGGAGAACGTCACGCGCGGACGCGGCATCCCCAAGGAACGCCTGAAGGAAGTCGGGCAGCACTACTTCCTGTTCGGCGGGGTCAGCCCCATCAACGGTCAGAACCGTGCACTCCTGGACGCCCTGCGCAAGGACTTCGCCGAGCACGGACTGGACCTTCCGGTCTACTGGGGCAACCGCAACTGGGCGCCGTATTTGACGGACACCCTGCGTGAGATGGCCGCCGACGGCCGCCGCCGCATCCTGGTGCTCGCCACCAGCGCCTACGCCTCCTATTCGGGCTGCCGCCAGTACCGCGAGAACCTCGCCGACGCGCTGGCCGTCCTCGAAGCCGAGGGCGTCCCGCTGCCGAGGGTCGACAAGCTGCGCCACTACTTCAACCACCCCGGCTTCGTCGAGCCCATGATCGAGGGCGTGCTGCGTTCCCTCGCCGACCTTCCCGAGGAGGTCCGCGGCGGCGCCCACATCGCCTTCACCACCCACTCCATCCCGATCTCCGCGGCCGACACCTCCGGCCCCGCCGAGGCCCACGGGGAAGGCGGTGCCTACGTCGCGCAGCACTTGGACGTGGCCCGGCTGATCGCCGACGCCGTCCGCGAGCGGACCGGTGTCGAACACCCCTGGCGACTCGTTTACCAGTCCCGCTCCGGCGCCCCGCACATTCCATGGCTGGAGCCGGACATCTGCGACCACCTGACAGAGCAGCACGCGGCTGGCGTCCCGGCCGTCGTCATGGCCCCCATCGGCTTCGTCTCCGACCACATGGAGGTCCGCTACGACCTCGACACCGAGGCCGTGGCCAAGGCCCAGGAACTGGGACTGCTGGTGCGCCGCTCGGCCACCGTGGGTGCCGACCCCCGGTTCGCCGCAGCGGTCCGGGAGCTGGTCCAGGAGCGGGCCGCCGCGGAGCGCGGGCAGGAGGTCGCCCCCTGCGCCCTGGGCGCCCTCGGCCCGAGCCACCACCTGTGTCCGGTCGGCTGCTGTCCGGCCCGTGCCCCCCATCCGGCCGCCGCAGGCGCCGACAGTCCCTACGCGTGAGGAGACCCGTGACCGACGTTCTGCACCACGACCTGCTCGAACTGGCCCGGGAGGCCGCTCGGCGCGCCGGTGAACTGCTACGGGACGGCCGTCCGGCCGATCTCGTGGTGGCGAAGACCAAGTCCAGTCCGATCGACGTCGTCACCGAGATGGACATCGCGGCGGAGAAGCTGATCACCGATCTGATCGCCGGCAGGCGCCCCGACGACGGCTTCCTCGGCGAGGAGGGCGCCTCCGTCGAGGGCACGAGCGGTATCCGCTGGGTGATCGACCCGCTCGACGGCACCGTCAACTATTTGTACGGGTTGCCGACCTGGGCCGTGTCCATCGCCGCCGAACAGCACGGCGAGACCGTCGTCGGAGTCGTCGCGGCTCCGATGCGCGGTGAGACGTACCACGCCGTGCGTGGCGGCGGTGCCTGGGCCACGGGTGCGTGGGAGGGCGAGCGGGCGCTTTCCTGCCGTCCCGCGCCCCCGCTGGACCAGGCGTTGGTCTCCACCGGCTTCAACTACGTCGCCGAGGTCCGTGCTCACCAGGCCGAGGTGGTCGGCCGGCTCGTCCCGCTGCTGCGGGACATCCGGCGCGGCGGCTCAGCGGCGATCGATCTGTGTGACGTGGCCTGCGGCAGGCTGGACGGGTTCTACGAACGCGGGCTCAACGCATGGGACGTCGCGGCCGGGGACCTGATTGCGCGGGAGGCGGGCGTGCTGACCGGTGGACGGCCCGGAGAGCGCCCGTCGCGCGATCTGACCGTCGCGGGGACGCCGGGAGTCTTCGAGCTCCTGCAGCAGTTGCTGGAGGACTTTGGGGCCTGGCACGACTGAGCCCCGAAGTGAGCCGGACGCACGTGCGGGGCGTGGCCACGGAGAAGCCAGTCGCACACAGCGGAGCGGGACCCCGCGCGGCATTGACACTGCCGGCGGATTCGGCCGGCACGGTGCGCTGGGACATGCGGACGTGTCCCGGTGCGTTTGAGGCCCCCGGATCGGCCCCCACCCCCTCGTCATGCGAGCGAACGCCCGGGTGACGAGGGGCCGGGAGCCGTGGGCCGGTGAGGGCCCCACGCCGCTCAGCGGCCGGTTGGAGCCGGACGTACGGCCGGTTCGTGAGGCGTTTCGGTGGCCCGGCCGCATTGCGCGCAGCGGTACCGGCTCCTTGCCGAGCATGACATCGGCCTTCACGATCCGTAGCAGGTCGTGAAGGCCGATGTCATGCTCGCCCCCCACGATCCACCAGCGGTGTCCTGGATGCGCCGGGGGCCCGTCTAGCTGTGCTTGCGGGCCGGTCAGACGCGTGACGCGCCGACTTCCACACCATGCTCGGCGGCGAGGCGGCGCAGGTCGTCGAGTTCTGCCTGCTCCACCTCGACGAGGAAGTCGTCGCCCTCGTCACGAGCCCGCGACAGATCGGACTCGGTCGCCTTTATGCGTTGCAGAAGTCCTGCGGTGAAAGCGTCCATGCTGCGCCCCCTCGTCCTTGGGTCGTGGGTCGGTGGCACGGGGGTGTGCCGGTCGGGAAGGGCGATCACGTCTCTCGCAGGTGCCCAGCGCTGCCCTGCCGGGCGGCGACGGTGCCGGACACCCACGCCCGCTCTGCGAAGCGGATCGCGGAGTACCGCATGGTGCTGCGGCACATGCAGAGCGTGATCGCGGGGTGTAAAGCCGTCCTCCCCCCACTCCCTTCGGCGGAAACCTCAACCGCAGGAAAAAAAATCCCGCACGCCCGCGCCGGAGCCCCGGCCCCTGCGGTCCGGCATCCGTCTTACAGCCGACTTACGGCGGAAAAGGGCAGGATGGAGGCCGCAACCCCAGGACATCCCTGCCCTCACGCGCTCACGGAGCGCCACACGGGTGGACACAGGAAGGAAGAGCGACGTGCGCGTACTCGTCGTCGAGGACGAGCAGCTGCTCGCGGATGCGGTGGCCACCGGACTGCGCCGGGAGGCCATGGCCGTCGACGTCGTGTACGACGGTGCAGCCGCCTTGGAGCGCATCGGCGTCAACGACTACGACGTGGTCGTCCTCGACCGCGACCTCCCGCTCGTGCACGGCGACGACGTCTGCCGCAAGATCGTCGAGCTGGGCATGCCCACACGCGTGCTCATGCTCACAGCCTCTGGTGACGTCAGCGACCGGGTCGAAGGTCTCGAGATCGGCGCCGATGACTATCTACCCAAGCCGTTCGCGTTCAGTGAGCTGATCGCGCGGGTGCGTGCCTTGGGTCGCCGGACCAGCGTGCCCCTGCCGCCGGTCCTGGAGCGCGCCGGCATCAAGCTCGACCCCAACCGCCGTGAGGTCTTCCGTGACGGCAAGGAGGTGCAGCTCGCGCCGAAGGAGTTCGCGGTGCTGGAGGTGCTGATGCGCAGCGAGGGAGCGGTCGTCTCGGCCGAGCAGTTGCTGGAGAAGGCCTGGGACGAGAACACCGACCCGTTCACCAACGTGGTGCGCGTGACGGTCATGACCCTGCGCCGCAAGCTGGGCGAGCCGCCCGTCATCGTCACCGTGCCCGGCTCCGGCTACCGGATCTGATCCCCCGTGGCCGCGACACCCGCGCCGCCCCAGGCGCCACCGAAACCCACCTGGGACCCCAGGCGACCGCAGCCCCCCTTCCCGTGGCTGCGCCCGACCATCCGCATACGGCTCACGCTGCTGTACGGCGGCATGTTCCTGATCGCCGGCATCCTGCTGCTGTCGATCATCTACCTGCTGGCCGCTCAGGCGATCAGTACGGGCAACCAGCCCCTGTTCAAGATCGTCAGCTTCCAGGAGTTGAAGGTCTCCAGTGACAGTTGTCCCGCGATCAACACCAAGAGCCTGGCGCTGTCGGATTTCAACGACGCGATTGCCCACTGTGTGGACCAGCAGCGCCAGGCCGCCCTGGACAACCTGCTGAGCCGCTCGCTGCTGGCCCTGCTGGGCCTCGCCGTGATCGCCTTCGCGTTCGGTTACGCGATGGCGGGCCGGGTGCTGTCCCCGCTCGGCCGGATCACGCGCACGGCACGTGCGGTGGCGGGTTCGGACCTGTCCCGCCGGATCGAGCTGGACGGCCCAGACGACGAGCTGAAGGAACTGGCGGACACCTTCGACGACATGCTGGAGCGCCTGCAGCGCGCCTTCACCGCCCAGCAGCGCTTCGTCGGCAATGCCTCCCACGAGCTGCGCACCCCGCTCGCGATCAATCGCACGCTCCTCGAAGTGCACCTGTCGGACCCGAATGCGCCGGTGGAACTGCAGCAACTCGGCAAGACGCTGCTGGCCACCAACGAGCGCAGCGAGCAATTGGTCGAAGGCTTGTTGCTGCTTGCCCGCAGCGACAACCAGATCGTCGAGCGCAAACCCGTCGATCTGGCCGAGGTCGCCACGCAGGCCATCGATCAGGTGCATGCCGAGGCGGAGGCCAAGGGCGTCGAGATCCGCGGCGAGCGCAAGCCCGCCGTGGTGCAGGGCAACGGCGTGTTGCTGGAGCGGATCGCGCTGAACCTGGTGCAGAACGCGGTGCGCTACAACGTCCCGGAGAGCGGATGGGTCGAGGTGGAAACCGGCGTCGAGCACGGGCAGGCTGTGCTGACCGTGACCAACACAGGGCCGGTGGTGCCGGCGTACGAGATCGACAACCTCTTCGAGCCCTTCAGACGGCTCCGTACGGAGCGCACGGGCAGTGACAAGGGTGTGGGCCTCGGTCTGTCCATCGTCCGGTCCGTGGCCCGCGCGCACGGCGGCCACATCGCGGCTCGGCCCCGTGAGGGCGGCGGTCTGGTGATGCGCGTCACCTTGCCACTGTGATCGAGACCGACACACGCGAGAGATATTCGCTTTGGGCGGAATTTCCGGGGCGCCCTGCGAGGTTGTCCCTGTGTGATCGATCACATGGGCGGATTTCCGGTCACGTACTCTCCGTGATCAAGATGCTGGATGAAAAGTCTGTAATGTCCGGGTTTTTAAGGGTCTTGATCACGGGAAGTACACGGTGAGGCGCCTTTGGAGCGCGACATGGGGACCGTGTACGGTCCTCTCCGCCATCCAAGCCGATCACTCTTGAGGGGTCGGATTGGGTGTCGATTGAGTAACAGACCTTGATGTGAGGCAAAATCTCCGCCTCAGGTCGGGCACAAGTCCGGCCTCTCACGCGTTACGTGCGCTGGAGACACCGCAGACACCCAGAGGGGGAGAGCGATATGGCAACCGATTACGACACTCCACGCAAGACCGACGACGACGTCGACTCGGACAGCCTTGAAGAGCTGAAGGCCCGGAGGAACGACAAGTCCACCTCCGCGGTCGACGTCGATGAGTTCGAGGCCGCCGAAGGCCTGGAACTGCCCGGGGCCGACCTTTCGAACGAGGAGCTGGCCGTCCGTGTGCTGCCCAAGCAGCAGGACGAGTTCACCTGCATGAGCTGCTTCCTGGTGCATCACCGCAGCCAGCTGGCCCGGGAGAAGAACGGTCAGCCGATCTGCCGCGACTGCGACTGAGGGCGGGTCGGCCGTGACTGGCTCGACCCCTCCTCGGAAGCGCCGCTTCCCCTTGCGGAAAGCGGACCATGGGCCGTCCAACGGCCCGCACGGCGCGCGTGACGACGAGCGGGGCTCATTCGGTGCGGGAGCCTCGCTCGAACCGGCGGCCGACCGGGCAGACCACCCGGCGCCGGCGCAGCAGCCCGCGCCCGTCGCCTGGCGACGGGCCGCGGTGATCACGGAAGCGGCCCGGGACATGGCCGGGGAAGGCATCCGCAGGGGCGGCAGCCGCGCTCGCGCGGGGCTGACCTATCTCGTGGACCGGGTCATCGACATCGCCCCACGTGTCCCCGTGCGCGACCTCGCGACCCTGCGCGGGCAGTTTCCGGGCCTCGGGCCCGAAGAGCTCGCCGACAAGCTCGTGGCGGGTGCCGCGGCCGGTACATCGACCCTCGGAGCCGGGATCGGGGCGGCGGCGATGCTGCCGGTGCCACCGGCCATGCCGACCGAGCTGGCCGCCGAGATCACCGGGGTCGCCGCGATCGAGCTGAAGCTCATCGCCGAACTTCACGAGGTCTACGGCGTACGGCCGCCGGGAAACCTCAGAACCCGCAGCACCGCGTATCTGTCCTCCTGGTCGGGGGAGCGCGGGATCAACGTGCTCAGACCGTCGACGTACGACGCGGCCCTCGGCGGCCACATGAAGCGCGAGCTACGCCGGCAGATCATGAAGAGGGTCGTCCGGGACGTGCCCAACCTGATGCCGTTCATGGTGGGTGCCGCGGTCGGTGCGGTCCTGAACCGCCGGGAAACCAGAAGGCTCGCGGCACGTATCCGCGCCGACCTGCGCAGGGTCGCGGTGCCGTGGGACCAGCTGCCCGAACTGCAGCCCCTAGAGGAGCCGGCCCATCCGCTGAGGCTCGGGGAACTCCCCGGGGAACTCTAGGCGCGCGCCTTCCGCGCCGCCGCGATCGCTGCCGCTAGTTTCTCCGGCTCCCGCGTCGACAGGTACAGGTACGGCGTCGGATCCGCCGGGTCCGTGACCTCCACGCGCAGCGCCCTGGGGATGTAGGAGCGCAGCAACAGGAAGGCGCGGGTGTCGGCCTTGTACGTCCGCCAGGCACGGGCCTCCTCCGCGTCCAGGACGTGTGACTCGCCGAGCGCCGACACCGGGATCTTCGCCTCGCCCGCGATCAGGGAGTCACCCACCACACGGATGCGGGGGGAGCCGTAGGCACTGGTCACCACCGCTGCCGCAGCCGTACCCCCGACCAGGCCGCCGAGCAGCGGCAGAGGTCCGAAGGGGAGCAGGATCAGGGCGAACGAGACGCCCACGAGGAAGCTGACCAGCCACCACGAGCGGGGGGCGGTGAGGCGTTCTTCGTAGGGGCTGGCGGAGAGCTGCATGGGGCCAAGCTTGGCACGGGATCCGCAACACGCCGACTCGCGGGTAAGGTCTGCGCCTGTGAGTGGTAGTTCTGCAGCTCTTCAGCCCCCCGCCGACGCGGTGCAACCGGTACGGCACCCCGATGCGCCCGCACCCGGTGAACTCCTCGGTGCCCACTACGAACACTGTTTCGGTTGTGGCCCCGGGCAACCGCACGGCCTGCACCTGGCCGCTCGCGCCGGCGACGGCGTCTCGCTGACCGCCGAGTTCACCGTCCAGCCCGCCCACCAGGGCGCCCCTGGCCTCGCCCACGGCGGGGTGCTCGCCACCGCCCTGGACGAGACCCTCGGCTCGCTGAACTGGCTGCTGCGGACCATCGCCGTCACCGGGCGACTGGAAACCGATTTCGTGCGACCGGTTCCGGTGGGTACCACGCTGCACCTGGAGGCCGAGGTCACCGCCGTCGCCGGGCGGAAGATCTACTCCAGCGCCACCGGGCGCATCGGCGGTCCCGACGGGCCCGTCGCCGTCCGCGCCGACGCCCTCTTCATCGAAGTGAAGGTGGACCACTTCATCGACCACGGCCGCAAGGACGAGATCCAGGCCGTCATGGACGACCCGGACCAGATCCGGCGTACCCGAGCCTTCGAGGTGAACCCGTGAGCCGTGAGCCCCGCCAGGAACTCGCCGTGCTGCTCCGCCGCGTCGACCCTGACGTACCGCTTCCGGAATACGAGCATCCCGGGGACGCCGGAGCCGACCTGCGCACCACCGAGGCGTGCGAGCTGGCGCCCGGTGAGCGGGCCGTACTGCCCACGGGAGTGTCGATCGCGCTCCCGGAGGGGTACGCGGCCTTTGTGCACCCACGTTCCGGCCTCGCCGCCCGCTGCGGTGTCGCCCTCGTGAATGCCCCGGGGACGGTTGACGCCGGGTACCGTGGAGAGATCAAGGTGATCGTGGTGAATCTCGACCCGCGCGAGTCCGTGCGGTTCGAGCGCTTCGACCGGATTGCCCAACTGGTCGTCCAGCAGGTCGAGAGGGTTCGCTTCCGTGAGGTCGCGGAGCTTCCCGGCTCGACGCGGGCCGAGGGGGGCTTCGGGTCCACCGGTGGTCATGCCGCGGTGGGCGGCGACAGCGGCACAAGGGGCCGGACCACCGTGGGTGGTCCGGCGGGTGGGAATCGATACGCTTCGGTCGTATCCGACCGGGAAGGACAGTGACGTGTTCGGACGTCGCAAGAAGAAGGGTGCCGCCGAGGACGCGGCCGGCGAGGCCGAGCAGGTCGTCGACAGCGTCGACACCGAGGCGGACGAGGAGGAGGCCGAGCGCGAGCGCGTCCGGCTGGAGCCCGGGCCCCGGCCCGACGGGCCGTGGGACAGCGGTGAGGTGAGCGACCCGAGCGAAGGGCGCGTGGACCTCGGCGGTCTGTTCGTTCCGGGCGTCGACGGCATGGAGCTGCGGGTCGAGGTCGCCGGCGACGCGATCGTCGCCGCGACCGTGGTGCTGCGCGACAGCGCCGTCCAACTGCAGGCGTTCGCCGCGCCCAAGCGCGAGGGCATCTGGGGCGAGGTCCGCGAGGAGATCGCCTCCGGCATCACGCAGCAAGGCGGCATCATCGACGAGGTCGAGGGCCCGCTGGGCTGGGAGCTGCGGGCCCAGGTGCCGGTGCAACTGCCCGACGGCACCGGCGGCTTCCAGGTGGTGCGGTTCATCGGTGTGGACGGCCCCCGCTGGTTCCTGCGCGGTGTGATCTCCGGCCAGGGCGCGGTGCAGCCGCAGGCCGCTGGGCTGCTGGAGCAGATCTTCCGCGACACGGTCGTGGTCCGCGGTGACGGACCGATGGCCCCCCGCGACCCGATCGTCCTCAAGCTGCCCAACGATGCCCAGATGGTGCCCGAGGGCGTCCAGTCGGAGGAGTCCTCACGCTTCTCCGGCGGCATGGGCCAGCTGCAGCGCGGACCGGAGATCACCGAGGTTCGTTGACGGCGAAGGCGTCAAGGGCCGCGTCCCCGTGGGGGTGCGGCCCTTCCGCACGTACGGCCGATCCTGGCCCGGGTAAGGCAGCGGGGGACAGCGCGCGCGGAGATCCACCACGCAGCGCCCCTGCCGTCAGGGTTGCGTCAAAGACGTCCGATGCCCGCGTCCTCGTCCCGGATGCCCGCATCATGGGCCGTAAGGTCGACGCTGCGCAGGCGGCAGTCACGGGAAGACGCGGCAGTCACGGGAAGACGATGAGGCCATGGCACGCGGCAAGCTCCGGATCTACCTTGGCGCGGCACCGGGGGTGGGCAAGACCTACGCCATGCTCGCCGAGGCGCACCGCCGCGTGGAGCGCGGCTCCGACTGTGTCGTCGGGTTCGTCGAGCACTACGACCGGCCGCGTACCGAGGTGATGCTGCACGGTCTGGAACAGGTGCCGCGCAGACGGCTGGAGCACCAGGGTGCCGTCTTTGCCGAGATGGACGTTGACGCCGTACTGCGCCGGGCCCCCGCCGTGGCCCTGGTGGACGAACTGGCCCACACCAACGTGCACGGCTCCCGCAACGCCACACGCTGGCAGGACGTGGAGGAACTGCTCGCCGCCGGGATCGACGTGATCTCGACCGTCAACATTCAGCACCTGGAATCACTCGGTGATGTGGTGGAGTCGATAACCGGGGTGCGGCAGCTGGAAACCGTCCCTGACGAGGTGGTGCGGCGAGCCGATCAGATCGAGCTGGTCGACATGTCGCCACAGGCGCTGCGCCGCCGTATGGCACACGGCAACGTCTACCGGCCGGACAAGGTCGATGCAGCGTTGTCCAACTACTTCCGGCCCGGAAATCTCACCGCCCTGCGGGAGCTGGCGCTGCTGTGGGTGGCCGACCGGGCCGACGAGTACCTGAACGAGTACCGCAGCCGGCACCGGGTCTTCGGGATCTGGGGCTCCCGCGAGCGGATCGTCGTCGGACTCACCGGCGGACCCGAGGGGCGCACGCTCATCCGCCGTGCCACCCGACTCGCCGAGAAGGGCGCCGGTGGCACGGTCCTCGCCGTCTACATAGCCCGCAGCGACGGCCTCCCCGCCGCTGCCTCCCCGAAGGAGCTGGCCGTCCAGCGCACTCTCGTGGAGGACCTCGGCGGCACCTTCCACCACGTGGTCGGCGACGACATACCGGCCGCGCTGCTGGACTTCGCGCGTGGTGTCAACGCCACCCAGATCGTGCTCGGCTCCTCCCGCCGCAAAGCCTGGCAGTACGTCTTCGGGCCCGGTGTCGGTGCGACGGTCGCCCGGGACTCCGGTCCCGACCTCGATGTGCACATCGTCACCCACGAGAAGGCGGCCCAAGGCCGTGGGCTGCCCATGGCCCGCGGCGGACGGCTCGGTGGGGCCCGGACCCGCTGGGGCTGGACGGTGGCGCTGGCCGGGCCGGTGGCGCTCGCCGTGCTGCTGAGCGCGGTCCACCTCGGCTTCGCGGGCGGCGTGCTGCTGTTCTTGGCCGTGACCGTCGCCGCGGCCCTGCTCGGCGGTCTGCCGCCCGCCCTGGCCGCGGTGGTCTTCGGCTCGCTGCTGCTGAACTACTTCTCCACCCCACCGCTGCACCGGTGGACCATCGCCGATCCCAAGGACATCGTCGCCATCGTGATCTTCTTCGGGGTGGCGGTGTCGGTGGCCTCGGTGGTGGATCTCGCGGCCCGGCGCACCCGCCAGGCCGCCCGGCTGCGCGCCGAGTCCGAGATCCTCTCTTTCCTCGCCGGGAACGTGCTGCGCGGCGAGACCAGCCTGGAGGAGCTGCTGGAGCGGGTCCGGGAGACCTTCGCTATGGAGGCGGCCACCTTGTTGGAACGGGCGGACGACACGGAACCGTGGACCTGCGCGGGCCACGCCGGGACCGGGCCCCTGTTGGCGCGCCCCGAGGACGCCGACGTCGACATGCCCGTCGGCGACCACATGGCTCTCGCGCTCACCGGCCGTGTGTTGCCCGCGGAGGACCGCCGGGTGCTCGCCGCCTTCGCCGCGCAGGCCGCCGTCGTCCTCGACCGCCGACGGTTGCAGGAAGAGGCCGACCGGGCGCGCACGCTCGCCGAGGGCAACCGCATCCGCACCGCCCTGCTGGCCGCCGTCAGCCACGACCTGCGCACCCCGCTGGCCGGTATCAAGGCCGCCGTGTCGTCGCTGCGCTCCGGTGACGTCACCTGGACCGAGGAGGACCGGGCCGAGCTGCTGGCGGGTATCGAGGAAGGCGCCGACCGGCTCGACCACCTGGTCGGCAACCTCCTCGACATGTCCCGGCTGCAGACCGGCACCGTCACCCCGCTCATCCGCGAGATCGACGTCGACGAGGTCGTGCCGATGGCGCTCGGGGGCGTACCCGAGGACAGCGTCGAACTCGACGTGCCCGAAACACTGCCGATGGTTGCGGTCGACCCCGGGCTGCTGGAGCGGTCGGTGGCCAACCTGGTGGAGAACGCGGTCAAGTACAGTCCGCGCGGGCAGCGCGTCCTGGTCTCGGCAAGTGCCATGGCCGATCGGGTGGAGGTACGGGTGGTGGACCGTGGCCCGGGCGTGCCGGACGGCGCCAAGGACCGCATCTTCGAGCCGTTCCAGCGGTACGGTGACGCCCCGCGCGGTGCCGGTGTCGGGCTCGGGCTCGCGGTGGCCCGGGGCTTCGCCGAGGCCATGGGCGGCACCCTCGACGCCGAGGACACGCCGGGCGGTGGACTCACCATGGTCCTCAGCCTGCGCGCGGCAGGGGCGCGTCCCGGGTCCGCTCGGGCACCGAAGAACACCGCGGAGGCTGCGGAAGACACCGCAGGACCAGAAAGGCGGACCCCATGGTGAGCCCGAACGGGGGAACCCCACAGACCCCCACGAGGGTGCTGGTGGTCGACGACGAGCCGCAGATCGTGCGCGCCCTCGTGATCAGCCTCAAGGCACGCGGATACGAGGCCGACGCGGCCTCCGACGGCCGGAGCGCCCTCGAACTCGCCGCCTCCCGCCGCCCCGACGTGGTCGTCCTTGACCTGGGCCTGCCCGATATGGACGGCATTGACGTGATCAGGGGCCTGCGCGGCTGGACCCGGGTGCCGATCCTGGTGCTGTCCGCACGGCACTCCTCGAAAGAGAAGGTCCAAGCGCTGGACGCGGGCGCCGACGACTACGTCACCAAGCCCTTCGGCATGGACGAGCTGCTGGCCCGGCTACGGGCCGCCGTGCGCCGGGCCGAGCCGGTCGGCCCCGCCGAGGACGATCTGAGGGTGGTGGAAACCGAGGGCTTCACCGTGGATCTGGCCGCCAAGAGGGTCAGTCGCGCCGGCAGGGACGTCCGGCTCACCCCGACCGAGTGGCACCTGCTGGAGGTGCTGGTCCGCAACACCGGCCGGCTGGTCGGCCAGAAGCAACTGCTGCAGGAGGTGTGGGGGCCGTCGTACGGGACCGAGACCAACTATCTGCGCGTGTACATGGCCCAGCTGCGCCGGAAACTGGAGACGGACCCCTCACACCCGAAGCACTTCGTCACCGAGCCGGGGATGGGGTACCGGTTCGAGAAGTGAGCTTGGCTACGGCGCTGTCAGCGGGCCCCGGTACGCTTCAGGTATGAGTGCTGTTCCTCGTTCCGGAAAGCCGGCCGGCCGGTTCCGGCGCATGCTCGACCGGCTCTCCACGTCCCAGGAGGACCTGGAGTCCGAGGAGCTGCGCGAAGATGCCGAGACGACCGGCTGCACGAAGATCTGTGATTGCCGGGACCGGCAGATCGTTACCGTAACTGGTACCTTGCGCACGGTCACGTTGCGTCCGCGTGCCGGCGTCCCGGCCTTGGAGGCCGAGCTGTTCGACGGTTCCGCCGCGCTGGACGTGGTGTGGCTCGGCAGGCGTTCCATCGTGGGCATAGAACCGGGGCGCAAGCTGATCGCATCGGGCCGGATCTCGATGAGCCGGGGCCGCCGGGTGTTGTTCAATCCGAAGTACGAACTGCGACCTCTCGGACGGGAGTAGCCGGTGACGTCCCTCGACAAGCCGACCGAAGACACCGACCAGCCTCTAGCGGGGGACGCCCGCGCGGTGACCGAGGCGGCGCTGTTCGAAGCGTTCGGCGGTGTCCGCGGCATGGTCGAGACGGTCGTGCCGGGCCTGCTGTTCGTCGCGATCTTCACGGTCAACAAGGACCTGCACCTGTCGGCGATCGCCGCGCTGGCGGTCTCCCTCGTCCTGGTGGTCGTCCGGCTGGCCATGAAGGACACCGTCAAGCACGCCTTCAGCGGCGTCTTCGGTGTGGTCTTCGGCGTCGCGTTCGCGATGTTCACCGGCAACGCCAAGGACTTCTACCTCCCCGGCATGCTCTACACGCTGGGCCTGGGATTCGCGTACATCATCACGACGCTTGCCGGTGTGCCCCTGATTGGCCTCATCCTCGGCCCGGTGTTCAAGGAGAACCTCTCCTGGCGCACCCGTAACCCCGGCCGGAAGAAGGCCTATGCGAAGGCCAGTTGGGCCTGGGGCATGATCCTGCTCGCCAAGTGCGCGATCCTCTTCCCGTTGTACTGGTGGGCTGACACCACGCAGCTCGGCTGGGTCCTGGTCATCCTGAAGATCCCGCCGTTCCTGCTGGCGGTGTATCTCACCTGGGTCTTCCTCGCCAAGGCGCCCGCGCCCATCGACGTGTTCGCGGAGATGGAGGCCGAGGAGCAGGCCGAGAAGGAGCGCGAGGCGGCGCTGGCCACCGAGGGCGGCGAGCCGGCGGGCGGCAGGCACCGCCGGGGGTGACCCTGGCCGTGGCGCGGGACCGGTCGGAGTGTGGCGGCGGGCGTCCTTGAAGCCACGAACGCCCGCCGCGGTGCCGCCGAGACCGTCAGGTGTCTTCCCGCCGCACCGATAGCAGTTCCTCCAGCTGCTCCTCCCGGGCCTGTGCGGCCACGAAGAGGAGTTCGTCGCCCGCTTCCAGGGAGTCCTCCGTGGAGGGGGTCAGGACCCGGGTGCCGCGGATGATGGTGACCAGGGAGGTGTCCTGCGGCCACTCCACGTCACCGACCTGGGTGCCGGCCAGGGCCGACTCCTCGGGCAGCGTCAGCTCGACGAGGTTGGCGTCGCCGTGGCTGAAGCGGAGCAGGCGGACCAGGTCGCCGACGCTCACCGCCTCCTCGACCAGCGCAGACATCAGACGCGGGGTGGAGACGGCCACGTCCACGCCCCAGGCTTCGTTGAACAGCCACTCGTTCTTGGGGTTGTTCACCCGGGCCACGACACGCGGAACGCCGTACTCCGTCCTGGCGAGCAGTGACACGACCAGGTTGACCTTGTCGTCGCCGGTCGCGGCGATCACGACGTTGCAGCGTTGTAGCGCTGCCTCGTCCAGGGAGGTGATCTCACAGGCGTCGGCCAGCAGCCACTCCGCCTGCGGCACCCGTTCCACCGAGATGGCGGTCGGGGCCTTGTCGATGAGCAGGACCTCGTGGCCGTTCTCCAGCAGCTCGCCCGCGATCGAGCGGCCGACGGCGCCGGCCCCGGCAATGGCGACCCTCATCAGTGACCGCCCTCCTCTTCCGGGCCTCCGGCGAATGCCGCCTCGACCTTGTCCACGTCGTCCGTCCGCATCATCACGTGCACGAGGTCGCCCTCCTGCAGCACCGTCTGCGAGGTCGGCAGGATCGCCTCGCCCAGACGGGTCAGGAACGCCACCCGGACGCCGGTCTCCTCCTGCAGCTTGCTGATCTTGTGCCCCACCCACTCGGAGGACGCGTGAACCTCGGCGAGCTGCACCCCGCCGGTGGGATCGCGCCACAGGGGCTCGGCCCCGGAGGGCAGCAGACGGCGCAGCATCTGGTCGGCGGTCCAGCGGACCGTGGCCACCGTGGGGATGCCCAGACGCTGGTAGACCTCTGCGCGGCGGGGATCGTAGATGCGGGCGGCCACATTCTCCACGCCGAACATCTCGCGGGCCACGCGCGCGGAGATGATGTTGGAGTTGTCGCCGCTGGAGACGGCGGCGAAGGCGCCGGCCTCCTCGATGCCCGCTTCGCGCAGGGTGTCCTGGTCGAAGCCGACGCCGGTGACCCGACGGCCCCCGAATCCCGGACCCAGCCGACGGAAGGCGGTGGGGTCCTGGTCGATCACGGCGACCGTGTGTCCCTGTTGCTCCAGGGTCTGGGCAAGAGCGGAACCCACTCTTCCGCAGCCCATGATGACGATGTGCACGACCGTCCTTCCGGTGTCCAAAAGTTACTGCTCGGCATCAGGGTCTCAGACCGACGCCCAAAGCTACACACGGGCGTCGCGGGCCGGGCAACCCCCCTGCCGGAGGTTGCCCGGCCCGTCGGCGAGTGATGCTGCGCACGCCGTACCGGGTCAGGATTCCGAGGTAGGCGGGAGGGGTGGCCGCCCCGAATGAGTTCAGCAGTCGCGGGCGTGGCCCCTCCGGGGGCCGGTGGCGGGCGGGAATCTGCGACCTGGGTACGGAGCCTGCAGTGGCTGCGGAATCCGCAACTCCACATTCTGCCGAGTTCACTCGTGGGGCAGACAGGGGACGGTTCGGGGTCGGATAGGGGATGGCGGGTGGGCGGCTGCCAGTTCGAAGGCTTACGATCCTCTGTCGTGTCCAAACTGACCGACGTGCCCAAACGGATCCTGATCGGGCGCGCACTGCGCAGTGACCGGCTGGGGGAAACACTCCTGCCGAAGCGCATCGCACTCCCCGTCTTCGCCTCCGACCCGCTGTCCTCCGTCGCCTATGCGCCAGGAGAGGTCCTGCTGGTCCTGTCCGTCGCGGGCGTGTCGGCGTACCACTTCAGCCCGTGGATCGCCCTCGCGGTCGTCGTGCTGATGTTCACCGTCGTCGCCTCCTACCGGCAGAACGTGCATGCCTACCCGAGCGGTGGCGGCGACTACGAGGTGGCCACCACCAACCTCGGACCGAAGGCGGGCCTGACCGTCGCCAGCGCCCTGCTGGTGGACTACGTCCTGACCGTCGCCGTCTCCATCGCCTCCGGCATCGAGAACCTGGGTTCCGCGATCCCCTTCGTCGTGCAGCACAAGGTGCTCTGCGCGGTCGCCGTGATCGTCCTGCTGACGCTGATGAACCTGCGTGGCGTGAAGGAGTCGGGCAAGCTCTTCGCGATCCCGACGTACGTGTTCGTCGGTGGCGTCTTCATCCTGATCCTGTGGGGCGCCTTCCGCGGTCTGGCCCTGGGCGACACCATGCGCGCGCCCACGGCCGACTACCAGATCAAGGCCGAACACCAAGGACTTGCCGGGTTCGCCCTGATCTTCCTGCTCCTGCGGGCCTTCTCCTCCGGCTGCGCCGCGCTCACCGGCGTGGAGGCGATCTCCAACGGCGTCCCGGCTTTCCGCAAGCCCAAGTCCAAGAACGCGGCGACCACGCTGGCGATGATGGGCCTGCTGGCCGTGACCATGTTCTGCGGCATCATCGCCCTCGCCCTGGTGACCAAGGTCCGTATGGCCGAGAACCCGGCCGCCGACCTGCTCCACAACGGGCAGCCGCTCGGTGCCGGCTATGTTCAGGACCCGGTGATCTCCCAGGTCGCCGCGGCGGTGTTCGGCGAGGGCAGCTTCCTGTTCGTCGTACTGGCGGCTGCGACGGCGCTCGTCCTGTTCCTGGCCGCGAACACGGCGTACAACGGCTTCCCGCTGCTCGGCTCGATCCTCGCCCAGGACCGCTACCTGCCGCGCCAGCTGCACACCCGCGGCGACCGCCTCGCCTTCTCCAACGGCATCGTGCTCCTCGCGGGCGCCGCCATGCTGCTGACGGTCGTCTACGGCGCGGACTCCACACGCTTGATCCAGTTGTACATCGTCGGCGTGTTCGTGTCCTTCACGCTCAGCCAGATCGGCATGGTCCGGCACTGGAACCGCCATCTGGCGGTCGAGAAGGACCCGGCCTCACGCAGCCGCATGATTCGTTCCCGCGCGATCAACGCGTTCGGCGCCTTCTTCACCGGCCTGGTGCTCGTCGTCGTCCTGGTCACCAAGTTCACCCATGGCGCCTGGGTCGCCCTGCTGGGCATGGTCATCTTCTACGCGACGATGACCGCGATCCGGAAGCACTACGACCGCGTCGCCGAGGAGATCGCGGCCCCGGAGGGTCCGAGCGACGACATGGTCCGCCCGTCCCGGGTGCACTCGGTGGTGCTGATCTCGAAAATCCACCGTCCTACGCTGCGAGCCCTGGCCTACGCCAAGCTGATGCGCTCGGACACCCTGGAGGCGCTCACGGTCAATGTCGACCCGGCCGAGACCAAGGCGCTGCGCGAGGAGTGGGAGGTCCGTGGCATCGACGTTCCGCTGAAGGTGCTGGACTCGCCGTACCGAGAGGTCACGCGGCCAGTGATCGAGTACGTCAAGAGCCTGCGCAAGGAGTCCCCGCGCGACGCGGTCTCCGTGATCATTCCCGAGTACGTGGTCGGACACTGGTACGAGCACCTGTTGCACAACCAGAGCGCCCTGCGCCTGAAGGGCCGGCTGCTGTTCACCCCCGGAGTGATGGTCACCTCCATCCCCTACCAGCTGGCCTCCTCCGAGGCGGCCAAGCTGCGAGCCCGCAAGCGGCAGGAGTGGAACGCGCCCGGTGCGGTCCGGCGGGGTCCTGCCGAGCGGCCCAAGGCGGCGCCCGCGGGGAAGGACTGAGCGAGCCCGGACCGAAGCGGGGCGGCGAACACGTAGACTGGTGGGCTGTTGTCCGGCCCACCCGTCGCGGCCGTTCCGCTCTCGCCGCCCGTCATCGATTTTCCGATCTGGAGTCACCCCACCATGCAGGCAGAACCGACCAAGTCGCTGGTGGGTGAGGAGTACGAGGTCGAGATCGGCCCCGTTGCCCACGGCGGCCACTGCATCGCCCGCACCACCGAGGGGCAGGTGCTGTTTGTCCGGCACGCCCTGCCCGGTGAGCGGGTGGTGGCCCGGGTGACGGAGGGCGAGGAGGGCGCCCGCTTCTTGCGCGCCGATGCCGTCCGGATTCTGGAGGCAGCCAAGGACCGCATCGCAGCCCCTTGCCGCTTCGCCGGCCCAGGCCGCTGCGGTGGTTGCGACTGGCAGCACGCCAAGCCGGGCGCCCAGCGCAGGCTGAAGGCCGAGGTGATCGCCGAGCAGCTCAAGCGGCTCGCGGGTCTGTCCCCCGAGGAGGCGGGCTGGGATGGCACGGTGGTTCCCGCCGAAGGGGACAAGCTGCCCTCCGGACAGGTCCCTCAGTGGCGCACGCGGGTGCAGTACGCCGTCGACGCCGAGGGGCACGCGGGCCTGCGCCGCCACCGCTCGCACGAGGTCGAACGCATCGACCACTGCATGATCGCGGCAGAGGGCGTCAGCGAACTCGGCATCGAGAAGCGGGACTGGTCCGGCATGGAGTCGGTGGAGGCGATCGCGGCCACCGGCTCACAGGACCGTCAGGTGATCCTCACCCCGCGCCCCGGCGCCCGCCTCCCGCTGGTGGAATTGGACAAGCCGGTCTCGGTACTGCGGGTGGACGAGAAGTCCGGTGGCGTCCACCGCGTGCACGGCCGCCCCTTCGTCCGCGAACGTGCTGACGGCCGTACCTACCGCGTGGGCAACGGCGGCTTCTGGCAGGTCCATCCCAAAGCGGCCGACACCCTGGTCACCGCCGTCATGCAGGGCCTCCTGCCCCGCAAGGGCGAAACGGCTCTGGACCTGTACTGCGGAGTCGGTCTCTTCGCCGGCGCCCTGGCCGACCGTCTCGGGGAGAAGGGCGCGGTCCTCGGCATCGAGTCCGGCAAGCGGTCCGTGGAGGACGCGCGGCACAACCTGGCCGACTTCCCCCGGGTCCGCATCGAGCAGGGCAAGGTCGAATCGGTGTTGCCGCGCACCGGGATCACGGAGGTCGACCTCATCGTCCTGGACCCGCCCCGCGCGGGCGCGGGACGCAGGACGGTCGAGCACCTGTCCTCCCTGGGCGCCCGCCGGATCGCCTACGTCGCCTGCGACCCCGCCGCGCTGGCTCGGGACCTGGGGTATTTCCGGGACGGCGGGTACCGGGTCCGGACGCTGCGAGCCTTCGATCTGTTTCCGATGACGCATCACGTGGAGTGTGTCGCCATCCTCGAACCGGCCGCGAAGGGCTCCTGACCTGCGGTTTTGCCCGTGTGCATTATGTGCGGTGTGGGCGTTACGGGCGATATCTTGACGCCGAAATGACGCTCTTGACGCTCATTTGACGCTCGTTCTGATGGGGCGTTAGGTAGGTTCCGGGGTGCCGTGAACTGGGGTGTAGCGTGGGCGGCCTGTCTGACGCCCAAGGGGTCGTGCGCGCCCTCGACGGCCGAGTAGGTGTGCTTGCAGAGACATCCGCTGTGTGCGCCGTGTGACTGTGGCGTCGGTCACCGGGCACCCGGCTGTTACGGCGACCTGGATCCCGGGTTCACCCGGGACGTGACGTGACTCGGCCACCAGGGCAAGGGGCAAACAGGAGTTGAGGCTTCGCGCCGAGCAGGACCTGGAGCGCGCCCAGGACCTATTCCGCGCGAGCTGAGCGGCAGCGTAGACGGCGGCAGCGGTCTTGTGCAGGCGCACTCCCTGCTTCGATCCGATGATGTCTCTCGATGGACGGGCGAGTAGCGGCGGCGGGCTATGAATGATGCGGAGGATCGCCAGTTCGGCCAACCGGCGATCCCCCGCTATGTTGTGCCGCTTCCACGGCCTCTTGGTTGAGGCTGTCGAGGCTTACTGAGCGACCGTCGCCCCCGTAGCGTGCAGCCCGTTGAGGATGGCTGGTCTACTCCTGGTCGGCGGTCTGTTGTGCGTCGCCAGTCGCTTCCGCCTCATTGTCCTCCTGAGGGGCGGTGCGGCGGTACTGCGGGTGGTCCAGGTCCATCTGCTGGGCCGCGTGGAGATGGACGGGGTAGCGGGTTCGGTTGCTCCATGCCAGGGGGCGGTTGCACAGGCGCGCGGTGAGGTTCGCGAGCACCTCCTGGCCCACCCCCGGCGTCAGTGGCAAGGGGTAGATCTCGGTGCCGTTCATCGTGTACCAGTTGGCGGCGACCTCGTTCTTCGAGATGTTGCCCTTTTCATTGGAGCCGTGGCCGGCGGTCCACCGGGTTTTGTCTCCGCCGAGGCGGCCCGCCCCGTTCCCGTCATACTGGTGAGGGACGTTCGACAGGATCCAGGTGGCGGGGCCGAGGTCGGTGTCGAGCCGGTACAGCGACGTCGTGGTGCTGTTCGCGCCGATCAAGTTCCCGTCCGCGTCGAACCGGCTGACGCTGATCGGCTGCGGCACCTCGTCCGCGCTTTTGTTGATCCGGATCACGGCGATGGGCCGGTCATGATGGCGCAGCGTGCTGCCGGGGAGCCAGGTGTCTCCGGGGTCTCCGGTCAGGCCCTGCTTGTTGTTGTGGAGGCCGCCCCACAGCCTGCGGGTTCCGACTCCGTCCACGGTGACGGTGTAGGGGAGGCGACCGATGCGGACGGTCAGGTCGGAGAGGGCCTGGTCGATCTGCTCGGCGACCTTCTTGTAACCCTGGTTGTCGTCGACCAGCTCGGTCATCTTGCCAGTTGGGTAGTCCAGGGCGTGGAAGGCGGCGATGGCGTCGTTGTAGTGCTGCCACTTCGGGTTGGTGTAGCTCCAGCCGTGGAGCGTCCAGGCGCCTCCCTCTACGGAGGGAGGTACCAGGGCGACTGCGGTGATGCAGATCTTGGCCTTCTCTTTGGGGTGTTGCTTGCTCTGTCGGCGTACGTGGATCCCGACGTGTGCGACGCCATGAGGTGCGTGGGCGCCGATGGGGTCGATCAGGGCTGTGTCGATGCGCTCGTCGAGGATTCCGATGTTGCGGTGCAGGTCGACGAGGGAGTAGAGCGCCTGGTGGTCCTTGCCCTGGTCTCGCTTGCGTTTGGTTTGCTTCATGTCGGCGATGTACTGCGACACGATGCCCCTCTGGGCGATGATCCGGCGTCCTTGGTACTTGGCGTCGGACTCGTCGTTCTTCGCCCGCAGGCGCCGGTCTCGCCGGTTCTCGGCAGCTTCCTCCTCGGTGGTGTCCTCGATGGACTCGGCCGTGTACTCGGTCTCTGCCCAAACCGCTACGAGCGTTCCCGGTTCTCGGCGAAGGGAGGGGAGTCCGTCGACCAGCCCGGCCCGACCCGTGGCGGGGCCGTGCGCGAGGAAGGCGGGGGCGTGGTGGAACACGACGCTGACGGTGTCGCCGTGCAGCGGGACGGGGACGCCGTCGGAGGGGTCGATGCTCGTGGCGGGCAGGCTGTAGGCGTCACACAGCCCGTTGATCATGCGGGTGCGGTTCTCGTCCTTGCTCCACAGACAGACGATTCGCAGGTGCTCGTACCCCATGGACGTGAGGGAGCGGGTCACCTCGGCCGGGGCAGGGAGAGGGTTCTTCGGGTCGTTGCGGGGGAATCCGCGGGTGCTCAGGTGAATGTCTGGGCTGGTCGCGGCGTCGCCGAAGACGTCGCGGATGTGCCGGTCCAGCTCGCGCATGTGGTGCATGCCGACGCCGCGCCCGATGGGGAACTTGTAGCTCTTGCCCTGAATGGGGCGGATCTTGCTGTCCGGGCCGATCGGGGGGAGTGCTTCCCGGATCTCACCCTCGCCGCTTTCGGTGTCTTGCGTGGCGGCGTCGTAGTCGGCCTCGGCCTGGGCCCGGTTCTGGATGAGGCTCAGGGTGGTGTAGTCCATGCCGAGCTTGGAAAGGATCTGGAGCGCCATCCGGTTGATCCGACGGATCTTGCCGCGGCCGTCCAGCTCGACCTCGATCAGCGGGAGTCCGGGGTCGGCCTGCTCGACCAGCACCTTCCGTGCGTAGGCCAGGCTGGACTTGAGGCGTGTCACCTGGGAGGAGGCCAGGATCACGGGGCGGGAGAGGTTGGGGAGGGTCTTCATGGACAGCCGGATGCGTGCCACGGCGTGCGCGGTGCCGTTCTTGTTCGACCAGGGGTGGCCCCAAGCGATCAGGCCGCCCTCACTGTCCGGGCGGAGTGTGATCTCCTGCCCGTCAACCTTCCACGGACGCGCGGCCAGGCGGATCGACAGGTCCCACGTCACCGTCCGGTACACCCAGCCCGGTGCGTCCGGCTGACCGTTCTCGTTGGTGATGAGGTAGTCGGCGAGGAGGCGGCGTTCCTCCGGGGTGCTGGCGACCTTCACGGCCAGCGGGTCGGGATTGTTGAGGCTGATCTGGTCGATGGGCGTGCCCATGGCCATGCCGACCATGAGGGTGAAGGCGTCGCGGAGGGTGTCGTCGTCGATCTCGACGCGGGTGACGAGGACGCCGGCCCAGGGGTCGAAGTGGACGTAGCCACCGGTCAGGCAGCGCAGCGCGGTCGTGACGATGGAGTGGGGAGCCTGGACCTCTTCTCGGCCGGCGAGGTCCTTGTACGCGCGGTCGAAGCCTCTCCAGAGGTTCTTGAACCCGTTGTCGAACTCGCGGACCATGACGGCGGCGCCATCGAGGAGCTGCGGGGTGCACAGGTACGCGGCGACGTTCAGCCGCTGCTTCTTGTTGACCCTGGGCGGTTGGCCCGTGAGGGGCTGAGCGGTCATCGGGGTGCGTGCTCCGTTTCTGGCCGTACGGCGGTACGCCGGGATGGGGGAGTGCGAGGCAGAGGAGAGGCTCTCGTCATCGGGTGCCGCGTCGCCCGCCGGCCGTGATTTGCGGCCGATCAGGCAGTCGTCTTTGGTGAGGTAGCTGCCGAGACGATGGATGCCGATGAAGTAGTGGAAGCGCAACTTGCCGGCCATCGCCGGGGGAAGAGCGCCGTAGACAGGGCAGAGGTGTACCTGATCCTGGCCGGCGAGGAGAGCTTCGGCTACCGAGGTGAGTTCCCGCGGCGATCGTGCTGCGGGCTTCTGGAGCAGGCGGATGATGTCCAGGGCCTGCGTGTAGGTGTAGTCCGTGCGCCGCTGGAGCTTCCGGGCATCCTTCTGCAACGGGTTCTGCCGCTTGGGCATGTCTGTTCCCTCGCGCGGTATCCCATGCTTCCCGCCGAGACGTTGACGATGCCTGGCAGTGATGTGCGTGCCCGAAAACGGGACTTCTTCGCGCGGGTCCAACGGGGCCTTTGGCCAACGGTCGCTGCATGGGAGCTTCCGTCATTCGCCTGGGCAGTGCGCGTCCAGCCGTGCGTCACCATAGCACGGCTGGACGGGCGATCAATGACCTTCTGATTCCCCGGAGTTGATTCCGGCGTACGCGAGGAACGCGGCGAGCGCTTCGCGGTAGATAGCGTCCATTCTCCGCCGGACGTCCGGAGTCCACTTCTCGTGCATCCGGCGCAGGATGTTCTTCAGGTCGGACTTCCACGAGTCGTTGTGGAAGGCGTAGTCCACCAGGTGCAGCGTCATGTCCGTGCCGCCGCGGCGGGCCCGGCCGGCGAGCTGGATCATGTCGACGATCATCCCGGCGACGATCTCCTCCTGAAGGGTCTTGTGGGCACTGACGAACCCGGGGGCGGAGCGCATGATCAGCCGAAGCCGGGACCAGGCCGCCTCTCGCGCCTTGTGAAGGACTTCCAGAGGGTCACTCGCGGGAGTGACGGCGTTGATCCCGGCAGCGTTGATGGAGGCGTACATCTCCGGAGGGTCGGTGAGCAGAGCGAGAGGCCGCGTGCACAGGTAGACGCTGGTGATCGCCGACCGGCGGCCGATGACGATGTTCAGGCCGCGCGCGATCCTCGCCATGGGAACGACGAGGATCTTCCCGCGCTTGGGGAACGTGGTGAACTCCTCTGGTGTCAGCTCGATGACGCCAGGAGGGAGCTTGATGGCTTCCCTGAGCCGGTCACGCCGGTACTTGTCCGGGGGGACCGCGACGCACAGGCCGTCGCGGTAGTCGCCGGACGCGTAGATGCCGGCAGCGATGTGGCGGCAGTGCTCGTAGGAGTTGACGACGACCGCCACGTGCGCGCGGTCGGGGTCGTTTTCGAGGAGGTCGGCGAGCTCGGGGTGGATCCTGTCGGTGTAGAGCTTCTCCCCGAGCGCGTTGAGGGCCTTGCTCTTGAGGTGCTGGGGGAGACCGGAGATCTGGATGTCGCGGTTGAGTGCGTCCTTGAGCGGCGCCTGCATGGCGCTGATGCTCTCCGGGTCGGCGTCGGTCATCCACCACTTCACGTGGCCGTGGACGTGCTCGCGTACGGCCTGGGGGAAGTAGGCGGTCGCCGACAGGCCCATGACCGGGCGCTCGACGCCGGCCAGCACGAGAGACACGATGCCGCCGAGCTGCGCGGTGTAGGTGTGGGGATCGCCGGAGATGCTCTGCGAGGTGAGTTCGGCGGACTTCTCCGGGTCGTCCAGGCCGGTGACTCGGTAGCCGAAGACGCCTTTGCCGAGCATGCCGTAGGGCAGGATGCCGGACGCCACGCCGGTCTCCAGCTTCTCTCCGAGTTTCTGAGCGGAGGGGAGTCCCGCGGCCTTGAACTGAGCGGTCTTCCCTCGGAGACGCTCAAGGGTCATGTCCAGTTCGGCCAGCCATACGCGGATGATCAGAAGCTCGATGGCCTCGCCCCGGTCATAGCCGTTGGGGACGGCGTCCTTGAGAATCTTGTCCATCGCCGATCGGGCCTGGGTGAGCAGGTCTTCTCCCCGTGACGCGAGGAGGTTCCCCAGCACCTCCCGCACCTCCTTCAGATGCGGTTCCAAGGAGATGTCGTGGATGCGGCCCGGGGGAAGCGCGTCCTCGGACGATTCCGGGTGCACAGGGTGCAGGGCGTTCAGCTTGTCGAACAGCTCGGCCGGGATCTCCTGGGCGTCGGTGACGTCCTCCTCGGGGAACAAGAGCGTGATCAGTCGCCGGTCCCGCGACCCGGACAGGTGCCACATGCTGCTGTTCGAACCGTGGGTGTCCTTCGCCTCGTCCCGTCCCTCGTAGTAGCGCAGGTGAAGCTCATCGGTACACAGCGCGGCAAGGAGGAATTCCGCCAGGTAGCGGGCGTGACTGATGGTGGGGCACAGCTCCTTGATCGCCTCGGACGACATGATCCTCTGGTCGTCGTCCAGATCCCGAAGGGGAACGCTCTTTCGCTGCCGGGAGTCAAGGACCAGGTCGCTGGAGCACATGTCGACCGCTACCGACTGGAACTGGTCGACCTCGTCGATCAGGACCGCGTGTGAGCGGCGGAACGCGAACTCGGCCACGGACAAGTCGCCGGCCTTCCTGCCGTCGAGCATGACGCCGATGTGGAACCGCCCGGCCATGAAGTTGTGGTGGTTGGTCACCACGACCGCGGCCTCGCACGCCTGACGCTGCTGCTCGTACTTCCCGCAGGTCTGCATCCACGAACAGGACCGACTCCCCGTCATCGGGGGGATGGGACCCAGGTACCGGCACGACTCGCTGCCCGGCGGGTACGGGTGAGTGCTGGTCGTCGCGTGCTTGAGAGCACACCCGTAGGAGAGGGTGTCGATACGCCACAGCGTCTCGTCGTCCTGGCCGATGAGAGGGCCCTCGATGCGGGAGACCAGCTTCATGGCCCGGTCGTGGAGCCGGGAGGGCGACATCAGAGGAGCACAGGTCTTCGTACTGCCGAGAGCCCTGAGGTCTTCCTTGATCTCCCACGCGGCGGACAAGGTCGCCTCGACGGTCGGGAGAACCAGAGTGATCGCGTACCCGTTGACCGCGAGCCAGGACGCCGCGACCCGCACAAGGACACTCTTCCCGGTTCCGGTAGGGGCATTGAAGATCTCAATGGGCCCGGCAAGGAGCATCAGGGCGTCACCGACGCTGATGTCGTCGGTCGTGTGCAGCTCGTCGAAGAGCTTGGACAGGACGTCGAAGAGGTACCCTTCCTTGCCGTGTTCCTCGTAGCGGACCCGGTCGACCTCCCTCGCGTGCTCCAGAAGATCAGGGGTGGCGATCTTCAGGTCCGGCTCGTAGGGGAGCGTGTGCACCTCGGGGAGGTCATCGAGGTCCTTCCCGCTGGTGAAGGTGCCGGTTGCCGCGATGACCGCCCGGCCGACGATCTCACCCTTTCCCGACGCGTACCGCTTGGCCGTCAGCCACGTCCCCGGCCCTGCCGGGGGATGCGCTCTCCTGCGCCCGTACGACTTCGACAGCCTCTCCAGCATGCGGTCGACGTGGGCGAGGAGATCGCCGCCGACCCGCGGCCTCGCGGACACCGCGCTGCCGGGATCCCCCACGGCCTCGAACGGGATACCGCCATCCGGAGACTGCTCCGCCAGGCAGCCACGTACGAAACGGGTGAACACCCCCGATGAGGCGAAGTCCTGCCGCCCGTAGTGGATGACACCGGCGATCCGCTGCTTGTCCGCGAGCGGCATCTCCCGCCACTGGTCCCACAGGTCCAGGTGGCCGGTGAAGAAGAACGACGCGTGACGGAACGACGCCACCAAGCGGCCCTCATCGTCCTTCTCCGGGAAGTAGTGCGCCGCCAGGGCCAGCGCGGCGGACGCCGAACCGACACCCTTCGACAGCTTCTTCGTCACGCCCACGTCGCACCCGCTTCCTGGCACACCTTCGCGCCGAAGTCCCCGGCGGTCGCCACCCGCATCCACTTCCGGCTGACGTCCTCCAGCAGCGGCACCGTGTCGTACCGGAAGTCCGGAACGACCAACCAGTCAGCACCGCCTCCGTCACCCCGGTCGGCGGTGATCTTGTCGGCTAGGAGCGTCGCGTGGGTGTAGTCCTTCACATCGACCTTGAACTCAGTCCTCGCCCCGTGCTTCCGCGACACCGTGACCAGCAGGTCGTATGTGTCCATATCCGGCCATAGTGCCACGGTCACCCCCTTCTTCTTCAGGGCCGGCCTCGACAGCGCGTCATACAGGCCCAGCTCGGGAATCCCCGGGATCGTCGTGCACCGCCACACCCCCCGCACCAGGGCCCGGTGCCCCTTCTCCGGGGTCGGCTCGGGGATCCGGTCCGTGATGTCCTTGAACAGGACGCTCGCACTCCCCTCGGGCTTCAACGGCCTGCCGACGGACCGCAGCTCCGGTGCCTTGCCGCTGTCCGGAACCGTGAACTCGTACCGCGCTCCCTGCCGGGCGTGCGGCCGGTGGAAGCAACGGACCTTCCCCGCGGAGCCGCGCTTCTCGCCATGCAGCGTGATCTTCATGGGCCACGAGCAGAACGGGCACGCGAACCACCACCGTTGGTCGTAGAGCGCGTCGAACCGGATAGGTTCGTAGAACTCGTCGAGCTTCGCGGGGAGATCAAGACGGCGAAGTTCCCCGGCCGCCCCCGCCGGAGTCGTGATCAGGGCCGACCGCCATGCGCAGTAGGACTCCTGCGAGCGACCCTTCAGCAGTTCACGGTGCACCAGTGTCTGGTGCAGCTCGTCGCTGACCCGATCACCCATCGCTGACCGTCCGTTCCACGACGCCTTCTCGAGCGCCTCAAGGACGGTCCGCTGCTCCAGCTCCAGATCGTAGGAGTCCTCCTCGAACTCCCCGTCCTCGGTGATGGCGTAGAAGCCCGACATCTCGCCGGCGTCCACACCGTCGGGCAGGAGCGCCGACAGGTCTTCCGTCAGCATCTCCCGGAACTTGGTGAAGGTCAGGGGCTTTCCGGGACCCCACGCCCAGAGGATCCTCGCGTGGGCGTCCATCATCTCTTTGAGGCGGACTTCTGGGTCTGTGCTGCTGTCGGACCCGGTCAATGCCCTCGCGGCCATGGCGGCAGCGGTCATGACGACATGCCGGACCTCAGCGTCACGCAATGAACTGGCGGAAGTAGAGCGTGTGTTCACCTGGTCGACCTTAGGTGTGCACCGATGTCCCGCAGCGATCTGAGTGGTAATTCATCAGTTCGGGTGATGAAGTGTGCGGAAGCCTCTTACGCAAGCTCCACGATGGGGACGTTTGGGTACATGTCTCGATAGGCGTCCCGGTATTGGGTGATGTGCTGGCGTCCGGCGTCAGTCAGGCGCCACCGGTACTCCCTCACGAACGCCTCCTCGCCTTCCCCTTCGGTCACCGGAAACTCGTCGATCAGGCCGCGGCTGCCTGCTCCTCGAGGCCCGTTCGGTCGGTATCCCGTTCCCAGGTAGAACCTCGACCTCCCCCACATATCATCTTCTGATAGGCCATCCGGTTCGGCAGAAGCCACTTTCATCAGGCTGGACCACAGCCACTCTGAAAGCAGGTGCGCCGGCCGCCGTGGCGGAAGTGCTTCACCGAGGCCAGCTCGCGCGCAGGCTCGGCCCAAGCGGGTGAGTTCCACCAGGACCCGTGGAACGAAGCCCAGGGGAAACACTTCGACCTGGTCCTCCGAGAGCATGACAAGTCCGCGCGTGGCGAGAGCCTTGAATGTCTGGCCGGCGCCGGCGTCGTGTTCGCCCAGCACCCGTAGGCGGTCCTGAAGGGCCGTGTACCCCGTGAACTCCGGGTCGGCTTTGATCGTGAACGGGACTTTTCTCCACTCCGCCGCAGGAATCCGCTTTCCCGAAGCGGCCGCCCGTGCAGCCGTCACCTGACGCTCAGCTTCCTGGTCCTCCTGGTAGCAGGCCGTCAGATAGATGCGCTGCCGGTCATTGAGGCCCTCCCAGATCTCCGCTGCCCGTACGGATGGGTGTGTCCTGCCCTTGGAAGAGGGCTTCGGAGGGACGTCATCAGGTCGGCTCTGCATCACGCGTCCATCAGAACCCGGGGAAGGACTCCGTACGTCCGGGCCAGGGCGCCGGTCAACAGCCCCGAGGCTTTCGGGCGCCGCAGCATCTTCCCTGCCACCTTCCTCCCCTCCTCCAGGTCCCGGATCTTGCGGTGGTCGATGAGTTGTCCGTGGCCCGTCGGGTCTCTCCGTAGCCGGGCTGCCACGCTAGCTGCTGTGAGGCCGGCCGCGTACCGAAGGTCAACCAGGGACACTTCTCCGCGTGGGCTGGCGATCAAGTCGTCCGGGGCGTATTCCAAGACCAAGGCCAGATCCCCCAGGTCAGACACCGAGGGCGAATGCACGCCTGCCTCGTAGTAGTGGATCAACGGGCAGACACCCCCATCCGGTCTGCCACGTCCTCTGGGGACAAGCCGCGCTCCTTCCGCATCTTGGCCAGTTTCGTCGTGTCGATCTTCCATGCCGGCTGGGGCACGCACCCAGGGAACCGCGATGAAGTCTTCGTCGCAACCGTCCTCAACACCCACCGGCGGAGGCGAGCCCGCCCTGGGCGACGGTCCTGAGGGCGCTCCCCGCCAGGCGTCGCGGCCCAGGCTGATTCGGCGAGCACCTGGGCCGGCAGGCGGGGAGCCGACGTTACACGCGTTCGTACAGGGAATCCTCCGCCTCCCGCAGCTCGCGCTCGACGGCTTCGGTGAGGTTCGGGTTGTCGATGAGGACGCCGAACTCGACGTTGTTGTTCTCGGCGCTCCAGGAGAAATTCGCGCTGGTGACCAGGAGGAGGTGGTGGTCGATGGCGAGGAACTTGGCGTGGTTGCGGACGTAGACGCCGTCGAATTCCTTGGTGCTCCAGACCTCTGCGGGGGCCAAGTGCGCGGCTACCTCGCTGGTTGATGGCGTCCAGCGCTGTTCGCTGCCGTCGGCGGCCTGGGTGTCCATGTAGACGCGGACGGCGACGCCGTCGCGCTGTGCGGCCGTCCGCAGTGACGTCCAGAGTGCGGAGCTGCGCTGGAAGTTGAAGGTCGAGCAGGTGATCGCCTGGCGGGCGCTGCCGACGAGGCGGGTGACCGAGGTGGTGAGCGGTCCGCTCTGGGCGAGGTGTCCGGGCATGGTCCACAGCGGTGACAGCGTGGCCGGAAGCGCCCGTGCCCCCTCGATCGCCCTCAGGACCAGGATCTGTTGGGGTACTGCTCCGGGACCGCCACCGATGGCTTCCAGCAGCCTCCGGACTTCCGCCCGTTGGCCGACCGCGACGACCTTGAGGGCAGTGGTCAAGGTGTCGCCGTCGGCCAGGCGGTCCGCTATGTCCTTGGCCTCGGTTCCGGTCAGGATCCGGCCGAGCTGGCGTGGCGCGTCCGCGTCACTCATGAGTCTGGAAGAAGCCGAGGTCGCTGCCGGGCAGGTCGAGGAGGAAGCGGCGGTCGAGGAAGCGGTTGGCGCGCTCGCAGGAGGTCTCCGAGGCCATGACGCAGCAATGGCAGGCGGCGCCGTGGAGGAAGTCCTCGGGGTCCTGGGGGGTGCGCTTGGAGCAGATGGGATCGGATGAGCAGCGTGCGGCCTTGCGCAGCGCACTGCCGACGACCTGTTGGAGGCGCGTGGGCTCGCTGAGCTGGACGAGGCCGCCGAGGGTGCCGTCGCTGTCTGACGCGGTGGTGCAGATGAGAAGGCCGGCCGCGGGGTCGCGGCCTTCGGTCGCGGGCCAGGCGTAGAGGCGTTCGCTAAGGCTGGCGGCCGAATATCCGCAGGTCAGGGCGAGTTCGCGGATGAGGATGTGGGCGAGGGTGTGAACGAGCCAGTAGCGCGGAGGCTTCAGTCGGGTGTCGGGGTGGACCTGGTCGGCGGTCTCGGAGAAACGGCGCCGAAAATTTCTCTCGTGTGCCTTGCGGTGGAGCTCCCACAGGTCAGTGTCCAGGACGTGCTTCTCCCACGCGGCGACGGCGTTCTCGTCGAGCTGGAGGAAGATGCCTTCGCCTCGGTCCTCCGTGGCCACCGTCCAGTTCGGCCGGGACGTGCGCGTCAGTGGGGCCAGGCGGCGCGGGAGGTCGCCGACGCGGTCCATGTCGTCGATGCGGGTGAAGCCGACCAGGGCGTTCACCTTGCGGAGGCGTTCGACCGCAAGTACGCGGGTGATCTCTGGTTGCAGGGCGTCGCCCCGATCACGGGTGGAGAGGGTGAGTCCGCTCTTGGGGTCCTCGACGCGGGTGCCGACGATGTCGCGTAGCAGGTATCGCCATTCGGGGACCAAGAGGTCGACCGGGTCCCAGTCGCGGAGCTTCTCCTCCTGCTCCTCCGGACTGTCCGTGGGAGCGGAGGCCGCCTGAAGGACCTGTTCCAGGTCGTGGTCGGGCATGGCGGTGACGTCGACGCGGTCGTCGAGAAGATCCCGGATCATTTCCAGGTTGTGGCGGTACTTGGCGAGCTTGTCGCCGAGGGCGGTGCGGACCCGGTCGGCCAGGTCGCTGGCCTTCTCCTCCTGGGACTCCGGCATCACGATGATCGACTGGGTGGCCGGGAACCACAAGTTGGAGGCGCCGACGAGCATCAGGCGGGTCTCGTTGCGGCAGCCCTTGGGCTCGAAGGCGTCCAAGTGAGGGTGGCGGCCTCGGCACTGCGGGAGTTTCTCCCTGCCGGCCTCGCCCTGGGCCTCGTTCATGGGGCGCCGCATGTCGCAGGAGGCGCAGTGGATGACGGCCGAGGCACCCTTGCCGGCGGTCCGGTCGACCATCTTCAGCGCGGGCAGTTCCGCCTTGCTGCACCGCTGCCCGCGGTGCACCCACAGGTCGTACGGAAACTCGTCCAGGTGCCCGTCGACGCAGGCCAGCAGATACCGGGCCGGGATGGCGGTGCGGCGCATCGCCTTGCGGGTGCCGGACCCTGCCCGGCCCGTGCACTTGGCGTGCTCGAAGACCGCCAGGTCGGTGCGGAAGGGGTGCGTGTTGCGGTAGTCGAACTGGGCGAGCAGTCCGAGCATGTCGCAGCCCGTGCACCGCAGCCACTGCGGGAAGACCCGGGATGGGACTCCGAGGTCGTTGCCTTCGGCAGACCGGCTGTACTTCTTCGGCTGCCAGGGATACGGCCGCAGCTGTACGTCGGGCGAACGAAGCATCATCCGGACCACGTCACGCAGGCGCGGGGCGTGGATCTGCGGGGGCGCGGACTCGCGGCGTCGCCAGATGCGGTCCCAGTCGTCCAGACCGGTCGGCATGATCGTGAACTGCGGCAAGTCCATGATCGCGCCGGGACCGTAGGTGTAGAGCAGGGAGGAGGGGCGGGCCGATCCGACCTTGGCACGGTTGTGCTTGGTGGCCTTGTCCGCCTCCTGCTCCAGGTCGCCCAGTGGGTCGACGGCGTGGGCGACGTCGTAGACGAAGCGCGTCTCGTCACTCACGAGTTGTCCTCCGGCATCTTCCACTGAGGGGCATGGTCGGGTGCGCGGTACACCAGTCGCTCCTTGATCGGGCTCACCAGAAGATTGATCTCGGGCTGCACCTCGCGCATCGAGTTCGCCACGATGAACGGCGCGGCGTCTCGGGTGTCGATGCCTGCCTTGGCGTTCTCCGCGCTCATCATCAGTGCGTCGTGCCGGCCGTCGTCCAGGACCCTCTCGTACACCAACGACTTACGGTCCTCCATGAGGCTCTTGCGTCGCTTGCCCCATTGGTCGAGCCGGTTCTCCAGGCGCAGGCGGGCGCGGGTGGCGGCATCCTCGTCGCCGGCCCGCGCGACGCGACGCACGAGGGCGTCGACGAGTTCGCCCGCGAAGTGCTGCTCGGCCTCGATACGGGCCGCCCCGTCCTCCGGGGACAGCCCCGGGCCAGCCTTGGCCGCCTGCAGGACACGGGCGGCGCTGACCAGCACGCCGTCGAGGCCGCGCTCCAGCGAGGTCACCGAGAACGGAGTCACCGACAGCGCCTCCACCTGGGCGTAGAACGTCTCGTGGTAGTGGCGGAACTGCTCGAAATGGGCGAGGTCCCTCGGCCGCGCCCAGTTCCCGAGCGCGACTACCAGGCCCGGCCGGTCCGCCGTTCGGCCCACACGGGAGGACGCCTGGATGTACTCCGCGGTGTTCTTCGGCTGCCCCACCACGAGCATCAGGCCGAGGCGGGTCACGTCCACGCCCACCTGGAGCATGGAGGTGGCCAGAACTACGTCGTACGGATTGACCTCACGCGTGGGCTCCGGCTTCTTCGCCTCCCGCAGCGCGCGCCGGTTCCGCTTGCCCGCGGTGGAGTCGAAGCCCGGGTTAAACGCCGTCGCCATCTGGTCCAGGGTCGCGGTGATGTCCGCGCTGGCCACGCGCGAGGTCAGCTCGGCGACGTGCAGCGAACCGTAGTCGGTGCCGGTGCGGCGGGGGAGCTTCGACCAGGGGCGGCCCTTGGCGAGCGCGGTCTGGATGTCGTCGCTCATGTACCGTGCCATGCCAGCGAGTTCGCGGGTGGCGCTGAAGTAGCCGACCAGGCTCATGTACGGGTCGGCCACGCGGCCGGAGCGGTCGAGGAGCAGCTGTCCGCCGGCCAGGAGCACCTCGGCGACCCGGATCTCCGCCGTGGTCAGGCGCACCCCGGTCGTGCTGATCCCGATGTACCGGCGCCCCGGGTGCTTCTCGGAGACCGGGATCTCCTTGGAGAAGTACGTGTTGCCGGCGTCCAGGACCTGTGGCGGGAAGATGGTGACGTCACGCCCGTACAGCGCACGCACCTGCTCCGACGCGTTACGGGCGGTGGCTGTGGAGGCGACGAGCAGCGGACGCACCGGGCGCCCGTCCTTGGTCCGCCAGTCGGTCATCACGTCGATGGCCACCTCGAACAGGCCCACCGTCGTGCCGAGTGCCCCAGTGATCAGGTGCAGCTCGTCCTGGATGACCAGATCCGGTGGCCGCAGCCGCATGGCTGGGTGAATGGGGGCCGCCGGCCAGCTGTCCTTCTTGGGATGCTTGCTGCCGTCCTTGATGTCGCACTGCTGATAGTCGGGATGCACGAATCCGTGCCGTTCACAGCGCCGCGAGACGTGCCCGAACAGCGAGGCGGCCTCGCCCTCCCGCGCCAGGCGGGCGAACTTGTCCACAGTGGCGATGACGAACGCCGGCGCGAGCCGGTAGATCTCCTCGTCCACCGTGAGCACCGGCAGCCCGTCCGGGACCTCACCGCCGTCGGCGAACGGACAGTCGGCCAGCTCGTCCCCGCAGTACACGTACACCCGGCGCAGCGCGGGCTCCGTGCGCACATCGCGCGCCTCGACCCGCGTCCCGCACCACGGGCAGCGCTGGATCTGCAGCACCGTCAGCCGATAGCCACGGCCCCCATGGGCCTTCTGCAACTGCTCGGCGGCCTCGTCGTACCGTTTCGGACTTACGTCGGTGCCGACCCACAGGCCGATCCGGAACGGCTCGTCCCCCCACGTCGCCACATCATCGCGTCGCGCCAGCTCCGCCGCGCACACCAGGGCGGTGGCGCGCTGGAACTGCTGGGCGGTGAGCAGGCGCAGCGTGTACCGCATGAGGACGGCCACTCCGGACCGCCCGTCCAGCGGACCGTCGAAGGCATCCACGACACCCTGGCGGCGACGGATCGCGAACGTGTACGCGGCCAGACCCAGATACGCCTCCGTCTTACCACCACCGGTCGGGAAGAACAGCAGCTGCGCCTTGGCCAGATCCCCCGACCGCTTCTCCGCCGCCGGATCGGACAGCAACGGCAACTGCATGAGCACGAACGCGAGCTGGAAGGTACGCCACGAATGCGCCCGTTCCTTCTTGTCCTCGAGGATCGCCTCGCGAGCCTCGTCGATGCTCTCCTCCGGCCGGCTCGCCCGCCGCTCTGCGACCTGGGACTGCACACGCTGATCGGCCATCACCCGGTTCATGAACCGGAAGCAGCGCAACGCCTCCTCGTCCCCGAGGAGATGCTTCAGACCCTCCTCAAGCTGGCGTTGCACCCGGCGCGCCTCGGTGACCGCGTCCAGACCCTCGGACCGCAGATGCTCCGGAAGAGCCTTGGCCCGCCGCTCCTCGCCGTCCAGCCAGGCCGTGTAACCCGCGACGATCGGCTCAAGACCCGTACGCAGCTCGTCGGTCGACGCCTCCTGGAGCTTGCGCATGTCCAGCAGGGCCGCGCCGGTCTCCTCAGCGGCCGTCTGCGGCGTCTCAGTCACCGGCAGCCACGTCGTCCAGACCTCACTGGCCCGGCGCGCTCCCTCGGCTACCTCCCAGTCCACCGAGCAGGTCCGACCATGGGCGAACTCCAAACGGTTGCGGTACTGAAGCCGCAGCCGCCGCAGCTCGTCGTCCGGCTCCTCGCGCGTGTCCAGAAGTACGTCATTGACCGGCAGGAACACCTCAGCGCCACTGGCCGACACCGACAGCTTGGTCTGGTACAGCCACGCCTCGACTGGGATCTTGCGAGGCGTCTCCCGGTCATTGCACAACGCCACCTCGATCAGCCGGCAGCCACGCTCGGAGTCGTCGTAACGATCCACCCGAAGCAGGACCTTGTCCTTGAGTACGATCTCGGTCGTACGGGACGGCCTCAGGTCGGCAACCTTGATCGCCTTCGCGATGGCGTGCGGGGTGCGCTGGAAACGACGGAGCACCGGAGCGGATGCCGCCCCCTCGCCCCCGCCGCCTTCGGTGCCCTCGCCACGCTTCTCCTTCACCGCCTCGTACGTGCCCCACGAGGCGGTCACCGTGAACTCGTCCAGATCGTCAGGGAACTGGAAGCGCAGCCCCATCGACGCCGGGATCATCAGCCCGCGCTTCTGCGGCTGGTCCTCGACCTCGTCCTCATCCGAACTCGCGCTGCTGTCGTCAACGGCGGTGAGCGGCACGCCACGGCTCTCGGCCGCATCCACAGCGTCGCCCACGTCGGTCGCGGCGTCGTCCGACCCCGCCTCGCCGGGGTCGTCCTGGCCGGCGGTGAGACGCACGGGCGCGATCCGGCCGATCAGGTACGCCGAGTCGGGGACACCGTCGAGGATCTCGTCCGGGCCGTTTGCCGGGCCGAGGAGTTCGCGCTCCAGGATGTCGACCAAGTTCTCGCGGGCGGTCCACGAACGGTCGTCGGGGTCGAGGGCAAGCCGATAGGCCGGGGCCGGGAGGACGCCAGGTGTCGCGGCCGGCCGGGCGCCGTGGGTAGTCACTAGTCGTCCTCCTCATCCTCGTCGATGTCCTCATTGTTACCGGCGGGACTGACAACGCCTTGCAGGGCAGCGCGACGATGATTCTCTTCGAGGAGGAGGTCGAGGATCTGCACCCGGGCGGCAGGGCTCACCGTCCAACGCTCCATCTGACGGTAGGTATGGAAGCCGTGATCCAGGGGGACGCTGTCCCATCCGTAGGCAGCCATTACGGCCCGATCGAGTTCCACGTGGATCGCGCGGATCTTCGCCACATCAGAATCGGCGGAATCAGTAATGGCGCGATTATTGACCAAGCTATAGAGGTCCGTCAGACCAAGTCCACGGCGAGTCATGATTTCCCGCCGATCAAGCTCAAGTGCCCTTCCAGCTTCAGGCATTCGTCCATTCTCTTGCGGAAAAGGGAAGGTCTCGAACACGGAAGACGGGGTATAGCGAGGATCATTACGCATCCCCGAGCCAAATCTAATAGCCCAGACCTGATGAAGACTTGACGACAGTACCGCCTGATCCCCGAAGGAATCCGTAGCAAAAGCGATGGTTGCATCGCTGGGCAACCAGGCGGTCGGGATGCGCATGGGTAGCGCAGTTTTACTATGCCGCGTGATAGCAAGCATTTCCTTCAGCGAGGAGATCGCCGCACGCAAAGCAGGGCGAGGCCGGTGAAACAGCCACCAGGGTGCCTCTCGCACCGCCTTGGCCTTTTTGGCGCGATCAGGTTTCACGCGCTCCAGCACGTGTGCATAGGGCAAGGCGAACGCCTGAGCCTCCTCTTCGGAAAGCCCCGTGAAGTCAATTGCCCACCGGGAGGGCTTGCCGTCAGGCCGGGCATTGAGGTCATCTCCCCCAAGGAACGGCTTGAGCACGCGCGCATTCTCCGCGTCGACGGCAATCCATTCCAAAGCCTGCTCCGGGGAAACAATAAATCCTCCACCGTACGGCTCGCAGCCCTTAAATGCAATACCTCGATTGACTGTCAGCCTTACTCGGTAATCGTCCACGCTCCCCATGGGTTCAAGGACCGTGGAAATTCTCTTCGCTTCAATTTCGTCAACAATCCGCGGAACATCCTGCGGAATCTCTCCGCGAATTCCCCATACTGCGGCATACTCGAGGTCGGCATTCGAGGTAGGCCACGACTTACTCTGGATGGCTCGACTGATCGTGAAACCTTTTCGAGCCATCTGGTCCAAGCCGACTTCGCGCGTTTGACCTTCCCCAACGGAACTAGTAGCGATGAGCCCGAGAGTACCGCGGTCCTTGACTAGCATCATTGCCCGAAGGAAGAAATATGCAACAAGGTCAGCCTTACCCTTCCTCCCGAAAGCAAGGATCTCGACCAACCAGGACCGGACATTAGACCCCATCGCCTTTGGGATTTTGTACTCGCCAAGAAATGGGGGGTTACCGACGATGGCATCGAACCCTCCACGCTCCATAATGTCCGGTACCGCAAGAATCCAGTGCAGGGGCTTCCACCGCATGTAATCTGTAGCGACCGCCGGCGCGAGTCCTGCTTCCAAAATTCCGTCAAGCATGACCCTATTGGATTCCTCGCCTTCGACGGGGTAGGCAAGTTCAACGGCGATGTGCAGGTTCTCGTATGCCTCTCGCATCTGCTTGCCGGGCTTGCCTCCCCAACGGAGACCAGCAGCAATCACGGCGTCGGCCACATCAGCGAGCTGGGCGGTGATTCTCTGGTACTCGCGCCATTGCCGTCGCTTGGTGGCCGCGGAGCGTTGCGGGTCGCTGTCGTTAACCTCGGTGGCGAGCTGACGGCGCAGCCGGGCAGCGCGGTCGAGAGTACCGTCGATATCGATATCGAAGAGACTGATCTGATCGCGGACTGCGTCGATGTGGATGTGGAGGTCCCGCAGCTGCTGGGCGTCAGTCAGACCGAGGAGCGCGTTGCCGTGGAGCACCTTGTCGTCGACGAAGGAGAAGGGGAGCTTCGGGTCCAGCGACACCAGCCAGAGCGACAGCTTGCACATCTCCACGGCCATGCCGTTGATGTCGGCGCCGTACAGGCAGGTTGCGACGACGGTCCTTATGGCGTGGACGAGCAGGTCGTGCGGTGTCCTTCCGTACGCCACACCCTCGCGCTGCCATGCTTCGACGAGCCGGTCGGCGAGGTAGCGCGCCGCGGCAACCAGGAAGGCGCCCGAGCCGCAGGCGATGTCGGCGATGCGCAGGTCGAGGATCTGGTCGGAGTCGATGGGCCGCCACGCGTCCTGGTCTGCGGTCTGGTGTGGTCCGGGCGAGTAGACCAGAGGTTCCAGTGCGTACCGGACAACTTCCTCGGCCAGCGAGCGGGGCGTGTAGTGCGCACCGGCCGAGGCGCGCGAGGGGGTCTCCACCAGGAGAACGCCGCCGGGCTCGACCACCAGCGGCCGGTTGCGCAGGTCGCGGCGGATGATTCCGATGAACGGGCGCAGCCGGTCGCGCAGGTCCGGGTCGTCGGTGACATCGCGCAGGGCGATCTCGATGTCATCCAGCGTCTCGCCCGCCTTCAGAGCCTTGGTGAGGGCGGCCTTGCTGGACGGCTTCGCGGCTGGCTGGTGCTGCTTGATCCAGGCGAGGATCGCGTCGGCCAGAGCGGTCTCGGTGCGCTTGGCCTGGCTGAGTTCTTCGAGGGTGGTGAGGGGGATCTCGGGTTCGGATCCCGCGCTGCCGGTGAGACCGACGGTGATCTCATCGGCGGGTTCGCAGGAGTAGCCGAGCAGACCCTCGTAGATGTAGCCGATCTGTTCGACGTCGATATCGCGGAAAGAGATCCGGCGTGCTCCGCCGGTCAGCTGGGCGATCTGGACGGCGCGCAGGACTTCGAGCATGACGCGGTCGCTGACCGTGATGGCCAGGGTGTCCTGGGAGTCGCAGGCGGTGAGGAAGGGGAAGCGGGCCGGATCAAAGAGGGAGCCGCCGTACTCGGGCAGGCGCAGGTCCTCGAAGCTCGCGCCCCGGTACAGGGCCTGGGAGGTGGCCAGGAGCCGGTGCCAGGTCAGAAACGTGGCGTCGAGGGCCTGTTCGCCTTCCTCTTTCTCGCGGGCGTCGAGGAGGTCGAGTTCGTCGCTGATGCCGTATCCCATCGCGAAGAGGCGGCTCTGCGGCAGCAGTCCGCGTTCTTCAGCGAAGAGGAGGAAGACAACGCGCATCATGACGGTGACGGCAGCCTCGTAGACCTCGCCTCTTGCCGCCGGCAGCGGGTCGGGCTCGCCGCGTCGCTGTGCGTCCAGGGCGCCTTCGGACAGGGCCTGGACGATGAGTTCGACGGCGCGGCGGACCTGGGTGCCGAGCGCTTCAGTGATCTTCTCCGCAGCAGTGACGGACTCGCCGAAGAGCTCGGTCAGCCGGTCCTGCTGCTTGCCTCCGACCAGGCGGCGGCGCTGCAGGAGCTCGATGAAGGCATTGCGGGTCTGGGGCTCTTCGATCCAGGTCTGGGCATCGACGATGCCGGAGGCGACCATGGTCTGCGGGCGGGCGCTGACGATCGCCCACCAGCGGCCGTCGGTGACGACGCCGATGGGGACGCCGGAGGCGCGCAGCAGCTCCTCCATGCGGTCGATGGGGCTGGCCGACCAGCCGTCGGTGAGCGGATCGCGAAGAGAGCCCGTGGGATCGGTGACCAGGACGAGGGCGCCGGTGGTGTCGCCGTGGACGAGGGCGCCGTCAGCGCGCACAGTGACCGTGTAATCGGGTGAGCGGACCTCGGCGGTGGCCGGGGCCGGCGCGGTGTAGGCGGTACTCCAGCGCAGCCCCTGGCGCAGGACGAGGTCGACCCAGGTGTCGCGGGCCTCGCGGTACAGGTCGAGGGCGGCTTCGTCGCCCGGGTGCTCGTCCCAGTTCTCCCACGCCTTCTCGAAGGCGGGCTTGGCGTCCTTGATGGCGTCGAGGGCCCGGGAGTCGGGCTGGGGGATCCCCTGCGGGTAGACGCGTTCCAGGGCGGGGACGGCGAGGAAGGGGCCATCCGCGTCGACGAGTTCGAGCCAGGCGCGGTGCAGGCCGGCGGCGGTCGGGAGGTTGCGACGGCTCATGCCTGGACCATTCCGTTCTTCGCGTCTTCGGGGGTGAGGGCGAACACGACCGCGGCGGCGGACACGTACGGCCTGATGTCGCTGTAGCGCTCCTGGATCGAGGCGATCTCGCGTGCCTCCTCGTCGTCCAGACTGTCGAGGCGCTCGTTCATGTGGTGCAGGTCCCGGCGTCGCTGCTTCTGCTGGTCGTCGGTGAACAGCAGTTCTTCCTCGGCACGGATGGCCTGCTCGAGGCGGTCTCGGGAGTCGCGCAGGTTGACCCGGAAGGCTTCGAAGATCTCGTGGGCCCGCTTGATGTCGGAGTCCCGACGCTGCGTGAGTGCCTCGGTGACCTTCTCCTGGCGGCTGGCGCTCTTGCGTTCCATCGCGGTCAGGAGGCGCGTACGCAGCCGGGAGCCGTCATCGTTCCACTGGTCGGCGAGGTGAGTACGCACCTTCTCGTCGGCCAGGAGCAGGTCCGCGGAGTCGAGGGTCTCGTCGAGGACCTGTTCGACCTTGGACTCGGCAAGGGCCTGACCGCGTAGCCGGACGCCGGTGAGGAACACCTCTTCGTGCAGGCGCAGCCCGCCGCGTCCGACGAGGACGAGCCGGGAGACGGCGGCGACACAGGACTCGGGAAGGCCGGGGGCGATGACGGCGGTGACCCGGTTGACCGGGGAGTCCGTGCTGAACAGCGCGGAGCGCAGGGTGCGGGTGGCGCGCTGCATGAGGGCGTGCCCAAGGTGGATGTGGACCAGGTCGGTGCGCTGCTGGGCGGCCTGATCGTCGAAGGTGATGGGGCGCGGGACCCCCGGCTCCAGGCGGGTGTCCAGGCCGCGCAGGGCCGGCTGCCAGGAGCGTCCGAGGTTCGGGATCTCGAAGACCTGTGCCTCGGTGCGGTCGTCGCCGATCTCGACGAGCGGGGGCTGGGCGGTCAGGGTGAGCGCGGTGTCCACTACCCGGCGTGCGTTCGCGGGCGTGAGGTGCATGGCGGCCTTGTGCTCGTCGTACGTCTCCGACATGCGGGTGAGCTGACGGTTCAGCTCCATCCCGCCGGCCAGCACACGGGTGATCACCTCGTTGCCGTCGTCCGGCGCCGTCAACCGGGCCTTGCGCGACGTGCGAGTGGGGACGAAGTGCTCCTGCACCTCGGCGTCGATGACCTGGTTGACCTTGCCGAGGTCCTCGGCGGCCTGTCCGACCTTGGTCGCGATGATCCCCATGAACTTCATGTCCGCGTCGTACGTCGTGGAGCTGGAGACCGGCACGAAGTGGAAGATCTCCGGGTGCTCGGTCTGCCCGTACCGGTCGATGCGGCCGATGCGCTGTTCCAGGCGGGACGGGTTGAAGGGGATGTCGAAGTTGACCAGACGGTGGCAGTGGGTCTGCAGGTCGATGCCCTCACCGGCGGAGTCGGTGGCGAGCAGGATGCGGACCGGGTGCTTGTCGGGGCTCTCGGTGAAACGGGCGCGGATCTTCTCCCGCTCCTCGGTCGGGGTCGAGCCCTGGATGACCTCCAGTACGTCGTCGTAACCGCGCTGCCGCAGGACGCGCTCTATCCATTCGAGGGTGGCCGCGTACTCCGTGAACACCACGACGCGTTCGTTGCTCCAGTGCGTGCCGTCCGGCCGGCAGACCGCAGCAAGGAAAGTCAGCAGCTTTTCCAGCCGGGAGTCCGGCTTGTACTCGTACCGGCGACCCCACTCGATGAGCGAGGCGATCTCACTGCCGGTGGCTGCGGCCAGAGCATCCGATCCCTTGGACTGGCGCAGCGCGGTGAACTCGGGATGCTCGGCAGCACCCTCTTCCTCATCCGACTGGCCACTGCCCAGGACCTCGTTGTAATACGCGTCCTCGTCGTCCAGCCGGAACTGCCGGTGGCCGCTGTCCGCACCCTCGTAGAGCTCGAGGGTGCGGGCGAACGACCACGGGCTGGACAGGAAACGCTTCTTCAGCAGCATGGCGACGATGTCACCACCCGACCCCTTGCCGTTCGCACGGGCGCTGTCCGCCAGGAGCCGCTCCAGCTTCGCGAACTGCAGCTGCTCCTCCTCCGACGGCGTGAACGGGAGGGGCGCCAACTTCCGGGTCTTGAACCCCTTCTCCGGCAGGTCTGTCTTCAGCCACCGCACCATCACCTCCTTCAGCGCGCGCTCGTCGATGCTCGCACCGCGGGTGAACCGACGGCCGTCGATCATCTCCAGCAGGGCCGTGAACGACTCCGAATAGCCGTTGTGCGGCGTCGCGCTCAGGAACAGACGGTGCTCGCACGCCTCGGCGAGCTTCATCGTCGCCGTCGTCCGCTTGCTGTCCACCGCGTAGCCGCGCTGCCCCGGTGCCGTCGTCGGGCTGGCCGGTGCCACGTGGTGCGCCTCGTCGACCACCAGCACGTCGAACGCGTACCGCCTGGCGGTCTCCGCGCTGCGCACGTCCGCCAGCACGTCACGCAGCAGACGTTGCGCCCGCAGCGACGGCAGCCACGCCATGCTCACGATCACGCGGGGGAAGAGCCGGAAGGGGTTGGCGTTCAGCCCGTGGCTTCGCCGCACCTTCGCCATCAGCTCGCTGTTGACGATGACGAAGTCGAGGCCGAACTTCTCCCGCATCTCGTCCTGCCACTTCAAGGACAGGCTCGGCGGGCAGACAATCACCACGGACCGCGCACGGTGCCGCAGCAGCAGCTCCTGCACGACGAGGCCGGCCTCGATGGTCTTGCCCAGACCGACATCGTCCGCCAGCAGCAGGTTCGTACGCGACGACTGCAGAGCGCGGCTCAGCGGCACCAGCTGGTACGCCTCCACGTTCGCGCCACTGCGGAACGGGGCCTGGTAGGAGTTAGCGTCCGCCGAGGTGACCGCACCCCAGCGGACCGCGTCCACGAACGCGGCGAGGGTGTTCGGGTCGTCGAACGCCTCGGCTCGCACGGTCTCCGGAAGTCCCTGGTTGGGGGCGACGGTATGGCCGACCTCCAGCTCCCAGACCACCGTGAGTTCTTGCCCGAGCCGGTCCTCATCCAGCGACTGCAGGCTGACCACATGAGTGAGCCCCGGCGTGCCCTCATCGGCGGGGCTGCGGGGAAGGCCCTGCTTCTGGATGTCGGACACGGCCCAGGTGGAGCCCCGGACCTTGACGACCTGTCCGGGCTCCGGGACCGGTGGAAGAGCCACCGCGCTCGCGGTACTGCTTGCTGATCCCTGCGGGTGCTCCGTAGCGGTCGCCACCTGGGCAGACTCCTTCGCTAACGCCGTCATTGCCGGACCGTGACAACCCCCGGCACTGCGCTCGCAACCTGCCCCGAGGGATCACCTGAGCACCAGTATCGCCGACTCGCTACCCCCTTTGTGGCCGGCTTCAACGGGTCTTCAATGAGGACGACGGCAACTCTTCCGGTCGAGCGGCTTCGCTCGGCCCGACATCGTGTCGTTCGGCGTGCAGGGTTCTCCACCGGCTACGTGGGCTGGTCCGGAGTCGCCCCCCGCCGCGCTCGCTGCGGAACGCAGCCTCACTGGTCTCTTGCGGTGGACGGCTGCCGCCCGCAAAGCGCCCAGCACTCACGCTTCATCATCTTCGGACACTTGTAATCCGGACGCCTCCAAACACATCGCGACGGCCCTCGGCTCCCGCAGCGAAGCTGGCCTCCGCGCCCACTGCGCCGACGAGAGGCTTTTTTCGATGAGTTATGTAGCCGCGGACGAAAGCCATCCGATTCTCTTTTGCATTCCGGTGGCCCTCGGCATGCCGAGGTGACAAGGAGTGGAACTGTTGGATGGAGCTAGCGCTTAGAAGGCGCCTGCTCTGTTCTCGTGTTTCCTGGCCGCCGAGGTCCAGTTGTGGGTGGTTTCGTGATGATTCGCCGACGGCAGACACATTGAGTCCCGTACGGACTGGATTAACCCGGCGAAGGAAGCAAACCTAGAGCGGTCTTGGGAAAGTAGGACCTCTCTCTGTGCATCAACCGAGACCGCGAGAGGTGCGTCGCGGGCGCAACATAGCCGACGATCGCCGGTTGGCCAAACCGGCGCTTCTCCAGACCATTGAATGACCAGGGGACGCCGATGCGTCCCGATGCCTCGTGTGAGGAGTCATGTAGCTTGTCGAAGCTGGCAATAGGCAAATCGTCCTTGCTCTCTGCGGACCATGTTCGCGCTCTACTGGACTCGATCCAGGAGGAATCTTCGGGGGTTGTTTTCCCTTTCCTCGCCTTCATGGCGGGCACCGCGCTTTCGCCGGGTGAAGCAGTTTCTGTTCGGGTGCACGAATTGACGCTCCCGGAAGGGGAGTTCGGGGAGGTGCTGGTCCGTGCCGGCGAGGGCCGGAGAGTCCCTGTCTCCCCGGACATCGTGGGTGTGCTGAGGCGCTGGATCGACGAGGCGGATCTGGAATTTGAAGATCTGCTGTTCCCGGCTGAGCGGGGTGGGCCGTTGGCGTCCTCCGAGTACAAGAGGGCGTGGAGGCGGGCTCGCCAAGCGGTGTTGAGCCCGGGCGAGGTGCAGGCGGGCTTGGGGGAGCAGGTCTCCAGCCTGCGTGACTCCTGTCTGGACCGCTGGCTCGAGGCGGGCGTTCCTGCGTGGGGTGTCGCTGAGTGGGCCGGTGTGAGTGCGAGCTGGATTGCGCTGCGGTACCCGCACCGGTTCGGGCTCGAAGACGTCGAGATCGATTGGGGCCACCTGGAAGAGATTCTGCGCCTTCCGGATATCCCCGAGCGGTAGTTTCCCGTCCCGTGCTCCGACTCACGATCCGAGCGCAGGACCACAGTCGAGCACATCCTGAACGTCGGCGGTCCACGCCTCACGCGGCCGTGTTACATGGCTCCGCCCCTCAGCGATCTGGTCCCAGTGCCCTGACAGGGCCGGTTGACCTGCGCCGTGGACCGCCGACAGCCCGGCTGAATCAATTCGCCTGCTTGGCACTTCCCTCTCTGACTCCGAGGACTCGCGCATGCCTGCCCATTTGCTGTCCATTCCCGCTGTCGCCGCCGCCCTGGACGTCGACCGCCGCACCGTCTACCGCTTCATCGCCGCCGGAGACCTCCCCGTCGTCGACCTGCGCACCGGGACGGAACGCTCCCGCGTCCGTGTCCCTGCTGCCGGGCTGGAGGAGTTCATCGCCAGGAGGCTGGTTGGTTCCCCGCGCCCCCGTCGGTGATCTCTCGCCCCCAGTCCAGCCCTCACCGCTTCCGAACAAAGGAGTAGTACCGCGTACCTGCGTAAATTGAAGTCCGGCAAGTGGCAGGCGACCGTACGTAACCGGGCCGGAGACCGGTTCAGCGAGTCCTTCCCTCTCAAGGCCCAGGCGCGGGCCTGGGGCATCGAGCTGGAGACCCAGTTCGCCCGCGGAGGCGTGCGCGACCCACGGGCCGGCGAGATCGCGTTCCGGGAGTGGCACGACCGGTGGTGGAACGCCCGCATAGTCGAACCCCACACCCTCCGGGGTGACGCGTCCAGCATCAAGAACCACGTCATGCCCTACTGGGCGGACTGGGAAATGCGGGCCATCACCCGCATGGACGTCCAGAGCTGGATCCGGTCCCTGGTCGAGAAGGGCGCAGGCCCCGCCGCGATCAAGCGGGCCTACAACCTGACGTCGTCCATCATGCGCGCTGCGGTCGACGACGATGTGATCGCGGTGAGCCCGTGCCGGAGCATCGATCTGCCGCCCATCGCGGTCAAACCGCCGCAGTGGTTCACGCCCGACCAGGCGCAGAGCATCCTCGACGGACTCGCCCCCGCCTGGCGGACGATGTGCCTGCTCGGCTTCTACACCGGACTGCGCTGGGGAGAGCTCTCCGGCCTGCACCGCCACCGCATCGACACGCGCCGCTCGCGCCTGTTCGTGGTGGAGGTCAATACCAAGAGCGGCATAAAGGAGTACCCCAAGAGTTCCAAGAGCCGCCGCGAGGTTCCGCTCCCACCCCACGCCCTGGAGGCCCTCGAACGCCACATCCACCGGCTCGATCGTGACGCAGTGGTCTTTACCACCATCACCAAGGGCCGCTCCGGACGCCTCCTCGCCGACAGCAACTGGCGTCGGCAGACCTGGTGGCCCGCCGTCGAGACCGCCTACTACTTCGGCGACGACGGCGAGTTGCAGCTCGTCCCGCACTACCCGCCGCACTCCATGCGCCACACCTGCGCTTCGTGGCTGGTCCAGAGGGGAGTCTCGCTCTACGAGGTCCAGCACCTCCTCGGCCACGAGAGCTTCCAGACCACCCAGCGCTACGCCCACCTCCAGCCGGACGCGCACAAGGCTGTCCTCGGAGCATGGGAACGCATGGAAACCCCGCTCACCATCGCCGCATGAACGTTCCTTCGCCCTGTCCTCCACGGACAGGGCGAAGTCGTTTCCCGGTTGGATGGGGGCCGGGTCACGTTCGCGGGTCGGTTGGCCGGTCGTCGGGAAGCGCCCAGCGGCCGTCGGTGTCGAACGGCCACGGGTAGGCGTAGGCATCGATCTTCGCCAGCTCACGCAGCACCTCCCGCCTGGCCGGCGGATCCACAGGAGTGCGCAAGGGTTCCTGTAGGGGGTCGAGTTGCACCGCGTACGCTTCAGCCCATTCCAGCCAATCCGCCTCGTCCGCCGCAACCGGTGCGTCGCTGGCACGGGCGCGGGCTGCCTGGCAGAAGGCGCGGATCTCGTCGGCCTGCCGCCAGGCCCGAATCTGCCCGGTAAGAGCCGTCGCCCGGTGATGCTCGATCTGCTGCTCGCGAGCCCGCGCGACGGCCGCGTACCAGCGGCGCCGCTGTTTGGCCTCACGCAGCTCCTTCTCCAGCTCCCGTCGGTCGGCTTCCGCCGCTATGCGTTCGAGATCCCGCAGCAGATGTCCCAGCCGTGACTCCAATGTCCACCGGGCACCGTCGCTGTAGGAGTACGAGTGCTGGTACCAGCTCCCGGAGGGCGCGCCGAGAGCGAGGCGGCCGTTGAACTTTTCGTCGTACTTGGGCAGGCGCGTCCAGGGATTGCGCTCCTGCTGACGGAGCTCCTGCGGGGTCGGCTCATGCGGGACCTTGGTCGTCCGCTCCGTGAGAGCGAGTGGAAAGGCCCGGCACCGGATCACGATCGAGACCATGTGTACGGCTTCGTCGTGCTTCAGGTCGCTCTGGGCCTCGACCGCGTAGCCGCGGCCTTCCGCTTCCGTCAACAGCGCGTGCATGATCCGCAGGGCCCGGTCGGCGAGTGGACGCGAAAGGTACAGCGGGATGACTTCCGGCTTGCCCCGGGTGTCGACCACCCTTTGGGATCGGCCGAGAGCCTTGCGCGTCGCACGAACGAGACGATGAGGGCGATCGAGGGTCTCCGGCACGTCGACCGCCGGAACGGGAGGAGGCTGGACTGCCTTCTCAGCCTCCTCGTCAATCAGTGCGAAGACACAGTCGCCGCGCTGTCGGCCGCTCCACCGCAGCTTGTGTCCTGTGGGTACGTGCCCATGGTGGAGCGCGTCGTAGTACGCCGCCCGCCATCGGCCCCGGGTTTGCGCGGCAGGATCGGATACCGTGATCTTCCCCGAGGCCGACTGCAGACGGGAGATGAGCTCGGCTCCGTCGGCCGGAGCCCGCGCGGCCTGGGCGGCATCGCCCTTCAGCCGTTCCTTCTCGGCCTGGACCTGTCGGGGATGCTTGCCGTGCTTGAGGTAGTAGCGGCCGTCCGCAGTGACTACGGCGACGTGTCCGCTGCCGCGCCAGGTCCGCTTGATCAAGTTCCGTTGTTCCAACGCCCAGGACGTCTGGGTCCGGGCGGGTGGGATGGGCATAGCGTTGGAAGCTGTCGCGATCTCGCGGAGCAAGTCGACCTGGGGCTCCGTCAACGCGTACTTCACCACGTCGGCTCCTCGACGGTCCGGGGTCGGGAAGGCCAACCTAGGGGCGTTACAGGCGCCTGGCGTGCAGGGGTCCTCCGTACGGGTGCATCAGGCTGTCAACGACTGCGGCCGCTATGGCGGCGGTGTAGGACCTCGCCGCGATCATCCCCAGTGTCGCCAATTCACCGCCGTGACGCTCATTTGACGCTCCGAGCCCCGTACGTCTCCCTGGCCGAGTTGAAAAACGATGCCTGACCTGCTGTTTCGTGCCCAGCCGCCCAGGCCGACACCCTTTCGATGACCTCGCACGTGGAGTGCGTTGCGATTCTCGAACCCGCCACGAAGGGCCTCTGAACTGGGGTTCTTCTCGTTCCTTAGGTTTCGGGCGGGTTGGGCCGACCTGTTTTCCAGGATGCACGACGTGGAACGCGGGCAGTACGTCTGACCTGCGGTTTCCTATGGGACGACGGCTGCGTTGCCCTTCTCTCCAGGACGGGTGGCAAGCCGTCCTGACGCTCGTGTGACGCTGTTTCCGAGGGTGCGTCAGGTGTGCCCGGTCGGCTGTTTCGCCGGCAAGTGGAGGAGAGGACGCTCTCTTCCTTCGTGAGGCCGTCCCGATGGGAGGCGGGCATCCCGTTGTCCGCTTCAGCCGGTGCGGCGGTCGATCGCGTACGCGCTGGCAGAAGTCCGTCGGTTCCTGGCGCCTCGCCGTACCTCTTGATCAGCCCGCGCTGCTCCAGAGCCCAAGCGGTATGTGTACGGGCGGGTGGGATATACACGGCATCGGAAGCCGACGCGATCTCGCGCAGCAAGTCGAGCTGCGGTGCGGACGCTGCGAATTTCACCACTCCGGCACCACCCGACGGGTTCGGCAATACAGAGGGAGGGGCACCGATCGAGTCGCGTTGGGGCCTCGTACGAGGCGCAATTACTGAGCCTGCCCACGGGCGACGGTGTGCTGGTGTAGTCCCCTACTGGGCTCAAGGTGGTCACCCAAGGCCAGGGCATACCGTCAGCCACACCGGAGATGAGCGCGGGGGAACGCGGTGCTGACGGTGGGGTGAGACGCCCTTACAGGACCGGCCCTTCACCCGGCTCCTCCTGATAGCTGTAGCGCTGCTCGCGTCGGACCTCGCCGATGTTGTGGTAGCCGCGCTCCTCCCAGAACCCCCGGCGGTCACCCGTCATGTACTCGATGGCCCGGACCCACTTGGGGCCCTTCCAGCCGTATAGCGGGGGTACCACCAGCCGGACCGGGAATCCATGCTCCGGTGTCAGGGCCTCCCGGTTGCGGAACCGCGCCAGGAGCGACTGGGCGGAGGCGAATTCATGCAGGCGGAGGTTGGCGCTGTAGCCGTATTCGGCCCAGACCATGACGTGGGTGACGTCCGGCGCGGGAGGGGCGAGCGCCAGTAGGGTCGAGGTGGCCACCCCCGACCATTCGTTGTCCGGGACGGTCTTGCCGGAGACGCAGTGCAGGTCGGCAACGACCGTCGTCAGCGGCAGCTCGGTGAACTCCTCGAAGTTCCAGGTGTACTTGTCGCCGGAGGCCGTGGCGCCGAAGACGCGGAACTCCCACCGCTCCGGCTTGAACTTCGGGACGGGGCCGTAGTAACGCGCGGGCCAGCCCGCCACCGAACGCTGTCCGGGCGGAAGGGCCTCGTCGTCGCGGGGACGGGTGGGGAGCGGGCCCGGGCCCTGAGCCCCGCGCAGCCGGTCGCTGTCCCTGGTCCACCGCTGCCAGAAGGAGAGCATGCGAAGGGTGGCGAGGGTGTCGTGGTGGTCGGGGCCCAGCCGCTCGGTCTGGTCTGCCAGCAGCTCGGCCAGCGCCGAGGCGGCCTTGCGTGCGTGGGTCTCCGCTAGATCGGGCCGTTCGGCGCGGGTGAGCGGGCCCTGCCCGTTGAAGTGACGGGCCAGCTTCATCGCGGTCGTCGCCAGGAGGGCTGCATCCTTGGCTGGTCCGTGTTCGAGCAGGGCCAGAGCGCCGACGAGACAGCCTTCGTAGTCGACGGCGAGCGTGTTGTTGTCCCCCGCATTCCCGGCGGGAAGCCGGGCCAGCGCGTCGGCCGCCAGCACCATCGTGGCGGCCCTGCGCTCGGCGTGGTCCACGTGGGCCTCCTGATCGGGATGGCCCGCCACGACTCCGTAGGCGTCCGCCGCCCGCGTCAGCAGCCCGTACACCGCCCAGGACGGGCCAGCATGCCCGGGTGGGCCCTCCAGCAGCTGCGGGGGGACGAGCCGCGTCCAGTCCTCCGTCCTGTCGTGCTCGCCCGCCAACGCGACGAGCGCGTCCCCCAGGGCGCCGGTGGTGACGAAGTCGCCAGGCACGACCGGGCGGTTCAGGTCCCGCAGCCGGGCCCCCTCGTGGGCCGTCTCCACCGCCTCGGTCAGATCCTCCGGCATGCCGAGGGCCCGCCAGCGGCGCAGCAGCGTGCTGGAGAGGAGCCCGCGTAGCCACGTCGACCGTGTGTTGTCGCACGGGCTCTCCCGCAGCACGCGGAGCAGCCGGATGGCCTCCTCCAGATCGCGTACTGCACCGTCCTCGTCGTAACGCTGCAGATGGCGGTCAGCACGCCGGAAGTGGGCGAACCACTCGGCGTTGAGCAGCCGGATGGGTCCGGCGGACTCCGTCGGCGCAGGGCGGGGTGAATCGCTCGCGGTCGGGTAGAAGCGCCGGAGCACCTGGCTTGCCGCGCGGGCGAACGCCTGCTCGGCGGGGTGCGCGTACCTCTCGCCCGCTCCCGCTGGATCGCTCATGTGTCCGGTTGTGCCGTCGAGGTAAGTCGCTGCGAGCGCCGGGAAGTTCCGGGTGCCACGGCCGAACTGGCGCTCCACGTAGTGCGAGACCTCGCGCAGGACGAGGGCGGCCTCGCCGCGGTCGACCCTGAGGAGCAGTTGCTCCCGCACACCATCCCGGAAGTCGAAGAAGATGTCGTCGATGTCGGCCGATGTCTCGGGACGGCGTACAAGGAGGCCACTGAGCAGCACCTCGGCCAGCTCGGAGGGGCCGGTGTGGGGCAGCATCACTCGCTGCACGAGGCGCATGACCGGAAGGATGAGGGGGGCGGTCGCCAGGTAGTGCGCGAGCCGGACGGCGTCAGGCGAGGCGGCCGTGAAGAAGGCACGCAGGAGGCGCGCGGGGTCGCTCACGGCCGTGGTGGTCCTCGGTGCACGGGAGGCCAGGTGGCGGGGAAGCACCCAGGCGGCGGCTCCTCTGACCACCGGGGTAGTGCCCGCCAGCACGCGGGACCAGGCCCCGAGCGCCGAAGCTGTCGGCGCGAGGACTGGGACGGCGAGTGCGTTCGACGCCGGATCGGGCGGCTCCTGGCGGTGGGCGCGGAAGTCCCAGCGGGCACTGCGTTCCTGCCGCCGCAGGGTGCCCGGGACCGGCGGCAGGTGGGTGCGTGACCACATGCGCTGCGGCAGCGGCTGGAGTACGGCGACGGGTGCGGACTGCGCCCACCGGTGGAGGTCACGCTGCATGCGGCCGCTGCGCCAGAACGGGCCCGTGCAGTCGGAAAGGACCAGGGCGATCGTCCGCCCGCCCGTGGCGCGGAGTCCGGGGGCCGGGGTGGACACGGAGTCCGGGCGGGGGGAGTCGGAGACCACGACCATCCCGGTGCCGGGGAGTTCGTGCAGGTAGTGCACGGCGATGTCGTGGAAGGCGCCCGAACGTCCGCAGGCACGCCGGAGTTCGCGCAGCAGCTGGTGCCAGGGCGCCATCGAGGTGGAGACGTCCATGAGGAGCTGGAGACGCGCCGCAGGCCGCTCCCGTTTCTCCAATACGGGCAGCAGGAAGCCGGTCTCGGCGGCGAGTTCGGCTGTGGCGTCCTCGTCGAGCGCGGGATCGGAGGGCGCCCCCATCGGCGGGCTGTAGTGCCGGAGCGGGCGAAGGGCGCGGCGCAGCGGCTGGGTGTCCGGCAACGCGGTGCCGCCCGGCAGCTGGACGCCGACCGGGGCGGTGGCCTGGCCGGCCTGCGCCCGTACGCGCACCAGGTGTTCGTCCTCCGGGCCGGCACCGAGGTTGGGCGGGGGCGGCGGGGCGTCGGCGGACGCGGCGTGCGCGTCCCCGGGCGCGGGGGGCGGCGCGTCCGTCCCGGCGTCTCCGGGCCCCGTGGGGGAAGGCGTGACGAACCTGGCCAGCCACAGAGCGTCCGCGACCGTGTCAGGGGCCGTGGACAGGCCCGCGCCGGTGAGCCTGCGCACCAGCTCCTCCACCGGTGGGCGGGCCGGTGCGGTGTCCTGGCCCGGGGGCTGTGTCCCCCTCTCCCCCGGCCGTGCGCCTCCGGGCGTTCCCGGCTCCGTGCTCATGGCCGGCCAGGTCCCAACGGACGCATCAGCAGGTCCGCGAGGCGCTCGCGTCCAACAGGATCCTCCTGGGCGCTGTACTGCGTCAGATAGATCGCGTTCAGGAGCTGATCGGCGGCGCGCAGCCCGCCGGGCGACGCGGAGAGGAACCGCTCGATGATGTCCTCGTTCTCCTCCGCGGACGCGCTGCCGAAGTGTGCCTGGACCATCGTTGCGAGCCGGTCGGCGTTCGGGGTGCGCATGTCGAGGTGGATGCAGCGGCGCAGCAGCGGGGCGGGGAAGTCGCGTTCGTCGTTGCTGGTCATCACCACCACGGGGAACTCACGGCAGCGCACGCGCCCGTCCACGACCGTCGCGGACAACCCGTCATGGGTGAGTACGGACACCGTCCCGCCTTCGTTGTCCCGGCGAGCGCGCTCCAGCTCCGGAATGGCGAACTCCCCCTCCTCCAGCACGTTGAGGAGGTCGTTGGGCAGGTCGACATCGCCCTTGTCGAGTTCATCGATCAGCACCACGCGGGGCCGCTCTGAGGGCAGGAGCGCGGTGCCGAGCGGACCGAGCCGCAGATAGCGGCCGATGCCGGTGTCGGTGGTTCCGGGCAGCTGGGACTCCTGGAGCCGGCCGATGGCGTCGTACTGGTAGAGCCCGTCGCGCAGCGTGCTGCGGCTGACGATGGGCCACTGCAGCACGCGGCCGAGTTTCAGCTCGTGCGCGATCGAGTGGGCGAGCGTGCTTTTGCCGGTGCCGGGGTCGCCGGCGATCAGCAGCGGGCGGCGCAGATACAGGGCCGCGTTGATCAGTTCGAGTTCGTCCAGCGGCCCACGGACGGCGAACCGGCCCCGGGACGTGCCGAGCCGGCGAGTGGAGGCGCTGTCGAGCGGGGGGGCCGGCGGTGACCCCGCGAGCTCACCGTCGAACGTGCGCCAGGGGGGTGGCGGGGGCAGTCGGCTGATGCCGTCGTGCGGTTCGCTCACGCCCTGGTAGATGAACCAGTCGCTGTTCACGGAACTCCTTCGGTGCGGGAAGCGGGGGCGGCGGAGTGCGGGCGAGGGTCAGGGTGCGTCGAGAACACCTGCGGGCTCGGCGAGGGGCCGGTCGGCGTCGTCGTACATCAGGGCCAGGGGCTTGGCCCAGTAGGCGTGCGGATCGCGGCGGTGGATCCGCTCGCGCAGGACGCGCAGCCGCTCGGGCAGCTCGGCCGCGGAGCCCGCGTCCGCCAGCAGCCGGGCGGCATTGCTGCTGAAGCTGCGGCACCGCTCGTCACAGCCGTCCGGAGGGTGGGACCCGGCGTTCCACAGGAAGACGCCGTGTCCGCTCTCCAGGGCCAGGCGCAGGACCTCGCGGCCGGTGGCGTCGGCAGCCGGCCGGCAGACCACCGGGACCTGGTCGGGCCCGGCACCGGCGAGACCGGCGCGGCGCAGCAGCCGGCCGGGCTGCGGCGTCGGCAGGGCACGCAGCGGCGCCGCCGCGGCCGTGTCCTTCCACCGCATCTCCCACAGGGGGTCGACGCCGCCTCGGCGGGACGCGTCCCGTACGACGACCTGCCGGCGTACGCCCAGCGGCCAGCAGGCGGGGTCTGAGAGGTCCAGGTCGGTGACGGCGGCCTGCGGCAGCCAGTGCTGTACGGCGAGGTCGAAGTGCTCGGGCGGGAGGACGACCTCCAGCGGGGCGTGGCGTTCAGGGGTGTCCAGCTGGAGGAAGAGCCGGGCCAGCGGGCGCTGGAGCCGGAGCGGCAGGTCGTCCGGCGGGACCCCGTCGCCGTTCTCGTCGGCGTCGACGACTGCGTCGTCGTCCTGCTCGGGGTCAAGGACCCGCAGCCGCCAGTGGAAGGCCGCCGAGGGCGACCACAGGGCGGGTTCGAGCTCCAGCAGCACGCTGGGCCCGTCGCCCGGCCGGGCGTCGAGGATGCCGACCTGTACGGGCTCTGCGGCGAGCGGCGGGTTCTGGGCATGCCCGCCGGGGTGGACCAGGATCCCCGTCGCGTTCGTCCCGCCCTGCACGGTGATGTCTCCGTCGACCCGCCCGGGCAGGGTGACCTCGCCCACGCTGACGTCGGCCTCCAGACCCAGGCGGCGCATGCGGCGTCCCACCCAGCGATCCAGGTCGGCCGCCGTGGATGCCGCGCCCGGCGTCGATGCGACGGCGAGGGCGACGAGCTTGGCGTACCGCAGATAGGGCAGGGCCTCGATCGTGAACTGCATCCGGTACTGATGGATCTCGCCGTGCCCGTCCCGCCAGTGCCGCAGGGCGGAGGTGGCCGGGAACTTCGCGCGGTTGTGGAACACCACGCGCAGCAGGCTCCGTACCAGCGTCGGGTCGTCGGGGGCCGGGAGAGCGGCCAGCAGCTCGAACAGCTCCAACCGGTCGCCAGGCGACCAGGAGGTGGTGCTGTCTGGCAGGCCGTTGCCCGGCAGCTCGCCCTGGACGTCCGTCCATCCGTCGCGGAGGTCGCTTTCGGCGTGCCACCGGTCATGGGCGCAGACCAGGGCGTAGTACGGGTCCGGCCCGAGGGCATGGTCGGGGTCCACGACGACGGGACTGACGAACTCCCGCAGCAGAGTGCTGCGCACGGCCCGGCCGCCGTCCTTGATGTCGCCCTCGGATGTGCGTCTGCTGGCCTTGGTCAGGCCGACCAGGGCGCCCTGCGAGAGGTCGATGACCGGTCCCCCGGAAGCCCCTTTCGGAATCTCCGTCTGCGGGCCGAGGCGGAAGCTGTAGGGACCGTCGTTCCCAGCGACCACGCAGACGCCGTTCCAGTCGAGCAGTTCCCCGCCGCGCTTGCCGCCGGCGACGTACCAGCCGTAGGCCCGCACCTCGTGCGAGGGTGGGTCGCCGCGGTCGCTGAGCCAGACACAGGCGTGATCGGTGTCGTCCTCCAGCAGGCGTACGAGAGCGATGTCCGACTCCGCGGGGACAGGGCCGCTGTCAGGCACCCCGGACAGCAGATAGCCCGTCCTCGCCGAGATTGAGCGGCCGTTCCACAGGGTCACGGTGTACGGGGCGGCTCCCGCGGCCCGGACCACATGGGCCGCGGTCAGCGCCCAGCCGGGTGCGATCAAGCCGGCGGACCCCCAGTGCGCGCCTTCCTGTGCACTGATCGCCGCCGTTGCCGCCCTAGCCAGCCGGTCCAGGCGCGGAATCTGGTCAGGCATTCCCCTGCGCACCGGCGGTCGTGCTGTCGTTCCGGTCGCCAGGCCGCCAGGTGAGCGTGACGTTGAGGGCCGCCTTGGCCTCGCCGTCGGCGAGGAACGCTACCGCCTTACCGGACTTGGCCGCTAGCTCGACACCGAACGCGACGCTCACCTCGTCGGGGTGGGCGGCCTCGCGGGCGGCTTCGAGCACGGAGGTGCCGACCGACCGGATTACCCGCTGGACGCTGTCGACCCGCGCCATCAGGGTGTCGAGGGCTGTGACCTCCTCCTCCTCGCCGTATTCGGTGAGCCGCTTACGCAGATCCACCTCGTCCGGGTCGAGCGTCTCCACTCGGGCGAGGACAGTCTCGCCGCCGATCTCCACTTCCCGCACCCGGTACGCCACAGCTCCGCCGCTCCCGTCGCCGATCTCCGTGCCGTCCGCACCTTGCTTGGGCGACAACACCACGGTCACACACTTGAGTTGTTCAGGTTACTTCCCGGCACCGACGCGCGGGCCTGTTCACGGTCTTCTCCTGGCGGAGGGCCGGCGCGCCCAGTCCGGGATTCTCACCCCACCGGCAGTACGGCGGCCCTCTGATTGCCAATACCGAACCGACGTAGGACCATGACGCTCATTTGACGCTCCGGGCGCCCGACGGTCCTCATCTGGGACCCAAAAGCATCTCTGACCTGCTGCTTTCCTGACTGCGCCCAGGCCGACATCTTCCCGATGACGCACCATGTTGAGTGCGTCGCGATCCTTGAGCCTGCTGAAAAGGGCCGCTGACCTGCCAATGCCGGTGAGTTAGCGAGTCCGTGCAGGTCAGGTGGGGTGCTTGGTGACTCTGAGTGTGTAGTGGACGTTACTGGGAGTGCGGGGTTGGTCGCGTTTTCTGACCTCGAAGGTGTTCTTGGACGGCTTCTTGATGCGTTGGCACTGTCGGTGGCGGCGGGTCGGGAGGAGGGCGGCCAGGAGCTCGGTGATGACCTCGTGGCGTGCGGAGTCCAACACGGTCGGGTCGGATGCGGCTTGAGCGGCGACGGCCAGCCGGGCGAGTTGCACGGTGATGGTGAAGGAGATCCGGTCGGGATCGGTGCCGCCGTGCTCGGCCGCGCGCGTCTGCAGTGCGCACAGTGCCTGGTAGACGGTGAGGAGGGCGTAGATCTCCTGGCAGGTTAGCTCGGGTGCCCTGGAGCGCAGGATGAATCCGGCGCCGCGCAGGCGGTTTTCAGTTCCGCGAACCCGTTTTCGATCTCCCACCGCTGATGGTAGGCCGTCGCCAGCTGGCGGGCCGGGGCCAGCTTGGGATCCAGCAGGCTGGTGACCAGCCGGAACGTCTTGGTGCGGGGCAGTGTGGGGGGTGTGTCAACTTAACGGCTGATCTTGGTTGTTGAGCTATCGCTGGCCGGTGGGGGTCAGGTGGCCATCGAAAGCGATCTGGAAGGCGTTCAGGGGTGGCTTCCAGCGCATCGTCCAGCGGCGGCGGCCCTTGCCGGTCGGGTCCAGGCTCATCAGCGCCATGTAGACGCATTTCAACGCGGCGCCCTCGGTGGGGAAGTGGCCGCGGGCCCGGACCGCCTTGCGGATGCGGGCGTTCACGCTCTCGATCGCGTTGGTGCTGCAGATGACCTTGCGGATTTCGACGTCGAAGGACAAGAAAGGCACCATCTCGGCCCAGGCGTCGGACCACAGCTTGATCACGGCCGGATACTTGGTGCCCCACTTCTCGGAGAACTCCAAGAACCGTTCGGCCGCGGCGGCCTCGCTCGGCGCGGTGTAGACGGGCTTGAGGTCCTTGGCGACCTTGTCCCAGTCCTGACGAGCACAGTACCGGATGCTGTTGCGAATCAAGTGGAGCCGTAGAGAATCAACCTGTTGGCGTGTCGCTGCTGACGGATGCGAGCAATTCGGCGCCGCTGGTGAAGCGGGTCGGGGCGGGCGGCAGGGCGATTCCGGCTTCGTGGAGGACGGGGTGGGCGTCGGCGAGCGGCGAGGGCGTTGTTGAGGGTGCCGAGACTGACGCCGAAAGCATCCGCCAGGACCTGCCGAGTGCCGAGCTTGCGCTGATAAAGGACGGCGGCCAGGAGGCGTTCGGCATCGGTGATCTTCTGACGGAAGACGCCTCCGCGGGTGCCTGGCTGACGCGGTCCGCCGCGCTGATGGTGGCGGCGCCGCTCGATCAAGGCGGCCTGCTGCAGCGACAACTGGTCGATGAGGTCGGCGAGTTCAGCGCGGTCCATCCCGGTCAGGGACGGGTCGGCCAGGCGGTGCGTGAGCTGGAGCCGGGCGGTGACCGGTGCCCCGGTGCGTACGAAGTCCTCGATCTCCTGACCGCTTGAGAAACACAGCGTGGTGGGTGTGATGGAGATGCTGCTTTCCTGAAGGAGCCGTCGGACCTCCTTGATGGACGGGCCGATGGTGCGCTGGCACAGGCCCAGCATCTCGGCCAGCAGGTTCTGTGAGCACACGTGCCGGAGGTAGATCACGCTCAGCAGGACCCGGTCCGCGGGGGCGAGGACCGGGTGCTTGTTGTCTCCGGCCCCGTGGCGGCGAGGTCCGCCACGCTTGCGGTGCAGGCGTTCCTCACGCAGGGAGCCCAGCTCGGGCGTGATCTTCCCGCACAGGGCCGCCAGTTCCTCGCGGCTCATCCCGGTCAGGGCCGGCTCGGACAGCAGGTCGAGCACCCGCCGGCGGGCTGTGTCCTGATCCGCGACCTGGGCGAGTTCGCCATCGACATGGTCGGCAATGGGGCGGACGGTGTAGTTCCAGGCGCCGTGCGTGTCGTGGTACTCGATGGGCAGGCCCTTCAGCTGGGCCTTGCTGATGGCGATGCCCAAGGGGATAGCGGCTGGTGTCGAGTTCCGCTTCGACCCGCAGCCCACTACGGGTGCGGGTCGCGGCGATGGACTGGACAACGACTTCATAGCTGGTCAACGGGCGGCCCCGCCAGTTCATCGTGATGTGGGAGAACAACCGGTGCTCGATCTTGTTCCATTTCGACGTACCGGGAGGGAAGTGACAGACGGTGATCGCCAGGCCCGTCTCGGAGGCGAGTCTGGCCAGCTCCGCCTTCCAGACGCGGAAGCGGTAGCCGTTGGAGCCACCCGCGTCCGCGGTGATCAGCAGCCGGGTGGCCTGCGGATAGTCGTGGCGACCCCGAACCTCCCACCAGCGACGGATCGAAGTGACCGCGAAGACCGAGGTGTCGTGGTCGGTGCCGACATTGACCCAGCCGGTGTCCGCCGAAAGATCGTAGATGCCATACGGGATCGCCGCTTCACCCGTCGGCCCGGAGAAGAAGCTGTGGTCGTCGACCCGGACCGGGTCGCCCTTCGGACGCCACTGCCGTCCGGGGTTGGGCAGTCGGCCGATCATCTCCTTCTTCTTCGTGTCCACGCTGATGACCGGCTCGTCGTCGGCCTGGTGCTGCTTGACCTGCTCGTTGAGGTAGCGGAACTGGGCGTCCCGCTCCGGGTGCTGCTTTCCCTCCAGAGTCTTGGCCTGGGCCTGGAGGCTGAACCCGCTGTCCTTCAGCAGCCGACCCACCGTCATCGCGGACACCGGATGCCCCTGACGCGTCAGCTCCTCGGCGAGGTTCCGCAGCGACTTCGTCGTCCACCGCAGCGGCGACATCGGATCGCCCCGCTCATCCGGCTCGACCAGCGCCATCAACGCAGGCAGCAGAGCCGGATCGACCTCCTCGGCCCGCTTGCGGCCCCCGCCCGACCTGCGAGTCCGGCCTGCAGGTGGTGGGGCCTCGCCTGCCTCCAGCTCGAAGACACCCCTGCGGACCGTGGTCTCGCTCACCCCCGCGACCCGCGCGACGGCCCGGACACCGCCATGCCCCAGCAACCTCGCCTCGGCCGCCAGCAGCAAACGCCGCTGCCGCTCGTCCAGATGCGGCAGCAATACCTCGAACCGCACGGCGAGTTGACCGTGCTCCCCCTCCGAAAACGCCATACCAGGTCAACGAGGCACACTGCCGGAAGCGACATCTTGTTTCCGTACGGCTCCAGTGAACGATGCACGTTTGGACGACCGTGCGGGGCCAGACCGTCTCAACAGCGTCCGGTAGACCCTTCAGCCCGTCGCAGACGAGCATCAGGACATCTTCAACTCCGCGATTCTTCAGCTCGGTGAAGACCTGCAGCCAGTGCTTGGCGCCCTCACCACCGTCACCGGCCCAGATCCCGAGAATGTCCCGGGTGCCCTCGACCGTGACGGCCATCGCCACGTAGACAGGGCGATTGGCGACCTTGCCATCGCGAATCTTGACGTTGATAGCGTCCACGAAGACGACCGGGTACACGCGGCGGTTTCCACGGGCGGGCCTGCCATTCCGCCATGCCCTCCATCACCGCGTCGGTGATCGTGGTGATGGTCTGCTTGGACACCTCCGCCCCGTACACCTCGGCCAGATGAGCCGATATCTCCCCGTGCGTGAGGCCCTTCGCGGACAGGGACAGCACCATCTCGTCCACGCCGGTCAGACGGCGCTGCCGCTTGCGGACGATCTGCGGTTCGAAGGTGCCGGCGGTGTCGCGGGGCACCTTCACCTCGACCGGGCCGACATCGGTCAGCACCGTCTTGGCCCGGGTGCCGTTACGGCTGTTGCCGCTGTTCCTGCCGGCCACATCGTGCTTGTCATAGCCGAGGTGATCGGTGATCTCACCCTCCAGCGCGGACTCCAGCACCCGCTTGGTCAGCTGCTGCAGCAGACCACCCTGCCCGGTCAGCTGCAGCCCCTCCGACCGGGCCCGCTCCACCAGCATCGCGACCAGCTGCTCGTCGGACACAGCCACAGGCTGCCCGGACTCGGCGCTCTCGACAGGCTCCACGGTCTCCAACTCCACGGCGGTATCAGTCACTTGACGTCTCTCCCTTGATCGTCGGATCCGCCGTTAGATTTACACTCCCACCCAGGCCGCAGGTCGCCCAGGTCGCCGCGCGGGCCGGTGGTGCGCAGCGGGTGGGTGCCGCGCTCCGCGGCCGCCACCGCGCGCATTTCGGGCGGTGGCGGGGTGCCGGAGCCGATGATGCCCGTGCAGGACAGCAGCCCCACCAGCAGGATGAGTACGGACCGGATGCGTGCCATAGGACCAGGTTCCGCTTCCGGCCGGCCTCAAGACATCCGACGGGCCCCCGACTTCGGTGCGCGCTGTCCCGACCTCGGGTATGCCGCTAAACCGGAAGAGATCGTGCCGGTTCCATGGAGATACGGGCCACCTCCTCGGCCGCCGGTACGAGGTAGAAGTGGTCGCCCCGCAGCATGGTGAGGTTGAAGGGACCCGAGGTGACCGCGCGCCATCCTGCCGCCTCGTCGGGGGTGACCTGTGGATCCCGGTCACCGGTCAGGGCATGGACGGCGGTCCGCAGCGCCGGCGCGTCGGGCCGGCGGCGGTAGTCGTTGATCAGGTGGTAGTCGTTAATGATGGCGGGCAGAACCAGCTCCCGCAGGTCGGGGTCGCTGAACAGGGCCGCGTTCGTGCCACCCAGGGAGCTGACGGCCGCGATGATCTCATCGTCCGTCCGCACCGCGGGCGCTGCGCAACTGTCGGGGGAACGGCCCGAGACGCACAGGCGGGTGACGTCGTGCGCGGCCCCCGCCTGTTCGAGGCGCAGGAGCGTCTCGTACGCGACGGCCGCGCCCATGCTGTGTCCGAAGAGCACGGTCGGCAACGACGGCAGGGTCAGCAGTTCCCCGGCGATGGCCGACACCAGTGGATCCATCGCCGGGACCAGCGGTTCGCGGAACCGGTTCTCGCGCCCCGGGTACTGGACGGCCAGGAGCTCCACCGAGGGGTCCACATACTGCCCCCAGGGATGGTAGAAGCCCGCCACGCCGCCCGCGTGGGGAAAGCAGACCAGACGGCGTGCGGGGCGCTCGGGCCGGGTGTGGCGGGTCAGGTACGACGAGGGCGGGGACAGGGGCATGTCAGGTTTCCGATCTTCAGCAGGAGAGTGTCTCGCCCGGCGGGGTGAGGCTGCCGCCGGGTTCGGTCGGCGCCCGTGTCGGTGTGCGACGCGGGGCACCGGGGATCAGCGCCAGTCCATGGTCACATCGAGGCCGCTGTAGCCCTCCCGTCGCCGGCGACGCCCTCCGTTTTGCGGGCGAACCGGTGCCGGCCAGACTTTGCCGCCCCGGAACCGTGTGGTCCCCCGCCGTCGATGACCTCGGCGAAGCCCGCGAGTTCGCCGGTCATCGCGGTCAGCCAGGGCGCGGCCCTCTGCGCGTGCCGGCTCGCGGAAACCCTGGCCGGCGCGAGCAGAGCCGCAGGAGACGAAGGGCTTGACCTGCTGTTTCCGCGTAAGGCACGTAAGTGTTCCTCCCGGCGCAGAGTGCGGGCCGTAAGTGCCGGGGCGCGTCGGCCGAGGAGTTTCGGTGGCCCAGGACTCCCGCTCCCTCCCCGGCTCCGGAGGTGCGGTCACCTCGCCGGGTGCGCCGACGCCCCGAGAGGCGGCCCGGCGTGTGCCCCGAACGGCTACCCCGATCGGGATGCCTTCCGGCTCTCCGTTGTAGCCGGTCGAACGATCTACCGCCTCCTTCCCCCGCACGGTGAAGATTGAATGCCCGATCGGACGACGTCGTGACAGTTGGCAAGGTAAAAGGAAGGTCCCATGAGCCTGCCGCAGCATTGGTGGAGCGCAAGTCGGAGTTATGTCTCGGAGATCCTCACGCTGTTCGCAGCCACGCCGGACCGGGATGTCGTTCATTGGCGCGGTAAGGCGTTCTCCGGTGGTGAAATGGTCCGGTCCGTCACGGACGCATTCCTTGCGCTGCGCGACCGTGGAGTGGGCAAGGGCGATGTGGTGGCGATATTCGTCGCACCCAACAGCCCCGAGATGCTCACCGTGCGCTACGCGACCCATCTGCTCGGCGGCGCCGTGTGTTATCTGCGAACCACCAATCCGGGTACCAGGACAACGGTACTTCCGCTGGATCACCAGATGCAGATCCTGCGCGAAACCGATGCGGTGACCCTCTATGCCGACGAGGAGTGCTCGGAGCGCGCGACCGAGCTGGCCGAGGCCGGTGGGCTTCCTCTCACGCGCGTTCAGGACGGGGGAAGCGGAGAGGCCGGCCTGGCCGAGGGTATGGGTGCCCCGGAGCTCGCGTCATGGGACCCGCAGGCGCTGGCCTTCATCGGCTTCACGAGTGGCAGCACCGGCCGGCCCAAGGGCATCCGGCTGTCGGGTCGCGCGTGGGAAGCCACGGTTCGCGCGTGGATGGATGTCGGTGGTGAATACGACTGTGCGTCGATCCTGGTGACGACCCCGCTGAGTCACGGCGTCGCTGCGATGGTGGACGCGGTCTTCGCGCTGGACGGAGCGCTCCATCTCCATGAGAGCTTCGATGCCGAGAAGTTCGTGGACGCCGTCTCCGCCGAGAAGGAGATCTCGTGGACGTTCATGGCGACGAACCACGTGTTCCAGGTCATGGACCATCTGGCTGGGCGCGGAATTCGTGACACTGCCGATCTGGAAGCCGCAGGCCTTTCCTCGCTGAAGCGGATCGTCTACGGCGGAAGCCCTGCGGCACCCGCGCGCATCGCACAGGCTTTTCAGCTGTTCGGCCCTGCCATGGCGCAGGGTTACGCCACGAGTGAGAGCGGCCGGATCACGATCCTGACTCCTCTGGAGCACGGCGAACCGGAACTCGCGGCCACGGTCGGCCGGCCCTTTCCCGAGGTGGAGGTCGCCGTCTGCAACTCCAACACCGGCGCGCAGTTGGCGCCGGGAGAGATCGGCGAGGTCCGTGTCCGCTCGCCTCAGATGATGGACGGCTACAACGGCAACCCGGAACTGACCGCACAGGTCATCCGGGACGGCTGGTATTTCACCGGTGATATCGGGCGCCTCGATGAGCGGGGGTATCTGACTCTCCTGGGGCGGGTGGCCCACGTCATCAAGGTCGGCGGCGTCAAGGTTCATCCCATCGTTCTCGAGGCGGAAATCCTCTCCCACCCCGGAGTTCTGCACGCGGCCGTCTACGGCGTGCAGGACGAGGACGGAAGCGATCACATCCACGCCGCTGTCGAATGCGACCCGGCCGCGGTGGTCGACGTGGAAGACATCCGTACGCGGATCGCCGAGAGGCTTTCTCCGATTCACGTGCCCGAGAAAGTACACGTCCTGAGCGCTCTGCCGATGAACAGCAACGGCAAGCCCGACAAGGTGCTCCTGAAGTCCCAGTATTCCTAGACCGTGAAACCTTCGGTTCGCAGGTCAATTCGACCACTACGTCGAGAAGGCGAGTGCATGAACGTTCACCTGGCATCATATCTGAGTGGGACCACCGCCGGCGATCTCGCCGGAAGCAAGCGGGAGTTCCTGGAGATCGGCCGGCGTTCCGGTGATTACCCCATGGCCACTGCGCGGCGCGACGGGGTGGATTCGGAAGTAAGCGTCTGGTGCAGCAACGACTACCTGGGCATGGGCCAGAACAGCCAGGCCGTCGCCGCCATGCACGCCGCGATAGACACCCATGGCGTGGGCTCCGGAGGTTCCCGGAACATCGGCGGAACCAACCATTACCACGTCCTTCTCGAAAATGAGCTGGCGGATCTGCACGGCAAGGAATCCGCTCTCCTCTTCACCTCGGGATACACCGCCAACGAGGGCTCCCTCAGCGTGCTGGCGGGGCTGCCGGAAGACACCGTCGTGTTCTCCGACGCGAAGAACCACGCCTCGATCATCGACGGCCTCCGGCATAGCGGCGCGAAGAAGCACATCTTCAGGCACAACGATGTCGCCCACCTGGAAGAACTGATCGCGGCTGCTCCCGCCGACTGCCCGAAGCTCATCGCCGTGGAATCGGTCTATTCCATGTCGGGCAACGTCGCGCCGCTCGCCGAGATCGCCGACATCGCGGACAAGTACGGTGCCACCACCTTCATCGACGAGGTCCACGCGGTCGGCATGTACGGACCGCAGGGCGCCGGCATCGCCGCGCGGGAAGGCATAGCCGACCGGTTCACGGTCGTGATGGGCACCTTGGCGAAGGGCTACGGCACGGTCGGCGGCTACATCGCGGGCCCGGCGGCCCTCGTGGACGCGGTGCGGACCTACTCGCGCTCGTTCGTCTTCACCACCTCCCCGCCGCCGGCGGTCGCGGCTGCTGCGCTGGCGTCGGTCCAGTACCTGCGGTCCTCCGACACCGAGCGGGAGGCCCTCGCGGCGAACGCGCGGCTGCTGCACAGCCTTCTGATCGAGGCCGACATCCCGTTCGTCTCGACGGACTCCCACATCGTCGCGGCCTTCGTCGGTGACGACGAACTGTGCAAGCGGGCGTCCCGGCTGCTGTTCGAGCAGCACGGGATCTACGTCCAGTCCATCAACGCCCCCAGCGTGCCCGCGGGCGAGGAGATCCTGCGGATCGCTCCGTCCGCCGTGCACGAGCAGAAGGATGTCGAGACCTTCGCCGACGCCCTGCACGGGATCTGGAAGGAACTGGAGATCCCGACCGCGAGTGCACGGGAGTGGGCCACGTCCGCTCTCCGGGGCCGCGGCGCCCGCACCGCCGGATGACCATGTCTGTCGCGGGCGTACTCGCCGGCGCGGCGGCGCGGCGACCCGACCACCCGGCCGTGATCCAGGGCTCCGAGCGTGTCACCTATGGGTGGCTGTGGGACCAGGCACGTCGCTACGCCGCCGTACTGCGGGCCGGCGGGGCGCGGCCGGGAGACGCGGTCGCCGTGCTCCTGACCGACACCCCGCGGTTCCCCGTCGTGTACTTCGGCGTGCTGGCGGCCGGCGCGGTCGTGGTTCCGCTGAACGTCATGTCGACCCCCTCGGAGATCGGTCAAGTACTGACCGATGCCGACGCCCGTTTCCTAGTGTGCGACGTCCCCCTGCTCGCCGGGGCGAGAGAGGCGGCGGAGCCGCTCGGCACGGTGCTCCTCACCGTCGGGCCGGGCCCCGGGGGCGCGGTCGACCTGGAGAGCGCGGCACAGGACACGGCGCCGATCGGCGACGCCGCGGTGCGGGAAGCCGACGACGTGGCGGTCGTGTTCTACACGTCCGGCACGACGGGCGAGCCGAAGGGGGTGATGCTCACCCACCGGAACATCCTGCACAACGTCGAGAGGATGGTCGCCACTCCGTACATGTTCCGCAGTGACGACGTGTTGCTCGGCTGCCTGCCGCTGTCGCACGGCTTCGGTCAGATCTGCGGCATGCTGACCGGCTTCCGCGCCGGTATCTCGATCGTCCTGATGCCGAGGTTTTCCGGGCGGGAGGCACTCGCGCTGATGACGGAACACCGGTGCACGGTGTTCATGGGCGTACCGACCATGTACGTCAAGCTGCTCGACGCGGTGGCGCGGGGTGAGCAGGCCCCTCGGCTCGACCGCGTGTACAGCGGGGGATCGGCGCTCCCGGTGAAGACCCTCGAAGAGGTCCGGAGCACGTTCGGATGTCCTGTGTACGAGGGCTACGGGATGACCGAGACCTCGTGCAGCGTGGCCTATCACTATCCGGGCGTGACGTTCCGCCCCGGAACGGTCGGTGTTCCCATCACCGGCGTCACGGTCGGTATAGCCCGGCCGAACACCGACAGGATCGATCTCCTGCCGGCCGGCGAGGTGGGCGAGATCGTGGTGCGTGGTCCGAACGTCATGGCCGGATATCTCGGTCGCCCGGACATCACCGCCGAGGTCCTGACCGACGGCTGGTTCCTCACCGGTGATCTCGGGACGCTGGACGGCGACGGTTACCTCTCGGTCGTGGGCCGGAAGAAGGACCTGATTCTCCGCGGTGGCTACAACGTCCATCCGCGGGAGATCGAGGAGATCCTCGCCGGGCATCCGGCCGTCGCGCAGGTGGCGGTCATCGGTGTCCCGCACCCGGAACTCGGTGAAGAGGTCTGGGCGGTTGTCGTGCCCGCCCGGCCGGAGGAAGTCACCGCCGGAACGGGTGCCGAGATCATCGAATGGGGCAGACAGCGCCTTTCCGCTTACAAATACCCACGGCGCGTCGAGTTCACCGACGCCCTCCCGTTGGGATCCAGCGGAAAAGTCCTCAAACGGATGCTGGTCGCGGCCTACGAGACGGCCGGCTCGTCATTGCAGACGAAATAGAGGCACATCGGCACAGCACCCGCGGCACGGCTGCGGGTGCTGTGCCCCTGCTCAGGAATCGTACGGATCAATAGGTAGGGCGTACTCGACCATGGTTGAATTCCAAGCTGACACGTCGATATCGGCCGAGGCGATCGCCGTCGTCGGTATGTCCTGCCGACTGCCGCACGCGGAGAACCCCGCGCAACTGTGGCGGCTGCTGCGCGAGGGCCGCAGTGCGATCGGCGCGCCACCGGCGGGGCGCCCCGGACTGCCCTCCCGGCCGGGGGGCTACCTGGAGGACGTCAGCGGCTTCGACGCGGGCTTCTTCGGCGTCAGCCCGCGTGAGGCGGCGTCGATGGACCCGCAGCAGCGGCTGATGCTGGAGCTGGCCTGGGAGGCGTTGGAGGACGCCAGGATCGTCCCGTCCGCGCTCGCCGACAGCCGGACCGGTGTCTTCGTCGGTGTCATCGCCGACGACTACGCCGCGCTCACGCGTCAGCACGCGGGCGACGGCGTCACCCGCCACACCCTGACCGGTCTCAACCGTGGTGTCATCGCCAACCGGATCTCCTACACCCTGGGTCTGCACGGGCCGAGCGCGGCCGTGGACACCGGCCAGTCCTCCTCACTGGTCGCCGTGCACCTGGCGGCCGAGAGCCTGCGCCGCGGCGAGTCCACCATGGCCCTGGCCGGCGGGGTCAGCCTCAACCTGGTGCCGGACAGCACCACCAGCGCCGAGCGGCTCGGCGCCCTGTCACCGGACGGCCTCAGCTTCACGTTCGACGCGAGGGCGAATGGATACGTACGCGGTGAGGGCGGCGCGTTCGTCCTGCTCAAGCCACTGCACGCCGCCGTGGCGGACGGGGACCCGGTCTACTGCGTGCTGCGCGGCAGCGCGATGAACAACGACGGGACCACCGAGGGCCTCACCGTGCCCAGTTCGGCCGGCCAGCAGGAGGTCCTGCGGCAGGCGTACCGGCGTGCCGGCGTGGCCGCCGAGCAGGTCCAGTACGTCGAACTGCACGGCACGGGCACCAAAGTGGGGGACCCGATCGAGGCGTCGGCTCTGGGCGCGGTGCTCGGCGACGGCCGCGCGGACGGAGCCGCACTGCGGGTCGGATCGGTGAAGACGAACGTCGGGCACCTGGAGGGTGCCGCCGGCATCGTCGGCCTGCTGAAGGCGGCGCTCTGCATCCGTCACCGCGAGCTCGTGCCGAGCCTCAATTTCGAGACCCCGAACCCCGGCATCCCCTTCGACGCGTTGAAGCTGGCCGTGCAGCGCGGCGTCGAGGCGTGGCCGCGGCCGGACGAACCGCTCTACGGAGGCGTCAGCTCGTTCGGCGTGGGCGGTACGAACTGCCACGTCGTGCTGTCGGACTGGCGCACCGGGCCTGCGGAGGGTCCGCCTGCCGCCGCGTCCGGCACGGGTGCGGTGCCGTGGGTGCTGTCGGGCAGGTCGGCCGAAGCCGTGGCCGGCCAGGCCGGGCGGCTCGTGTCGTACCTGGAGGAGCGGCCGGAGCTGGACGCCGAGGCGGTGGGCCGCTCGCTCGCGGCGTCGCGTGCCCGATTCGATCACCGTGCGGTGGTCGTGGGGCAGACCCCCGACGAACTGCTGGCGGGTGCGCGGGCGTTGGCCGAGGGGCTGCCCGCGGCTGGTGTGGTGACGGGCCGTGCGGTACCGGGAGGCCCCGGTAGGACGGTGTTCGTGTTTCCGGGTCAGGGGTCGCAGTGGCGGGGTATGGCGGTGGGGCTGGTGGAGGTGTCGCCGGTGTTCGCTGCTCGTCTGGGGGAGTGTGAGCGGGCGTTGGTGCCGTTCACGGGGTGGTCGTTGCTGGATGTGTTGCGGGGTGTGGAGGGTGCGCCTGGTCTGGATCGGGTGGATGTGGTGCAGCCGGCGTTGTGGGCGGTGATGGTGTCGTTGGCGGCGTTGTGGCGTTCGGTGGGTGTGGAGCCGGATGCGGTGGTGGGGCATTCGCAGGGTGAGATCGCGGCTGCGGTGGTGTCGGGGGCGTTGTCGCTGGAGGACGCGGCGAAGGTCGTGGCGTTGCGCAGTCGGGCGATCGTGCGGCTGGCGGGTACGGGTGGGATGGTCTCGGTGGCCTTGCCTGCGGGTGAGGTGGGTGAGCTCGTCGCGCGGTGGGACGGCGCGATCGACATCGCCGCGCACAACGGTCCCCGGAGCACGGTCGTCTCCGGCGACCCGGAGGCCCTGGCCGACCTCGTCGAGCGCGGTGAGGCCGAGGGGTACCGTGCCCGCACCATCCCGGTCGACTACGCCTCCCACTCCGCCCACGTCGACCTGCTGAGGGACGAGCTGCGGGAACTGCTGGCCGATGTCACGCCGCGTGGGGGTGACATCCCGTTCTTCTCCACCGTCACCGGGCAGCAGCTGGACGGCACGGAGCTCGACGGCTCGTACTGGTTCAGCAACCTGCGCCAAACCGTCCGGCTGGAGGAGGCCACCCGCGCTCTGCTCGACGACGGGCATCACGTCTTCATCGAGGTCAGCACCCACCCGGTGCTCACCTCGGCCCTCAGTGACACGGCCGAGGAGGCCGGAGTCGGCGGCGCCGTCGTCGTCGGATCGCTGCGCCGCGACGACGGGGGGCAGGACCGTTTCCTGACCTCGGTCGCGGAGGCGCACGCCAACGGCGTGGAGGTGGACTGGGAGCGTCTGCTGCCGGGTCCGGGGCTGGTGGATCTGCCCACGTACGCCTTCCAGCGTGAGCACTACTGGCTGGAGGGCCCGGCGGCCGGGCCGGCCCCGGTCCGGACCGCCGTGGCACGGCGGAGCGGCCGGAAGAGGTCGGCGCCGCGCGGCGACGCCCTGGAGCTGGTGCGTGCGCACGCGGCGGCGGCGCTCGGCCACGGCTCGGCGCGTGACGTCGACATCGACACGACCTTCAAGGACCTGGGCTTCGACTCCGTCTCGTCCGTCGAGCTCCGGAACGCGCTGAACAGGGCCACCGGGCTGTCGCTGCCCACCGGCCTCCTCTTCGACCACCCGACCCCGGCCGTACTCGCCGCACACCTCGGCACTCAGCTCCCGGACCTGGCCGAGGAACCGGACGGGGAGCTGTACGAGGACCTGTACGAAGGCCAGGACCAGGGCCTGGACGGCGACGCCTACGAGGCCGTGGCGCTCGACGAGCCGATCGCGATCGTGGGCATGGCGTGCCGGCTGCCGGGCGGGGTCGCCTCCCCCGCGGACCTGTGGAACCTGGTCAGCGACGAGGTCGACGCGATCGGCGCATTCCCGGCCAACCGGGGCTGGGACCTCGACGCGCTCTTCACCGACGATCCGGACAGCCCCGGCACGACCTATGCCACCCAGGGCGGCTTCCTGCACGACGCGGACCGGTTCGACGCCGAGTTCTTCGGCATCAGCCCCCGGGAGGCGGCGGCGATGGAGCCCCAGCAGCGGCTGCTGCTGGAGACGGCCTGGGAGGCTCTGGAGCAGGCGGGCATCGACCCCGCCGCGCTGCGCGGCACCCGAACCGGTGTGTATGTGGGCGCCACGGCGCAGGAGTACGGGCCGAGGCTGCACGAGCCGTCCGGCGGACACGACGGCTACCTGCTGACGGGCAACACCGCCAGTGTGGCCTCGGGTCGGCTGGCCTACACCTTCGGTCTCGAAGGCCCGGCGGTGACGGTCGACACCGCCTGCTCGTCCTCACTCGTCGCGCTCCACCTCGCCGCGCGGTCGCTGCGCCAGGGCGAGTCCTCCATGGCGCTGGCCGGCGGTGTGTCCGTCATGGCCACGCCCGGCATGTTCGTGGAGTTCTCCCGGCAGCGCGGGCTGTCGCCGGACGGGCGTTGCAAGGCGTTCTCGTCGTCGGCGGACGGTACCGGCTGGGCCGAGGGCGTGGGCTTGCTGGTGCTGGAGCGGTTGTCGGACGCGGAACGCAACGGGCACCGGGTGCTCGCGGTGATCCGTGGTTCCGCCGTGAACCAGGACGGGGCGAGCAACGGCCTGACGGCCCCGAACGGGCCCGCGCAGGAGGGGGTCATCCGCGCCGCGCTGGCCGACGCCCGCCTGTCGGCGTCCGAGGTGGACGCGGTGGAGGCGCACGGCACGGGCACCAGGCTCGGCGACCCGATCGAGGCGCAGGCGCTCCTGGCCACCTACGGCCAGGACCGCGAGGAGCCGCTCCGCCTCGGCTCGCTGAAGTCGAACGTCGGTCACACGCAGGCCGCGGCGGGTGTCGCGGGCGTGATCAAGATGGTCATGGCCATGCGGCACGGGGTGCTCCCGGCGACGCTGCACGTGGACGAGGCGACCCCGCACGTCGACTGGTCGGCCGGCGCGGTGGAGCTGCTGACGCGGGCCGAGCAGTGGCCGGAGCGCGGTCGCCCGCGCCGGGCAGCCGTCTCGTCGTTCGGCATCAGCGGTACCAACGCACACCTCATCGTCGAGCAGGTGACGGAGATCGAAGCCCCGGTGGCGGTGCCGGGACCGGTGCCGTGGGTGGTGTCGGGCAGGTCGCGGGCCGCTCTGTCGGAGCAGGCGCAACGGCTGGTGTCGTACCTGGAGGAACGGCCGGAGCTGGACGCCGCGGCCGTGGGCCGTGCGCTGGCCGTGTCACGTGCCCGATTCGCCCACCGCGCGGTGGTCGTGGGGGAGACCCGTGAGGAACTCCTCGGCGCCCTGCGGGCGTTGACTCCGGGTGAGGCCGCATCGGCGGGCCCGGTGGCGTTCCTGTTCTCGGGGCAGGGCAGTCAGCGGGTGGGCATGGGCCGTGAGCTGTACGCGGCGGAGCCGGTGTTCGCGGCTGCGTTCGACGAGGTCGCGGAGGCGTTGGACGTCCACCTGGACCGTTCGCTCGCCGAAGTGATCGAGGGTGAGCCGGAGCTGCTGCGGCGGACCCTCTACACCCAGCCGGCGTTGTTCGCGGTCGAGGTGGCCCTGTTCCGTCTGCTGACCCGTTACGGGGTGACCCCGGACTATCTGGTGGGTCATTCGGTGGGTGAGCTGGCGGCGGCCCATGTGGCGGGTGTGCTGTCGCTCCAGGACGCCGCGCGTCTGGTGTGCGCGCGGGCGCGTCTGATGGAGGGTGTTGCCGAGGGCGGGACGATGGCCGCCCTGAACGCGGGGGAGGCGCGCGTCGCCGGGTGGCTGGAGGGCCGTTCCGGGGTGGAGGTGGCCGGGGTCAACAGCCCCGCCGCCACCGTGATCTCGGGTGACGAGACGGCCGTGCTCGACGTCCTGGAGCTGGCGCGCGGGGAGGGCGTGCGGGCCACACGGCTGAAGGTGAGCCACGCCTTCCACTCCGCGCACCTGGACGGCATGCTGGCGGAGCTCACCGAGATCGCCCGGACCCTGACCCATTCGGCTCCCCGGATCCCGGTCGTCTCGAACGTCACCGGTGAGGTGGTCGAGGAGTTCACTCCCGAGTACTGGGCCGTGCAGGCCCGTTCGGCGGTCCGTTTCGCCGACGGCATCGCCACGCTGGCCGGTCTCGGTGTGACGGCGTTCGTGGAGCTGGGCCCCGACGGGACGCTCGCGGCTCTGGCGGGCGAGTGCCTGGACGGCGCCGAGGGCGTCGTCACGGTTCCGGTGCTGCGCAAGGACCGTCCCGAGAAGCGTTCCCTGCTCGCCGCCCTGGGCGCTGTGCACGCACACGGCGCGGGTGTGGATTGGGAGCGGTTCCTGCCGGGCTCCGGTGTGGTGGAGCTGCCGACCTATGCCTTCCAGCGCGAACGCTTCTGGCTGGACGCGCCGCGCTACGGTGACGCGGCGGGTCTGGGTCTGACGGCTGTGGATCACCCGCTGCTGGCAGCGGTGATCACGGAGCCGGACGGTGACGCGGTCCAGTTCTCGGCTTCGGTCTCGTCGTCCTCGCACCCGTGGCTGGCCGATCACGCGATCGGGGGGACGGTCCTGGTACCGGGGACGGTTTTCCTGGAACTCGCGGGCGCCGCGGCCGAACAGCTGGGATACGCAGGCGTCGAGGAGCTCACCCTCCAGGCCCCCCTGGCTCTCCCGGGGACGACGGGCGCTCAGCTGCGGCTGACCGTCGACCGGGCCGACGTGCGGGGTGACCGCCGGTTCACCGTGTACGCACGGACCGGTGAGGAGCAGTGGACCGTCCACGCGACCGGCCTGCTCACCTCCGCCGTCCCCTCGCCGGGTGTCTCCCTGGAGGCCTGGCCCCCAGCAGGCGCCACGCCCGTCCCGCTCGACGGCGTCTACGACCGCCTCGGCGACCTGGGCTACGGCTACGGGCCGGCCTTCCAGGGGCTGCGTGCCGCCTGGCGCGCCGGTGACGACCTGTTCGCCGAGGCCGTCCTGCCCGAGCAGCTCCATCCGGGAGCCGCGCGCTTCGGGGTGCATCCCGCCCTGCTCGACGCGGTCCTGCACCCGCTCGTGCTGGAGGCCGCGGCCTCGGCGCAGGACGACACCACGATCCGACTGCCGTTCTCGTTCGCGGGCTTCGCGCCGCATGCGGTCGGCGCCACGGTGGTGCGGGTCCACTGGACCCGGACCGGACAGGACACGGCCCGTCTCGCTCTCGCCGACGGTGCCGGCGCTCCGGTGGCCACCATCGAGTCGGTCACCCTGCGGCCGGTCGCCCGCGACCGGATCGCCGTCGCCGGCCCGGCCGCGGAGTCCCTGTACCGGATGGCCTGGGAGCCCGTCCCGGCGGCCGAGCCGGTCGCCGGACGGCGGTGGGTCCGGCTGGGCGAGGCGCCCTACGCCGACCTCGCCGCCCTCGGCGCCGCGCTCGACGCCGGATCAGATGTGCCGGAGTTCGTGGTGATCGGCGAGCGGGAACTCGTCCACGACGGCATCGGTGACGTACTCGACCGGACCCACTCCACCGCCTCGCGTGGGCTGGAGACGGTGCAGGAGTGGCTGGTCGCCCCGCGGTTCGCGGACAGCCGCCTCGTCCTCGTCGTCCCGGACGGCGCGCTGCACACGGCCCCGCTCGTGGGCCTGATCCGCACCGCGCAGACCGAGCAGCCCGGCCGGCTGGTCCTCGTCCACGTCGACGAGGGCGGGGCGGAGCTGCTGCCCACCGTGCTGGCGTCGGGTGAGCCCGAGGTGGCGGTGCGCGGCGGCGCGCTGTTCGTGCCGCGCCTGACGCGTGCCGAGGGTGTCGCGGCGGGCGTGGCGGAGGATCTCGACCCGGAGGGCACGGTCCTGGTGACCGGTGCTCTGGGTACGCTGGGCCGGCTGGTGACGCGCCGCCTGGTGACGCATCACGGTGCCCGGCACCTGCTGCTGGTGTCGCGTCGCGGGGATGGGACGCCGGGGGCCGCCGAGTTCGTGGCGGAGCTGGCGGAGGCGGGCGCACGGGCGCGCGTGGCGGCCTGTGACGTGTCGGACCCCGGCGCGCTGGCCGGACTGTTGGACGAGGTCGCGGCCGAGCGTCCGCTGACCGCCGTGGTGCACACGGCGGGTGTCCTGGACGACACGACGGTCGCCTCGCTGTCGGCCGGTCAGCTGGAGCGCGTGATGCGTCCGAAGGTGGACGCGGCCTGGAACCTCCACCGCCTCACCGAGTCCCACGGCCTCGCCTCGTTCGTGATGTTCTCGTCCATCGCGGGTCTCATCGGTAACGCCGGCCAGGCCAACTACGCCGCCGCGAACACCTTCCTCGACGCCCTCGCCCAGCACCGCCGCGCCCGGAACCTGCCCGCCACCTCCCTCGCGTGGAGCCTGTGGGACAGCGCCGACGGCATGGCCGCGACCCTCGCCGACGCCGATGTCGCGCGGTGGAGGCGGAACGGGATCGTCCCGCTGACCCCGGAACTGGGCCTCGACCTCTTCGACGCGGCGCTCGCCTCGACGGAGCCGCTGCTGGTCCCCGCCGAACTCGACCTGCGCGCCCTGCGGGCCCGTGCCGCTGAGAACACGCTCCCCGAACTGTTCACCGGCCTGGTCCGCGTCCGCCGCCGGCAGGCCGCCACCGCCGGCGCCGGCTCGTCGTGGGCCGGGCGGCTGAACGCGCTGGGCGCGGAGGAGCGGGCCCAGGCCGTGCTCCGGACCGTACGGGAGACCGTGGGGCTGGTCCTCGGGCACGGGGCCGACGCCGGCATCGACCCGGTCAAGGCGTTCATGGACATCGGCTTCGACTCCCTCACGGGTGTCGAACTGCGCAACCGGCTCAGCGCGGTGACCGGGCTGCGCCTGCCCACCACCCTCGTGTTCGACTACCCATCGCCCCGGGCGGTGGCGGACTTCCTGCTGGACCGGCTCGACGAGACCGGGACGGCCGTCGTCCCGTCGGTGGCCGCCCACGCCCAGGGAACGGACGAGCCGATCGCCGTGGTCGGTATGGGATGCCGCTATCCGGGCGGAGTCTCCTCGCCGGAGGACCTGTGGCGGCTCGTCGCGGAGGGCCGGGACGCGATCGACGAGTTCCCGGCCGACCGAGGATGGGACGTGGAGAGCCTCTACGACCCGGACCCCGACAAGACCGGCACGTCGTACACCCGCAAGGGCGGATTCCTCTACGGATCCGCCGACTTCGACGCCGAGTTCTTCGGCCTGAGTCCGCGTGAGGCGATCGCGACCGACCCGCAGCAGCGGGTGCTGCTGGAGGTCGCCTGGGAGGCGCTGGAGCGTGCGGGAGTCGACCCCGCATCGCTGCGCGGCACTTCGACCGGTGTCTACGCGGGTGTGATGTACAACGACTACGGGTCGCGGCTGGGACGTGCGCCGGAGGGTTTCGAGGGGCATCTGCTGACGGGCACGATCTCCAGTGTCCTGTCGGGCCGGGTGGCCTACACGTTCGGTCTGGAAGGACCGGCGGTGACGCTGGACACGGCGTGTTCGTCCTCCCTGGTGGCGGTGCACCTGGCCGCTCAGGCGCTGCGCCAGGGCGAGTGCTCGATGGCACTGGCCGGCGGGGTCACCGTGATGTCCACGCCGACGACCTTCGTCGAGTTCTCGCGTCAGCGCGGTCTGTCGCCGGACGGGACCTGCAAGTCGTTCGCGGCGTCGGCGGACGGTACGGGCTGGGGCGAGGGCGCGGGCATGCTGGTGCTGGAGCGGCTGTCGGACGCCCAGCGGCTCGGACACACCGTGCTGGGGGTGATCCGGGGTTCCGCGGTCAACCAGGACGGTGCGAGCAACGGCCTCACCGCCCCCAACGGGCCCTCGCAGGAACGCGTCATCCGCCAGGCCCTCGCCAACGCCCGTCTCGCCCCGCACGAGGTGGACGCGGTCGAGGCGCACGGCACCGGCACCCGGCTCGGTGACCCGATCGAGGCCAACGCGCTGCTCGCCACCTACGGCCAGGAACGCGAGGAGCCCCTGCGGCTGGGTTCGGTCAAGTCGAACATCGGTCACACGCAGGCCGCCGCGGGTGTCGCGGGCATCATCAAGATGCTGATGGCGATGCGCCACGGGGAGCTCGCGCCGACGCTGCACGTGGACGAGCCCACACCCCACGTCGACTGGTCGGCGGGTGCGGTGGAGCTGGTCACCGAGCGCCGGCCGTGGCCGGAGGTGGCGCGTCCGCGCCGCGCGGCCGTGTCCTCGTTCGGTATCAGCGGTACGAACGCCCATGTGGTCCTGGAGCAGGGCCCCGAGCCCGCCGCGGCCGGCGAGCCGGTGGTGGCGGGGCTTCCGCTGGTGGTCTCGGCGAAGAGCGAGGCGGCCCTGGCGGCGCGCGCCGGCCAGGTGCGCGAGCTGATGGCCCCGGAGACCGTCGACCCGGCACGGGTGGCGTCGGCTCTCGCCACGCGCGTCCCGCACCTCCCCTTCCGGGCGGCGGTCTCCGGCGCCGGCCACGACGAACTGCTCGCCGGTCTCGACGCGCTGGCCTCGGGCGGGCCCGCGCCGAACCTGGTGCGGGGCACCGTCACCGGTCCGGGCACGACGGTGTTCGTGTTTCCGGGTCAGGGGTCGCAGTGGCGGGGTATGGCGGTGGGGCTGGTGGAGGTGTCGCCGGTGTTCGCTGCTCGTCTGGGGGAGTGTGAGCGGGCGTTGGTGCCGTTCACGGGGTGGTCGTTGCTGGATGTGTTGCGGGGTGTGGAGGGTGCGCCTGGTCTGGATCGGGTGGACGTGGTGCAGCCGGCGTTGTGGGCGGTGATGGTGTCGTTGGCGGCGTTGTGGCGTTCGGTGGGTGTGGAGCCGGATGCGGTGGTGGGGCATTCGCAGGGTGAGATCGCGGCTGCGGTGGTGTCGGGGGCGTTGTCGCTGGAGGACGCGGCGAAGGTCGTGGCGTTGCGCAGTCGAGCGATCGTGCGGCTGGCGGGTACGGGTGGGATGGTCTCGGTGGCCTTGCCTGCGGGTGAGGTGGGTGAGCTCGTCGCGCGGTGGGACGGCGCGATCGACATCGCCGCGCACAACGGTCCGCGTTCCGTGGTGGTCGCCGGAGAGGTGACCGCCCTGGAGGAGCTGGTCGCCCACTGCAAGGCCAACGGCCTGCGCGCCAAGCGGATCCCGGTCGACTACGCCTCCCACTCCGCGCACGTGGACAGCGTGCGGGACGAGCTACTCGAGGCCCTGTCCTCGCTCACCCCGCGCGCCGTCGATGTGCCCTTCCTCTCCACCGTCACCGGGCAGCAGCTGGACGGCACGGAGCTCGACGGCTCGTACTGGTTCAGCAATCTGCGCCAAACCGTCCGGCTGGAGGAGGCCACCCGGACCCTGCTCGCACAGGGCCACCGCGTGTTCATCGAGGCCAGCGCCCACCCGGTGCTGACCGTCGCGCTCCAGGAGACGATCGACGATACGCCGTACGACAGTGCCGTCACCGTGCCCTCGCTCCACCGTGACGAGGGTGGAATCGACGACTTCCTCGCCTCCGCCGCGCAGGCCCACGTCTCGGGCGCCCCGATCGACTGGACCGCGGTGGTCGGCGGGCCCGGCGCGGTCGTCGACCTGCCGACCTACCCCTTCCAGCGCAGGCGCCACTGGCTGGAGGGCCCGGCGTCGGCCGGGGACGCGGGCGGGCTCGGCATGGCCGCCGAGCGGCACCCGCTCATCGGCGCCGCGCTCTGGACGGCCGACCAGGACAAGCTGGTCCTCAGCGGCAGGATCTCCCTGACCACGCAGCCCTGGCTCGCGGACCACGCCGTGGCCGGCACCGTGCTGCTCCCCGGTACCGCCTTCGTGGACCTCGCCATCCGGGCGGGTGACCACACCGGCCTCGACGAGCTCGACGAGCTGACCCTCCAGGCCCCCCTGGTGCTGGCCGGCCGTGGCGGAGTCCAGCTCCAGGTCGTGGTCGACGCCCCGGACGAGGAGGGCCGACGCGCGCTGTCCGTGCACTCCCGCCCGGAATCCGAGCCCGACGCCGCCGCCGTCCACCCGTGGACCCTGCACGCCACCGGCGTACTGGGCCACGCGAAGGAAGGTCCGGCAGTACAGGCCGGCACCCCGTGGCCCCCGGCCGGCGCCGAACCGGTCGACCTGACGGCGGCCTACGACACGCTCGCCGAGCGAGGCTTCCAGTACGGGCCCGCCTTCCAGGGCCTGCGGGCGCTGTGGCGCGCCGGCCGGGAGATGTTCGCCGAGGTCGCGCTGCCGGAGGGCGTCGCCCCGGGCGAGTTCGGGATCCACCCGGCCCTCCTCGACGCCGCCCTGCACCCGCTGGCGCTCGCGGAGGACGGCCACCTGGCGCTGCCGTTCTCCTGGACCGGCGTTCGGCTGTACGCGGTGGACGCCGGCGGGGTGCGCGTACGGATCACCCCGGAGGGCTCGGGCGCCGCTCTCTCCCTCGCCGACGCGAGCGGTGCGCCGATCGCGTCGGTGAGGACGCTCGGCCTGCGGGCCGTGGACCCCGCGCGGATCGCCGGCTCGGGCGCGCCCCGCCGGCCGCTGCTCCAGGTGGAGTGGACGACCGCCCCGGAGGCCGCTCCGGCCACCGGGTGGGCCGTCGTCGGCGCCGCCGGTCACGGTCTGCCGGCCCCTCTGGGCAACTACCCGGACCTCGCCGGCACGGTCGGTGCCCCGCCGATCGTGGTGGTCCCGTTCTCCGGTGAGGACGGCCCCGGCGCCGTGGTCCACCGGGCTCTGCGGCTGGCCCAGGAGTGGCTCGCCGAGGAGCGGTTCGCCGATTCGCGCCTGGTCTTCGTGACCCGCGACGCGACCACCGCGCGCACGGAGGCCGGACTCGGCTCCGCTCCCGTCTGGGGGCTGGTGCGGACCGCCATGGCCGAGCACCCCGGCCGGTTCGGGCTGCTGGACCTGACGGACTGGGACGTCTCCGAGGCCGAGCTCGGCCGCGCGCTGGCCGTACCGGACGCGCAGGTGAGCCTGCGCGACGGGGCGCTGCTCGTACCCCGGCTGGTCACCTCGCCCACGGCTGGCGACGACACCGTGCCCGCCCTGGACCCCGAGGGCACCGTGCTCGTCACGGGCGCCACCGGCACCCTGGGCCGGCTGTTCGCCCGCCACCTCGTCACCGCCCACGGCGTACGGCACCTGCTGCTGGTGAGCCGCCGCGGCCGGGACGCGGCGGGCATGCCGGAGCTGGAGGCCGAACTCGCCGCCCACGGAGCCGCGGTGTCCGTGGTCGCCTGCGACACTGCCGACCGCACGGCGGTCGCCGCGCTGCTGGACACGATTCCCTCGGAGCACCCGCTCACCGCCGTCCTGCACACCGCCGGTGTCCTCGACGACGGCACGCTGCACGCCCTCACTGCCCGGCAGCTCGACGACGTACTGCGTCCCAAGGTCGACGCCGCCCGGCACCTGCACGAGCTGACGGCCGACCTGGACCTGGACGCGTTCGTCCTGTTCTCCTCGCTCGCCGGTACGGTCGGCACGGCGGGGCAGGCCAACTACGCCGCGGCCAACACCTATCTGGACGCCCTGGCGCACCACCGCCAGACCCTCGGCCTGCCCGGTACGTCGCTGGCCTGGGGTCTGTGGGCCGAGGGCAGCGGGATGACCGGTCACCTGACCGACGCCGACCTCGCCCGCATGGCCCGGGGCGGCATCGCCCCACTCGGCAGCGAACAGGGGCTTGCGCTGTTCGACGCGGCCCTCGCGACCCGCCGCCCGGCGCTCGTCCCGGCGCTGCTCGACCACACCGGACTGCGGGCCCGGCGCGAGGACGGCACCCTGCCCGCGATCTTCGACGGCCTGGTGCGCCCAGCGCAGCGCACCGCCGCCGGCGAGCGGGCGGGCGGGAACTCCCTCCGGGAACGCCTGGCGTCCATGGCCCCCCAGGACCAGGAGCGCGCGCTGCTGGAGCTGGTCCGCGGCGTGGTGGCCTCCGTGCTGGGGCACACCGACGCCGGCCAGGTCGCGCCCGACCGGGCCTTCAACGAGCTGGGCTTCGACTCGCTCAAGGCGGTGGAACTGCGCAACCGGCTGAACGCGGCCACAGGTCTGAAGCTGCCCGCGACGCTGGTGTTCGACCACCCGAGTACGGTCGAACTGGCCGGTTTTCTGCGGACCGAGCTGCTCGGCCGGGCCGCCGCACAGGCCGAGGCCGAACCGGCCGTCGACGCCTCCGACGAGCCGATTGCGATCGTCGCGATGGCCTGCCGCTATCCGGGCGAGGTCAGCTCGCCGGAGGAGCTGTGGGCGCTGCTGTCCGACGAGCGGGACGCCATCGGCCCGTTCCCGGACGACCGCGGCTGGGACCTGGACGGCCTGTACGACGCGGACCCCGACCACATGGGCACCTCGTACACCCGGCACGGCGGGTTCCTCTACGACGCACCGCAGTTCGACCCCGAGCTCTTCGGGGTGAGCGCCCGTGAGGCCACCGCCATCGACCCGCAGCAGCGCCTGCTGCTGGAGATCTGCTGGGAGGCATTCGAACGCGCGGGCATCGACCCGGCCTCACTCAAGGGCAGCCGGACCGGGGTGTTCGCCGGTGTCATGGCCAACGACTACGCGGCACGCCTGAAGGACGCCCCCGAGGCCCTGGAGGGCTACCTGTCGGTCGGCAGCACGGTCAGTGTCGCCTCCGGCCGAGTCGCCTACACCTTCGGCCTCCAGGGACCGGCGATCACCGTCGACACCGCCTGCTCCTCCTCCCTCGTCTCCCTCCACCTCGCCGCCCAGGCGCTGCGGAACGGTGAGTGCGGGCTGGCCCTGGCCGGCGGGGTGACCGTCCTCGCTGCGCCCACTCTGTTCGTGGAGTTCAGCAGGCAGCGCGGCCTGGCACCGGACGGCCGGTGCAAGTCCTTCTCCGCCCGGGCGGACGGGGCGGCCTGGGCCGAAGGCGCCGGAATCCTCCTGCTGGAACGGCTCTCCGACGCCCGGCGCAACGGCCGCCGGGTCCTCGGCGTGATCCGGGGAACCGCCGTCAACCAGGACGGTGCGAGCAACGGCCTCACCGCCCCCAACGGCTCCTCGCAGGAGCGGGTGATCCGCCAGGCCCTGACCAACGCGGGCCTGACCACCGCGGACGTCGACGCACTGGAGGCCCACGGCACCGGTACCACGCTGGGCGACCCGATCGAGGCCCGCGCCGTACTCGCCACGTACGGGCAGGAGCGTACGGCGCCCCTCCTGATGGGCTCCCTGAAATCCAACATCGGACACTCCCAGGCCGCCGCCGGCGTGGCCGGGGTCATCAAGATGGTCATGGCGATGGAGCACGGGGTGCTCCCCAGGAGCCTCCACATCGACGAGCCCAGCCCGCACGTGGACTGGTCCGCCGGGGCGGTCGAACTGCTCACCGAGGCGGTGCCGTGGCCCGAGTCCGACCGGTCGCGCCGGGCGGGCGTGTCCTCCTTCGGCATCAGCGGTACCAACGCCCACGTCATCGTGGAGCAGACGCCGGCCGAGGGGGTGGCCCCGCCCGCCGCGCCGATGCCGGTCGTGCCCCTGCCGCTGTCCGCGCACAACGACGCGGCTCTGCTCGCGCAGGCGGACCGGGTGGGCGCTGCCCTCGCCGGCGCCGCGCGTGGAGACCTGGCGTCGGCGGGCCGGACCCTGGCTCTCGGACGGGCCGGACTGCCGCACCGCGCCGTCGTGGTGGCCTCCACGGTCACCGAAGCGGTCGACGGATGCGCGGCACCGGCCGTGCGGGGCACCCCCGTGGAAGGCCGTACGGCCTTCCTCTTCACCGGCCAGGGCAGCCAGCGACTCGGCATGGGACGGGAGCTGTACACCGCCTACCCCGCCTACGCCGCGGCGCTGGACGCCGTGTGCGAGGAGCTCGACCCGTGGCTGGAGAAGCCGCTGCTCGACGTCCTCTTCGGCACGGACCCGGCGCCGCTGGACCGGACCGGCTTCACGCAGGCCGCCCTCTTTGCCACCGAGGTCGCGCTCTTCCGGCTCCTCGAAGACTGGGGCGTGCGACCGGACTTCGTCGCCGGACACTCCGTCGGTGAGCTGGCCGCCGCGCACGTCGCCGGCGTCCTCTCCCTGGCGGACGCGGCGCAGCTTGTCGCGGCCCGCGGCCGGCTGATGCAGGCGCTGCCCGGCGGCGGCGCGATGCTCGCCGTGGAGGCCGAGGAGCGGGAGGTGCTGCCGCTGCTCGCCGGGCGGGAGGACCTGCTGGACATCGCCGCCGTCAACGGCCCCACCTCCGTGGTGCTCTCGGGCGACGAGGAGGCCGTGGAGGCCGTCGGAGCCGAACTCTCCGCTCTGGGACGCAGGACCAAGCGGCTCCGCGTCAGCCACGCCTTCCACTCGCCGCACATGGACGCGATGCTGGACGAATTCCAGATGGTCGCGAAGGGGCTCACTTTCGCCGCGCCCGCCATCCCGGTCGTCTCCACCCTGACGGGGCAGCTCGCCGGCGCCGAGGAGCTGACCACGTACGAGTACTGGGTCCGGCACGCCCGCCGCCCCGTGCGCTTCCTGGACGCGGCCCGCGCCCTGGAGGCCGAAGGCGTACGGACCTTCCTGGAGCTCGGCCCGGACGGTGTGCTCAGCGCCATGGGGCAGGACTTCCTCGACGCGGGATCGCTCCTGGTCCCGGTGATGCGCGGCGGGCGCCCCGAGCCGCACACAGCCGTCACCGCCCTGGCCCACGCACACGTGCGGGCTGTGCCGGTGGACTGGCGCGCTCTGTTCGGCGAGGACACGGGACCGGCAGCGGAACTGCCGACCTACCCCTTCCAGCGCCGGCGCTACTGGCTCATGGAGGGGCCCGGCGGCGACGTCACCTCGGCCGGGCTCGACGCCGCACGGCACCCGCTGCTCGGGGCCGCGGTCCCGCTCGCCGACTCCGACGGTGTCCTGTTCACCGGCCGGATATCGGCCCGTAGCCACCCCTGGTTCGCCGACCACGCCGTCGCCGGCACCCTGCTGGTCCCCGGCACGGCCCTGGTCGAGCTCGCGCTCCACGCGGGCGCCGCACTCGGCTGCGAGCGGCTGGAGGAACTCGCCCTCCAGGCGCCCCTGGTCCTCCCCGACGAGGGCGCGCTCCAGCTCCAGATCACGGTCGGCGGCCCTGACGGGGACGGCCGCAGGCCCGTCGCCATCCACTCGCGCGGGGACCAGGAAGGCGACGTCTGGGACCGGCACGCCACCGGAACCGTGGTGGCCGCCGTCCCCGGCACCCTGGGCCCCGACCTCGTCCCGTGGCCCCCGGCCGGCGCCGAACCCCAGCCTGTCGAGGACCTGTACGACCGCCTCGCCGACCGGGGCTACGGCTACGGACCCGCCTTCCAGGGCCTCCGGGCGGCATGGCGCTCGGGCGAGGACCTCTACGCCGAGGTACGGCTGCCCGTCGACCTCGATGAGGGATTCGCCCTGCACCCGGCCCTGTTCGACGCCGCGCTGCACGCGCTGCTCCTGGAGGAGCCTGCCGCACTACGGCTGCCCTTCTCCTTCGGCGGCGTCCAGCTGACCGGGACCGCGACCGGCACCCTGCGGGTCAAGCTGTCACCCCGCCCGGACGGAACGGTCACGGTCGCCGTCGCCGACGGGACGGGCGCGCCGGTCGCCACCGTCGCCTCGCTCGCCGTGCGGGCCCTGCCGGCGGGGACCTCGCCGACCCGCCCCTCGGAGCCGCTCGTTTACGCGGTGGAGCGGGCCGCTGTGGAACTTGCCACCGGCGGTGACATGAGCCTCGCGGTCCTCGGCGGGACCACCCTCGGACTCGCCGCCCGGCACCACGCCGACCTCGCCGGCCTGGCGGCCTCGACGGCGGACGGCGCGCCCGTACCCGACGTGGTCGTCCTTCCGGTACGCCCGGCCACCCCGCAGGAGACCGGCCGGGTCACGGAGGAGACGCTGACGGTCCTGCGGCAGTGGCTCGCCACCGACCCGGCGGCCGGAGCGCGGCTCGCCGTGGTCAGCACCGGGGAACTGGCGCACAGCGCGCTCTCCGGGCTGATGCGGACCGCGGAGTCGGAACACCCGGGACGTTTCCAGCACGTGATCACGGACGGCCGCCCGGCCGGCGGCGACCTGCTCGAGGCGGCCCTGGCCGACCCCCGGCCGCAGATCGAACTGCGCGGAGGGCTGGCCTGCGTAACCCGGCTCGCCAAGGTCCCGAACCCGGCCCCGGACACCGGCGGCGCGTTCGACCCGGAGCACACGGTGCTGGTCACCGGGGGCACCGGCGCCCTCGGGGCCCAGGTCGCCCGGCACCTGGTGACCGCCCACGGCGCCCGTCGCCTGCTGCTCACCAGCCGGCGAGGCGGGGCGCGGAATTTGGTCGCCGAACTGACGGCGCTCGGCGCGGACGTACGCGTCGCGGCATGCGACGCGGCCGACCGCGACGCGCTGGCCGCGCTGCTCGCTTCGATCCCGGACGAGCACCCGCTCACCGCGGTCGTGCACGCGGCCGGAGTCGTCGAGGACGCCATGCTGGAGGCCACGACCCCGGAGCGCCTCTCCCGGGTCCTGCGGCCGAAGGCGGCAGCCGCCTGGAACCTGCACGAGCTGACCGCCGGGCTGGAGCTGACGCACTTCGTCCTCTTCTCGTCCGTCGCCGGTCTGGTGGGCAACGCCGGACAGGCCGGCTACGCCGCCGGCAACACCTTCCTGGACGCGCTCGCCGGACACCGGCGCGCCGAGGGCCTGCCCGCCGTGTCCCTCGCCTGGGGAATGTGGCAGGACGGCATGGCGAACGACCTCGACCGTGCCGACCGGGCCAGGCTCGCACGCAACGGGATCCTGCCGATGCCGGCCGCCCGGGCGCTCGCCGCCCTCGACACGGCCCTGGCCGGAGCCGAGGCGCCACCGGTGCTCGCACCGGTGGCCCTCGACCTCGCGGCCCTGCGGAGCCTCGGGGACGCTCTGCCCGAGCTGTACCGGGGCCTGGTGCGCACCGGGCCCCGCACCGGCCGGCGAGCCTCCGCCCCGGCGGAGATCCCCCTCGCGCAACGGCTCTCGGGCCTGGACGCGGAGGAACAGCGGCAGCGACTGCTCGACCTCGTCAGGGAGCAGGTCGGTATCGTGCTGGCCCACCCGGCCCCGCGGACGATCGACGTCCAGCGCGGACTGCTGGACCTGGGCTTCGACTCCCTGACCGTGGTCGAACTGCGCAACCGGCTGAACACCGTCACCGGAATGCGGTTGCCCAGCACGCTCGTCTTCGACCACCCGACCGTTCAGGCTCTCGCCGAACACCTGCGGGGCGAGCTGGCCGGTGAAGCGGCGGACCCGGTCCAGGCGGCCCTGGACGCCCTCGAGGCCGCGCTCTCGGCCGCCGGACCCTCGGACGGCGACGGCCCGGCGGGAACGTACGCCACGCGACTGCGCGGTCTCCTCCGGACGGTGGACGGCGGCCCCGACGGCTCCGACATCGCCCTGGCGACCGACGACGAACTCTTCGCAGCACTTGACAACGAACTCGGCAGGTAGACATGGACAACGAGCAGAAACTTCGCGACTACCTCAAGCGGGCGACGGTCGATCTGCGGGAGAGCCGGCAGCGGGTGCAGGATCTGGAGGAGCGCGCACACGAGCCGATCGCGATCGTGGGCATGGCCTGCCGGCTGCCGGGCGGTGTCGCCTCCCCGGAGGACCTGTGGGAGCTGCTGAGCGCCGGACGTGACGCGGTCGGTTCCTTCCCGGACGGCCGTGGCTGGGACCTGGAGAACCTGTACCACCCGGACCCCGACCACCTCGGCACCTCGTACGCTCGCGAAGGCGGCTTCCTGTACGACGCGGACCGGTTCGACGCCGAGTTCTTCGGCATCAGCCCCCGCGAGGCGGCGGCGATGGACCCCCAGCAGCGGTTGCTGCTGGAGACCAGCTGGGAGGCTTTCGAGCACGCGGGCATCGCCCCGACGACGCTGCGGGGCACCCGTACCGGGGTGTACATGGGCGTCATGTACGACGACTACGGCTCCCGCCCCCACACCCCCGAGGGCTTCGAGGGCTACATGCTGACCGGGAGCGCGGGCAGCGTCGCGTCGGGCCGGCTGGCCTACACCTTCGGCCTGGAGGCGCCGGCGGTGACGGTCGACACCGCGTGTTCCTCCTCGCTCGTCGCGCTGCACCTCGCCGCGCAGGCGCTGCGCCAGGGTGAGTGCTCGATGGCGCTCGCCGGCGGTGTGACCGTGATGGCGACACCCGGCACGTTCGTGGAGTTCTCCCGGCAGCGCGGGCTGTCGCCGGACGGGCGGTGCAGGGCCTTCTCGTCGTCGGCGGACGGCACGGGCTGGGCCGAGGGCGTGGGCGTGCTGGTGCTGGAGAAGCTGTCGGACGCGGAGCGCGCCGGGCACCGGGTGCTGGCGGTGATGCGGGGCTCGGCGGTGAACCAGGACGGTGCGAGCAGCCAGCTGACCGCACCGAACGGGCCGTCGCAGGAGCGGGTCATGCGGGCCGCGCTGGCCGACGCGCGGCTGTCGGCGTCCGAGGTGGACGCCGTGGAGGCGCACGGTACGGGTACACGGCTCGGCGATCCGATCGAGGCGCGGGCGCTCATGTCCGCGTACGGCCAGGCCCGGGCGGACGACAACCCGCTGTGGCTGGGTTCCGTGAAGTCGAACATCGGTCACACGCAGGCCGCGGCGGGTGTCGCGGGCGTGATCAAGATGGTCATGGCGATGCGCGAGGGGGTCATGCCCCCGACGTTGCACGTGGACGAGCCGACCCCCGAGGTCGACTGGTCGGCGGGCACCGTGAGGCTGCTGACGCGGACTCAGTGGTGGCCGGAGCTCGGCCGTCCGCGCCGGGCGGGTGTGTCGTCCTTCGGGATCAGCGGGACCAACGCTCACGTGATTCTCGAAGAGGCGCCACGCGCCCGTGGCACTGGACCGGCGGACGACGCACAGCGGCCGGAGCCGGGCCGGCCGGCGCTGCCGGCGCCGTGGCTGCTGTCCGCCAAGTCGGAAGCCGCGCTCCAGGCGCAGGCGGGCCGGCTGCGGGACTGGCTCGCCGCGCACCCCGAGGCGGATGACGCTGATGTCGCCGCCGCCCTGCTCACCGGGCGCGCTCAGCTGGCGCGGCGCGGCGCGGTGCTCGGCGCCGACCGGGCCGCTCTGCTCGCCGGCCTCACGGCCCTGGCCGAGGGCGCGGAGTCCCCGCAGCTCGTGTCGGGTGCCGCCGCCACCGGCGGCACGGCCTTCCTGTTCACCGGCCAGGGCGCGCAACGCGTCGGCATGGGCGAAGGGCTGGCCGCCGCGTTCCCCGTGTTCGCCGCCGCCCTCGACGAGATCTGCGCGGAGTTCGACGCCCTGCTGGGGGTGTCACTGCGCGAGGTCATGTCCGGCCGGGCCGGCGACACCGGGCACAGCGCCCCGCTCGACCGGACGGAGTACACCCAGCCCGCGCTGTTCGCGTTCGAGGTGGCGATGTACCGCCTCCTGGAGTCGTTCGGCGTGACGCCGGACGTGGTGGTCGGGCATTCGATCGGTGAGCTGGCCGCGGCCTACGTGGCCGGGGTGTGGTCGCGTGCCGACGCGTGCCGGCTCGTCGCCGCCCGCGGGCGGCTGATGGGCGCGCTGCCGACCGGCGGAGCGATGCTCGCCGCCGCGGTGCCGGAGGAGCGGGCGCGGCACCTGCTCGCGACCGGGCCGGTCTCGCTGGCGGCCGTGAACGGGCCCACGGCCGTGGTGTTCTCGGGCGGCACGGCGGCGATCGCCGCCCTGGAGGAGCGGCTGAAGGACGAGGGCGTCAGGACGAACCGGCTGACGGTCAGTCACGCCTTCCACTCGTCGCTGATGGAGCCGATGCTCGCCGCGTACGAGGAGGTCGCCGGGTCGGTCGCGTACCGGGAGCCCCGCATGGACGTGTGCTCCACGCTGTCCGGTGTGCCGGCCGGTCCCGAGCTGCTGACGCCGCAGTACTGGGTGCGGCAGGTGCGCGAGGCCGTGCAGTTCGCCCCGGCGGTGCGGTCGCTCGCCGACGCCGGGGTGCGCCGGTTTGTCGAGGTGGGCCCGGACGCGGTGCTGGCGGCGCTGACCCGCCACACGCTGAACGACGAGGTGGCGCAGCGCTCGCTGGTCGAGGCGACGTCACGGCGGGGCGTCGACGAGGCCGGCCAGTTCCTTCGGCTGCTCGGCGCCGCCCATTGCTCGGGCGTCACCGTCGACTGGTCGCCGCTGTCACCGGCAGGGCCGGTCACCCACCTCGACCTGCCGGTCTATGCCTTCCAGCACCGCCGCTACTGGGTGCAGCCCGAGGACGGCGCGCTCGGTGACCTGGGCCGCGCCGGGCTGTCCACGCTCGACCATCCGATGCTGCGCGTCGCCGCGCCGCTCGCCGGGCGTGACGCATGGCTCTTCAGCGGGAGGCTCTCCACCACCGACCAGCCGTGGACCACCGACCACACGGCGTTCGGTTCGATGCTGCTGCCCGGCACCGGGTTCGTGGAGCTCGCGTCGGTGGCGGGCAGCCGCCTGGACCTGCCCGTCGTGGACGAACTCGTCCTGGAGGCACCGCTGGTGTTCGACGGGACCGCCGCCGTGGACGTACAGGTGTCGGTGACCGAGCCCGACCACACCGGCCGACGGCGCCTGTCGGTCCACTCGCGTGCCGCCACCGGCACCGCGCCGTCCCACCCGGGCGAGCCGGACTGGACGCTGCACGCCACTGGCGTCCTCGCTCCCGCCGACGGTGTGACACCGGCCTGGACCGACCCCGACTGGCCGCCGGCCGACGGTGAGCCGATCGACGGAACGCGGCTGTACGACCGGCTCGCCGACCTGGGATTCGGCTACGGCCCGAGCTTCCAGGGCGTGCGCGCCGCCTGGAGCAGCGGTGACGACGTCTTCGCCGAGGTGTCCCTGGACGAGACGACGGCGGGCCCGGCGGCGGCCTTCGGGGTCCATCCGGCGCTGCTGGACGCGATCTTCCACGCCGCCATCGACGTACTCGCCGACGACCTCCCCGACGGCAGGCTGCCGCTTCCGTTCTCCTTCGGCGGCGTCCGCGTCTTCCGGCGCGGCGCGAGCGCGGTCTGCGCCCGCATCATCCGGTCGGGTTCCGAGAAAGTGCGCATCGACGCCTGCGACGCCACCGGCGCCGCCGTGCTGTCGATCGACGCCGTGCTCGCCCGCCCCGCCGACGCGCGCGCTCTCGCCGGGGCCCGCGCCCCGCTCCACACGATCGCCTGGACGCCGGTGACGGCGACCGAGGTGCCGGACCGGCCCCTGGTCGCCCTGGGGCGGCCCGTCGAGGGCTGCGCCGAGACGTTCGAGGATGTCACGGCGTTCGTGGCAGGCGGGAACACCACCGGCGCGGCCGTCGTCTGGTCGCCCGGGACGGCGGCGGCGGACGGCGCCGACGTCCCGGCGACCGTCCGCACCGCCGTGCACAGCGCCCTGGCGGTGCTGCGTGACTGGCTCGCCGAACCGGGCTGCGCCGACTCGACGCTGATCGTGCTGACCCGCAACGGGGCGGGTCTGCCCGGTGAGACGCCGGATCTCGCGGCGGCGGCCGTCCGTGGCCTGGTGCGCAGCGCGCAGTCGGAACATCCGGGGCGCATCGTGAGTGTCGACCTCGACGACGACGACCTCGCGGACCCGTACCGGCGGATCGCCGCCGCAGCCGCCATGGACGAACCCCAGCTCGCGATCCGTGTCGGCGCCACGGTGGCACCGAGGCTGGTCCGTGCGGCCACCGCCGCGCCGGCCGGCGAGCCCTTCGGTGACGGCACGGTCCTGATCACCGGCGGCGCCGGCGGACTGGGCGCCGTCACCGCACGCCACCTGGTCACCCGGCACGGGGTGCGCCGGCTGCTGCTCGTCTCGCGCCGGGGCTCCGCCGCGCCGGGGGTCGCGGAGCTGGTCACCGAACTGACCGCGCTGGGCGCCCACGTACGCGTCGCCGCCTGCGATGTCAGCAAGCGCTCCGATGTGGCGGCGCTGCTGGAATCCGTACCCGTGCACGAACCGGTGACCGCTGTCGTGCACACCGCAGGCGTGGTCGACGACGGCACCGTCGAGACCCTGACCGCGGAGCAGGTGGACCGGGTGCTCGCCCCGAAGGCCGATGCCGCCTGGCATCTGCACGAACTCACCCGCGACATGGACCTGGCGGCGTTCGTGCTGTTCTCCTCCGCCGGGCCGCTGCTCGGCGGGCAGGGCCAGGGCAACTACGCGGCGGCGAACGCGACGATGGACGCCCTTGCCCAGCTGCGCCGCAGTGCCGGTCTGCCCGCACACTCGCTGGCCTGGGGGCTGTGGAAGCGCGGCATGGCCGAGGCGCTGAACGAGGCGGGCGCCGAACACCTGGCCCGTCAGATCCGCACGCGTCTGGGCCTGCCCCCGATCGAGCCGGACACCGGCATGCGGATGCTCGACGACGCGCTGACCACCGGCGAACCGATGCTGATGACCGCGCTGCTCGACACGCAGGCGCTCACCGCGCTGGGCCGGCTCGGCACGCTGCCCGCCGTGCTGCGCGGTCTGATCCACGTGCCGTCGCGCGGCCGGACCGCCGACAGCCCGTTGCGCCGGCGGTTGCTGGACGCCCCCGCCGATCGGTGGGAGGCGCTGATCCGCGACGAGGTCCGCGCGATCGCCGCCGGGGTGCTCGGCCACGAGTCGGCCGACGCCGTCGACCCCGAAACGCCCTTCACGGAACTGGGCTTCGACTCGCTCGGCGGAGTCGAGTTCCGCAACAAGGTGACTGCCGCCACCGGTGTCCCGCTTCCGTCCACGCTGGTGTTCGACTATCCGACCACCGCCGCCGTCGCGGACTTCCTGCGCACCAGGGTCGACAGCGCGGCGCCGGCAAGGTCGCGCCCCGCCACGGCCAGGGCCAGGGCCAGGGCCAGGGCCAGGGCCGACGAGCCGATCGCGATCGTCGGCATGAGCTGCCGGTACCCCGGCGGCGTGGAGAACGCCGACCAGCTCTGGGACCTGATCGCCGGGCGCGTGGACGCGATCGGCCCGATGCCCGATGACCGCGGCTGGGACATCGACCACCTGTACGACACCGTCCCCGGCACTCCCGGCAAGATGTACACACGGGAAGGGGGATTCCTGCGCGGCGCGGGTGATTTCGATGCCGCCTTCTTCGGCATCGGCCCCCGTGAGGCAGCGGCGATGGACCCGCAGCAGCGGCTGCTGCTCGAAGCGTCCTGGGAAGCGCTCGAGGACGCCGGTATCGACCCGGCCTCCCTGCGCGGCAGCGACACCGGGGTGTACGCCGGCGTCATGTACCAGGACTACGGCTACACGGCGCGCGAGGCCGCCGACGGTGCCGCGGAAGGCTATCTGGCGACCGGATCGGGCGGCAGCGTCGTCTCCGGCCGGGTGTCCTATGCCCTCGGTCTGGAAGGACCCGCGGTGACGGTGGACACGGCGTGCTCGTCGTCGCTGGTGGCCCTGCACCTGGCGGTGCAGGCCCTGTGCGCAGGGGAGACGTCGCTGGTCCTGGCCAGCGGGGTGACGGTCATGTCCACCCCGATGCTGTTCCAGGAGTTCTCCCGGCAGCGGGCCCTGTCACCGGACGGGCGCTGCAAGGCGTTCTCGAGCGCCGCGGACGGTGTCGCGTGGGCCGAGGGCGTCGGCGTGCTCGCCCTGGAACGGTTGTCCGACGCGCAGCGCAACGGGCGCCCCGTGCTGGCCGTGATCCGCGGTAGCGCGGTCAACCAGGACGGCGCGAGCAACGGCCTGACCGCACCGAACGGGCCCTCCCAGGAGCGGGTGATCGCCCAGGCACTGGCCAGGGCAGGGGTGTCGGCGGCCGAGGTGGACGCCGTGGAGGCGCACGGCACCGGCACCACGCTGGGTGACCCGATCGAGGCACAGGCACTGATCAACGCCTACGGCCAGGACCGCGCCGAGCCGCTGCGGATCGGGTCGCTGAAGTCGAACCTCGGGCACGCGCAGGCCGCTGCCGGTGTCGGCGGCGTGATCAAGATGGTCCAGGCGCTGCGGCACGAGACGCTGCCGCCCACCCTGCACGTCGACGAGCCGTCACCGCACGTGGAGTGGCCGGCGGACGCGGTACGGATCCTGACCGAGGCCGAGCCGTGGCCCGCCGGCGGTCGCTTGCGCCGGGCGGGGGTGTCGTCGTTCGGGATCAGCGGGACCAATGCGCACGTGATCCTGGAGGAGGCGCCTCCGGCCCCGCCCAGGCCGGTCGATCCACCGCGCCCGCCGGCCGTGCCGCTGCTGTTGTCCGCGCGGACACCTGCCGCGCTGCGGTCCCAGGCGCGCCGTCTGCACGACGTGCTGAGCGAACGTCCGGAGCTCGACCTCACCGATGTCGCGGTGACGCTGGCACTGCACCGCGCGCGGTTCGACCGGCGCGCGGCCGCCGTGGGCCAGGACCGGGAAGCACTGCTCGCCGCCCTGGCGCGCCTGGCGGCCGACGAGCCGGGACCGGGCATCGCCGACGACGCTGGCCGGACCGCGACGACCGCGTTCCTGTTCACCGGTCAGGGCGCCCAGCGGACCGGGATGGGCGCCGGGCTGTACCGGGCGTTCCCCGCTTTCGCGGCGGCGCTCGACGAGGTGTGCGCGGAGTTCGACGCCCACCTGGGGCACGCGCTGCGGGACGTGATGTTCGGCGCGGCCGACGAGACGCTGCTCGACCGCACCGAGTACACCCAGCCCGCGCTGTTCGCGTTCGAGGTGGCGATGTACCGCCTCGTCGAGTCGCTGGGCGTGACGCCGGACGTGGTCGCCGGGCACTCGATCGGCGAGCTGGCCGCGGCCTACGTGGCCGGTGTGTGGTCGTTGCCGGACGCGTGCACCCTCGTCGCGGCCCGAGGCCGCTTGATGGGGGCGCTGCCGGGAGGCGGGAGCATGCTGGCCGCCGCGGTGCCGGAGGGGCGGGCCCTGGAGCTGCTGGCGGCGGCCGACGCCGGTCCGGCAGTCGGCGCGGTCTCCCTGGCCGCGGTGAACGCCCCCGACGCGGTGGTCCTCTCCGGAGACGCCGACGCGGTCTCGGCGGTCGAGTCGAGGCTCGTGGCCGAAGGCGTCAGGACCAGCAGGCTGAGGGTGAGCCACGCGTTCCACTCCGCCCTGATGGACCCGATGCTGGCCGAGTTCGCGGAGATCGCCGCCGGCCTGACGTACCGGGAGCCGCGCATCCCTCTGTGCTCCACGGTCACCGGCGCGTTCGCCGGCGCCGAGGTGGGCACGCCCGAGTACTGGGTACGGCAGGTGCGCGAGGCGGTGCGCTTCGCCCCGGCGGTGCGGTCCCTGCTCGACTCGGGCGTGGGCCTGTTCGTCGAGCTCGGCCCGGACGCGGTGCTGACGGCCATGACCCGCGCCACCGCGGCGGCCGACGTCCCGGCGCGCGCCTCGGTGGTCGCGGCGTCCCGCCGCACCGTCGACGAACCCGGACAGCTGGTCGCCGCGCTGGCCACCGCGCACTGCGCGGGTCGGCCGGTGCGGTGGTCCGACTACTTCGGACCGCGACCGCAGGCACGGATCACGCTGCCCGCCTATCCCTTCCAGCACGAACGCTTCTGGCTGTTGCCCGCGGAGGCCGCAGCGCCGCTCGCCGGCGCCGACTCCGTCGGCCATCCGATGCTGCACGCCCAGATGCAGCTCGCCGGCAGGGACGAATGGCTGTTCACCGGCAGGCTCTCGCTGCGCACGCACCCCTGGCTCGCCGACCACACGGTCCTGGGCACGGTCATGATGCCAGGGACCGGATTCGTGGAACTGGCCCTGGCGGCCGGCGCCCAGCTCGGCGTGCCACGGCTGGCCGAACTGGTCCTCGCGGCGCCGCTGGTCCTCCCGGCCGACGGCACCGCGGACCTCCAGCTCGCCGTGGGCGAACCCGACGCGGCCGGGCACCGGACCGTGGCCGTCCACGCCCGCGTCGCCGACGCCTGGGTGCCGTACGCCCATGGCCTGCTCACGCCCGCCGCACCGGTCCTGGCACCTGACTGGTCCCGCGCGTGGCCTCCGGCCGCGGGCGAGCCGGTCGACGGGGAGCAGGTGTACCGCGCGCTCGGCGACCTCGGCTTCGGGTACGGCCCGGTGTTCCAGGGTGTTCGCGCCGCGTGGACCCGTGGGGAGGAAGTCTTCGCCGACCTGGCGCTCGACACCGACAGCGCGGCGCGCGCCACCGACTTCGGGCTGCACCCGGCACTGCTGGACGCGGTGTTCCACGCGGCGGTCGGACCCCTCGTCGAGGGCGGGCCCGACGGCCGGCTGCCCCTCCCCTTCGCCTTCGACGGTGTCCAGGTGGCACAGTCCGGCGTGGGCGCCCTGCGCGTCCGTATCGCCCGCATCGCACCGGACACCCTGCGCGTGGACGCGGCCGACGCGACCGGTGCCCTCGTGCTGAGCGTGGAATCGGTGCGGTCCCGCCCGATCGAGCCGCAGGCGCTGGCCGAGCTGCGCGGCGCGGCACCGCTGTTCGACGTGGAATGGGTCGCCGTGCCTGCCGCCCCCGAGGCGGACGCGGGGCGCGTCGTCGTACTGGGTGACCCGGCGTCCGTCGACGCCCCGGAGCTCGTGACGAGCTGTGCCGATCTGGCCGGACTCGCCGGGCTGGGGGACGTTCCCGACACGGTGGTATGGCAGGCGCCCCAGGGGACAGGGGCGGGCGCGGCGGACGTCCACACCGGTGTCCTGACGACGCTCGCGCTGTTGCAGGGCTGGACAGGCGCCGCTCATCCCGGCCGGCTCGTGATCGTGACCCGCACGGCCGCCGGGCTGCCCGGTGAGGAGCCCGATCTGGCCGGGGCCGCCGTGGCGGGCCTCGTGCGCAGCGCACAGGCCGAGCAGCCGGGCCGTTTCCTGCTCATCGACCACGACGGCGACGCCCTGCCGCTCACCTCGCTCGCCGACGCCGTGGCCCAGGACGAACCGCACCTGGCCGTGCGCGGGGGACGGCTCCTGGCACCGCGACTGCGGTCGCTGCCCGCCACCGGAGCGGGAGCGCCGCCGTCGTTCGACCGGGGCACCGTGCTCATCACCGGCGGTACCGGCGGCATCGGTGCGATCGTCGCCCGGCATCTGGTCACGGCGCACGGCGCACGGCGGCTGCTGCTGGTGTCGCGACGCGGCGCTGCCGCGGACGGCGCCGCCGAACTGACCGCCGAGCTGACCGGCCACGGCGCCCACGTCCAGGTCGTGGCGTGCGACGTCACCGAACGCGCCGCGGTCCAGGACCTGTTGGCCGGCATCGGCGCCGACGCGCCGCTGACCGCAGTCATCCACGCGGCGGGCGTCCTGGACGACGGCACACTCGACACCCTGACCGCCGAGCGGACGACACGGGTGCTGGCGCCGAAGATCGACGCGGCATTGCATCTGCACGAGCTGACGCGCGATCTGGATCTGTCGGCGTTCGTGCTCTTCTCGTCCGCGGCCCCGCTGCTCGGCGGACAAGGACAGGGCAACTACGCCGCCGCGAACAGCGCCCTGGACGCCCTGGCACGCCTGCGGCGCGGCGCGGGCCTGCCCGCGCACTCCCTGGCCTGGGGGCTGTGGACCGTCGGCATGGCAGGAACGCTCGGCGGGGACGGTGCCGAGCAGTACGCCCGCCAGATCCGGGCCAGGCTGGGCCTGGTCCCGATCGACCCGGATTCCGGGATGGCGCTGTTCGACCACGCGCTGGAGACCGACCGGGCGACACCGATGACGGCGCTGCTGGACACTGCGGCGTTCACCGCCCTGGCCCGCGGCGGCACACTACCCGCGGTGTTGCGCGGCATGATCCGGGTCCCCCGGGTCACCGGGAACGCCGGTGTCAGCCTGGCGCGGCAGCTGGCCACCCTGCCCGACGCCGACCTGGACGCCGCGGTCCTGCGCGAGGTACGCCACGTCGCGGCCGCGGTCCTCGGCCACCTCTCCGGTGACGCGATCGACCCGGACGCGCCGTTCACCGAGTTGGGGTTCGACTCCCTCGGTGCCGTCGAGTTCCGGAACCGGCTGGCACAGCTGACCGAGCTGACGTTGCCGTCGACGCTGATCTTCGACCATCCGACCGCCGCCGATGTGGCGAAACTGGTGCGGTCGAGGATCGAGGAGTCCGGCACCGGCGTGGCCGAGCAGGTACCGGCCGGCGTGCGCGGCACGATCACCGAGCTGGTGTCGGCGGCGCATCGCCGCGGTGAGCTGGCAGGGGCGATGCCGCTGCTGAGCGCGAGCGCCGCCCTGATGCCCCGGTACTCCGCCGAGGAGGCCGCCACCCGGCGCCCGGCCGCGCAGCTCCTGGCGCGTGGCGACACGGCACCGGCACTGGTCTGCATCCCCTCGTTCCTCGCGGGATCGGGCTCCCACCAGTTCGCGCGCCTCGCCCGTGAACTGGGCGGCGAGCGGCGGGTCAGCGCGCTGCGGCTGCCCGGCACGCGCACGGGTGACGACTTGCCACCGACCTGGACGGCGGCGGTCGAGAGCCTCGCCGCGAGCGTCGCGGCGGAGCTCGACCGAAGCCCGGTTGCGCTCATCGGCTATTCGGCCGGTGGCGCGATCGCCCATGCGGTCGCCCGGCGGATCGAGGACGACGGAGGCACGCTGGCGGGCGTCGCGATGATCGACACCTACTCCCCGGACGACATCGAACTCAACCGCCGCGTGCTCACCGACGCGCTGGGGCAGATCCTGTCCCGGAACAACGCTCTGACCCCCGTGGACGACCACGGCCTGCTCGCCATGGGCGGCTATGTGCGCATCTACCCCGATCGCGAGGCCGAACCGATCGCCGCACCCACACTGAATCTGCGGGCCACCCTGACGCTGAGCACCTTCGGAGACACTGATCCCGTCCCGGACTGGCAGCACCGTGGACCGATCGAGTACATCGAGGCGGATCACTTCTCGATCATCGAGGAGCGGGCGCCGGAGACCGCCGCGCATCTGCGGCGCTGGCTGGACTCGCTCGGCGGCCGGTGAGGGCCGGACCGTCGCAACGGGGGAACGAAGCGCCTGACAGCTCTGCCCGAGCCCGAGCCCGAGCACGCCGCCCGCGCGGCGCGCTCGGGCTCGGGCTCGTCCGTCCGCTGCGGGGACGCCGCGCGACAGTTCAGGTCACCGAGGGCAAAGAATTGCCTCGGCCGCAACCACCGAGGGAGGTGAATTCCTCCGGCTCGGAAATCCACCGGAGGCAGAAAACTATTCGATCCGCAAATTCGGTGGAGGCACAGGATGGCGCGGTGTGCAAATCCGCCGGAGGCATAAGGGCCGCCCGGTTGCAACCGTGTCGGCGAGAAATTCTGAGCTTGACAGTGTTGTAGGGCCTGTTTATAGTCGCGTCGTTCAAGTTTCCGCCGATCGATATTCGAAGGTGGTCATGACCGCGCCTCCGACGTTGCCGAAATCCAGGCAACGGTTAATTCTCGCCGTACTCATGGTGTGTTCGCTGCTGATCTGGCTGGACAACACCGTTCTCAGTATCACTCTGGAGACCCTCGCCGACCCGGTCCAGGGTCTGGGTGCCAGCCCGGCCGAGCTGCAATGGGCCACCGGCGCCTACACCCTGGTCTTCGCGACCCTGATGTTCACCGCCGGTGCGATGGGCGACAGCTTCGGCCACCGGAATGTGCTCGCCGTTGGCCTGGTGATCTTCGCCGGGGCCTCGATCTGGGCGGCGTACGCGGGCGATGCGGGCCAGTTGATCGCCGCGCGGGCCGCGATGGGAGTCGGCGCCGCACTGATCATGCCGGCCAACTTCGCCATTCTGTTGTGGACCTTCACCGGCGCCGGGCGGGCAACCGCGATCGCCATTTCCTCGACATCCACCGGTGTCGGAATGGCGGCGGGCCCGGTGTTGGCGGGACTTCTGCTCGGCCATTTCTGGTGGGGTTCGGTCTTTCTCGTCAACGTCCCGATCATCGTGGTGGCACTGACCGGTATCGTCTTTCTGGTCCCCAATTTCCGCAGCCCCTCCGTGCGGCCGATGGACCCGGCCGGGATCCTGCTGTCCATCACCGGACTCGCGGCGCTGACCTACGGCGTGATCCGTGCGGGGCAGGTGGACGACTGGACCCGTTGGGACGTCTGGGCGCCGACCGCGGCCGGGATCGTCCTGCTGGTCGTCTTCGTGCTCGTCGAATTGCGGACCGAGGCACCGAGTTTCGATCCCCGGCTGCTCGCCCAGAGGATGTTCGGCGGTGGCAACGCATCCATGGCGTTGCTGTTCTTCTCCGTCGCCGCCATCACCTTCTACAACGCGTTCTACATGCAGGGAGCGCTGGGCTACTCGCCGATGAAGGCCGGTCTGGCCAATGTTCCGACGGCCGTCGGCGCCGTCGTGGGCGCGCCCCTGGGCGCACGTCTCGTCAGCCGATTGTCACTGCGCCCCGTCGCCGTGCCGGCGCTCACGGTGGCGGCGCTCACCATGGGCGCGGTCGGATTCCTCGATCTGCACACCCCGCTCGTCTGGATCGCTCTCCTGCTGCTGGCGCAGGGCCTCTCCGTCGGCATGGTGATGGCCCCGGTGACCGGCGCACTGCTCAGCAGCCTGCCGCTGGAGCGGTCCGGTGCCGGGTCGGCCGTCACCAACACGGCGCGGCAGGTCGGCAGCGTGATCGGGATCGCGGTGGGCGGCACGATCATGTCGATCGCGTACCGAGACGCGATCGAACCCTCGCTGGGAGCTGTCCCGGAGGCGGTGCGGGACAACTCCCGGGTCTCCGCGGAACAGGCCCGCCATGTGGCCGCCACGATCGATCAGCCCGCTCTCGCACGGGCCGCCGATCGGGCGTTCATCCACGCCATGCACGTCGGTGCGGTCTGGATCATGCTCATCACGCTCGTCGCGGTGGTCGTGCTGATGATCGCCCTGCCCGCTGCCGGAAAGAAGAGGAACCCGGCACCGGAACCGGAGTACGAAGGGGCCCGCAGCGCCGAGCCTCTTTCCACCGCCTGACGGGGTGGACGCGGACGGGAACCCGGGCGGGAACGCGGAGGGAACTCGGACGGCCGCCGCCGCGAAGGGACTGTCGGTCACCCGCCGCCGGGCCGCACCGCGGCGAGCGGGCTGCGAGTCCACCCGTCCGTCGCCCGGCGGAGCGGTCCGATTCCCGGCGGAAGATCTCACCCCGTATGTCTCGCCCGACCCGAAGGAGCCCCCGGTTGTCGACCATGGATGATCCCGCTGTGCGTGCGGTGGAAGCGGAGCGGGATTACGTCTCCTCCTTGTACGCGCTGCTCACCGAGCGGCTTTCCGAGGCCCGCGAGAGCCGGGCGAGCGTGCTGAGGGCCAAGGCGGAAAGTGCGGGTGAGGTATACGAGAGAGAGATCGCCGCCGAGCGGCTGTCCAAGGAGATCGGCCGGTTGGAGGGCGCCGAGAAGGGGCTGGTCTTCGGGCGCATCGACTGGACGGACGGCACGGCCCTGCGCATCGGCCGCATCGGACTGCAGACGGAGGAGGACGACCTGCCTCTGCTCGTGGACTGGCGTGCGAATACGGCACGTCCTTTCTACGAGGCGACACCGGTCCACCCGATGGATCTGCGGCGGCGCCGGCACCTGCGTCTGGAGGAGCGCACGGTCATCTCGGTGAGCGACGAGCTCCTGGACGGGACCGCCCCCACCGACGACGACGTCGTGGGGGACGGTCCGCTGACCGAGGCTCTGTCGGCACGGCGTACGGGCATGATGCAGGCGGCCGTCGCGACGCTCCAGGCCGAGCAGGACGAGATCGTCCGCTCCGCCCACCGTGGGGTGACCGTGGTCCAGGGCGGCCCTGGCACCGGAAAGACCGTGGTCGCCCTGCACCGGGCGGCCTACGTCCTGTACGCCTTCCCGCGCGCCGCCGAGGAGGGCGTCCTCGTGGTGGGGCCGAACGCCCGGTTCCTCGACTACATCTCCCAGGTTCTCCCCTCGCTGGGCGAGAACGATGTCGTCCTGGCGACCTGCCAGGAACTGGCCGGGGTCTCCACGGACGCGGTGGACCCGTTCGACAGGGCGCGTCTCAAGGGCGGTTCCGACCTCGCCGACGCGCTGGCCGGTCTGCTGCGCGTCCACCAGGCTCCTGCCGGCGACTTCACCGTGCGGGTCGGACAGGAACGGGTCCATCTCTCCGGCGAGGAGGTCGCCATGGCACGTGAGGCCGCCGTCCGAGCCGTACCGGGGCACAACTCCGCGCGCCAGGCGTTCAAGGAACTCCTGGTCGACACCGTCACCGACGCGATGCAACGGGACATGAGCGAGGTCCTCGAACAGATCGACGCCGATGCCGAGAGGATGACGGGCATCAACCTCGACCGGTTCACGGGCGTCGCTCAGCGCCGTGCCGAAGGCGCAGACGACCCGGGGCCGGTCCACGAGCTGGACCTGGACGCCATCCGGGACGATCTCCTCGACGACGCGGGCGTCGACCGGGCGGTCGAGACGCTGTGGCCACGGCTGGTACCGGCTGACCTCGTGAAGGCGCTCCTGACGGATGCCGACGCTCTCGCCGAGTACCTGCCCCGCCTGACCGCCCAGGAGCGGTCCCTTCTGCTGCGCGGCCAGGACGACCCGTGGACCGATGCGGACGTGGCCTTGCTGGACGAGGCGGCGAGCCTGGTCGACGGCCCCCCGGAGCGGACGTACGGGCACGTCGTCGTCGACGAGGCCCAGGAACTGACCGCCATGCAGTGGCGGATGATCGTCCGCCGCTGCCCGGCGAGGGCGATGACGCTGGTGGGGGACTTCGCCCAGGCGGGCCCGGTCGCGACCGCATGCGACTGGAAGGAGGCGCTGAGCCCTCATGTCAGACCTCGGTTCAAGCTTTACAACCTGACCGTCAGCTACCGCACCACGCAGGAAATCCTGGAGAGCGTCCGGGATCTGCTCACGCGGATCGCCCCCGACCAGAAGCCCACACGGTCACTGCGGAGCGGTGAGAGCCCTCGCACCGTGACCACCCCCCCGGACGAGTTGGTGACCGCCGCCGTCCAGGAACTCCGCGCGCAGAGCACCACGTATCCGGGCGAGCTCCTGGGTGTGATCTGCGCGGACAGCAGGGTGAACGAACTGACGGCCCGGGGCATCGGTCACCACGCACGCATCGTGCCCGCGTCCGAAGCACGCGGCCTCGAATTCGACGGGGTCGTCGTCGTGGACCCTGAGGAGATCGTCACGGCTCGCCCCGGCGGGGAGAGGGACCTGTACGTGGCCCTGACCCGCGCGACCAAGCGCCTCTGCACCATCACCGTCCAGCCCGCCTGAACACGCGGCGCCCGCGGTGTCACCGCGGGCGCCGCCGGCGCGGGACGATCACCGCCCCGCCCCCGCCGGGCCGCTCGCCGCCTTCCCGCGCGCGCCCGGCCGCCCACGGTGCGGTCCGAGCCGACGATGTCCCGCTCCCCTCCACAGCCGGGTGAAGCCGACCGTCGCGCTCCCGCTCGTACACGCCGGGTCCGAGTCCGAGACCGACTCCGCGCCCGAAACCCTCTGCCCGACTGTCCACGGGCATGTCGCCGGCCACACCCGACAGGCCCCCATGACGCACGACGTCCGGGCCGTCGAGGCCGCCCCCACCCTCTCCCGGTGCACCGCACGCCCCCCGAATCGTCGGGATGAACCCGGCATAGGCGCATACGCGATCAGGTCGGGACCAACGAACGCGGCAAACAGCCCCGCAGCCCCGAGGGATCGAACGGGGCTGATCACTGTGGAGTAGACAGTCAGCGTCACTCCGTGCCATGCTCACGTATCAGGAAGTAAACCTTCCGGATTTGCGGCATAAATAAACGGGGGAAGTGACATGGGTAACGGGGGAATCGTTGACATGGGCAGCGTAAAGAACAGGTTATTTTGGCAACCGATATCGAGTGACAGGAAGTGCGAGAACTACAGCATTCGGATAGATGACGTGGCGCCTGACGTACGTGACGAACGAGCTTCCCTGCGCACCGGACGGCTTTGGTCACGTACCGCTATAGCGCTGATCATCGAAGAAGAAATCCGTCGATACAGTATCGAGGGAATGCTTGGTTCACTCGACATCCAGTTGACCGTTCAATCCGTGACGAATGCCGAAGATCTCTCGTCCTTCTCCAACGGCTGGCTGGTCATCTCGGACAGTACTGCCCTGGAGTCCGTACCTGACGAGATCTCCGAAAGGCTGCGCAGGCAAAACACGCCCGTACTGATCCTGGTGGACTCGTCGGACGTGGTCGAGCAGTCCTGGGCCGATCACGCGAGCGGCTTCCTGGACTGGGCGGATCTCTGCCCCGAGTCCCTGCGTGCGGCGATCGTCGATGTGCAGGCCGGACGCTTCCATGTGTCTGCGACCCTGGCCCGACGGTCCGTTACGGCGTCCGACCAGGTCGGGGACGGAAGCACCTCGAAGCGCGCGTCGGCGATATCCCTGACGGCACGTGAACATCAGGTGCTGCGCCTGATCGCCGAGGGGCTCAGCAACCGGCAGGTCGCCCGATCGCTGAGTGTCTCCGAACACGGGGTCAAGCGCACGGTCGGCATCATTCTGGCCAAGCTCAACTGCCCGAACCGGACTCTGGCGGTCGTCCGGGCCATGGAGTCGGGGCTCCTCGGCATGTGAGATGTCGACCGCTCGGCGAGAACCTGCCCCTCGGCGCAGCTGACGAGCTCGTGCACGGTGAGCGGGGAGACGTGGCGGGGGACGCATCCCGCGCAGCGATCATCAGCGACCGGAGGATCACTGGCCTTCGGTCAACGTGATCGCTGAACTGGGCGCAGAGCTCGGCCTGTTGTGGCACGAACAACACCAGGCCGAGCTTGCAGCCCGACCACGCGAGCCTCTGGCACGGCTGGAGGAGGACTACGGGAATTGGTGACCTCAGTGCCGTGACGGTGCTGCGAGCGGTGGCCCTTCGCGGTGCATTTGACGCTCCGGGCGTTTCCCAGGCCACGCAATGTGGCTGACACCCGCGCTGACCTGCGCTCATGCGGCATCCCGCTTCCCCGACGTGCTCTCGATGACGCACCACGTGGAGTGTGTCGCCATTCTGGAGCCGGTGAAGAAGGACGCCTGACCTGCGGTTTTGCGGCGTTCCTCGGCTACTCGACCTGTTTCCGCCCGGCCAGCGGATGAACGGTGTCGATCGTCTGCGAAGGTCGCTTGACCTGCGGATTCAGGAGGGTGTAGCGACCGCGGTGCAAACCGTGTTCCGGGCTGTGCGCCCATGGGGCCGGCACAAGGTGTTCCGAGTGCTGCCCGACGACCTTCCGATCTGATTCGCGATGCCGGCCGTCATGGAGGCCGTCGAGCGCCGGGATCGGTCTCGCCATCGTCATCACCGGGGGTATCGCAGTCCGCTACACCGTCGCCTTCACCGCCTGCGCGACGCCCCCGACACCAGCCCGATCGTCCTCGTCGGGGACACATCGTCATAAGACCTGGTCGCTTTGGCGGCCAGGTCTTCTCGTGTTCCCCGGGGGCACCTGCGAGCAAGCCTCGGCCCCGCACGAGCCGGCCGAGTCCCGTGGTCGAGCGGGGGGCTAGCCGGTGAAGTGAGGGTGGCGGGGGATTGGGGGTGAGCCGGTTGGCTTTCCGAGGTGTCAGGCGTTGGGTGGCCCGGTGGGCCGTACGCGGGACGAAGGGCGTGTGGCGCGGGCTGGTGGCGTTCGGCGAGACGCTGCTGGGCGGATTTCCCGAGGGCGGTGAGCGGGAGGCGCTCGCCGAGCCGCTGCCCGGGCATCCGGAGCGATTGCGGCCCGATGTCCCGCTGAGCGCGGTGGAGCGGGAACTCGCGAGGGAATGGGCGAAGCTGCGCGAGTGGCTTCCGACGAGGAGTTTCTGGTGAGCCAGGCAGTGACGGAAGCCGAGGCCGGGGTGCGGCGCCGGATCACGGAAGTGGAGAACGCCTTCGGGGACCCTGACGACGCCGCGAACCCGGTCGGATTCGTCGCCCTGCTCGCGGCGGACGAGAGGTTTGAGCTGTCGGCCGAGGCCGAACGGCGGCTGGACGCGGTCGGGTTCGGTGCCGAGTTCGTCCCCGTGGCGCTCGGCGGGCGGCTGGCCGGGCCGATGTGCTTGCCCGGATGCTGCGCCCGGTGTTCCGCCGCGACGTGGCGCTGGGATTCGGTCTCCCCGACAGGTCTCTCCGGCCCGCCGGAGGTCAGCCGGACTCGCGCGCGTCCCAGGCTGCCAGGATTTGCGCCTCCCGTTCACGGGTCAGCGTCTGGTCCGGGTAGCGGTACTCTGCGAACGCCTCCTCCATGCCGCCCTGTTCCGTCATCCAGGTCCAGGTGTCGCGCACGGATTCGGCGAAGGGGCGGCAGCGCAGCCCGGCCTCCAGCGCCTTCTTCGAGGAGAAGCCCCAGACGCCGGCAAGCTGTTCCATGGGCGGCGCCCAGAACGGCACGGTCACGAACGGCGGGATCTGCTGGGTGGCGAGGAACGCGTCCTCCACCCACACCGGCTCGGTGCCGGCGCCCGTCAACGACACCACGCAGTCGATGAGCTGACCCCAGGTGGCGTTGGAGGGCTCGCCGGTGGTGAGGTAGGTGCCGGAGCCGCCCGCCGCGATGCGGTCAAGACCGAAGGCCGCGATGTCCCGGGCGTCGATCAGCTGCATCGTGCGGCCGGGGGAGCCTGGGGCGAGCATCGGCCCGCCCTGGGCGGCCCGCCGCAGCCAGTAGGGGATGCGCCGCATGCGGTCGCCGGGGCCGATGACCACGCCGGGGCGCAGCACCAGCGCCCGGCCGTCGAAGTCCCGTTCGACGGCGCGCTCGCAGCCGGCCTTCAGCGCGGGGTACTGGCCGTGGTCGGGTCCGGCGTCGGGGGAGCAGGCGAAACGCGGCGAGGACTCGTCCACTGGGGCCGCGGGCCAGGGCTGGAGGGCGTTGATGGAGGAGATGTACAGGTAGGTGCCGGCCTGCGGGCTCAGCGCCCGGGCCGAGGCGCCGACCGTGCGCGGCACGTACCCGCACACGTCGACCACCGCGTCCCAGGGCCCCGCGGCGGCCAGCCGCGCGAGGTCGGCCTCGTTCTCGCGATCGCCCGTGATCGTCTCCACGCCGGGCAGGTCGGCGCCGGAGCGGCCGCGGTGGAAGGTGGTGACCTCCCAGCCGCGGGCGAGGGCGCCGGCCACGAAGGCCTTGCCCAGGAAGACCGTTCCTCCGATGACCAGAAGTCTCATGCCAGATACACCGTTTCGTGTTGAAGACCTGTGAAGAAAGCTGTGCCGGGCGGGTTCAGCCGGAGGGCAAGGATGCGACCAGCGCCCGGTAGGCGGGCTCGAACTCGGCATCGTAACGGGCCCGCAGGGCGGGCGGCATGCCGCCGAGCATGAACTCCCGGGCGTCGGGGACCGCCTGCTCCAGCAGCAGCGGCATCGTCGGCACGAAGTCCATGGGGTCGTGTCCCAAGGCGAGGGAGGCGAGCATCGCCCGGTACGCCTCGGCGGTCACCTTCTCCCGCAGGACCGGCACCATGGTGCGCTCCTCCAGCCTGAGGTGGTCGTGCATCAGGGCGTCGAACTCGGCGATGCGGGCCAGCAGACCGGTGAGCACCACTTCGCGCTCGCCCGTGCCGGCGGCGAGCCTGCGCAGGCCCTCGTCCATGCCGGCGAGGTGGTCGTCCAGCGTGCACGCGACACCGGCCAGGCCCGGCTCGGTCTCCGGGACGATCGTCCAGACGTGCCAAGCGCGCGGTGCTGAAGCCCGCGAAGAGGACGAAGGCGAAGAAGTAATCCGGTCCGGGGCTCAGCCGAACAGTGGTGCCAGCGCGGTCTCGCCCGCCAGGATCCGCCAGGCGGGCACCCGCACCGTCCGGCTCACCGGGCCGGGTTTGGCACCACAGCCGCCCGAGGGCAGTCCGGTGAGCAGGTCGCCTTGCACGTGGGTCAGCCGGAGGTGACGTGCCGGGTCTTCGCCGGGCCCCGGGCCGGGGTCGATCAGCACCGCCGTGTTCTCCCCGGCGTCGGTGAACAGCAGGTCCACCGGGTGTCCGCCCACCGGCACGGCCCGCTCCAGATCGGTGACGCCGCGCCCGGTGAGGTACTGCTGGAGCCGGTCGGCGAGGTCCGCGCGGGCCTCGGTCACCGGGCCGGGCCGGTCGGCCTCGGCCGTCGTGCCGTCGTCGCCCGCTCCCAGCGGTGCCGAGCGTGCCGCGAGGAGGGCGGGCAGGCCGCTCTGGTCCTGCCAGAAGGCATGGCCGCCCACCGTGATCAGCTGCGACTTGGCCCGGGTGATCGCCACGTTCCACAGGTTGACCTGGCTCGCGACCCAGTGCGTGGTCCGGGGCGGTGTGTTGGGCGCCGCCACCGGGCTGAGCACCATCACGTCGCGCTGTCCGCCCTGGAAGGTGTGGACGGTGCCGACCCGGACCCGGTCGTCGTCCCGCCACATCCGTGCCAGGTTCTCCTTCTGCGCCCGGAACGGCGTGACCACTCCGACCGTCGCGTCCGGCGGAAGTCCCGCCAGCAGTCCGTCGACCACGCGCCGGACGGCCTCCGCCTCCACGGTGTTCCGCCAGGACTGCCCGTCGCCGCCGCGCGCCGACTCCCCGAACGGCACGTTGACCCAGCCGAGCACTGGCGGCGGGACGCCCGCTCCCACCGGGTCGTGCGCCGGCACCTGCCGCCGTACGTCGGTGAGCACGCGCAGACGGCCGCCGTAGCAGTGGCCGTTGACGACGTCCGCGATCCGCGGGTGGCAGCGGTAGTGCTCGTCGAGCAGCAGGGCACGGTCGCCGTGCTGTTCGCCCGCGTGGTAGGAGGAGTGCACGTGGTAGGTGAGGCGGTGGTGTTCCAGTTGCGCGGCGCTGAGTCCGGCCCGCGTCCGTGCCTGCCGCTCCTGCTGCGGTGAGACGCCGGGGATGTGCCCGAGCTGCATGGGGTCACCGATGACCAGTGCCCGGCGGGCCCGGAACAGCAACGGCAGCACCGCGGGGATGGAGCACTGACTCGCCTCGTCGATGACGACGAGATCGAACAGCTGCGGGGCGAGTTCCAGCTGCCGCACCGAGTGGGTGCTGACGGCCCATCCCTTGATGTGCGCCATCAGGTTCTTCTGGCTGCGCTGGTAGCCGGAGCGGCGGCGCAGCGCCTGGAGCCGCTGGTTCATGAGCCCGGTGGCCCGGCCGAGAGTCTCGGCGGACAGCGCGCGGGACAGCTCCACCGACAGGTCGGACAGGGCCCCGGCCGTCGTGAGCCGGGACTCCTTGAGCCCCTCCTCGTCCCACTCCTCGTGCCTGCGGACGAGTTCCCGCACCTCCCGTTCCACGGACACGACCCCGGCCAGGGACTCCAGCAGCCCCGGCGGCGCCGGTCGTTCCGCCGCCCAGTCGGGCCATGCCGGACCTGCCCCCTCGGGGTGCTCCGCCACCGCCGAGACCAGCGCGGCGAGCGCGCGCCCACGCCGCCATGCCCCCAGCTGCCACCAGCGGGCCCCGGCCGTCTTCCGTGCCCGCTCCGCCCACCGGCCCAGCGGTGCCACGCCGTCCGCGTCCGCCGCCCAGGCCCCTTCGAGTAGGGACAGGGGCAGCTCCAGCGCGGTGGCTCGCTCCTCCCGGTCGCGGAACAGGTCCAGCAGCCGCTCCTCCTCGCCGACGCGGTGTGCCGCTTCCGCCCGCAGCCGGTCGGCCGCCCCCCGGGTGTTGCGCAGCTCGCCGCCCACGGTGGCCGATCCGCGCCGCGGTGCCCCGGGCGGTTCGGCGAGCAGCCGTTCCAGTGCGGCCGCCTCCCGCTCCAGCGCCTCCTTGTTGCCCGTCCGCATCAGCAGGCCGGGCGCGATGTCGTCGCAGCGCCGGGCGACGACGTCCACGGCCTCGTTGTTCGTGGAGGCGACCAGCACCGACTGCCCCGCGGCGACGCAGGTGGTGACGACCGCGGTGACGACCTCGCTCTTGCCCGTGCCGGGCGGCCCGGTCGCCACCGTCAGCGGCTGGGTCATCGCCGAGGAGATCACCTGCTCCTGGCTCTCATTGCACGGTCCCGGAGCGATGGGCGTCACCGGGTTCGCCGGGGTGGCGGTCGTGGCCGGCGCCTGCCGGGCCCCGCCGTTCAGCAGCGCGTCCAGGGCGGTGCCCGCGATCTGTGCGGTCCGGGTGGAGATCTGGAGCAGGTTGTCCACCAGCGCCTGGGTGGCCATGGCCTCCGCGCCCGAAGGCACCAGCAGCACGGCCGCGTTGTGCGCGCCGGGCCGCAGGGCCTGCATCACGGTGCGGTCGCTGAGCGCGGACGGGTCCAGCGGTTCGAGTTCCGGCAGCCCCAGCTCCTCCAGCAACTCCCGTACGGCGCGCAGCATCTGGGCGTCGTTGCCCTCCTGCCAGGCCGGCTGCCAGCGGGCGACCAGGTCGGCGGCGTCGCCCGCGTCCAGGAGTTCCGACACGACCCCGCTGTGCAGGGACGGCACCCCGCTGGGCCGGAGCACGTCCCGGCCCTCCTCGTCCGGCGCCAGCTCCATCTGCTGGATGAGTAGCGGCGCCAGCTCCACCGTCGCGCGCCGCCCCCGGCCGCCGTCCCGCGCGGGCAGCGTGATCGCCGGATAGCCGTACCAGTACTCCTGCCGGCTGGCCGCCTCGGTGCCCGAGCCGGTCCGCCCGTCCTGGGGCCGGGGCAGGGATCGGGGCGCGACAATGTGCGGTCCGCGGCCCGACTGGACGGTCTCCTCGCCCCGGGCCAGCAGGAAGTACTTCTTGTCGCGGCCGGCGTCCCGGTCGGGTCGCATGCCGGCCGCCGCCTGCGCGGTGAGGCAATCCGCGTAGTACCGCAGCAGCTGCTGCCGGTCGACGCCGTCCCGTTCGTCCGCCTCGGCCAGCTCCCGGGCCTTCAGCAGGGCGGGGGAGCGCCGGGCGGCCTCGGTGGCGTCGTGGGGGAGCGCGGGAAGGCGCACGGGCCGGGCCACCGACCGGGCGAAGGGGAGGGAACGGGTGGCCCTGATCGTGGACTTGGTGGGCCGCTGCTCCTCCGGTACTCCGTCGCGGGTCATCTGGGCGGTCAGGTAGTCGAAGAGGTCGTCCGGGGTGATCCAGCCGCCCTCCTTGATCCGGCCGTTGCGCAGCCCCTCGACGATCTCCCCGGTGAACCGGGAGGTGCCGAGGCTCGACCCGGGCGGCGCCATCGCGGAGGCCGCCTGGAGCGCGTCGGACGCGGTGATGAAGTACACGCCGGTCGGCCGCAGCAGGGTGCTCGGCGCGGGCCGGTCCGGTTCCCCCGACGGGCCCTTGGCGGTCCAGCCCTGGACGACGGAACCGCTGGAGCAGCAGTCCAGCAGGACGAGCTTGGAGGCGGCCCGGCAGGACTGGAGCATCCGCTCCAGGAACTCCGCCGGTACGGCCGTGCCCGGCAGGTCGGCCGGGTCGGTGTCCCGGGTCAGGAAGTACAGCTGCCCGTCCTGCTCGCAGTACTCGCCGTGCCCGCTGAAGTAGAGCAGCGCGGTCTCGCTGGGCTGCCGGGCCTCCAGGAACGTCTCCACGGCGTGCAGCATCTCCGCGCGCGTCGGCTCGGCGGCCGACGCGCACTCGTTGTACATACCGATCTCGGTGTTCTCCAGGACCGCCCGCATGTAGTGCAGGTCTGCCCGTACGGCCGGGAGGTCCCGGTACTTCTCGCTGTCGTACGTGGAGACGCCGACGAGCAACGCGTGCCGGTCGTTGTCGGTCATGGCCGCTCAGCCCGCCGTGGTGCCGTCGTCGCCGTCGTCCGCGAGGAACCGCTCGACCAGCGTGTCGTCCTCGCGGGCCTCCTTGCCGGTGATGTGCAGGGTCGCCCCGTCGGGCCGCTTGACCACGAGGGTGCGCTGGGGGACCCGGGCCAGCCACGTCTGCACCAGCGCGGCGACGAACGAACCGGCGCTCAGCAGCAGCCCGACGGTCTCGGCGGACGGGGCACCCTTGTCACCGACCCCTGCCAGGCTGCCCGGTTCGGGCAGGTCCAGCGTGGCCGTGGAGTCCGCCTCGGCGAGCGCCGAGAGCAGTTCGCGCGCCTCCTTGCGGGCGCGCAGCGGGTCCTCGTCGACGACGGAGATCCGGTATCCGGTGTGGTGGTCGGGCATGATGCTCTCGTGCTCCCCCTGGGTTGACCGGCTCCCTGCCGGGCGAACGACACTAACGCCCGCCACTGACACCGGGCGCCCACGAGGGTTGGCCGTCCCGGTCGTTGGCGTGAAACCGGTCGACGATGGCCGAGTCGCGTGCACCTCACATCGGACAGAGTTCCGCCCAGACCGTCTTGCCCGGCGCGCCCACGCGCGGGGCGACCGCCCAGCGGGTCGCCAGCCCCGCCACGATCAGCAGACCCCGGCCGGCCTCCGCGTCGCCGGGCGGTTCCCGGTCGGAGAGCAGGGGGACGCGTTCGGTCCGCGTGTCGGTGACCTCGACTCGCAGGGTGTCGGTGCCCTGGATGAGCCGGACGTGGAAGTCCCGTCCGACGACGTGCCCGTGCCGTACGGCGTTGGCGGTCAGCTCGGCGGTGATCAGCGTGAGGGTGTCGTTGACCCGGCTGCCGTACGGGTGCCCCCACGCGTCGAGGCGGTGGGAGACCAGCCTGCGGGCGAGGCGCGCGCCGCGCGGGGAGGAGGTGAAGGCCATCGCGAACTCGTGGAGGGGGCGAGCGGTCCCGGACTCGGACGCCGCCTCGGTCCTGGTCTCGGATGCATCCATGGCTCCGGCTCCGGCTTCGGGACGCCGTGCGGGGGAAGTTCGGCTGTTCATGTGGTCCACGCTGTCGATGCCGTCCTAGCGTGAACAGATACGACGCGCACACGGAGAGTGGCTGTAGGCGTGCGGTACGCGGGTGTAGGCGGGACGGAGCGTGACGGCCGGCGCGGGGACGCGTTGACCGGGGGAGGTGGTACGGGGATGAGCGAACCGACGGGGCTGATGGACGAGGCGTCCGAGTGCGGCGACGGTGACGGTGACGAGCGGCGGCCGGGACCGGACGCCGGTACCGGTGTCCTGCGGGTCTTCGGGCGCCAGTTGAAGCGGTTCCGGCTGCGGGCGGGCCTGGAGCGGACCGAGTTCGGCTCGGTGACGGGGTACTCGGTCTCCACCATCGCCGCGTACGAGCAGGGGCGCCGGGTGCCGCCACCGAGGTTCATCGACCAGGCGGACCAGGTGCTGGACGCGGGCGGGGTCCTCCAGGAGATGAAGGAGGAGGTGGCTCGGGCCCAGTATCCGGCGTTCTTCCGGGACGCGGCGCGGTTGGAGGGGGAGGCGGTTGAGCTGTGGGTGTACGCAACTCAGGCGGTGCCTGGACTGCTTCAGACGGAGGAGTACATGCGGGCGGTGTTCGGCATGTGGCGTCCTTTGTTGGACGAGGAGACCGTGGAACAGCGGATCGCGGCCCGACTCGCGCGGCAGCATGTCTTCGAGCGCAGACCTGCGCCTCTGCTGAGCTTCGTGATCGATGAGGCGGTTGTGCGTCGGCCCTTGGGTGGCTGGACGGTCATGCGGGGTCAACTGGAGCAGTTGATGCTGGTCGGTGCCTTCCGGAACGTCGAGATCCAGATCATGCCGCTCGACCGGGAGGACAACGCTGGGGTGGACGGTCCGTTCACCCTGCTGTATCGGGCCGGAGGCGATCAGGTGGCTTACCTGGAAGCTCAGGGACGCAGCACAATGGTCAGTGACCGGCGAGAAGTTCAGGGGATCGCCTCGCGGTACGGCATCATCCGTGCTCAGGCTCTCACCCCGCGAGAGTCGCTGGACTTCATCGAGAAGCTGCTTGGAGAGGTGTGAAGTGAACGAGACCCCGAGTGCGGCGGAGGAACTGTCCTGGCGGAAGAGCAGTTACAGCGGTGGGGCTGGCGGAGAGTGCGTCGAGGTCGCCGACTGCGTCCGTGCTATCTGCGTCCGTGACTCCAAAGACACAAGCCGACCTGCCTTCTCGGTCGCCACTGCTGCCTGGACAGCGTTCGTGAGCTTCGCGGCTCAGTAGGCGATAGGTCTGCCCCGGTTCCAACCCTGTGGCAGACCCGTGTGTGGCTTGAGCCCAGTCGGTCAGGCCTCCGTTTCCTCGCGAATGGGGGAGTCCAGCGTCCGGCGGCGATCTCCGCTTCCAGCCGCGTATGGAAGTGCGGGTGCGCTGCCCGTATCTCGGTTTCGCGGTCGGCCGTGTAGAAGGGGGCCTGGTAGCCCTCGGGGGGCGTGGTGTGCTCCGGGCCTTCCAGGTGGGCCATGAGGTCGAGGTAGTCCTGCTTGGTCTGGCAGTGGCCGTAGGTGTTGAAGTCGGGTGCGATCTAACGGTCGTTGGCGTCGAACCAGGTTGCTGACTCGTAGTTGTGGAGCTGTGGACCTGTGACCCTCGGACCAGTCCGTGGGACGCGGGTGCGGTCGGCCGAAAGCCGCCCTGTCGTGGTCCGACCGGTCCTAACGACGTGCCGCGACCACTGTGCGCGGTGGTGACAGCGCGCGACATATGCCCCATCATGAGTAGGTGATGGGGGGTTCGACACGCGCATCCGGTCTGCGCCGTCGCGGTCGCATGCCGCGGGTGGTGCCGGTGGCTGTTGCCCGAGCTGCGATCTTCTCCGTGCTGGGAACCGCTGTCACGGGGATCGTCCATCATCTGGCCTTCGCGTCGAGCCCGTCGTGGTTGGTCAAGGTGCTGGCCGTGTGCTTCCTGTTCGCCGTGGCGCTGCCGGGGGCCGGGGGCGACAAGTCCCTTCGTGAACAGGTGGCGTTGGCGTTCGGCTGTCAGGCCGCTGTCGGATACTGGTTCGTACTCGCCGACAGCGCGGTCGAATTCCGGGCGCACGCCCTGCTGCCGACAGCCGTGCATGCCGGATGGAGCGTGGTGGTCGGCCATGTTGCGCTGACCCTGCTGTGCGCGGTCCTGTTGCACGGCCTCGACAGGAGCCGGCGCCGGGTGCGGTACGTCGCCGGGCAAGAGTGGGGCGCGTTGCGCGCACTGCTGCGCAGGCTCCTCGCCCCCGTCTGCACCTCGTACGAGCTGACCGGGGCCGGTGCTGCCCGGCACCTGATCCCCGGGCCGACCCGGGCTCCTCCCGCATCGACTCTGCTCGTGGGCGCGGTGGTTCGCCGTGGCCCGCCGTTCCTTCCCCTGCCGTACGCCGCTGTCTGATCTGTCGTCGCGGCACGCGTACGGCTTTTGGTGTCCACCCGCTCTTCGACGACGAGGGCGGTTCCATTCGCCATTCCGGAGCGGGCTCTATGCGAGTCCCGCGCCAGGGGGAAGTCACTTGTCTCGCATATCTGGTACGACGCGCGCACTCGCGCCCGTCGTGGTGATGGGGGCGGGCCCGCGCGGCCTGTCCACTGCCGCGCGCCTGACGGCGGGTGGCCTGAACGTCAGGGTCTTAGGTTCACCGATGGTGGCTTGGGACCGGAACATGTCCGAGGGGAAGTTGCTCAAGTCCCCGCCGAGTGTGTCCATGCTCGGTGGGCGGCGGCGTGGCTTCACGCCGGACGTCTACTGCCGGCAGGTGGGAGAGAGCCGGCTGAGCGGTCACGACCAGGTGCCGGTGGAGCCGTTCGTCCGTGACGGGCGTGGGTCCGGCGGGCAGTTGGTATCCGATGGGTTCGGCGGCGGGTCGACGCCGCCTCCGCATCGGCAGCCGGACACGCCGCTGGGGCGGTCGTGGGGCTCGTACGGGGTGGTGCGTCACGGGACCGCCTTCCGGTGTGTGTCGCAGCAGGTGCGGCTGAAGCCGTGGCGGCGGGTGCTCGCGCCGTTCGGGTCGTGGTGGCTCACGCCGTGTCCGGGGGGTGTGGCACCCATGTCCCCCAGGCAGCACGTCATCGGCGCGCGAGCCGAGGGGAACGGCGTCGAAGTGACGATGCGGAACGGTCAGCGTCGTACGCGCAGTCTGTGCACCGGCCACGTCGTGGTGGCCACCGGCCGCCGGGTGAGCCCGGAAGCGGTCGACTTCCTGGCCCCCGACCTGCGGACCCGACTGGTCCGTAGGGCCAGGTGTCCGCACCTCGACGCCGGGGTCAGGTCCTCGGTACCCAGCTTGTACTCCACCGGGACCCCAGCGGCGGCGACGTTCGGGCCGCTGTTGCGGTTCACCTGTGGAACGGGGTTCGCCGCGCCCCGGCTCGCGGTGGCAACGGCGCAGCGGGAGGGGCAGGGCTGATGGGCGCGGCAGGAAAGGGAATGTCTGTGGTGAAGTCGGGGGCCAGGCGCCTCTTGCGGCGTGCCGGGTTCGACATCGTACGCAGTATCAACAACCGTGGTGGCGTTGACGACTTCATCCCGTTCGAGGCGACGATGCGGGCCGCGCGGGCGGCCGGTCTGCCGATCGGGGACTACATCGACGAGGTCATGAGCGGGACGCCGGGCGCCACCCAGTCCACCATCGACGAGCTGCGTGCTCTGGGCGTCTTCGCCGCCCGACCCGAGACGGTTCTGGAGATCGGGCCAGGGTCGGGGCGGTATCTGGAGAAGACGTTGAGGGAGTGTTCACCGGGCCGCTACGAGGTCTACGAGACGGCGGCGCCCTGGGCCGACTATCTGGTGGACACCTTCGGTGTGGTCGCCCAGCCGGTCGCGGGATTCACGCTCGCTCCGACGCCTGACAACAGCATCGACCTCGTGCACGCCCACAAGGTCTTCAACACGGTGACCTTCCTCGGTGCCTCCCGCTACTTCTTCGAGATGGCGCGCGTGACGCGACCCGGTGGCCGGATCGTCTTCGACGTCATGACGGAGACCTGTCTGGATCCGGCCTCGGTGCACGCATGGGCGACGAAGGGCGGCGCAGGGCACGACTCCTACCCGGCTGCCATGCCGCGCCAGACCTGCGTGGACCTCTTCGCGAGCCTCGGCTGCAGTTTGGAGGCCAGCTTCCTGGCACCCATGGGCATCGCGTCCACCGAGGTGCTCGTTTTCGGGAAGGGGTCCGAGAGGGGGTTTGGCCATCAGTAGTCTTCCGTGAGCTGCACCAAGGATGCCCGGCTCCTGCTCACAGTAGTTGTCCTTGTGTGATGAGTGAGTGGTGGGGCTCCGCATCGGCCCCGCCGACCTCTCCGGGTGGTGGGGTCGTCGGGCGTTCGTGACCGGTCTGGCCGTGCTGGTCATCGCGCATCTCGCGGGTGGGGATGGGCTCGCCTGCCGCCCCGTCGTGGGGCAGCAGGCGGGCGTGCGATCCGCATCCTTGACATCGTTGTCGTCGCGTCCGTACGAGGCGTGGCGCTATGGGGCGAGGCGGGCTCGCTGAGGGGAGCGGCGGCTGCCGGGGCGCGCGGGCACCCTACGGCGTGTAGACGGCGTCACTGCCGTACAACTCCCTGGTGAATGCGGAGACGTCGGCACTTCGATCGGTGCCGTCGAGGTTGTACGTCAGATAGACGCCGTACCCTTCGCGGACGGTGCGGCGGGCGAGGTAGGCGACCGTGCTCTGTGCGGTGCGGCCGATCTCAACCGCCGCCGGGGACAGCTTCGACTTGGGCAGTGCGATGCCGGGGACCTGCCAGGTGCCGTAGTACGGGTTCCAGGCGTAGTCGAACTTGGAGGAGATGTCGACGCCGTCGTAGGACAGGCGCGATGCTGCGGGGCCGATGTTGTAGAGGCTGATGATCTTGTCCGGCATGTTCGCTCGCAATGCCGTCACCAGGTACACGAACGAGCTGTCGTTGGGCTGGGTCGTGCCGTTGTTGCCGTATTCAGCGTATTCGTCGTCGAAGTCGATGCCGTCGAGACCGTAGGTGGCCACGGCGTCCGACATCTGTTTCGCGAACGCCGAAGCCGCCTGTTGAGAGGTGAAGTTGGCGAATCCCGCGCCCTGGTGGTTGCCGAGCACCGAGAGTACGACCTTGATGCCCTTCCGCTGCAACGGCCGTATCTCCGTGGCTGCGTTGTCGAGGACGCGCTGCACGTTCTCGTTGAAGTACAGATACGCCGCCTTCGTGCTCGTGTCGTAGTTGATGTTCGCCGCGAAGATCACGGCGACGTCGAAGGCGTTGCCGCCGCCGTTGGCGAGCGTGTACTTGCCGACGTTGAGCATGCTGTTGCTGTTCACCTCGATGTACGCCACCGAGGTCGGACCCTGCTTGGCAGGAGCAGGAGCAGGAGCAGGAGCGGGGGCCGCTGAGGCTCCGGTTGTGCCGAAGGCGAGGGCCGTGACGGCCGAGAGTGTGAGTGCGGCCGTCCGCACTCTGTTCCGTACCAGGCTGAACATCGTTGGTCGTTCTCCCCTCGTATGGGTGGCGCCCCATGTGTCCGGAAGCGCCGAGTGGGCTCTTCGAGTTTCCGCTGCTGTGACCGAGTGCCGAGAACCGTGCGTGAACTCTTCACGGCTTCCCCGTAACGCCACAACTTCCGCCATAGAAGCATGAGTTGGCGCATGGGGGACAGCGGTCGAGATGGTTCCTCAGAGAGTTCGGCTGACCTGAGGGGCTGAGGCCGCGCCGGGGATGGAGGGCGACGAGGCGATGTGCATGGGCCGACCGGAGTCCACCTCGGGATCAGGAAGTGGGCGACGTTCACGACGGTGGTGTCCAGCACCACCACGAACCGGGCGGCACCGGCCACCACCGCCACGGTCCACCCGGGCGACGGCCCCGGACGGCACGGCGTCCACCGGTGTTTCCTCCACGCGCTTCCCGCGGGGCCCCGCGGCCCGAAGGGTCGCGAGCCGGAGGAACATCCCCTACCGGGCCCGTACGCAGTAGGAGCTGAGGGCGGGCTCCAGCATGCCGAAGGCCGCGCCAGGCGGCGGGCCCCGACGGGGCCACCCGCGCGTCACGCGGACTCCAGCGGCGGGCGCGAGGCTGGGACTTCGGCAGCTCGCGGGCCACCGTGCAGCGGATCAGTAGCGGATACCTGCTGGCGTTCGCGCTGGTCGCCCTAGGGTTGAGCGACCACCGCCGGCACGCGCCGCATCCCGCCCGGCAGCCCGTGCCCGGCGCCTGCGCCGGCCATCTCAGGTATAGATGATCTGGCCGCCGGCCGCGTGCTCATAGAACTCGCCGACCGTGATGATGCCGTGGACCTGCTCGACCAGGTCGTCCTTGTCGAGTTCGAACAGGTCGACGGACGCCTTGCAGGCGTAGATGCCTGCCCCGGTGTCGGCGATCATCTCGATGAACTCCGGGATCGGTGGGATGTCGAGCTTGTCCATCTTGCGTTCCATGTACCGGGTGACCAGGTCCGGGACCCCTGGCATGCCGCCCAGCAGGGTTGGCAGGTGCAGTCCAGGGTTGCCGACGGTGGCCAACTTGATGTGCTCCCAGCGCTTCTTCGCGATCGCGTCCAGGCCGAAGAAGGTGAAGAACAAGTCGGCCTCGATGCCCTCGGCGCGGGCGCCGTTGGCCATGATCAGGGCCGGGTAGATCCCCTCCAGGGATCCCTTGGAGACGATGATGGAGACTTTCTCGATCGTTGCGGTGTCGGCCATGGCAGCTTGTGCTCCCTCTCAGATGCAGCCGCGGGGCTTGGGGATACCGGCGATCTTCGCGGCCGTCTTCGCCGGTCCTTTGGGAAACAGCTGGTAGAGCTCCTTGACGCTGACGCCGGAGGTCTTGCCGAGCACGCGCACGGTGGGGCCGGTGCCCTTGGCCGCGTACTGCTCGCGCATGAAGCGGATGACGATCCAATGCCGGTCGGTCAGCGTGTCGATGCCGGCCTCCTTGGCGATCTGCTCGGCCATCGGCTCGGTCCAGCGGGCCGGGTCGGTGAAGAAACCCTCGTCGTCGACGGGGACGGCGCTGCCGGCGTAGGTGGTGGTGGGCATGACGATCCCTCTCCCTTGGGACGGACACGTGGCCTCGGACGGGCACGCGGTTCTCAGGCCGATGCTCGGTTCTTGCCGTGCTCGGGCATGGCCGAGCCGATGCCGGGCAGTTCCCGGCCCGGCAGCAGGCTGTGCCAGTAAAGCCACTCGAAGGCGAGCTTGCCGAGATGGCTCGCGTGCGACTCCTTCAGCAGCGGCAGGCCGAGGGGGCCCGGGAAGTGGCCGGGCAGCGGCTCGGTGTCGTAGTTGAAGTCGATGAGGAGCGCCTTGTGGAAGCCGGTCTCCACGAAACAGTTGGCGTGCCCGTCGAAGGAGGCGTCCAGCGGCTGCCCGGCAAGGTGACGGCCGATGTTGTGCACCAGCACCTCACCCTCGAAGTGGGCCACCGATCCGGCCTTGGAGGCGGGCAGTCCGGCCGCGTCCCCGATCGCGAACACCGCAGGATGACCCGGGAGTTGCAGCGTGTGCGGGTCGACGGGGACGAACCCCAGTTCGTCACCCAGGCCCTCGGAGCGCTCCACGTACTCTGCTCCGCCGTGCAGGGGCACCACGACCGCCAGATCGAAGGGCACCTCCCGTTCGTCGTACGACACCAGCCGCCCGCGTTCGCCGTCGACCTCTCCGAGCGTGAACTCCGTGACCAGTTCGACTCCCTTCTCCTTGAGGAGTCCGCCCAGCGCCTTCGCCGCGACCGGCTTGGTGAAGGCCGCGTCGAGCGGGGTAGCGTACGTGAGCTCGACCCGGTCGCGGATGCCTCGGCGCTGCAGGTACCAGTCGGTGAGGAAGGCGAACTCCAGTGGTGCAACAGGGCACTTGAGAGGCAGGTCGGCGACATCGATCACCAGGCGGCCGCCCTCGAAGCGTTCCAGGGCTTCGTGCAGGCCCACGGCTCCGGGCAGGTCGTAGAAGGTGAAGACCTTCTCACCCCAGCCGGGACCGGTCAGCCCCTCGGTCTCCTCCGGCAGCAGCCTCGCTCCGGTGGCGACCACGAGGACGTCGTACGGCAACCTGATGCCACCGGCGAGGTGCACCGTCCGTGCGTCCAGGTCGACCCGCTCGATCCGCGCCTGCTTGTAGTCGACGGCCGCGTCGAGCTGCCGGGGACGGGGGCGGACGAGGTGGTCGGGCTGGGCGAGGCCGAAGGGCACGAACAGCAGGCCGGGCTGGTAGAGGTGGTCGTCGTCCTGGTCGACGACCGTGATCCGGCACTCGCGCCGGTCGTCGTACGTACGGCACAGGCGGTTCGCCGTCATGGTGCCGGCGGTCCCGCCGCCGAGAATCACGATGTGTTTGCCCATGACCTCACTGTGGTGCGGGAGATGGCGGCCAGACAGGGGCCGCTGGTCCCCACTGGAGTACCCACCCGGGTATGTCTTCGGTCGGGCCTACCACCCCCGGGACCCGCTTGCCCGCCACGAACGCCCTGGCAACATGCCCGGCTGGGCATACCGCCTCGCAATCAGGCACGAGGACCGAACGGCCCCGGCTGCACCCCGTCGGCCTGCCGCCCACCGGCGACACGGCGCCGGACTTCGAGGCCGGGACCGCCCACGGCCCCGTCTGGTTGCTGTCCGACTACGCCGTCCGGTGCGGGTGCTTCTTCAGCCACCCGGCGGACTTCACCCCGGCGGGCACCAACCGCGTTCGTCGCCTTCACCGAACTCGCCGACGACTCGCCGACGACTGGCCGAGGACAGCGCCAAGCTCGCCGACTGGTACCTGGCGACCAAACCCGGTACAGCGGCCGGACAGCGCGGGCCGGCGTCATCTCCGCACGGCGTGGACGAGCGCGTCGAGGGCCGTGCGGTTGTCGCCCTCGGCGTGGGCCACCGGCCGGGTGACGGTCTCGGCCCGCAGGATGTCGGCGTAGGGCCGCCACAGGTCGGCGACCTGCTCGGCGGTGTAGAGCACGCGCGGATCCTGTGGGCCGCCGTATCCCCGCTCGGGATTGGCCGCGTCATGGCCGACGAGCAGCAGGGTGCCGCCCGAGCGGACGGCAGCGGCGGCCCGGGGCAGCACCCGGGCCATGTCCGGCCACGGCAGGTGCAGGTACGCGATCAGCGCCAGGTCGTACGTCGCCTCCGCAGGCGCCCAGAGCGTGAGATCGGCGTGGACGGTGCGCAGCCCTACCCCCCGGTCGGCGGCCAGCCGCTCAGCCTTCTCCAGGGCTACGGCGGAGAAGTCGACGGCGTCCACTTCCCAGCCCCGCTCCGCGAGCCACACCGCGTTGCGGCCTTCGCCGGCGGCCAGGTCCACCGCCCGACCGGACGGCTTCAGGCCGGCCAGTTCCTCGGTGACGAACCGGTTGGGTTCGGCCTTCCACACCAGTTCGCCGCCGCGGTAGCGCTCGTCCCAGCTCGCCGCGTCCATGTCCTGCGCCTCATTTCTCCGCCTGCGCGGAATCGTCGTCGGTGTTGTCGGTGTCGGTGTCGGTGTCGGTGTCGGTGTCGGTGTCGGTGTCCGGGTCCATCGTGTCGTCCCCTGCGAGCAGATAGGGGTAGGGGCAGCTGCGCGAGTCCGGGGCGATGCAGGCGTTGCAGGGGCGGGATCGGTCCAGGACGCACTTCGGGGTCGGTTTCACGTTTTGCCACCTCTCGCACTCACACCCAGGGCGGTGAAGGGCTCGGACAGCTGCCCCGAGGCACGTGCGTAGGCCAGGACGGGAACGCAGTGCCGTACGCGCGCGTCGGCGAAGAACGCGAACGCCTCCGCCACTGCCGTCGCCAGTGCCTCGGAGGGGAGATCCGGGAAGCGGTGGAGGAGCCGCTCCTGGACGTCCTGGCGGGCGCGTCGCTCCGCCTCCGGTGTCGGTGGGCTGGTCGGGTATCGAGTGTTCCCGGTGGTCCGTGAAGCGTCCTTGTGTGGCGACGGGCGGCGACCGCTGCAGCGGTCGCCGCCCGTCGCGCGGGGGATCACACGTCGGCGGGTGCGGGCAGGGCGAGCCAGGCGCCGTAGCCGCCGAGTAGGTCAGACACGTCGGTGTGCCCCTTGTGGCGCAGGAGGCTGGCGGCGATGGAGGAGCGGTGGCCGCCTGCGCAGTGCACGACCAGGGGCCGGCCGGCCGGGATCTCGTTGATGCGGCGGGCCAGTTCGGCCAGCGGGATGTGCAGCGAACCCTCGATGAAGCCTTCTTCACGTTCGGCGGTGTTGCGCACGTCCAGCACCAGCGGCGGTTCGTCGCTGTCCAGGAGCCGGCGGAGTTCGTCGACGGTCAGGCGGCTGGCCTGCTCCATCTCGTCGGCCAGGGCCGGGAAGGCTCCCTCGGGCTCGCGCAGGTACCCGCCGACCTTGTCGAAGCCGATCCGGGCCAGCCGGGTGACCACCTCCTCCTCCCGGTCCTGCGGTGCGATGACGACGACCTCCTGCTCGGGGGCGACGACCATGCCCGCCTGCTCGGCGAAGCGGCCGTCGGCGGGGACGTTGACCGAGCCGCGCAGGTACCCGGGCGCGAAGTCCTGCGGGGGGCGGACGTCGATCACGACGGCTCCAGCCGCGCGTCGCTGCATGAACTCCTCGGTTGTCAGCGGGAGGGGGGCGGCGGACGCGTCGAACAGGCCGTGTTCCTTGCGGTTGAGGATGGCGTCGTAGACGAAGTAGGCGGGCGCGGACGGCTGCCCGGCCGTCACCAGCTCGACGAACTCCTCCTCGCTCATCGGCCGGCACGCGTAGTTGGTGGCGCGCTGTGCGCCGATGGTGGACTGGCGCTGGGTGGAGAGGTTCTTGCCGCAGGCGGAGCCGGCGCCGTGGGCGGGGAAGACCCGCACGGCGTCCGGGAGGGCCATCAGCTTGTTCTGGATGGTGTCGTGGAGCATCTTGCCGAGTTCGTCGGCGGTCACGCCGATGGAGGCCAACAGGTCGGGCCGGCCGACGTCGCCGATGAACAGCGCGTCACCGGTGAGCACGCCGTAGGGGACGGCGTCGCCGGAGTGCTCGTACACCAGGACGCTGATCGACTCCGGGGTGTGGCCCGGGGTTTCGAGGATCTGGAGCTGGACGTCGCCGAGGCTGATGCGTTCGCCGTCGACCAGTTTGTGGATCGGGTACTCGGCCACGGCGTGCTGTCCGTAGCCGATCCAGGCGCCGGTGCGGTCGGCGAGCTCCAGGTGGCCGGCGAGGAAGTCGGCGTGGAAGTGGGTGTTGATCACGGCCTCGATGGTGAAACCGTGGGCGGCGGCGTCGGTGAGGTACTCCGAGACGTCGCGGCGGGGATCGACGACGACGGCCCTGCCCGTGCTCTCGTCGGCGATCATGTACGACGCCTGGGAGAGGCAGTCGAGGTAGTACTGGGCGAAGAACATGGTCCGGTGACCTCCACGTGGGACGGGGATCAAATGTCTGGGGGATGCAGAAGGGTCTGGTCCGCCCTTGTCGGAGGGCGGAGTGTGGTGGTCGGCCCGGGCCGGGGGAGGCCAGGGCCGACCAGTCAGAGGCGGCCGGTGAGCATGCCGTGCCAGTAGATCGGCGGCAGACCGTACCGCTTGAACAGCCACATCGAGCGCCGCTCCTTGAAGGGATTGAGCAGCGGGAAGGAGGGTGTGGGGTTGAGGTCGTAGTCGAACTCGGCGAGCAGCATCCGGTCCCGGGCCGTCACCAGCGGGCAGGACGTGTAGCCGTCGTACCGGTGCGAGGGGGAGCGCCCGTTCATGACGTCGAGCAGGTTGCCGGCCACTGCCGGGGCCTGCTTGCGCACCGCGGCACCGGTCTTGGACGTGGGCAGGTTCGCCACGTCGCCGAGGGCGAAGACGTTGCCGTAGGAGGGGTGCTGGAGGGTGTGCTTGTCGGCGGCGACGAAGCCCTGCGGGCTGGCCGGGTCGGCGAGCGGACTCGCCTTGACCCAGTCGGGGGCCCTCTGCGGCGGCACGGCGTGCAGGAGGTCGTAGCCGAGGGTCTCCTTGGTGCCGTGCGCGTGGTCGGTGATCGTGAGCTTGCGGGCGTCGCCGTCGACGGCGGTCATCTCGGAGCGCAGCCGCACCTCGATGCCGTAGCGGGCGGCCACCTCCTCCAGGACCTGCGACCAGGCGGGCACCTTGAACATCGCCGGATCGGGGAGGACGAGGACGACACGGATGTCGTCGAGGACCTTGCGCCTGCGCCAGTGGTCGGCGGCCAGGTAGGCGATCTTCTGTGGTGCGCCTCCGCACTTCAGCGGGGTCGCCGGGTGGGTGAAGACGGCCGTGCCCGAGCGCATCTCGCGGACCAGCTCCCAGGTGCGCGGGGCGTACTCCGGCGCGTAGTTGCTGCTCACCCGATCGTGTCCCACGGCCTCGCCGAGGCCGGGGACGCCGTCCCAGTCCAGCTGAAGTCCCGGTGCCATCACCAGGTGTTCATAGGTGAGTTCGGCGCCGCCGGACAGGGTCACGGTGCGGCTCTCGGGGTCGACGGCCAGGGCGCGGCGACGGATCCACCGCACGCCGTCCGGGATGACCGACCCTTCAGGACGGCGGGTGACGCGCAGGGGTGCCTGGCCGCCGCCGACCAGAGTCCACAGCGGCTGGTACCAGTGCGTGTCGGACGGTTCGACCAGGGTGATGTCACTGACGCCGGCGCGGCGCAGGCGGGCGGCGACGCTGATGCCGGCGCTACCGCCGCCGATGATGGCGACGCGGTGGCGGCCGGAGATCGGGGTGATGGGGGTCCCCCCGGGCGCGAGCGAAGCCGAGCGTTTGGGGGAGGGAGAGGGTATGGCGGCCAAGGTGGTGCTCCCTTCCGGCTGGCCGGTGTGCGGGGGTGGACGGGGGTCAGGCGGCGTGCGCGTATGAACCGGCCGCGACGGGGCGGCCGGCGCGGACCCACGTACCAGTGCCGCCGGTCACCGAGTAGGCGTCGAAGCCGCGGGAGTTCAGTCGGTCCGCGACGGTCCTCCTGCGGTTGCCGCTGGCGCAGTTCGCGAACACCGGGCGGCCGAGCGGCGGTTCGCCGCACCGTGTGGGCAGGGTGCGCAGCGCCATCAGACGGGTGCCGGGCACGTGTCCGGCGGCGTGCTCGTCCGCCTTCCGGATGTCGACCACGAGCGCGCCGTCGACCCAGGCCGCCGCAAACCCTTCCGGGGTCACTTCACGAGCCACTTCGTTGCCTCCTCAATTACCCCGGGGGGTATCTCTCCGGCGAGAGTACGGTGGTCGGGAGGACAGCGTCAAATACCCCCGGGGGTATTTGCCTGAGAGGTAACTCCCGACCCCGCGCTGGGGTCGGAAACGAGCCGTGACCCGTCGGTCACGGCCCCGCGCAGCCGGGAGCGTCATCCGCGTCCCGCCGCCCGGTCCGGAGCCCACGGTGACCCTGCCGCCGTGCGCGGTGACCGGCTCCTTGGCCATGGCGAGGCCGAGGCCGCCACTGTCTCCGGCGCGAACGCGGGCCCCGCGCCACGGACGGTCGATCCCGCGGTCGCCGAGCAGCCGTACGCCCTCGGCGCCCGACCCTGTCGTCAGCACCTCGTCACCGGTGCGTTCCAGGCAACGGCGCAGCAGCTCGCGGATCTCCTCCCCGTCCTCGGGGACGAGCACGGTGGCGGCCATGCCCCACCTCTACGCGCCACGCGCATGTCCCTGGGAGGGCCGAACGGGCCCAACCCTCCCGGCGGTCGTCTCCGCACACACCCCACGGCGAATGCAGGGCATGGGGCGACCGTGATGGTGCGGTACGGAAGACGCTCCCGCAGACTCAAGGGGGGTCCGCCACGGAGTGCACCATCAAGATCGCGACGGCGTTCACCGCGGGTGCCCCCGCCATCGGCGCAGTGCCGGCAGTCGGCCCGGTGACCGCGGGCACCGGCGGCGCCATGTCGCTGGGACGTGCGGGGTGTGTCGGGGCCGGCGGCTGCCAGGTGGCGTCGGGACGTCGGGTCTCTCGGCGCTCGCTCAGAACAGTGCCAGGCCCCCGCCGCTGGTGTCCACGATGACCGGCCGGGACTGGGCGGGGAGGCCGTCCAGACGGTCAGGCCCGGCCGCGGCGGCCACGGCAGGGGCCGTCTCGGCCAACCAGGTGCGAAACCGCTCGGCGGCTTCGCGGTAGGGGACTCGCGCCAGGACACGGTGCTCGCCGGAGGGGCAGCAGTCGACGGCGACCGTGAGCAGGCAGGAACGGGGCGTGTTCTGGCTGCCCGTCCAGGACACGCGCAGGATGCCGCAGGGCGTGCGCCCGCGGGGGGCGCGGTGGGTCGGGCGCAGCGAGCGGCAGGCTATGTGGGCGGTCCATCCGGCGAGGTGCGGTAGGGGCAGGGTGGTGCGCGCGCGGCAGCCGGGGCAGCGGTGCCAGTGGCGGAGCCAATCGTCGGCGTCGATGCGGAAGAGGCGTGTGTAGCGGTTCGCCACCCGGATGTCGTTGCCGTACAGGTGGTCGGGGCGTTCCAGGGTGTTGCAGGACTGGCAGACGGGGGCGCGGACGTAGCCGTGTTCGTGGCAGTGGTCGAGGACGGCGGCGTGCGCGGTGTGGCAGACGGCGCACGCCCACCCGGCCACCTTGCGGGAGGTACCGGGCTTTCTGCTGAGCACCGAGTAAAGCTGGCCTTCCAGCTCCCCGTTGTACGGGCGCAGCGCGGCGGTGGGCCCCCCGGGTTCCGCCGTCTGCTGGCCGCCGGCGCTTCGGGCCCGCCGGGGCCGGGAGGGCGACTCGGTGACGGCTGTGCTTGCCTGGCGGGTCCGCTCGGCTCGCACCCACTGCCTTTCGGTGTGCTCAGCCGCGTCCAGCAGCCTGACCGCAGCGCGCGGCAGCCACCACGTCCGCTGCGTCCCGTCGGGGGCCTGCTCCACGAGCAGCTGTCGCCAGTCGATCCCCGCCAGGTGGTGCGGCCGGCCGTCGTCACGTCGTGCTGCCCGCTCGGGGCCGCCCAGCTGCTGCAGTTCCCGCGCGATGCGCTGGCGCCAACGCAGCGGCGTTTCCTCGTTGCACTCCTGCCTCGACGTCCCACGAAACGGACCGATGCGGACCAGGTCCTGCCGATCCATTCCCACCGCGTTCAGTTCCGCGGCTGCCCGGCGCACCTCGACTTCCGGAACACGCCACTGACCGCCGCTCGCCCGCACGGTCGTCACCGCATGGCCGCCGAGCAGGACGTACCCCGCGCGGGCATGGGCGGGGGAGTAGGTGAATGCCCCAGAGACCGTCGGCACGGCACTGTCGGCCGTCACATCGGCCCACAGAGCGTCCGCGGCGCCCAGGGTGATCAAGCCGTCCGTGCGACCGGGCATGACACGCTCTGACATACCGACAGGCTAACGGCCTGCAGCGCGGCAACGGGTCTCCCAGCTCCTCGGTCAGCCGGGCCGCCGCCCACTGCGCCTCCGCCGCCCCGCAACACCTCGTTCCCCAACAGCCGGTTCGTCAATACCACCAGCGAGGGGGAGAAGGCCACCGAGGCATCCGTGGCTCCGGCACGGAAAAGCGATCCGGGCCACATAGCGATCCGGGCCACATGTCGAGGAGAGTTGACCCTCGGACCCTCCAACGGCGGTGTGCCGCAACCGCATTGTTGGCTAGGGTGGCGAGTGGAGGCCGATTCCGATGCCCTTGACCAGGGTCATGGAGAGGCTGACGAGTTCGGGGCTGCACAGGCCGATGGCTCCCGTGGGGGCCATGTCAGACACGACGGGGGGCTCGTTGGTGGGGAGTCGGCACCGGCAGAAGCCCTGGTCGACGTGGCTTTGACGCGATGGATGCGGTGCAGGCCCGGACCGCATGGCGGACGGCCGGTCGGCCCCTGGTGCGAAACGCCGGATCGGCGGGTTCCTGGGGCAGGCTGGGAGGCAGCTGGGAGGGCACGCGCCCGTCGGCCCGGGCGGTGGTGGTCGCGGCGATGCCGATTCCGACCCGTCCGTGGGAGCCGGGGTGCTGACGGAACGCCTGGGCCGTGGTGTGCCCGGACACACGGTCACCGGAGTCGTCCGGAAACAAGGCCCCACCGTCGTGGGGCGCGACCGCCGGCGCGGGCATCAGCAAGCCGATCCACCGGTCGTTGGGCGCGGGACCCCACGGGGAGCGGACCGGGACACGAACCACTGCCGCGCAGGGTGGACAAAAGGTCACCACAGCAGGCCGTGCAGTCTTCACGAGGGCCTGACGCAGGGGAAACAGGAGGCCGCTGATTCATGGTTGCCCATCGGTCGGATGAGGGACCGCACGCCCACCTCGCCCCGGGAAGTCGAGACCCGGAACACGAACACCTTCCACCGACCACGGCACCGCACGACGGGTCGACCGGACGCGGTGGGCGTGTGACCCGCCGCTCGGCGCCCGCGGTGCTGCCCCCGTCGCTGCGCGTGTGGCTCGGACTGCATGCGGTCCTCGCCGCGCTGGTGGTCGTCGCGCTCGGGTTCCTGTACGCCGACGACAGCCAGCCCGGCGGGGCGGACGCGCGGATCTGGAGGGCAGTGGACGGGGCGGGGCCGGCGTGGAGGCACGTCGCGCTGGCCATGGACTTCTTGGGGGAGCCGGCGGGCGCGGCGACGCTGGTCCTGGTCACCGTGACGGGGTGCCTGCTGCTTCGGCACCCTCGCGCAGCGGTGCTCGTCGTTGCCGGCACCGGTATGACCGTGGGGACGGCGACGCTGCTCAAGGTTCTGGTGGGACGCACCATCCACGACGGGAACTTGTCCTACCCGAGCGGGCACACCGCCTTCGCCACCGCGCTCACCCTCGTGCTGGCGCTGCTCGCGACCGGCCGGCTCGGCCTCGGCAGTTCGGCCGGCATGTTGCTCGTGCTCGCCGCGGCGCTGGTGGCCGGCGCCGCCATGGGCTGGGCGCAGGTCGCCCTGGGCGCGCACTATCCGACCGACGTCCTCGGCGGTTGGTGCACCGCGCTGGCGGTGATACCGGCGACCGCGTGGCTGGTCGACCGGACGGCTGACCGGCTGGACGATCGGATGGCCGACGCCGGCCGGTGGGAGCGCCGCTGAGGACACGTCACGTCAAGCCAGGCGGCGGAACACGGGCTTCACCGGTCGTCCGCCCAGCCAGGGGGTGGGGTCGGCGGCGTCCAGTGCCTTCCGGTAGACCGCACACGCCTGGGCCACCACATCGACGGTGTGGTCGATGTCGGCCTCGCTGAGCGCGCTGCTCACCACGAACGACGGGGCCAGCACCCCGCCCGCGAGGAGTCGGCGCAGGAACAGCGTGCGGAACTGCTGCGACGGCTGCCGGTTCTCGTCGAGGGTGGCGAAGACCAGGTTGCTCGCTCGGCCCCGGACGATGACGTGGTCGCCGACTCCCATACCGGCCGCGGCTTCGCGGACACCGGCGGCCAACCGCTCGCCGAGGGCGTGCAGCCGCGCGGTGACGCCCTCTTCGGCGTAGGTGGTGAGCACGGCCATCATCGCTGCCAGGGAGTGCGTTTCCGCACCGTGTGTGGTGGACAGCAGGAACACCCGGTCGCCGGAGTGACGCAGTCCGCCCTGTTCCATCAGTTCGCGGCGCCCGGCCAGCGCGGAGACGGCGAATCCGTTGCCCAGCGCCTTGCCGAACGTGGAGAGGTCGGGGGCGACGCCGTACAGGCCCTGGGCGCCCGCCTCGGACCAGCGGAAGCCGGTGATCATCTCGTCGAAGACCAGTACGCAGCCGTGGCGGTCGGCCAGCTCACGTAGTCCGGCGAGGTACTCGGTGGTGGGGTCTGCCTTGCTCGAACGAAGGTGAGAGCTTGGGGAGGATCCGGTGTGGGTGGCGGGTTCGAGGATCAGGCAGGCGACCTCGCCCCGGTACCGGGTGAGCAGCGCCTCCGTGGCGGCCAGGTCGCCGTAAGGGAAAGTCAGGGTGAGGTTGTTGGTCGCCTCCGGAACACCGGCGGACATCGGCGTGGTGCCGATGAACCAGTCGTCGACGGAGAAGAACGGATGGTCGGCGCAGAGGGCCACCCGCGGGCGCCCGGTGGCGGCGCGGGCGAGGCGCACCGCAGCGGTGGTGGCGTCGGAGCCGTTCTTCGCGAACTTCACCATCTCGGCGGTCGGCACCGTGGTCAGGAAGCGTTCCGCGGCTTCGACCTCCAGGATGGACGGCCGGACGAAGTTGCTGCCACGGTCGAGTTCCTGCCGCACCGCCTCGATCACGCGGGGGTGGGCGTGGCCGAGGCTGACCGATCGTAGACCGGAGCCGTACTCGACGTAGCGGTTGCCGTCGATGTCCCACACGTGGGCACCGCGGCCGTGGCTGATGACCGGCGCCAGGTCCTCGGGGTACTGGTCATCGCCCTTGGCGTAGGTGTGTGCGCCCCCGGGGATCACGGCGTGCAGCCGCTCGTTCGCCCTCCGCGACCGGGGCAGGAGCAACTCTGCGGCGGCTTCGGCGGCTTCGGTGGCTTTGTCGTTCACGCCGTCCTCAACTCTCTTTTCGCTGCAGAACCTCGGCGAGGCTCGGCGCCTCGCGGTCCCGCTGGGACATCGATGTGACCGGCAGCGGCCAGGGAACGGCGAGCTCCGGGTCGTCGAAGGCGATCGTCACGTCCTCGGCCGGATCGTGCGGGCGGTCGATCCGGTACGAGACGTCGGCGGTTTCGGTCAGAGCCTGGAAGCCGTGCGCGCACCCCGCCGGGACGTACAGGGTCACCTGCGTCTCGTCGGACAGCGTGAAATACGCCTGGTTGCGGTAGGTCGGCGAGTCCGTCCGCAGGTCCACGACGACGTCGAAGATCCTCCCGTACGAGCACCGCACCAGCTTGGCCTCGCCGGCGCCGGAGCGCAGGTGCAGGCCGCGCAGCACTCCACGGACCGAGCGGGACAGGCTGTCCTGGACGAAGGCGTCCGGGTCGAGGCCCACCGAACGGACCACGTCGGCGTCGAAGGTGCGGCAGAAGAAGCCGCGCTCGTCGGCGTACGGCGTCGGCTCGAACAGGTACGCGCCGGCGATCGCCGGGACGTCGAGCGCTTTCATGGAGCCTCCCGCAGGGCATGGGTGTGGGCGTGGCCGGCCGCCGGGAAGAGGGCCGCGGTCAAAGTGTTGAACTGGCGTTCGAGGTGGCGAGTGGCGGCCAGGTTCCGCTCGGCGAGGGTCCGCCGCAGCTCCGCCGATCGCTTCTCCAGCGCCCGGAACTGCTCCAGCAGCCGGTCGGCGTCGACCTCACGAGCCGGGTGGCAGTACGCTTCCAGCCCCATCCGGGCCATGAGCGCGTCGCTCTTCGCCGCATAGCTGAGCGCGAGCGTCGGCGTGCCGACCTTCAGCGCGCAGACCAGGTTGTGGTAGCGGGTCGCCACCACGGTGTCGGCAGCCGCCGCCTCCTTCATCAGGTCGGCCAGCGAGGCCGCCTCGGCAGCGGTGACCAGCGGCGAGTCCACCGCGTCGAGGATCGCGGCGACCACCGGCTCGTCGCACCCGTCGCCGGTGAGCAGCCGGATCGGCCTGCCGTCCGCGACCAGCGCGCGGACGAAGCGGATCGTCCCGTCGAGGTAGCGCCGGTGGATCTCCTGGGCCCGGGCACGGTCGTCGTTGCCGCCGTGGAAGGCCATGACACCGACGCAAACCGGGCCCGGCGGGCCGGAGGGCGCGTTCGCCGGCACCGTCGGCAGGGCGAAGGCGAGGTCCGGGTAGACCTCGTCGCGCGTGGTGTCCACGCCCATCTCCCGCATCGCGTCGCGGGACAGGGCGTCCCGGTACGACCGGTAGGTGGCCAGCCGCGCCGACCAGCGCACCAGTGCTCGGGTCGGCCGGTCGCCGATCGCGGCGGCACCGACGCTGACCAGCGCCACCCGGGTGCCGAACAGCCGGGCGGTCGCGCAGAGCAGGAACAGCGAGTACGGGAAGCCCCACGGCCGCAGCGGTAGCGTGGCCTCCAGGACGCCCATGCCCGGCACGATCACCACGTCGTGCCGGCGTACCCAGGCAGCGGTGCGGACGGCGTCGACGAGTTTGCCCAGACCCTTCGCCGCGATCGCGCCCGCCCGCGACGCCGTCCGGTACTCCCCGCGGTACCAGTGCAGCCGCGTCGCGGGGATCCGGTACCGGGTCGTGACGACCTCGGGTCCGCCGCACAGCGCGTCCACGACCGCCTCCGGGTGTGCGGTGCGGAGGTAGCCGAGCACGGCCTCCAGCGACCCGTCGTTGCCGAGGTTGCCGGAGCCGAGCAGGCCGAACACCCCGACGCGCACCGGAGTCTCGTTCGCGGACGTCATGCCGGCCTCCCCTCGCGGCCGGCGACGAGGGCGTCGACGGAGACCGTGTGCAAGGACGGGTCGACCGGGGCGCGGTCCTCGACCCGCTCGCCGGCGCCCGGTCGCACCCGGCTGGCCATCCACGCGAGAAGGTGGCGGTGGCACGCGCGCCGGTCGGCGGGGGACAACGGCGCCCGCTGGATCGCCGTCACGAAGCCCCAGACGTACTCGGCGAGCAGCCGGGGCGTCGGGTGCAGCGGGCCTGCCCGGCGCGGGTCCAGGTTGACGCAGCGGGAGCGCTTGCTGGGGTTCGCCCGCTCGGCGCGGGTGGGGTGGTCGCGGCGGAAGTACAGCAGTTCCGGCACCTGGTGGAAGCGCCCGTGCAGGGTGATCTCGGCGACGAACGTGCGGTCCGCGTGGTGGTAGCTGTCGTGCGGCTTCACCCGGCGCAGCACGTCGGCCCGCATCACCCCGTAGAAGTCGTCGCCGCCGGGCTCGAACAGCAGGCTGCGGAAGCGCTCCGGCGCGTGCGGCGAGTCGGTGGCGAGCCCGTACGCGTACGGGACCTTCACCTGGCTGTCGCCGTCGATGACCGCCTGGCCGCTGTGCGCGAGGACCACGTCCGGCCGCTCGTCCAGCGCCTGGACGCAGCGCCGCAGCAGGTCCCGGGCGTACAGGTCGTCGTGCGAGGCCCACTTGAACAGTTCGCCGCGGCACTCGGTGAACACGTAATTGTGGTTCGGCGCAGCGCCGATGTTCCGGGGCAACCGGAGGTACCGGATGCGCGAGTCCCGTGCGGCGTACCGGCGGCAGATGTCCTGGGTCCCGTCGGTCGAGGCGTTGTCGGAGATGACCAGCTCGAAGTCCTCGTAGGTCTGGCCGAGCAGGGCGTCGAGCGACTCGGCGAGGTACTCCTCGCCGTTGTACACGGGCAGGCCGATGCTCAACCGGGGCGGGGTGGTCATGACGTCCTCACTTCACTGATCGGGTTCTGGTGGCGCTCGCGCAGGGCGGAGCGCAACTGCAGCCACCACACGGCCGAGCTGCCGACGGTCGCGGCGGCGACGCCCCAGGCCGAGCCGACCGTGCCGGCCACGGCTGCCCCGCCGAGCCCGCCGGTGACGTAACAGGCCGAGGCGATCAACTGGCTGCGCAGACTGCGCCGGGCCGCGGCGAGCGCGCGCAGCCCGGCCGCCGCGCCGGTGCCGAGGCCGGCGCCGGCCACGCCGAGCGTGGCCGGCACGATGAGCTGGGAGGCGGAGTGCCAGACGTCCCCCAGGACGAACGCGCCGGCGCGGTCCGGCATCAGCAGCAGCGCGGCGCCCCAGAGCAGCGCGGCGACGGCCTGCCCGCCGCCCAGCAGGAGGCAGAACGGGCCCAGCCGGTGCGGGGCCCGCCGCAGCACCCGTGCCGCCTCCGCGACGGTGACCAGTGACAGCCCCATCAGCACGGCGAGGAAGGGGCCGAGCAGGAGTTCGGCGCCCCGGATGGCACCCACCGCGCCAACCCCGACGATCGCGCCGAGCCCGTACGCCCGCAGCTGGCTCGCGCCGCTGACACAGGTGTTCTCGACCAGATACCGGTAGCCGAGGTCACGGTGCTCGCGAAGCCACTCGCGCGCTCCGGTCATGCGGGGCATGATCCCGGACTGGAAGCAGCCGTACACCGCGGCCACCGCGGCGGACGCGCCCCAGGCCAGTACGAAGGCGGGCACACTGCCCGCGCGGGCCGCCACCACCATGGCCGGGACGAGCGAGACGCCCCACACGAGGTCGTTGACGAACGCCTTGCGCCCGGTACCGGCGGCGAAGAACGAGTACCGCCAGGCGTCCTGCAACAGCAGCCCCGGCAGCATGACGCCGAGGCAGGCGAACGCGGGCCCCACGCGGCTGCCGAGAGCCGGCCCGATCACCAGACATGCCCCGCCGATGGCGGCGCCGACGCCGAGGGCGGTACCTGACGACCGGGCCACCGCCCCGCGCCAGGAGGCGTCCGACACACCGCTGAAACGCACCACGAGCGGGTCGGTGGCCAACCCGCGGGAGACGCTGAGCACCACGCCGTAGGTCACCCAGGCCAGGCTGAACACGCCGAACGCAGCCAGTCCGAGCGAGCGGGCCACGTAGATCCCCACCGCGAAGTTGGTCATGCTGGAGGCCGCTTGGTCGGCCAGCCCCCAGGACAGCCGGCCGACGACGGCCCGCTTGGCGGTCCGCCGGGCGCCTCTGGCCGGATCCGCCGATGCCGTCGCCCTCTCCCCCCCGGTGGTCATCGGCGTCATGCCTTGATCAGCCCGGCGCCGTGCAGGGCGTCGGCCGCGGCGGCGACGGTGTCGAACGGCAATCCGGACCGCTCGGCGACGTCCAGCAGACTGTGCTCGCCGTCGGAGAGGCTGAGCACCCAGAGCATGGCCATCTGGGCCTGCTTCGCGTCGCTGCGGCCGCCGAGCGAGTCGTACAAGCCACGTCGGCCCAGCTGTGGCTCGCCGTAGGGGCTGAGGTTGACGTACCGTCGGTTGCGGTCCAGCACGGTGAATGCCTCGCGGCACAGGACGAGCGTGTCTGCCATCGCCTTGGGGGAGACGAAGTCCAGGTTGTCGGCCGAGGTGTGGTACTCGGGGTAGCCGGCGTACGGGGTCCGGCTGAGCGAACCCACGCCGAGATCGAACCCGGGCGAGCAGAACTGCCGCTCATCGTAGCCGTACGGAGTGAACTCGACGACCCGGTGCGGGCGCTCGGAGGCGAGCAGCACGTGCCGCATCACCTGGTCGATCTCCGCATCGCCGCGCCTGCTCTGCTTGTACGTCAGCCGGCCCGGGTCACCGGCGCAGGCCAGCACCAGCCCGTGCTTGACCCTTCCCCCAGCCCCCGGCTCCTCCCCCACGCTCGGCTTCGCTCGCGCGGGGGTATCCCCATGAGCGGGGGATACCCCCTTCACCCGCTCCGCGTTGCGGGCCAGCCAGGTGATCGCCCCGATGGTGCCGGGTGCGAACAGGAACCGGTAGGTGTACCACGGTGTCTGCTCCGCCAGCGCCCGGGCCAGGAACGTCGCCACCGCGATGCCGGCCAGGTTGTCGTTGGCCAGCGACGGGTGGCAGACGTGGCAGGAGACGATCACCTCGTCGGCGACCTGCCCGGGCACCACGTGCTCGGCGTAGGTGAGGTGGCCGTCGGCGAGGGTGGAGTCGATGCGCACCTCGTACTCGCCGTCCGGCATGGCGTCCAAGGTCTCCTGGGCCAGGCAGAAGCCCCACTCCGGCTTGTAGTAGCTGGTGCGGTACGGCACCCAGGTCGGATGGTCCGGCAGGGTGTGCAGGTGCCCACGCAGCTCGGCCAGCGACATGGTCGCCGACACCGGCACGCTGTAGCCGAGCACGTGCAGGCTGGACGCGGCGAAGTCGACGACCCGGTTGCCGGCGGTGTCGGCGATGTACGCGTCCCGGATGTTCCACTCCTGCGGCACCGTCCAGTCGAGCACCTGGGTTCCGGTCGGCACCTCGTGCACCTGCAGCGGCACGTACTCGTCGATGATCTCCAGGGTGGCGCGCACTCCGTCGCCGGTGATGCTCCGGCACAGCGGGTACAACCGCTCCACCAGCGCGTACATCTCTTCGCCGGCCGCGCTCATCGGCGCCGCCGCAGGGTGTCGTCGACGGCGCCGGATTCGGATGCCGCGCGCAGCACGGCCAGCCGGGTGAAGCGTCGCTCGAAGTCCTCCCGGGTCAGCCCGTATTTCCGGTAGGCGTCGGCGAGTTCGAGGGCGCCCTGCTTCACGGTCCACTCGCAGTCGAAGCCGGGCACCGCGGCGCGGAACCGGGAGAAGTCCACCCGGTACGACCGCGGATCGGCTCCGGTCTCCCCGGTGATCACCACCCGCGAGTCGGTGACCGCCTCGGCGACCTGCTCGGCGATCTCGGCGACCGTGACGTTGTTGATCTCGCTGCCGATGTTGAACGCCCGGTCGTGCACCGATTCGCGGGGCGCGACCAGTGCGGCCGCGAAGGCCCGTGCGATGTCGGCGGCGTGCACCAGTGGGCGCCAGGGGGTGCCGTCGGAGAGCACCAGCACCTCGCCGGACAGGAGTGCGTGGCCCACCAGGTTGTTCAGCACGATGTCGGCGCGCAGCCGGGGCGAGTAGCCGAAGGCGGTGGCGTTGCGCATGAACACCGGGCTGAAGTCGCCGTCGGCGAGCGCGTGCAGGTCGTCCTCCACCCGCACCTTGGACTCTGCGTACGGTGTCACCGGGCGCAGCGGGGCGTCCTCGGTCACCAGGTCGCCGCCGCCGGCGGCGCCGTAGACCGAGCAGGTCGACGCGTACAGGAAGCGCTGCACTCCGGCGTCGCGGGCCAGTCGGGCCAGCCGCACGGACGCGTGGTGGTTGATGTCGTAGGTGAGCTCCGGCGCCAGCGCCCCCAGGGGGTCGTTGGACAGGGCGGCCAGATGGATCACGGCGTCCACCCCGGCCACCTGTTCGGCCGTGACGTCGCGCAGGTCCACCCGCGTCCCCGGCGGGTCCGCGGGCGGCGGGCCCAGCACGCAGTCGGCGAACAGGCCGGCGTCCAGCCCGACGACTTCGTGCCCAGCGGCCGCGAGTACGGGGGCCATGACGGTGCCCAGATAGCCCTGGTGCCCGGTCAGCAGTACGCGCAAGGTTCATTCCCCCAGGTTCAGAGTGAGTTTGGTGACGTCGAACGCTTCGGCGTAGCGCGCGTGGCTTTCGATGCCGCGGATCCGGGCCAGCCCGAGGAAGGCCTCCCGGTCGTACCAGGGCCGGTGCCGTTGCGAGGGGTAGTGCTCCTGCAGCAGCCGCACCTTCCGTTCGGCGATCTCCGGCGACAGCGGCTGGTACGCGGCGAGACGGCCGAGATCGCCGTCCCACTTGACGATCTCGTAGCCGAGCACGAGGTGGTCGCGGAACGCGGTGGGTATGAGCTGCGCCAGGCCGCGGTGATCCTGGTGCGCGTCCTCGGTGCGCGGGGCCAGCACGAGATCCGGATCGGTGCGCAGGCGCAGTTCCTCGACCGCGGCCTTGGCCTCCTCCCAATGTGCCGGCAGCTGGCCGTCCGGCAACTTGAGCACGGTCAGCCGCAGGTCGGCACCCGGGCAGAAGGCGGCGAGCGCGGCCTGCTCCTCCTGCTCCCGCTCGCCGCCACCGCCGGAGAGCACCAGCGCGTCGACGCGGATGCCCGGCCGCGCCTGGCACAGCGTCAGCAGCGTGCCACCGGCGCCGATGGCGATGTCGTCGCAGTGCGCGCCCACTGCGACGATCCGGTCCAGGCGCCCGGCCCCGAGCCGGATCACGCCCTCGCTCCAGAGCCGACTCCGCTGGCCGCACCCGCCCCCGTGCCGCCCCGTTCCCACACGGCCCACGGCCGGTCGCCCCGGGCGTAGGCCTCGTCCAGCGCGGCCCGCTCCTTCACGGTGTCGGTCGGCTTCCAGAAGCCGCGGTGCTGGTGCGCCACCAACCGTCCGCGCTTGGCGAGCTGGGTGCATCCGTCGGCGACCAGGTCGCCGTTCTCCGGGATGTGGTCGAAGACCTCCTGGCGGAGCACGAAGTAGCCGCCGTTCTCCCACAGCGGCAGATCGCTCACCGCGGTGATGCCCCCCACCAGGCCGTCATCGCCCAGGTCCACGCAGTGGAACGAGGACTGCGGTGGCACCACCATCATCGAGGCACCGGCGTCGCGCCGGGCGAACCGGTCGATCATCTCTGGCAGCGGGGCATCGGTGAGCACGTCGGCGTAGTTGGCGAGGAACATCTCGTCGCCGTCCAGGTGGTGCCGTACCCGGCGCAGCCGCTCCCCGATCGGTGACTCGATGCCGGTCTGCACGAACGTGATCGTCCAGGAGGCGATGTCGGCGGACAGCAACTCGGTCTGCCCGCCCCGCAGCACGAAGTCGTTGGACGTCGTCTCCTCGTAGTTGAGGAAGAAGTCCTTGATGTGGTGGGCCCCGTACCCGAGACACAGGATGAACTCCGTGTGCCCGTAGTGCGCGTAGTAGCGCATGACGTGCCAGATCAGCGGCCGCGGGCCGACCATGGCCATCGGCTTGGGCACGTCGTCGGAGGCTCCGTTGCGCATCCGCAGTCCGTAGCCGCCGCAGAACAGTACGACCTTCATGACTCGACCTCGACAATGCTCAGTTCCGGTACGGGAAAGACCAGTCGGCCGCCCCAGGCGTGCACGAAGGACAGCTGCTCGACCAACTCGGCCCGCAGGTTCCACGGGAGGACGAGGACGTAGTCCGGCCGGTCGGCGGCTATCTGCTCGGGCGCAAGGATCGGGATGCGGGTGCCCGGGGTGAACCTGCCGTGCTTGTAGGGGTTGCGGTCGACCGTGTACGGGAGCAGGTCGGGCCGGATGCCGCAGTGGTTGAGCAGGGTGTTGCCCTTGCCCGGGGCGCCGTAGCCGACGACCGTCTCGCCGCGCTCGGCCGCCTCGATGAGGAACCGCAGCAGGTCCCGGCGCACCTTGGCCACCCGAGCGGAGAACTCGGTGTACCCGGACAGCTCCTGCAGCCCGGCGGCCTTCTCGCGGTCCAGTACGTCGGCCACCCTTCCCCAGGCCCTCGGCTCCTCGCCCACGCTCGGCTTCGTTCGCGCGGGGGAATCCCCATGAGCAGGGGACACTCCATGGGTCGGCTCGCCGGCGACCTCGACCGGTCGGGCCCACAGCCGGATGGAGCCGCCGTGCGTGGGCAGCAGTTCGACGTCCACCAGCGCAAGTCCGCCGCTCGCCAGCGCCCGGGCCGCGGACGCGACCGTGTAGTACTGGAAGTGCTCGTGGTAGATCGTGTCGTACTGGTTCTCTTCGATCAGGGTCAGCAGGTGCTGCACCTCGATGGAGACCCAGCCGTCGTCGGCGACCAGGGCGCGCAGCCCCCGGGTGAACCCGACCACGTCGGGGATGTGCGCGTACACGTTGTTGGCCACGACGAGGTCCGCCGGGCCGTGCTCGGCGCGGACGGCGGCGCCGGTGGCCGGGTCCAGGAACTCCGTGAGCGTGGGCACACCCGCCTCCCGCGCCGCGGCGCCGACGTTCACCGAGGGCTCGATGCCGAGACAGCGGATCCTGCGGTCGACCATGTGCTTCAGCAGGTACCCGTCGTTGCTCGCGACCTCGACCACGAAGGCGTCGGTGCCGAGACCCAACCGCTCCACGGTGTCGGCGACGAACGTGCGTGCGTGCTCCACCCAGGAGGCCGAGTAGGAGGAGAAGTAGGCGTACTGCGTGAACGTCTCCTCCGGCGTGATCAGCGGAGGGATCTGTGCGAGCCAGCAGTCGGTGCAGACCCGCAGGTGCAGCGGGTATGTCGGCTCCGGCTGGTCCAATTGGTCCGCGGTGAGAAAGCTCTCACAGGGCGGAGTCGCCCCAAGATCGACGACGCTCTCCAGCGCCGCCGAGCCGCAGAGTCGGCATCGTGTCATCTACTGCCCCCATCCCGCTCGCGCGGCTGTACCCGCCGCGAGCCAGTGTGTTCGTCCCCTCCCGGCGGCAGGCCGTCCCCGCCGCCGGACCGACCCGCGATCGCGGAGCGGTACTCGTCCACCAGGCGTTCCAGCCCGACGGCCGGGCTGAAGTCCTGCTCGTAACGGCGCCGGGCCGCCTGGCCCATCGCCCGGTTGCGGGCCGACTCGGCCGTGATCCGGCGCAAGCAGGACGCGAGCGAGTCGGGATCGCCCGGCCGGTGCAACAGCCCGGTCACCCCGTCCTCGACGAGTTCGACGAAGGCGCCGTGGCCGGCGGCGACGGCCGGGACCCCCGCCGCCATCGCCTCCACGACCACCAGGCCGAACGCCTCCAGCCACGTGGAGGGAGCCACCACGGCGACCGACCGCGCGATGGCCTGCCGGCACTGCTCGGGGCCGTACAGGCCGACGTACCGCACGTCGTCCCGGCCCGCCGCCCAGGCAGCCACTTCTCGCTCCAACGGCCCCGTGCCGGCGACCACGAGCGGCACACCCACACCACCGTCAGCGGCGATCTCGTCCCACGCGGCCATGAGCAGCCGCACGCCCTTGGCCTCTGCGAGCCGGCCGAGATAGAGCAGCTGTTCGCCGGCACCCGATCGGCGGACACCCGGTTCGGGCACGAAGTTGTGCTTCACCGCCAGCCGCCCGGGTGGCATGCCGGCCCGCACCAGGACGTCGCGCTGCGCCGCGGAGATGCAGAGGAACCGCTCCACGCTGGACCACCACCGCCGCCGGTTGACCGACAGGCTGACCGCGAGCGGTACGGTCGCCAGCCGGGAGTTCCGGTAGCAGCCGTGCCGGACGGCGGGCAGCGGCGCGGACCCGACGCACTCGGTGCACGGTCGGCCGCCCCGCTGCAGCGTGCCGGGCGGGCAGACCTGGGTGTAGTTGTGCAGTGTGGCCACGACGGGCACGCCGGCGTCGGCGCAGGCGGCCAGCACTGCCGGCGACAGGAGCGGGAAGACGTTGTGGACGTGCACCACGTCCGGCCGCTCGGTACGAAGCCGGGCGGTGAGCTCCGTGCGGACCGCCGGATTCCACGGCACCAGCAGCGGTACCGCGGCCTTGCCCAGCAGGGACCGGGCGGCGATGTCGTCGCTGCGCCGCTCGAACAGCTCGACCCGGTGGCCGGCCCCGCGCAGCAGCGCCACCTCCTGGTCGACGACCTTGTTCTCCCCGCTCGGCTGCGCCGAGGCGTAGCGGTTGTGCACCACGAGGACGTGCATGCTCAGGTCACCTCCGATCTCCGGGCCCATCGTGGGGCGCGTCGTCGAGGAACGTCGGGCGTCGGGAGGGGGTCCACTGCGACAGGTGCCGCCAGCAGCGAGGCGGCCACGGCCAGGTGCAGCAGATACGGCGAGGCGTCGCCCAGTCCCGCCTCGGTGTACGACGCGATCGCGCAGTAGCTGATCAGGAAGATCGCGCAGGCTCTCGACAGCGACGGTGGCCGCAGCAACGCGACGCCGCCCAACACGATGATGATCGCCGCCACCAGGACGACGCCGGTCACACCTTGCTCGTGGTAAACGGCCAGCCAGCTGTTGTCGATCGGCAGCCCGCCGAACGACTTGTCGCCCAGGCCCACGCCGAACAGGTACTCCGTGGTCGTCCGGGGCGCCGCCAGCAGGGCGTCCCAGACCTTGGCCCGACCGGTCAGGCTGGTGAAGTTCTCCTGGCTCTGTCCGCGCAGGAACCACGCCTGCAGCAGGGAGCCGAACCCCACCGCGCCCACGGCGGCGCACAGTACCGCCCAGGCGAAGAACCGACGGGCGGCGGCGCTGGTCAGGACGAGCGAACCGATCGCCAGCGCCAGTCCGATGAGCAGGCCGACCGTGGCCGTCCGGGTATGGGTCAGTGCGAGCAGGACGAGTGCCGGCACGATGACCATCGCCGCGCTGCCGCGGTCGGTCCGGCGGCCCAGAACGAGCAGCACGGCAAGTCCGGTGATCACCGCAGCGTACTGGCCGATCTGCGGCGGCGTGAGCGGCCACAACGCGCCGACCAGCCGTCCGCCGTAGAGATCGGGCATGGCGGCGCCCGGTGAGATGATCGCGCCGGCGGCCACCGACCCGAGGACCACGAAGTACATCCGGATGTGGTGCCGGACGAACGTCAGGCCGCCGTCCCACCAGCGGCTGAGCAACCACAGCGTGCCGACGAAGAGGGCCAGCCGGGCGCAGCGGAACAGGGCGCCGAACCCGGATTCCAGGTTCACGCTGGAGATCACGCTCAGCGCCAGCAGCAGGGTGAGGAGGAACACGTAGGCGTTGGCTCGTATGCGCAGCCGGAGATTGACGGCGAGCGCCAGCGCGAACGCGGCGGCCAGCGCGCCCATGGTGACCATCTGGATGAGGGAGCGGGGCAGCGGGATGATGGTCTTCGCCCCGGCGGAGCCGAGCGTGTTGAGGACCAGCAGCCCCCAGACCGTCCCGACGATCTTCGACGTGTGGTCCCGGCCCATCTCAACCACCGTCCTGTGCGCGGAAGGTGCTGCCCGCGTCCTGCCGGTACGGCGTGCCCTGCCACTGCCGGAAGTCGAGTATCCGGCTCGGGTCGTGAACGACGAACTTCCACGGACCGATGTAGACATTGTCGTGCCAGCGGTTGTGCTGCTTGAGGGTGATCGCATCGGCCACCCGCTCGCCCTGGTACGGCGACCAGTCCGGATAGGTGCCGTAGTTGGCCAGCACCGCCATGCGGTCGCACATCACCGTGCAGCCGACGACGGACTTGTCCAGCACGAAGCGGTTGTCGTGGATGTCCACCCGCTGGGTCTTCCACCGGCAGTCGGCGTAGAGCGGTGCGGTGGCGATCGCCGGCCGTACGCAGCGGTCGGTGTTCTTCACCAGCAACGTGCACGCACCGGACGAGGTGTTGGCCGGGCTGTTGCAGAACCGGTCGGCGTTCTCCCACAAGGTGATGCCGGACCAGTTGTTCTCCAGCACGTTGCGGTAGATCTCGATCTTGTCGGTGCGGGCTCGGATCCGTGGTTCGCCGCCGGACTCGGACACGTAGATGGTCCCGAACGGGAAGGTGTCACCGCCGTCGGCGTGTTTGCGGCCCTCGACCCAGTTGTTCCGCCGGATCGTGTTCTTCCGGATGACCGCGTTGTAGCTGGCCTCGTAGATCAGTGCGGCACCGTCGTTGTCCTCGAGCACGTTGTCCTCGATGCGGAAGTCGTTGTTGTCGGTGTCCGCCCACAGCCCGGGTCCGTGGTTGCCGTGCACCCAGTTGCCGCGTACGTCGGCGCCGTCGACGGCCCAGAACTTGACGCCTCCGGTGCAGCCGCAGCCGGGCCGCCGCCGCTCCCAGTCGTCCCTGTTGTTGTCCGCGATCTCGTTGCCCTCGATCACCAGGCCGCTGACACGGCCGGAGGCCTTGTACGCATTGATGCCGTACTGACCGTTACCGCGCAGGCAGTTGGCGCGGACCTGCTGGCGGGCACCGGCCATCAGGCCGGCGCCGGAGTTGTTCTGGATCGTCGTGTGCTCGATCACCCACCCGTCGGCCGAGTCGTGGTTGACCACGCCCTCGTCGCGCGGCGCGACGAAACCCTGCACGGTCAGGTAGCGGATGGTGACGTTGCTGGCACTGCCGCCGAACGCGTACTGATTGGTCTTCCGGCCGTCGAGTACCGCGCCCGGCGCGCCGAGGTAGTTGTCCCCTTTCTTGGGAATGACCTGGGCGTAGCGGTCCGGGGCGAGCCTGTGCTTGCCCGGTCGAAGCCAGAACGTGGTGTTCGGAGGGTTGCTCTTGGTCTTCGCGGCCAGGTCACCGGCCACCGCGGGGTCGACCGTCACCGCGCCCGCCGGCGCTTTCGTCGGTCCGTCCGGGGGTTCGGCGCACACGCGGGCCACGGACGTGGAGGGCGTAGCGGTCGGCTCCGGCCGCGCGTCCGGCGCGCTCTCACAGCCGGTCGCAGCCAGCAGGGCCAGTGCCAGGGGTGCCGCCGGCAACACCCGGTGCCGCCACTTGATCCGCACGCGTCCCCCCTAGCCGCGGAACCTGAGTACGGTGGTGAACCCGTCCGCGCCGTCGGCGAAGCCGGTGCCGACCAGCGTTGTGGCGGGTTCCTTGCGCCCGAAGCCGGCGGAGTACCAGCCCAGCGGCGGGTCACTTTCTCCGCGATGCGCCCGCCAGGTGAGCTGCCCGGGCAGGTCGAGCGCCGCGGAGCGGTCCTCGCCATCCCGGGTCCAGGTGAGCACGGCCCGGTTCCCCGCCAGGTCCGCGGCGATCGCCGGGCCGAGGTGGAACGCCAGGCGCACGGCCCGGCGCGGGCCGCGCACCTCGTCAACCACCCTCAGCTCCTGGCTCGCGGCCGCCAACTCCACCCGGCGGCGGTGCACGGTGCGCTGGTAGCCGTCGTGCTCGGCGCACCAGCGGGCCGTCCCCCCATCGGGGGCGGAGGTGTCCGCGACCAGGACGCGGCTGCGGGCATGCCGGGTCCACAGGAACGGGCCGCCGGAGACTGACTGGTCACTGCCCTCCACCTGCAGGGTGTTGTGGCCGAGGGTCGATCGGAAGTACTGCCGCCATGGGGGCTGGCCGTGGTAGCAGAACGTCCCCGGGTCGGCGAGTACGTCGACCCCGTCGTGCCGGACCTCCACGGACAGAGCGTCCGCGTGTGCGTGCGCGGCGATGGACAGGAATCCGTGCGGACCACCGTCGCAGCGGCACCAGATGTCCGCCGGGCCACGCAAGATGGTCATGCCCGCGTCGGCGAAATGGGCCGGTCGGTTCGTCGGGCGGGACACGGCCGGCGCAGTGGGCCGGATGAGCGCGGCCAGCAACGGGGTGCGCACGTCGGTGCTGGTTACCTCCGGCCACCAGGCGAGCCGACCGAACACGGCGTCCCCGGTGGTCAGCAGTGAGGCCCAGCGGTCGGTGCCCGCGCCGTCCACGACCAGACCGTGCCCGTCGTCCGCGTCCCCCTGGCGTGGCGGCCGTAGCCGGCTGTCCACGATGGCCGCGAGCGCGTCGGTCATCCGCAGCAGCACCAGCCGGATCGACGCGGGGACCGGCACCCCGGCGGCATCCGCCTCGGCCACCGCGGCGAGGCCGAGCTCCAGCACGAGTCCGTGATACTCGGTGGCCAGCTCGCGGTTGAGGCCGGAGGCGAAGGTGTTGCTGCGCAGATGCCGCTCCAGTGACCGCAGCGCGTCGGCTCGCCAACGCGTCGAGGAGGGGAACCACCCGAACGCGCAGGCTGCGGCGAACTGCCCGGCGGCCTCGGCGATGACGTGGTTGTTCGCCGAAGACCCTCGGCTGGGGAAGGCGGCCAGCCAGCGCTGGTGGTGCCAGATCTGGCGGAGCGCCGCCGGGTTGTCCTCGAACAGTCCGGCCACGCCCGGCCAGCCGTCGAGCAGCCGGCGGATCCACACCCAGGACAGCAGCCGGATCCCCAGCTCGATACCGCTGGTCCAGTGCACTCCGCGCAGCGGCGCGTTGGCCGTCCACCACGACCGCAGGTGCTCGGCCACGCGCTCGGCGTAGCGCTCGTCCCCCGTGATCGCGTAGGCGGCGGCGAGCACGGTGAGGTACTGATGTCGGGACAGCTCCCAGATCTGCTTGATGTCCCCGACCACGTCCTCGTTCCGGTACGGCACGTCGAAGGCGTAGCCCCACGGGGCCCGGCGCCCGGTCTTCGGGTCGTACCACCAGTCCGGGTCGGCCAGGTCGTCGCGGTCCACCCCGAAGAACTCGGCGTGCCCGGCCATCAGCCGGTCCGCCGTGGCGACGAGACGTTTGGCGGCATCCGGTGGCACGGTGGCGATCGCCGCTGCGGGCAGGACCGCGGTGAACCGGGCGTCGGTCACGCTCGGGCAGTCCGGCCGGGCCGATCGCCACCGTTGCCTGCGCACCGCGTCGCTCACCCGGCCGCCGACCTCCCGCGGTCCCATCCGGGACAGTCGCCGCAGGTACCAGCCCGCGCTCATGGTCATCGCGCCCTCGCCAACGTCACCGGCGCACCGTCGACCAAGCTGGTCCGCACGGCGAGGGTGGCCGCCGTGGTGGTGGCCAGCGATTCCAGTGCCACCGGCATCGGCCCGCCGGTCCGCACGGCCTTGACGAACGAGGCCAGCTCGGCGGACTGGCCCTTGTCCCGGGCCTTGGGCAGCCGGGAACTGACCCATTGCTTGCGGCGGCCGTCGTACACCGTCGCACGGACGAAGTCGTCGAGCCGCAGTGCGCGGCCGTCCGCGACCAGGTCCAGCGTCTCCTTGGGGAAGCCGGCCGGGCCGGTGGTGACGTAGCTGATGGTGGCGGTGGACCCGTCCGGGTAGCGCAGTACGACCTGGAGGTCCTCGTTGCCGGGCGTGGTGATCGCGTACACCGAGATCGGGTCGGCACCGAGCAGCCAGCTCGCCGTGTCGATGAAGTGCCCGCCCTCGCCGGCGAACCGCGAGCCCTCGGTGCCCTGCTGGAGGTACCAGCTGCCGTGCTCCAGCCGGCCCGCGTTGACCAGGTAGCGCAGGCTCGCCGGCCCGGTCCGGGCGCCGAACCGCTTCTTGGCCTCCTGCAGCAGCGGCGCGAACCGGCGGTTGAAGCCGACCTGCAGCCGGTCGTTGCCAGACTCCTCCACCGCCGCGAGCACGTCGGCCAGTTCGTCCTCGGTGAGCGCCAGCGGCTTCTCCACGAACACCGCCTTGCCGGCCAACAGCGCCTTTCGGGTCAGCTCGGCGTGCGAGCTGTGGCGGGTGACCACGAACACCGCGTCGACGGACCGGTCGCCCAGCACGGCGTCGAGATCGGTGGTCGCCTTCGCGAATCCGAACTTCCGTTTCGCGTTGGCCGCGGACAGCGCCGTCGTGGTGACGACGGTGGACAACTCGACGCCGTCGCGCTGTGTCAGGTGCGGCAGCAGCATCGACGTCGCATAGTTCCCCGCGCCGACGAACGCCAGCCGCACCGGTGCCTTGGCGGACCGGGCGGGGGCGGACGCCCCAGCGCCGCGTGGCACCGCGGGCACGGCCACCGCAGGGGCGGCAGCCGCCGTTTCTCCCGCGGGTTCGGGGTACCGGAACAACACCGCCACGGCCTTCAGACCGCCGTCCTTCAGGTTCCGGTACGTCTCGACGGCGTCGTCGAAGTCGGCCATGTGGGAGACCAGAGGCTCCACGTCAAGGCGACCGCGGGCGGCGAGGTCGAGGAAACACGCCAGGTTGCGGCGCTCGGTCCAGCGCACGTAGCCGATCGGGTAGTCCCGCCCCGCGAGCTCGTACTCCGGGTCGTAGCGCCCGGGGCCGTAACTGCGGGAGAACCGGACGTCGAGTTCCTTCTCGTAGTACGCGTTCCACGGCAGGTCCAGGCGGCACTTGCCGATGTCGACGACCCGACCGCGGTCCCGGCTCAACTTGGCGGCCAGCTCGACGGGCTGGTTGCTGCCGCCGCCGGCGGCCAGGTACACCTGGTCCACGCCGTGACCGCCGGTGAGTTCGGCGACGGCGGTTTCCACAGCCGCGGCCCCGGGGTCGCCGCAGGCCGCCGCGCCCAGGCGCTCGGCGAGTTCGCAACGCACCGGGTCGGGGTCAGCCCCGACGACACGGACCCCCGAGGCCGCCAGCAGCTGCACCACCAACTGCCCGATCAGCCCCAGGCCGATGACCAGCGCCACGTCCCCGAGCTGCGACTCGCCGCGGCGGACGCCTTGCAACGCGATCGACCCGACGGTGCCGAAGGCCGCGTGCCGCGGTGCGAGACCGTCCGGCACCCGGGCGTAGAGGTTCTTCGGCACCCAGTTCAACTCGGCGTGCAGCGCGTGCTCGTTGCCGGCGCAGGCCACGAGGTCGCCGACCTTCACATCGTCGATCCCGGTGCCGACCTGCTCGACCACCCCGCACAGCGAGTAGCCCAACGGAGTGTAGGAGTCCAGCTTGCCCATCACCTTGCGGTAGGTGGCGGGCACCCCGTTGGTGGCCACGCTCTGCACCACCTTGGCCACCTGGTCCGGCCGGGAGCGCGCCTTGCCCAGCATCGACATGCCGGCCTCGGACACCTTCATGAGCTCGGTTCCGGTGGAGATCAGCGAGTAGGCGCTCCGGACCAGCACACCGCCCGGCTTGCACCCCGGCTCCGGCACGTCAAGCAGCGCCAGCTCGCCACTCTTGTAGTTCTGAACGACCTGTTTCACCCGAAGTCCTCTTGTCTCTACGCCGTCACGGTCGAGTTCTGGCCGGCCCCGGAGGTCGCCCCGCGATACCAGTACTCGAGGGTCAGCACGTGCCACAGATGTTTGGAGAAGTCCCGCTGTCCGGCTGCGTCCTCGGCGACCATGCGCGCCAGCGCGTCGCGGCGCAGGAACCCGGATCGGACGAGCACGCCGTCGTGTACCACCTCGCGCACCAGTGGTGCGAGATCCCGGCTCATCCAGGCGCGCAGCGGGGCGCTGAACAGGCCCTTGGGCCGGTACACGATCTCCCGGGGAAGGATCGAGCAGGCCGCCTCCTTCAGGACGGCCTTGCCCTGCCGTCCGACGATCTTGTGATCACCGGGCACGGCGAACGCCGCCTTGACCACCTCGACGTCCACGTACGGCACCCGCACCTCGGTCGACGCGGCCATGCTCGACCGGTCCGTGTACGTGAGGTTCAGGCCCGGCAGGAACATCCGGGCGTCGCCCAGGCACATGCGGTTGACGAAGTCGTCGAGGTCGTTGTCCTGGTAGATGTCCGCATGCTCGGCCAGCACGTCCTCGACGGTCCCGGCCAGGTCCGGATCGATCAGGGCGAGCAACTCGTCCTGGTCGTACATGGTGTAGCTGCGCCGGAACGCGGTCTCCTCCGGCAGATCGGCGAAGGAGAGGAACCGCTTCGCGAACCGCACCGACCGGTACCCCCGGCGGGCCGTGGCGACCGGCAGCAGGTCCACGGCCCGGGACAGGCCGCGCCGCAGGGGCCGCGGGATGCGCTGGTAGCGCAGTGCGATCAGATTGGCCAGGTGTTTGCGGTAGCCGGCGAACAGTTCGTCGGCGCCCATCCCCGAGAGCATCACTTTGACCCCGGCCTCCCGGGCGGCCGAGCAGATCAGGAACGTGTTGATCGCGGCGGGGTCGCCGATCGGCTCGTCCAGGTGGTACGTCATCTGCGGCAGGAGGTCGAGCACGTTCGGAGCGATCTCGATCTCGTGCAGGTCGACGCCGAACTGCTCGGCCACCCGCCGGGCATGGCGCAGGTCGTCCGGCATCGCCTCGAACCTGGCGTCCTCGGCACGGAACCCGATCGTGTACGCGGATATCCCGGGTTGGTCGCGGGCCGCCAGCGCGGTCAGGTAACTGGAGTCCAGCCCGCCCGAGAGGAAGGTCGCCACGGGTACGTCGGAGAGCAGGTGGCGCCGGGTCGACTCCTCGACGATGGCGGCGAGGTCCGGCTCCTCGCCGGCCCGGGCCCGCTCCTGGCCCTCGGCGGCGACGTCCCTCAGGTTCCAGTACCGGCCGCGCTCCACCCGGCCGTCAGGCCGGCACCGGAGCCAGCTCCCCGGCGGCAACTTCTCCGCTTCGCGGAACGCGCACCGTGAGTCCGGCACCCAGTAGTACAGCAGGGAGGCCACCAGCGCCGCATCGTCCACCTGCAACGACCCGCCGGCCGCGGCGGCGAGCGCCTTGAGCTCGGAGGCGAACACCAGACCCCCGTCGCGCCGGAGCAGGAACAGCGGCTTGATGCCGAGCTGGTCGCGGGCGAGTACCAGGTCACCGGTTCGCTCGTCGAAGATCCCGAAGGCGAACATGCCGCGCAGCCGGGGCAGGCAGTCGGTGCCCCAGCGCCGCCAGGCCTCCAGCAGCACCTCGGTGTCGGAGGTACCGCGGAAGCGCACCCCAGCGGCTGCCAGCTCGGCGCGCAGCTGGGGCGCGTTGTACAGCTCGCCGTTGTACGTCAGGACGAGGCCGTCCGAGACCATCGGCTGGGCGCCGGTGTCGGACAGGTCGATGATGGCCAGCCGGCGGTGCCCGAGGTGCACCTCGCCGTCACCGACGGGGTGGCTGTACCGACCCGCCCCGTCCGGCCCCCGGTGGGCGAGGGTGTCGGTGAGCCGGTCGGTCACGGCCTTCCCGTCCGGCCACCGGTACGTGCCTGAGATGCCGCACATGTCCTACCGCGCCTCCTGGTCGCTGTCCGGGATCCGTGCCGCCCGCATCGGCAGCCGTTCCATCCTCCGCAGACCCGTCCCGTTCTGTCGGGCCAGCAGAGCGTTCCGGCTGCGCAGCGCGGTGTGCAGCCCGTCCCACAGCGTGCCGTCGGTCCGGTCACGCGGATCCGGGTCGATCAGCACCACACCGATCACCGGAATGCGCTGGTCCGCGAGCTGTCGCGCCACGGTGTGCAGCCATGCGGCGCTGCCGTGCCCGGCACGCACGACGAGCACGGTCTGGGTGCCGAGGTGCTGCAGGTCGGTCCACGCCGTGCCGGGCGCCACCGAGCCGACGCCGAGCCGGTACCCCTGAGGCGACACGGTTGCGGCACGCTCGCTGTCGACCACGGTCGGGTCTCCTGGCTTCGGGCGGTGGTTGGCGAGCTGCTGGCCGGGCAGACCATCGATGATGACCGCTGGTCCGTCCACGGCCAGTGCCCGGGCGAGGTCCAGCGCTATCGCACTCGCGCTGCGGGCACAGCCCAGTTCCAGCAGCGACACTGGTTCCGCGGAGTCGCGCACGGTGTGGGCCAGGGACGCGGTGAGCCTCGTTCGTGCCGCCTGAACCCGTCGGCGCTGCCACAACCGGGGCGATTGGCGGGGCAGTTCCGCGATGACCGAGGCGCCGAGGTTCGCCGCGATCTCCCGGCGCAGCACGGGGCGGTCCGCCACCACCGCACCGACCGCCGCCACCGCGAGCCCGAGGACGAGCCCGAGGACGAGCCCGATGGCGGCGTTCGTGGCAGCGGTCTTGGGCAGGGAGTGCTGCACCGCGTGCGGGGCGTCCACGATCTGTGTGCCGGCGATGAGTTGGGGTGCGCCGACGCGTGCCTCCGCGGCGCGCTGGCTGAAATCGCTGATCCGCGACGTCAGCTCGGCCCGGCGGGCGAAGAGCGACTCCATGTTCGCCGACGCCTGCGGCTCGCTCTGCGCCGATGCGTCACCGATCGACTTGTTGACCTGGGCGAGCTCGTCCCGCATTCGGTCACGCTGTTCGAGCAGGCTCTTGGCCTGGGCGTTCGCGGCTTCCTGTATCCGCCTCACGTGGTCCGCGACGAACGCCTCGGCCAGCGCCTTGGCACGGGCCACCGCTTGCGTGTCGCTGTCACCTGTCGCATTGATCTGCAGGAGGTTGTTGGTCAAGCCGATGCCCGAGTACTCCTGCATGAAGTCCTCCGGTTTCTCCGGGGAGTCGAGGGACTGCAGGGCCTTGCCGGCGATCCGCGTGGTGTGCAGCAGTGCGACGTCGGTGCGGATCAGCGTTCCGGGGTCGTTCGGTTGGTCCGCCTGATGTGCGACCAGCACCTTGGTCACCGCGGTAGGCGACGGCGGCAGCAGGACCGCCAGCGCCGTGCCGACGAGCAGTCCCAGCAGGGCCATGGAGCACCAGAGGCGGCGCCGTCTGCGCACAGCCGCCACCAGCACCTGCAGGTCCAGCAGCGGAGCGGCGGCCGACGGCTCCGAAGTCGTACTCGTCGTCAACCTGAGCCTCCCGTGGCGTCGTCGCCCACCGCGAGCGCCGCCGCTGCGGCATCCCGTGGACGACCGGCGGACGACGTCGGACGGGCCTGGACCGTTCCGGCAAGGACGATGCCGACGACCTCGTGCTGGGCATCCGCACACGCCACGGCGATGCCGGCGAGCTCCCCGGCGGTCCAGCTTCCTGCGCTGAGCACGACCAGGGCACCGGACTCGTTGTCGCGGTCCGGCACCATGGGGTGGGACACCGAGACCCCCACCACGCGCAGCAGTAGATCGCTCTCAGCCTCGGCGACGAGCTGCTCAGCGGCCCGGCGGGCGACCTCGTCGTTGTCCGGGACGAGAACCAGCAGCTGCGGGGAGGCCGGCAGCTGGTCCCGGAGGCGGGTGCACACCCGCCGGTAGCGGATCTTCCTGCTGGCCTCGTCGCCGGACGCCTGCGGGCTGGGTGTGTCCCACCGGACGTCGATGCCCAGCAGCCGGCGGATCCGGGCCCGCGGGCCACCGTCTTCCGGCCGGTGTGCGGGCCGTTCGCCAGGTACGTCGACGGTACCCAGCAGCGTCGAGCCCAGCGCCGCGGCGATTTCCGGCCCGGATCGCAGTCGGCGACTCATCCGAGCGGTGGTGAGATGGCCGATGACCGCGAGCAGGAAGAACAGTAGCGCCCCGCCGACGATGAGCTGCATCTTCGTCGGTGGTGCCTCGCTGGCCGGCCGGGCCGCCGGCCCCATGACGACCATGTTGGCCTTGCCCGCAGTCGGGTCGGCCTGGTCCAGCTTGTTGATGGCCTCCTGCAGCGCGGTGCGCAGCTTCGCGAGCTCGGTGCGGGTCTGCACGCTCTCCACGGTCCGCCCCGGATCGGCGGCATTGGCCAGGTCGGTGATGCGACGGCTGGTCTGCACCACCATCTTCCGGAGTGTCTCGGGCTGCGTCGCCGCTTCGGAGTCGGTGCCGTCGTCCACGACGTGCGTGGCGAATGTGACGAACTGCTGGACCACTTGGTCGGAGAGTTGCTGTGCGCGCTCCGGGGTGTCGGCCGTGCCGGAGATCTTGATGATGTTCCCGTCGGCGGCCGTGGCGCTCACCCGGTCCCGCAACTCCCTGCCGCTGACCCCGGCCCAGCCGAGCGAGGCAGCCGCGCGGTCGAGCACCGCCGAACTGGTCGCGACCTCCGTCTGGGTCAGTAGCTCGCGTTCCTGCCACGCCCCTGGCAGCAGGACCGACGCCGACGTCGTGTAGCGCGGCGGAAACAGCATCGAGGTGCCGTAGCCGACGAGTGCACCCATCACGGTGAGGAGGGTGAGAAGCCGCCAGCGCCGACGGATAATCCGCCCGATCGTGACGAGGCGTATCGTGTCATCGCTCAATGGTGCGGCCTCTTCTCCGCCCCGGACGGCGTGTCCGCCGACACCGGAGCGCGGTCACGGCAGGCAGCGGCGTAGGCCGCGAGCAGCGATCGCTGGGAGTTCCGCCAGGAGAGCGGCCCGCCGATCCGCTCCTGGCCGATCTTGCCCATCCGGGCCCGCTGCTCCGGATCGTCCAGTAGCAGCGCGATGAGCTCGGCGAACTCGGCCTCGTCGTTGGCGGGTGCGTAGACGGCGGCGTCACCGGCGGAGACCCGCGCCTCCCGGAGGTCGAACGAGACGATCGGCCGGCCCATCACCATGTACTCCAGGACCTTGTTCATGGTCGACACGTCGTTGAGCGGATTGCGCGGGTCGGGGGAGAGGCACACGTCCGCGGTGGACAGGTAGCGCACCAGGTCGGCGTCCGGAATCCGCCCGGTGAACTGCACCTGCTCCGAGAGCCCGAGTCGCCGGGACAGCTCCACCATCGCGTCGAAGGTGTCGCCGGCGCCGATGAACACCGCATGCCAGTCGGTCCGCCCCAGCTCGTCGCGCAGCTTCGCGAGGGCTCGCAAGGCGTAGTCGACGCCGTCCTGCGGGCCCATGACGCCGAGGTAGCACAGCAGATGAGGCTTGCCGCGCTTCAGCTCGGGCTCGGGCGGTACGGGGTGGAACCGGTCGACGTCGGGTGCGCTGCGCACCACGAACACGTCCGCCGGCCGTCGACCTCCACGGCGTACCGCGACGTCCCGGTAGCTCTCGTTCGTGGCGAGCACGACGTCCGCGGCCCGGTAGGTCCGCCGTTCCAGCGCGCACACGGCGCGGTAGAGCAGATCTCGGCCGCGGTCGAACCGGGAGAGGTACAGCTCGGGTACCAGGTCGTGCTGGTCGAAGACGAACCGTGCTCCGCGTCGTTTCAGCCACAGTGCCGGCAGGAACAGCAGGTCGGGTGGGTTGCAGGCGTGGACCACGTCGACCGGGCCGACCTTGCGGGCAAGCCGGACCGTGTGCCACAGCGCCGATCCGTACTCCCGCAGGTAGCCGGCGGGCCCTCCGGTCGCCGCGCGTAACGGGTAGCGGAGGATCCGCACCCCGTCGATCTCCGCCTCCGGCTCCGTGTCCCGCTTGGTGCCCCGGGGACAGATGACGTGCACCTTCCAGCCCGCGTCGCGCAGCGTCGTGCATTCCTGCCACACGCGCCGATCGAACGGGACCGAGAGGTTCTCCACCAGGATCAGCGCACGCCGGTCCGATCGGTCGACACTGGTTGCGTTACCAAGCAAGGCCCATGTACCCCGGTTCTGTCTGGCGCGTTTCGGCGTCGGGTAGGCGGATGAGGTCGATGATCATCGGGCCGTCGCCATGGGGCAGCGCCGACAGCACGGCCGGTTCCCTGGTTCCGACCAGGCACACCTCGGCGTGCTTGAGCACCTCGTCGACGGAATCCGCGAGCAGCTGCGTGAGGTGCGGCAGCCGGGTCTCGATGTACTCGCGGTTCGCGCCGAGCAGCCGGGCGAGGCTCACGTTGGCGTCATAGATCTTCAGGTCGTACCCCTTGCCGAACAGCCGTTCCGCCAACTCGACGAGCGGGCTCTCGCGGAGGTCGTCGGTGCCGGGTTTGAAGGACAACCCGAACAGGCCCACCCGGCGCTTGCCGGTGCGCTCGACCAGTTCCACCGCGCGCTGCAGATGGTCGGAGTTGGAGGGCAGCACATGGGCGAGGATGGGCACCGAGACGTCGGCCCGCTGTGCCGCGTGGACCAGGCTGCGCAGGTCCTTGGGCAGGCAGGAGCCACCGAAGGCGAAGCCGGGCCGCAGGTAGGCGGGGCTGATGTTCAGCTTGCGGTCGGCCAGGAACACGTCCATCACCTGGTGCGAGTCCACCCCGAGCGCCCGGCACACCGCGCCCAGCTCGTTCGCGAACCCGATCTTGAGGCCGTGGAAGGCGTTGTCCGCATATTTGATCGCCTCGGCGGTCGGGACCGGCACCCGGAACACCTCACCGGGTAAGCCGTCGTACAACGCCATCACCGCATCGCCGCTTGCCGGGTCGAGCTCGCCGATGACGGTTTTGGGCGGGTCGAAGAAGTCCCGCACGCTCGTGCCCTCGCGGAGGAACTCCGGGTTGACCGCTACCCCGATGTCCACCCCGGCCGTGCCGCCTACGGACTTCTCCAGGATCGGTACCAGCAGGTTCAGGCAGGTGCCCGGGAGCATGGTGCTGCGGAACACAACGGTGTGCCGCCCGCTGCGCCCATGGCCATCTGCCAACGCGGCCCCGATCTGCTCGGTGACCCGCTCCAAGTACGTGGTACACAGGCTGCCGTTGGCCTCCGACGGCGTGCCCACGCAGACCAGCGACACGTCGCTGCCCGCGATCGCCTCGCGGACGTCGCTGGTGGCGCGCAACGCTCCGGTCCGCACGACCTCGGCCATGAGCTCGCCGATGCGCTCCTCGACCACGGGGGCCTTGCCCTCGTTGACCAGGTCGACCTTGACCTGGTTGACGTCCACTCCGATGACTTCGTGACCCAGGTCGGCCAGACACGCGGCCGACACGCAGCCCACGTAGCCGAGTCCGAAAACGCTGACCCTCATGATCCGTTCCTCCCCCCAGGCAGGCCCTCCCGGCCTGCTTTGTGTGCGCTGGCCGGACGATGCTCCCCGCGCATCAGTAGGCCCCCTGCCCGTAGAGCACCGCACGTAGCGTCTTCCACAAGATCACGGTGTCCAGGGCGAGCGACCAGTCCTCCACGTACCGCAGGTCCAGCCGGACCGCCTCTTCCCATGGCAGGTCGCTGCGTCCACTGATCTGCCACAGGCCGGTGAGTCCGGGCTTGACCAGCAGCCGTCGCCGGATGTCCGGGCCGTACGCAGCGGACTCCTCCGGCAGCGGAGGCCGCGGACCGACGAGTGACATCGATCCGGTGAGCACGTTGAACAGCTGCGGGAGCTCGTCGATCGAGTACCGGCGCAGCACTGTTCCCACCCGGGTCACCCGCGGATCCCGGCGGAGCTTGAAGAGCGGGCCGGCGCCCTCGTTGCGGTTGGCCAACTCGGCACGTGCCCCGTCGGCCCCGGCGACCATGGTGCGGAACTTGAGGATGGTGAACTCGCGGCCGTCCTTGCCGACCCTGCGCTGGCGGTAGAACGCCCCACCCCGGCTGTCCACCATCACGAGCAGCCCGACGAACACCATCAGCGGCGCGAACAGCACCAGCAGGAGTGCTGCGCCCATCCGGTCGACGACCCCTTTGACCGCCCGGCGGCCCCCGGTGAAGGTCGGCATGCTGACCCGCAGCAGCGGGATCCCGAGCACCGCGTCGATGTGCAGCCGCGGGCCGGCTACCTCCATCAGCACGGGGGCCACGACCATTTCGGCGTCGCTGCCTTCGAGGTTCCAGGCCAGCCGCTGCAGCCGGTCCGGTGACCAGTGCGGGTCCGGTGTGACCGCGACCACACGGTAGCCATCGCGGTGGACGTGGTGCGCGACGTCCGCCAGTCGGCCGACGACCGGCACTCCGTCCAGGTGGTCTCCGTCGAGCCCGAGTCCGTCCGTCGCGCACACCGCGTCCACCCGCCAGCCGAGGTGCGGGAACTTGCGGGTCCGGGTGATCAGGTCGCGCACGGTGGTGCTGCTCCCGGCAGCGAGCACCGGTCTCAGGCACCGTCCTTCCTTCCGCTGTTTGTGCAGCCAGAGGCGCAGCAGATACCGCGCGGTCATGGTGGTGAGCGCGATCGCGGGAATGGCGACGAAGATCCAGAGCTTGATGTTGCGCGAGGTGAGGGCGATCCCGCCGAGCGCCAGTATGACGGTCGCGGTGAGCAGCGATCGTCCGAGTCGGCGGAACTCCTCGGCGCCCTGGCCGAGTACGGCCGGAGCCCACGACCGGTTCACCGCAAGTGTCCCCAGCACCAGCAACTCGGTGCCGAATGCGAGGATTCCCCACTTCTCGTGCCAGTTGGCCGCGTCCCGGGCCCCGAAGAAGTTGCCGATCGCCGTCACCACGAAGGCGGTGGCCACGGTGTCGCTGGCGATCACAGTACGTCGGTACCGCTGCTCCCAGTCGTTGACGGACTGGCTGATCGCCCCGTTCGCCAGACGCTCGCGCGCCGACGGAAACGGGCTGGTTAATCCTCCTTGCCTCACAGAACCCCCCAGATCCCCAGTAGTTCGATGTGGTCACCCAACACTGTTTCTCCGCCCGGGAGGCATGCCTGGCTTGCGCATGACACCCCGACCGTTTCAGAGCTACCTGGACAATCCCCCCTGGCGGCAGCGGACTCGCTTGTCCCGCCAGATCCTCGATTCGAGGTGCGTGGAACCCGTTCGAAACCTCGGGTGCTCCCCGCACCCAAGGCCCTCTTCAGGGCTCCAAGAATTGATCACCCCCACGTCCGGCGCCGGGGGCACGACTGCGTGCTTTCCCTGGCGTCGAACTCGTAGATCATTTATTGATCGCCTCACGTCCGAACAGCTGAAGCACGGTCAATCTAGACCATCGGGGCCATTATGTAGAGGGGATGTGTGTAATTCGTGCTGACACTTTGAGCCTTGATCGCCCGAGGGGTGGCCGCCTAGCGGGTGCCGTGACGCCATCGCGCGCTCCGAGGGTCCGCCCGGCCGCGTGTGCGGCTCCTTTGCTGGTCGGCGAGCTGCGACAGGCCTCATGTGGCGCCCGGTTCGGCGGCGGCCTCCCGCTGTTCCTGCACTGCGGTGTGTCGCTGTGGGCGCTCGGGACAGGCGGCGAGATCGCCCCGGGCGGTGAGGTGCATGACTTGATCCTTTCGGTGTTCGGTGGCGTGTTCGGTGACGTGTTCGAGGGTGAGCGCAACCGCCTCAAGATCCGGTGCAGACCGTGATGCCGGCCAGGCGCTGATGGAGGGGGCGCGGACGAGAACAGTCGGTGCTCGAAATGTGGGGGCCGGTCTTATCGAAACGTGACGCTCATTGTGTGTTCAACGACTCGTAGAGCCCGGCGGGAAAGTCTGAAAGCAGTACCTGCTCTCGGGTTTATCCCGCAGGGATCAGTTGTGCACGTTCCCGAAGACCTCACATGTTGCGCATGTGGTGATTCCCGAGCCCGCCAGGAAAATCCCCTGAGCTGTTTTGATCTCCCAGGTGGTGGGAGGGTCACAGGGACACCGAACCCATCGAGCTCGGCACCGAACCAGCGGTGGGAGGCTGCGAACACGTTGATCTGGTCGTGGGGCGCTCCCCGCTCGGCGAGGAAACAGGCCTCGGTTCCGGCCATCGGCCATGACGTTCGTTCGACGCTCTGGGCGCCCGCGCACAGCTCGATGAGCCGAAAAGAAGGTTTCCGCCCTGCACTGACTGGGCGTGGGAGGAGTTGCGCCAGCAGAGCAACCCACCGGGCGATCCGGTGTTCACCGGCCTGCCGGTTCACCGACTCACCGGCCGCCCCAGGGGAAGCCCAGTCATGCCCGTGCGAGGACCACCCTGGTCTCCAGGACGCGGCCCTGGAGACCGGCGCCGCCGTCTACGGTGGAGACCCATGGACCGCCGAGGCGGTGGGGGAGGAGTCGGACGGACGTGCGCAGGGTTCCACCGGAGATGTTCCGGTTCACGACGGTGGAGAGGTCCGATCTGTACGGGGCGGTGCTGGACGCCTTCGGTGCGGCGGGCGAGCACTTGGAGACGGCGCTGGGACTCGACGCGGTCCGCGAGCGGCTGCGCGGAGTGGGCTGGGCGGCGGCCGTCGAGGACGAGGACCTGCAGGAGACGCTCAGGAAGCTGGTGCAGTGGGAACTGCTGGACGTGGTGCACAACCACGCCGAGAACTACCGCACGGCCGAGGAGTACGAGCGGCGCAACCTGCAGTACTCGCTGACCCGCCGGGGTGAGGCCGCGCTCGCCGGGGTGCGGCAGGCGCTTGAGGTGCTCGCCTCGACGGGGGCGCTGCAGACGGCGGTGCTGGAAGCGATCGCGGACCGGCTGGACGAGCTGTGCCTGCTGTCGGGCGAGCCCGCCCCGGCCGACCGGCGGATCTTCAGCACGCTGCGGGAGCTGGAGGGGCATCTGGACGCCCTGGTGGAGAACACCAAGGCGTTCAACGGAGAACTGCAGCGTCTCGTGCGCGCAGAGGGCGCGGACATGGAGGTGTTCCGCGAGGTCAAGTCCGCCACCGTGGCGTATCTGCAGGAGTTCCTGGTCAACCTCGACCGGCGTGGGCAGGCGGTCGCCGCCGCCGTGGACCGGGTGGAGGAGCGGGGGGTCGCCGTGCTGCGGGAGCGAGCCCTGCGCGGGGCCGAGCTCCCGCCGGTGGCCGGCGAGGATCCTGCGGCCGGCTGGCTGGAGAGCAGACGAGCGCGTTGGGCGGGACTGCGGGCGTGGTTCCTACCGGACGACGGGGCGCGGCCCCGGATCGAGCACCTGCATGACATCGCCCGGCGGGCCATCGTCTCGCTCCTGCAGGTCTTGGAGCGGATCAACGAGTCACGGCGCCGCTCCTCCAGCGCGGTGCAGGACTTCAGAGAGCTGGCACGCTGGTTCTCGGCGGCCCCCGAGGAGGCGGACCTGCACCGGTTGTGGTCGGCGGCCTTCGGCCTCGGCCCGGCGCGCCACGCCCACCTCGCCCACTCTGACCCGGAGCTGATCCCGTCGTCCCGTTCCTGGTCCGAAGCCCCGCCCGTGGCGGTGTCCGCACTGCTGCGAACCAGCGGACGGACGGAGCGCTTCACCCGCACGGCCAGGGTGCGGGACGTCACGGCGGTCAGGGCGGAGCGCGCCGCACGAGCCCGCGCCGAGCGCGCGGAACTCGCCCGTGCCTGGCAGGTGCTGGAGGGCGATGGTCCCGTGCGCCTGTCCTCCTTCGGCGTGCTGGACCCCGCCGTGTTCGACCGGCTGCTCGACCTGCTCGGCCGGGCCCTGTCCGCCCGACCGGACGCGGGTGGGCTGCGGCGCGCGACGACAGGGGACGGCAGGGTGGAGATCGCCCTGTCGCCGCCGCCCGACGAACGCACCGCCGTACTGCGCACCGCGAAGGGCTCACTGGCCGGACCGGACTACCTCGTCCACATCACGGCGGCGGGCGGAACAGCCGCGTTCCCGGCCCGCCACACCGCGCAGCAGGAGGCGGCCGGATGAGCACCCTGGCCAACCAACTCGCGGCTGCGGAAAGGGAAGAGGTCGCGCGTGCCATCCGTCTCCTGCTGGCCCGCCCGCTACTGACCGCGGCCGCCGACCCGGCCGGCTTCGAACTGGTGCGGCGCCGGCGCGAGCCGCTGGCCCGCTGGTTCGACTACACGTGCGGCTGGAACCTGGTGGTGGAGCCCCGTCGCGGTTACGCCCGTCTCACCAAGGTCCGCGCGGACCCGGACGGCTCCCGGCCGGCCCGCCGCACGCGTTCCGGCCGGGCCCCGTTCGACCGCCGGCGCTACGTGCTGCTGTGCGTGACCGCGGCCGAGTTGCTGTCGCTGCCGATGACGACCATCGGCATGCTCGCCGATCGCGTCGTTCAGGCCACGTCGGCCGACCGGGCGCTGGTCGCGTTCGACCCGGTCCACCAGCCGGAGCGGAGGGCGTTCGTCGACGTCCTGAAACTGCTGGAGTCGTACGACGTGCTGCGCTCAGTGGACGGGACGACCGAGGCGTACGTCGCCTCCGCGGACGCGAAGGTCCTCTACCGCGTGGAATCCACGCTGCTGATGCGGCTGCCCGCCGCGCCCGTCGGTGCCTCCCGGCTCACGGTACCCCCGGCCGAGGTGCCCGTGCGGTTCGAGGAACTCCTCACCGGTCTCGTGCGGGAGCGCCGCTACGGCGGCGCGGCCACCGACGGGACGGCGGACGAGACGGACGGCGACACCGCTGCCACGGACGCACAACGCAATTTGAGGCTGCGCCACTCGGTGCTGCGTCGCCTCTTCGACGACCCCGTGCTCTACCGGGCGGACCTCGCCGAGGACGAGCTGGCGTACGTCACCTCCCTGAGCGGACGGCAGATCCTGCGCCGCTCGGTCGAGCAGGCCGGCTTCCTCCTGGAGGAACGAGCCGAGGGATTCCTGCTCGTGGATCCGGACGGGATCGCGACCGACGTCCGCTTCCCGGACGACACGTCCACCGCACGGGTCGCCGCCCTGCTTCTCCTGGAGCCGCTTCGCGCCGCTCCGGCCGGAATGCTCTCCGAACAACTCACCGAAGCCGGAGCGGAACTGCTGCGCCGATTCCCGCGCTGGGCCAAGGCGTACCAGTCCGAGGACGGTGCGGCCCGGCTGTCCGACGACGCCGTACGCGTCCTGTGCGACGCGGGCCTCGCCCGCGGAGTCGGGGACCGAGTCGTCGTGTGCCCGGCCGCCCACCGCTACCGCCTGACGGAGACGACGAGCGCCGGCTCGCCAGACCAGTTCGGTCCGGAAAGCCAGTCCGGTGCCGAAGACCAGCGCAGACCGGAACGGAAGGCGCCTCGCCGCACTACGGCAGGCGCCACGGCAACCGGAGGCGTCACAGCAGAAGGAGAGCAGCAGTGAGCGTGACGGACCTCCCCCTCCCGCGGCGGCCCGAGCCCACCGAGTCGGCCGGGACACCGACGGCGGCTGCGGGCGCCGTCCGCAGCCGCTGGCAGCCGCACCGCGCCGGCATCCTCAACGTCTGGCGCTACTACGACGAGACCTTCACCTTCCACCAGGGCCGGCTGCTGCTGCGCGGCCAGAACGGATCGGGCAAGTCCAAGGCCCTCGAACTCCTGCTGCCCTTCCTCTTCGACGCCAGCCTGCGCCCCAACCGCCTCTCCACCTTCGGCGGTTCGGAACGCACCATGCACTGGAACCTGTTGGGCGAAGGCGCCACCGGCAAGACCCGCGTCGGGTACGTGTGGATGGAGTTCCACCGCGCCGGCGACGACGGCACCGAGCGGTGGTTCGGCTGCGGGGTGCGCCTGCAGGCGAGCGTACACACCACCGGGGTGCACGCCGACTACTTCACCACTGGCTCCAGGATCTCCCGCCCCGGCGGAGTGCTCCTCGTCAATGAAGCGGGACAGCCGCTGACCCGAGCCGCCCTCGCCGACGCCCTCCGCGACTGCGGCGACGTGCACCCCTCGGCCACCGACTACCGCACGGCCGTACGACGTGAACTCTTCGCCGGCATGGGGGAGCAGCGCTACGAGTCGCTGCTGTCCGCCCTGCTTCAGCTGCGCCAGCCCAAACTCTCCGAACGTCTCGACCCGTCCTTGCTCTCCACTCTGCTGTCCCGCGCCCTGCCCCCGTTGGGCGAGGCCGAGATCGCCGAACTCGCGGAGGGCTTCGAGCGGCTGGACCACCAGCGTGAGCACCTCAGGCGGCTCGACGACGAGGTGACGGCGGCCGGGACCGTCGCATCCCGGCAGTCCGCCTACGCGCGACGCGTCCTGCGCGCCGGTGCCGCCGCGCTCATCTCGGCAACCACCGAGATGGACAACCTCACGCGGGTCGCCCGGCAGAGCGCCAAGGAGCTGGAACAGGCACTGGCGCAACGCGAGTCGGCCCGGGCCAGCCGCCAGGAACAGGAGTCGCGCGCGCACGCCCTGGAGGCGACCGTCGAGGGCCTGCGGGAGAGCGACGCGTACAAGCAGGGGGAGGAACTCGACCGGCTCCGGCGTCGCACGGACGACGCCGCAGCCGTCGCCGGGCGGCAGCGGGCCACCGCCGAGGCCGCTCAGACCGGCGCGGAGGAGGACCAGGGCCATGCCGAGCAGGCCGCGAGGCGAGCCCGCATCCTCGACGAGCACGCGCGCGAAGCCGCCGGGGAAGCACACCGGTCGGCCCGGGCAGCGGGGATGGAGTCCATCCACCACGAGGTCCGGGCCGTTCTGGACACGGACCTTGTGGTGGCCGTCCCCGACGGCCCGGGGGGTGAGGCGGGCGGGCGCCGTCCGGAGGGCCCCAGCGCCACACGCACCACGGGCGAGGACGGGGCCCCACAGGCCCGTAGACTGCTGCGCGGCGCGGTCACCGCCCGACGGCAGCAGCTCTCCCTGGTCACCGAGGCGATCGACCAGCACGCTCGTGCCGTACGCGACCGGGGTGCCGCCGAGGACCTGCTGGACGAGGCCCGTACCCGCCTTGCGGAGGCGATCGCCCGGCGGGACGAGACGTCCGGCGCCTGGGACGACGCCCTGGCCGCACAGGCAGAGCGGCTCATCACGTGGGCCGAGGGCTGTGCGGAACTGCGCCTGACCGATCCGGGCGACCTGGTGGCCGCAGCCGCGACCGAGGCCGAGGTGATGGCCCTGGTCGAAGCCGCCGCGCGCCCGCTGGAGCAAGAGATCTCCACGGCCGAGGCCACCGTGCGGGCCACACGCGAGAGCCTGCGGGACGAGCGCACTCGACTCGGGGAGGACGTACGAAGGCTCAGCAGCGAGACCGACCTCCCGCCTCCACCCCCGCTCACCCGCACCACCGCCCGCACGGCGACGGCGGGAGCACCGCTGTGGCGACTGGTCGCCTTCCGCGAAGGCGTCCCGCTTCCCGTTCAGGCCGCGGTGGAGGCGGCTCTGGAGGCCTCCGGACTCCTGGACGCCTGGGTCAGCCCCTACGACGGGATCACGCTGCCGGGCCACGACACCCGCGCCGAGGCGGCCCTGGCCACAGCCGCCCCGGGGCCCAGTCTGCTGGAGGTGCTGCGGCCCGAGGAACACATCCCCGTCCCGGCCGACACGGTGACCCGCATCCTCGCCGGTATCGCGTACGGCAGCACACTGCCCGGCGGTCACCCGGCGGCCGTCTCCGCCGACGGCGCCTGGCGTCTCGCACTCGCCACCGGCACCTGGAACAAACCGGAACCGGCGCACATCGGCGTCCCCGCGCGACAGCGGAACCGCCGGCGCAGGATCGGTGAACTCACCGAGCGCATCCGCGAGACGAACGCCTCCCTCGCCGCGCTCGACGACCAACTGCGCGGTCTCGTCGCTCGCCGGACCCGGCTGGACGCCGACCGCGATGCCCGCCCCGACCACCGGGAACTCGACGCCCGTCGGCGCGACCGGGAGCGCGCCGAGGACCAGGTGGCCGCTCGGGACGACGCCGTGCGCGACGCCGCCGGGCAACTGGCGTCCCGCGAGAGCGAAGTGGGGGGTGCGCTGCGCACGCTCAGCCGGCGGGCCGCGGAACACGCACTGCCCACCGACCGTGACCTGGTGCGTGAAATCTCCCTCGGCATCGACAGGTTCCGGGACACCGCCGACACTTGGGTGGACGCCCGCCTCACCGCGAACGCCGCTGCCGACCGGGCCCGGCAGACGGCCGCACAGGCGGACCGTTCGCGCCGCACCGCCGAGGAACAGACCGAGAACGCGGCCGCCGCAGCAGTGGAGGCGGCGGGCCTGCAAGCGCGCCTGCAAGCGGTGGAGGCCACCGTCGGCGAGGACTACCGGCAGGTCGTCGCACGCGTGGCTGAGGCGCGCGCCGGACTGCGGCGCTGCCGTGAGGAGGCCGACCGGGCAGCCGGACTCCTGCTGCGCCTGGAAGGCCGCATCGGAGGACTGCGGGCCACTAGTGGTCAGGACGCCGAACGACGGGAGCAGGCCGTCGCGACCCGGGACGGTGCGGGGCACCGGTTCCGGCACCTGTGCCTGGTCGGACTGGCCGAGGACGCTGGCATCGCACCGGAAGCCGATGTGGGGGACGGCACCAAGGCCACCCTGGAGGCGGCTCGCGCCACCGCGGCGAAGTGGCCCGGCATCCCGCACGCGCCACGCAACCTGGGGGACGCCGCGACCCGCCTCTCGGAAGCGGTCCACGAGGCCCGCCGGCACCTCGGCGCCCGCGCCGACCTGGACCTGGAGCCCGATGACGACATCCAGGTCTTCACCGCCACCCTGGACGGCGTACGGGTGGGGGCGACGGGCCTGCTCACCGCGCTCACCCAGGAACGCGACCGCAGCCGCGAGGACATCACCACCGCCGAGCGGCGCCTCTTCGACCAGATCCTCACCGGCGACATCCGCCGCCACCTCGCGGCCCGCATCCGCCAGGCCGGCGAACTCGTCGACCGCATGAACGGTCACTTGGAGCGGGTCCGTACCGCCTCCCACGTCACCGTCCGACTCGTCTGGGACGTGCGCCCGGACCTTCCGGACAGCACCCGCACCGCCCGCCAGCTGCTGCTCAAGGATCCCGGCCGGGTCACCGAGACCGACCGGGAGGCCCTGCACGCGTTCTTCCGCGCCCGGATCGATGAGGCCAAGGGCAACGACACGGCCGCGAGCTGGGAGGAACAACTCGGCGAAGTGCTCGACTACACCGCCTGGCACCGCTTCACCGTCCGCCTCGATCGTGCGGGCGGGACCGGCTGGCAGCCGCTGACCAAGAAGCTGCACGGCGCGCTCTCCGGCGGAGAGAAGGCCATCGCGCTGCACCTTCCCTTGTTCGCAGCCGTCGCAGCCCACTACGAGGCCGTGCCCCTGGCGCCCCGCCCCATCCTGCTGGACGAGGTCTTCGTCGGCGTCGACACCGTCAACCGCGGACAGGTCTTCGCCCTGCTCACCGCCCTGGATCTGGACCTCATGGTCACCTCGGACCACGAGTGGTGCACCTACGGCGAGCTGCCTGGCATCGCCGTCCACCAGCTTCTCACCGACGGGGACGACGACGCGGTCACCAGCGCCCGCTTCGTCTGGAACGGCACCGGGCTGGAGGCGGGATGACCCACGCGGAAACGGACCTGGGCGAACACACCCTGCGCCGCCCCGAACTCCGCCCGCTCTGGCACACGGTCCACGACCGTCTCTCCTCCGGCCGCCCCGTTACCCGGATCCGCCTCGGACCGCTGGACGAGGCCGAGCGCGAGGCCCTCGCCGACCTCCTCGGCCTGGACCGGCTGCCGGCCCCACGCCCGTCCTTCCCCCTGGCCCAACTGGAAGAAGCCGTCACCGAACTGACCGGCCGTACGGTCCGCGAAACCGTCACCGAGCTCGTCGGTCCCCTCGGCGACCGTGCGGGCGAACGACGCCGTCAAGAAAGGGAACGCGCAGGGGTGTGGGCCTGGCTGGCCGGCCACGACACCGTGCGGGCTCAGCCCGCGCTCGCCGCATGGGCCTCCTCCTGTCGGGCCGTCGGCCTGGTCGGCGGTTCACCGGACCGCACCCGGGCCCAGCTCACCGACGCGCTCACGGTGCTCGCGGAGCTGCCCGCCCAGGCCGAACCCCTGCCCGTCTTCGCCGCCCGCGTACTCAACGGTCATGCCCACGCACTCGACGACGGCACAGCTCTGTCCACCCTCGTCCTGCGCGCTCTGGCGACCCTCTACGACACCGCCCCGCCGCAGTCCGCGGCGGACCGGCGGGCCCTGTGGACGCGCGCGGGTGTCGCCGACGACGACCTGTCCGCCACCGTTGTCGTCGGTGGCCTGCACCCAGCCGGCGACGGCACGCTCGCCCGAGTGGCCCGCGTCTGCGCCCAGGCCGGACAGGCCGCCAGCCTGACCCTCGCCCAGGTGCGGGCCCCGGGTGAGTTCGTCCTCGCCACCGAGCCCGCACCCGTCGTACACGCCGTGGAGAACCCCAGCATCCTGGCTCTCGCCCTACGCCGTTTCGGCCGGGACTGTCCACCGCTCGTGTGCACGTCCGGTTGGCCCAACAGCGCGTCCATCCGCCTCCTGCGCCTCCTCGCGGACCGGGGGGCCACTCTCCGCTACCACGGCGACTTCGATGGTGAAGGCATTCGCATCGCTGCGTACCTGCTGGACAAGACGCAGGCCCGGCCCTGGCGCATGACGGCGGCGGACTACCGGGCCGCAGTCGCGCGGGCACCGCATGGCCCAGGGCCCGGCCGTCTCACCGACGCGCCCTGGGATCTCGAACTGACGCGCGCCATGACGGACCACGGCATCGCCGTGGTCGAGGAGTTGGTGGCCGACATCCTCCTGGCCGACCTGGCTGACACCATGCGGTAGGGCCGTGGTTCTGGCCGGCCGGCGGTACGGGCATCTGGTTGGCCCAGCCCAGCGCTGCACCGACCTGCACAGGCACCTCACGCCGGTTTCGGTGAGCTGGTGGTCCGCTGTGCGGCGGTGAGCGCCCCGCCTCACCAGGACGGGGCGGAGCGGCCCGGCCCGGTGCTGCCGGCCGGGACGGGCCGCTCCTGTCAGAGGGTGCGTCAGTTCTTGGGCATCAGCACGGTGTCGACGAGGTAGACGGTGGCGTTGGCGGTCTTCACGTTGCCGCACACGACCTTGGCCGAGTTGTTGACGCTGTAGTCGGTGCCCGAACCGGAGGTGGAGAGCTCGCCCTTCTCCAACGTCTCGTAGGAGCCGTTCTCCAGGTCCTTCGGGGTGAGCTTCTTGCCTACGACGTGGTAGGTGAGGATCTTCGTCAGCTGTGCCTTGTCATGGAGCACCTTGTCCAGCGTGGCCTTCGGGATCTTGGCGAAGGCGTCGTTGGTGGGCGCGAAGACGGTGATGTTCCGGGCGTTGTTCAGGGTGTCGACGAGGCCGGCCTTCGTGACCGCAGCGACCAGGGTGGACAGCACCGGGTTATGGGAAGCGGCCGTCGCCACCGGGTCCTGAGCCATCCCGTCGAACGAGCCCGCGCCGTTCTCGGGCACCGCGGAACAGGCGGGACCGAACGGTTGGCTCTCCATGGCGGCCTCGGATGCGCTCGCCATGCCGTCGCTGCCCGGGCTGTCATCGGACGCCGCGGCGGACGAGTCGGAGCCGGCGGCGGTGCTGTCGCCGCCGGAGCAGGCGGTCAGCGCCAGCGGCAGGACGGCCGCGGCGGCAACGGCGGCGGCGGTGCGGCGGAAACGGAATGAACGTACGGTCATGATTCCTCCTGTTGACATGCGCCGACGGCGGGTGCCGACGGCGGTGCGGCGGGGGCGGAGCGGCGGCGGCCGGGGTGAGGGGGCGCGGGCGGCGATGGGCCGGGGCGCCCGGTCACACGACGGTGACCACCACCGAGTGCCACCCGTCGGCGCCGTCCGGGATGGTCCGGGTGCGCCGCGGGGTCTGGGCCACGCCGGTGCGGTCGGTGGCGCGGACGGTGAGGGTGTGGGTGCCGGGGGCGGCCTGCCAGGGCAGGGACCACTGCCGCCAGGTGTCGGCGGTGTCCTCGGTGGCGAGCCGGGCGGCGCGCCAGGGGCCGTCGTCGACGCGGACTTCGACCTTGTCGATGCCACGGTGCTGGGCCCAGGCGACGCCGGCGACCAGGACGCCTCCGGCCCTGGGACGGGCGAACGGCCTGGGGGTGTCGATGCGGGACTGCGTCTTGACCGGCGCCGTGCGGGCCCAGCCACGCCTGACCCAGTAGGTGTCGTAGGCATCGAACGTGGTCAGCTCGATGTCCTGGATCCACTTGCATCCGGAGACGAAGCCGTACAGCCCGGGCACGACCATCCGCACCGGGAAGCCGTGCGCGAAAGGCAGCGGTTCGCCGTTCATGCCGAGGGCCAGCAGGGCGTCTCGGCCGTCCATGACGACCTCGACCGGGGTGCCGAGTGTCATGCCGTCGACGGAGCGGGCGACGAGCTGGTCGGCGGGACCGCCGTGGGAAGGCGGGCGCACCCCGCACTCGGCCAGCAGGTCGGCCAGGCGGACCCCGATCCATCGCGCGTTACCGACGTACGGGCCGCCGACCTGGTTGGAGACGCAGGTCAGCGTGATGCGCCGTTCGATCAGTTCTCTGCCCAGCAGGTCCTCGAAGGTGAAGGTCCGCTCCCGGGCGACACCCTTGCCGTGGATGCGCAGCCGCCAGGCCGTGGCATCGACCTTCGGCACCACCAGGGCGGTGTCCACCCGGTAGAAGTCCCGGTTCGGGGTGATGAAGGGGCTGATGCCGGGGACTTCCATTCCGGCGCCCCCAGGCAGGGGTGGTGCGGACGAGGCGGCGGCAGGCAGGACGACCCCGAGCCGGGAGGCGTCGGCGCCGCTGCCGCGGTCCCCGTTCAGGGACCGGCCAGCCAGCCCGGCACCTGTCGAGGCAGCGGCCGCGGCCAGCGCCGCGGTGACGAAACCGCGCCGGTCCCAGCCGGGTTCCCGCGTCCCGTCGGCCGGGGGAAGGCCGTTCGTGAACGGCAGGGAGTCCTTGTTCGGCCGGGAACCCGGCGCGGTGTTCTGCACGGATGCGGTGTCGCCGGTCGTTCGGGCCCGCAGCCGTCCCGCCAGGTCGTACAGCAGCGCGGCTCCTGCGCAGGCACCGACCAGCGAGGGCAGGGCGTCAGCGAACCCGGTCGCGTCCGGTCGGCTCAGCGCGGCCCAGACGCCCACGGCGCCCGAAACCGCCATCCCCGTGGAACCCGCTGTGCGGCTGTGCAGGGCTAGGAGGCCCAGGGCGACCGCGATGACGCCGAGCACGGCGACGATGCCCAGTTGCAGTGCGAGTTTGTCGTTGGTGCCGAACTCGCGGATCGCCCAGTCCTTCACCGGTGCGGGTGCGCGGTCGATGGCCGCCGAACCGACCGCGAGGACGGGCGATGCCTGCGGCCGGACGGCCGCGGAGACCAGCTCCGCGACGGCCAGGGCGGCGTACCCGGCGAGCAGACCGCCGAGTGCGGCCGGCAGACGGCCCCCGGCATGGGCGGAGTTGCGCTTCTTCGTCCTCACGCCGGTAATCCGGACCCGGCCCGGTGGCGGATTGGCCGTTCACCACATCGGGTTCATCCGGCTCCTGCCACCCATCCGCGAGGTCCCCGGCTACGGGGAACCGGACCTCTGCACCGTTCTCCCGACCGTGCCGTTCCTTCCCCGCGTACGTCCGGGCACGGGGCTCAGGTGGCGAACCGCATCGCCGCGATCGGCGACGACGTCGGCTGTCGGGAGCCGCCCGCCGGCTCCACCGTGACGCCGATGCCACGTGCTCCGTCCACGGCACCCCGCATGAGGACCGCCTCGGTGGACCGGCCGGGGTCCATCACACCCGCCGGGCGCATGGTCCCCTGGTCGTCGAACCACAACTGGTAGACCTTGCCCGGCGGCGGCTCGGACATCCCGGATGCCACGAACACCGCCCGGCCGCGGCCGCGCGAGACCACGACCGTGGCCGTGGCCCCACCCCCAAGGCGGACTGTGGTGGTGCGGGCGTCTGACGCGGCCAGCACGGCTGCGATGGCGTCCCAGCGCCGCTCGGCCCGCTCGGCCCGTTCGGCTGCCCGGTCGGCCCGCTGGTACTGCCACACCGCGGTGCCGCCGAGCCCGGCCGCCGCGGCCAGGCAGGCGGCCAGAGCCCAGCGGGTCAGCCGCGCCACGCGTCGCCGGGCGACGGGCTGGTGCACACCGGTGCGGCGCGGTGGCTCCTGCCGCACCGACTCGATGCGCCGCAGCACCTCGGCGCGCAGCGCGCCGCGCGGGCCTGCGGCGGCGGCGAGGCCGAGGCGGGCGGCGGTCGCCGAAAATTCACGGACCTCCGTGGCACACGCCTCGCAGGACCGCATGTGCCGTTCGAAGGCGCCCCGCTCGTCGGCACCCAGCGCGTGCAGTGCGTAGGCGCCGGTCAAGGTGTGCAGGTCGGCGGCGGTCATGCGGTCACCCCCAGGCAGTCGCGCAGCCGGATCAGCCCGTCGCGCAGCCGCGTCTTGACCGTACCCAGTGGCAGAGCCAGCAGTTCGGCCACCTCGCGGTAGGTCAGCCCGCGGTAATAGGCCAGGGACACCGACTGCCGCTGCAACTCGGTCAGCGTGCGCAGGCACCGGCGCACCTGCTCACGCTCCAGCCTGGTCTCGACCTCCTCGGTGACCTCGTCGTAGGCAGGCAGCTGGTCGAGCAGCGCCGCCTTCTCCTCACGGGCCGCCGACGCCTCCACCGAGCGGACCCGGTCCACGGCGCGCCGGTGGGCGAGGGTGAGAATCCAGTTGATCGCCGTTCCCCGGTCGGACCGGTAGTTGGCGGCCGTGCGCCACACCTCCACCAGTACCTCCTGCGTCACCTCCTCCGACTGAGCCTGATCCTTCAGCACCGCACGCACCACGCCGAAGACGGGTGCGGCGACCACGTCGTATACGGCCGCGAATGCCTGCCGGTCGCCCTGGGCGACAGCGCCGACCAACTCCTGCACATCGGGCCCCGCGGAGGGGTTCCTGCCGATGTGGACGACTTCTTTCATCGAGCTTCCTTCGTATGGCTGGCCGCTGTGGGGGCCAGTGCGGTGGAGCGAGCGGACTGCAGGGGTAATCCGGGGCTGTTGCGGCGGTGGATTGGCCGTACGGCGTTCTCCTCCACCGGGACGGGGCGGCTGGGCGCCGGTGGACCGCGTCACACGTGAACCACCACTACTGCCGTCCCGACGCTGACGGATGCACGCGGCGTGCGCCGGCCGGCGGCAGCCGGCACTGACGCAGGGGCGGTTGGGCTCGGCGCCGACGATGTAACGTGCCGGACGCTGCGACCCGGGCACGGACCGGCCGCTGGGGGCTGCGTGACCTGGGGCGTAACCGGGTACCCTCCAGGCGCTGGTCCCACCCGCTGGGGGCCGGATGGCCCTGGTGCGGTGAGCGGTGCCGGCGTGAACTTGCATGGCGCGGTTCCGGCTCGATCCCGGAGCCGGAGGGGTGGCCGCCGGGCTGGACGAGGACCGGGTCGGGCCGACGGTCAGCAACGAGTTCACACGGAGGCATCAGACATGCAGAGGCGGCGCGAGACGGGGCTGGGTGTCCCGGCGCTGGTGTCGATCGGGATCGGCGGGATGGTCGGCGGCGGCATCTTCTCGGTGCTCGGCCTGACCGTGCAGGTGGCCGGGGCGGGCGCCTACATATCGTTCCTCGTCGGTGGCACGGTCGCGGCCCTGACCGGAGTCTCCTACGCCGTGCTGTCGGTGCGGATCCGTAGCCGTGGAGGCACGGCCGCGTTCCTCGACCGGGCCTTCGGCCCCCGGTTGGCCGGGCCGCTCAACCTGCTGTTGTGGCTGAGCTACTTCGTGATGCTCGGGTTGTACGCAATCGCCTTCGGGGCGTACTTGGCCGCGCTGCTGGGCCTGTCCGCCGACTGGCGGCGCGTGCTGGCCAGCGCGGTCGTGGTCTGTTTCACCGCGCTCAACCTCGCCGGGGCCAAGGTGGTGGGACGGGCCGAGGAACTGCTGGTCTACTTCAAACTGGTCGTCCTGATGCTCTTCTGCATCGGCGGCCTGGCCTTCGTCGACACCTCCCGGGTCGCACCGTCGGCGTACCCCCACGGCGGCGCCATCGTCTACGCAGGCTGCCTGATCTTCCTCGCCTACGAGGGGTTCGAACTGATCGCGAACGCTGCCGAGGACGCCGCCCAGCCCGAACGCTCCCTGCCCCGGGCCTACCTGATCTCCATTGGTACCGTCATCGCCCTCTACGTCCTGGTGGCCTTCGTCGCCGTCGGCAACCTGACCGGGCAGCAGATCGCCCAGAACCGCGATTACGCCCTGGCGGTCGCCGCCCGGCCGCTGCTGGGTCAGGCGGGCTTCACGCTCATCGCCATCGCCGCCGTCGTGTCCACGGCGAGCGCCATCAACGCCACTCTCTACGGCACCGCCAAGTTCACCTATCTGATGGCCCGTCACGGCGAGCTTCCCGAGCACTTGGCCGAGCCGGTGTGGAACCGTCCCATCGGCGGGCTGCTGGCCACCGCGGGGGGAACCCTCCTCATCGTCAACCTGGTCGACATCGAGGGCATCAGCCTCATGGGGTCGGCCGGCTTCCTCCTGGTTTTCGCCGCCGTCAACCTCGCCGCCGCTCGGCTCGCGGATGCCGGCACCGGCACGCGGGCGGCTGCGGCCATCGGTGTGGCGGCGTGCGTGATCTGCCTCGTCGCGCTGATCGTCTACGCGGCGACCAACATCCCACGGCAACTCATGGTGCTCGGTGCGATGCTCGTGCTGGCGGTGCTGGGTGAAATCGTGATCCAGGCGCGCGGTCGGAAACTGCCGGAAGGTGCCAGGGCGGCGTCGCCCGGAGCCTGACCTCAGCGCCACGACCGCCGCCGTACCTCCACACGTCCGTACGAGGTGTGGTCATCGACACGGGCCCGTGCACCGCCACCGCCGCAGACCAGCGGAGTGGGCCGGTGGGCGGGACGGACAGCGCGAACGGGCCCGTCCGTCCTCCCCGACACCCCGGAGCACGTCGTGGCGCGGCGCGCCGGTCCGGCCGACTCAGTGACCGGCCTGGGGAGCCGTACACCCTTCGAATGCCGCAAGGATGCGTTCCGCCGCCCGTGTCGCCGTCAGCCGGCCCTCCCTGACCTGCCGTTCGAGGTCCGGTGCGGCCTCACGCACCGCCGGGTCGGCGTGCAGGCGGCCGAGCAGTTCGTCACGGACCATCGCCCAGGTCCAGCCGACCTGCTGCTCCCGTCGTTTGGCGGCGAGCCGTCCGGTGGATTCGAGCAGCCTGCGGTGCTGTTCCAGGCGTTCCCACACCGTGTCCAGGCCGGTCGACTCCCGGGCGCTGCAGTGCAGTACCGGGGGAGTCCAGAACGCGTCCTTGCCGTGCATCAGCCGCAGCGCGCCCGCCAGCTCCCGGGCCGCCGCCCGCGCGTCGCGCTCGTGCGGACCGTCCGCCTTGTTGACGGCGATCACATCGGCCAGCTCCAGGACGCCCTTCTTGATGCCCTGCAGCTGGTCGCCGGTGCGGGCCAGGGTCAGCAACAGGAAGGAGTCGACCATGTCGGCGACCGCGGTCTCCGACTGGCCCACGCCGACGGTCTCCACGAGGATCACGTCGTAGCCCGCCGCCTCCATGACCACCATTGACTCCCGGGTGGCTTTCGCGACTCCGCCCAGCGTGCCCGCGCTGGGGGAGGGCCGGACGAAGGCGTGCGGGTCCACCGCGAGGCGCTCCATCCGGGTCTTGTCGCCCAGGATGGAGCCGCCGGTGCGAGTGGAGGAGGGGTCGACGGCGAGGACTGCCACCCGGTGTCCCAGCGAGGTCAAGAGCGTGCCGAACGCGTCGATGAACGTCGACTTGCCCACGCCCGGCACCCCGCTCACACCGATCCGCCGTGACCGGCCGCTGTGCGGCAGCAGCTCGGTGAGCAACTGCTGTGCCAGCGCCCGGTGCTGAGGCCGGGTGGACTCGACGAGCGTGACGGCGCGGGCCACCAGGGCCCGCCTGCCGTCGAGCACACCCTTGACATACGTGTCGAGATCGATCGCTGCCATCGGCCCTACAGGGCGTGGCCGAGGTCGGCCGACAATCGCTGCACCAGGTCGTACGCCGCGTCCGGGATCACCGTGCCGGGCGGGAACACGGCCGCGGCGCCCATCTCCAACAGGGTCGGTACGTCCTGCGGGGGGATGACCCCGCCGACCACGATCATGATGTCCTCGCGCCCCTCCTCGGCGAGTTTCTCGCGCAGCGCCGGGACAAGCGTGAGGTGACCGGCGGCCAGCGAGGAAACCCCGACGATGTGCACGTCCGCCTCGACCGCCTGCCGGGCGACCTCGCCCGGCGTCTGGAACAGCGGGCCGACGTCGACATCGAAGCCGAGGTCGGCGAAGGCCGTTGCGATCACCTTCTGGCCGCGGTCGTGGCCGTCCTGGCCCATCTTGGCTACCAGGATGCGCGGCCGCCTCCCCTCGGCCTCGGCGAAGGCGTCCACCAGGGCACGGGTTCGGTCCACGGACGGGGACCGGCCTGCTTCATTGCGGTACACACCGGAGATCGTACGGATCTGGCTCGCGTGCCGGCCGTAGACCTTCTCCAGGGCGTCGGAGATCTCGCCCACGGTCGCCTTCGCCCGGGCCGCGCGCACTGCCAGTTCCAGCAGGTTGTCGCTACCGTCGGCGGCCCGGGTGAGCGCGTCCAGGGCATCCCGGCAGGCCTGCTCGTCCCGCTCCGCGCGCAGTCGCCGCAGCTTCTCGATCTGCTGGGCGCGCACGGCCGAGTTGTCGACCTTGAGGACCTCGATCTGCTCGTCGCCGTCACCGCTTCCGGGCTGGTACTTGTTGACGCCGATCACCGGCTGCCGCCCGGAGTCGATGCGGGCCTGCGTGCGGGCCGCCGCCTCCTCCACGCGCAGCTTGGGGATGCCGGCGTCGATGGCCTGCGCCATGCCGCCCGCCTGCTCGACCTCCTGGATGTGTGCCCAGGCCCTGCGGGCGAGGTCGTAGGTCAACCGTTCCACGTAGGCGCTGCCGCCCCACGGGTCGATGACCCGGGTGGTGCCCGACTCCTGCTGGATGAGCAACTGGGTGTTCCGGGCGATCCGTGCCGAGAAGTCGGTCGGCAGGGCGAGGGCCTCGTCGAGGGCGTTGGTGTGCAGCGACTGTGTGTGGCCCTGGGTCGCCGCCATCGCCTCCACACAGGTACGGGTGACATTGTTGAAGACGTCCTGCGCGGTCAGTGACCAGCCCGAGGTCTGCGAATGGGTGCGCAGCGACAGCGACTTGGCGTTCTTCGGCTCGAACTGCGAGACGAGCTTGGCCCACAGCAGCCGCGCGGCCCGCAACTTGGCGATCTCCATGAAGAAATTCATGCCGATCGCCCAGAAGAAGGAGAGCCGGGGTGCGAACGCGTCCACGTCCAGGCCCGCGGCGCGCCCGGCGCGGATGTACTCCACACCGTCGGCGAGCGTGTACGCCAGCTCCAGATCGGCCGTCGCGCCGGCTTCCTGGATGTGGTACCCGGAGATGGAGATGGAGTTGTAGCGCGGCATCCGCTGCGAGGTGTACGAGAAGATGTCGGAGATGATCCGCATCGACGGCTTCGGCGGATAGATATAGGTGTTGCGGACCATGAACTCCTTGAGAATGTCGTTCTGGATGGTCCCGGCCAGCTTCTCGGGCGGCACGCCCTGTTCCTCCGCCGCCACGATGTACAGCGCCAGCACCGGCAGCACCGCGCCGTTCATCGTCATCGACACCGTCATCCGGTCCAGCGGGATCCCGTCGAACAGCTGCCGCATGTCGTAGATCGAGTCGATCGCCACGCCCGCCATGCCGACGTCACCGGTCACCCGCGGGTGGTCGCTGTCGTAACCCCGGTGCGTGGGCAGGTCGAAGGCGACCGACAAGCCCTTCTGGCCCGCTGCCAGGTTGCGCCGGTAGAAGGCGTTGGACTCCTCTGCGGTGGAGAAGCCCGCGTACTGGCGGATCGTCCAGGGCTGGTTGACGTACATCGTCGGGTACGGGCCGCGCAGATACGGCGCGATGCCCGGGTAGGTGTCGAGGAAGTCCAGGCCTTCCAGGTCACGACCGGTGTACAGCGGCTTGACCCCGATGCCCTCCGGGGTCTCCCACAGGGGCTGCGCGCCCCCGGCTGCCCGCTCGACGGCCTTGCACCACTCCTCGACATCGCCGTCGGCGACCGGGGCCCCCAGCTCGATGCCGGAGAAGTCGGGGATTCCCATCAGGACACTCCCATGCGGTCGAGGGTCGCGGACAGCACGGCGACGGCGTCGCAGCCCGCGAAGACGTACGAGTCGACGCCCGGGTGGTCAGCCGGCCGGCCGGCGAGGAAGACGTGCCTGGCACCGGCCGAGCGCAGTGACTCGGCCGTCTGCGCCGCCTGTTCGGCGTAGAGCGCGTCGCTGGAGCACAGCACGACCTCGGTGGCCCCGCTGTCCTCGAAGCGGCCCTCGGTGACCGGCTCGATGCCGCCCGCCTGGAACAGGTTGGCGGCGAAGGCCGAGCGGGCAGTGTGTTCGGCGGGCGAGCCAAGGGTTGCGAGGAAGACCCGGGGACGTGAGCCGGTCCGTGCGAGGTGGGCGTCGGAGCGGGCGCGCAGTTCTTCGTAGGCTTCGTCGCGGCGCACCCGCGGTAGACCACCGGCAGGCGGCTCGGGCGCGGGCTCGCGCTCCACCGGCTTCTCTGACAGCAGGGGGAACTCGCTGACGCCGGTGATGGGTTCGCGCCGCTTGGCGAGCTTTTTGGAGCGCTCTGCCCAGGTCGTCGCCAGGTCCGTGCGTAGACGGCCGGAGCGCAGAACTGCGGCCTGGCCGCCGTCGCGTTCGATGGTGCGGAAGAACCGCCAGGCGGCCTGCGCCAGTTCGTCCGTCAGCCGCTCGACGTACCAGGAGCCGCCCGCCGGGTCGACGACCCGCGCCAGGTGGGACTCCTCGATGAGGATCGTGGAGGTGTTGCGGGCGATCCGGCGGGCGAACGCGTCCGGCAGGCCCAGCGAATGGTCGAACGGCAGTACGGTCACGGCGTCGGCGCCGCCGACCCCGGCGGCGAGTGTCGCGATGGTGGTGCGGAGCATGTTCACCCACGGGTCGCGGCGGGTCATCATCACTGGTGAGGTCACCACGTGCTGCACCTGGGCGCCCGCGCCCGATGCCCCGGACACCTCGGTCACCCGGGCCCACAGCCGTCGCGCCGCGCGCAGCTTGGCGACGGTCAGGAACTGGTCGGCGGTGGCGGCGTAGCGGAACTCCAGTTGGGACGCGGCCTGTTCGACGCTCAGCCCCACCTCGGTGAGTTCCCGGAGATAGGCCACCCCAGTGGCGAGCGAGACGCCCAACTCCTGTGCGGCCGAGCCGCCTGCCTCGTGGTACGGCAACGCGTCCACGGTCAGCGCGCGAAGTCCCGGGTACGTCCCGGCGCAACGTGCGGCCAGGGCGGCGAAGGGCGCGCATCCCAGTGGTGTGCCGGTGCGGGCCTCGTACCCGAGCGGATCGGCACCCAGGTTGCCGCGCGCGGCCTTCGGGTCGACGCCCCTGTCCGCGTACAGGCCCAGCAGGGCCTCGGCGGCTACCTCGGTGTCGCGCCCCGCGTCCAGGACGACCGGCGCCAGGTCGAGGTAGACGCCGTCAAGAGCCCGGTGGAGCTGGCTGACCGGGATACCGCCCTCGCCCAGGACCAGCCAGAGGGAGCCGACGCCGCTCTCCAGGTCGGTCAGTACCGCGTCCGCGGAGCTGCCGGTGATCGCTGCGTGTCGCTGCCGTACGTCCCAGCCGCCCGCGGTGTTGCCCTCGGGGCGGTTGCCCCGTACAAACGGGGCGAAGCCCGGCAGGCCGGGGTCAGGCGCGGTATCGCGCGCCGTGTACAGGGGACGGGTGCGCAGCCCGTCCTCCAGCATCGTGGACAGGGCGTCCTCAGCTGCCGCGCCCGAGACTTCCTTGCCCGACTTGCGCAGCACACCCTCGACCAGGCGTTGCCACTGCTCGTGTGTCGCGTCAGGGAACTCGGCGGCCAGTGAGAGCCCGTCGTCAGGCAGGACCGTCATGGCTCGGATGCTAGGGCAGCATGCTCAGGTGAGAGCACCGTGGAGGCTGTGAGGTTTCCCTCCTTTCGGCTGTGACCTGTGCCTCTCATCTGCCGCAGGGCTGGCGCAAGGCTGCCGGAATGCCCGTCCTCCGGGCCCGGAGGGGCCACATGTTCATGGCCGTGGTGGCCGGCGTCCTGCAGGCCCGCGAGGGCTTGCCGCACGGTTCCGGTGCAGGGCTGATGCCTCCCGCGTGAGGTCGTGTGTCCTGCCGGTGAGGGCGGTCGCCCTTCGGTCCGGCAGGCGGACCGACCTGTTCGGGCGGAGGGGAGCCGGCGGACCACGTCTCGGGTGACGGGGCCGGCGGCCCGCGTCCCCCGCAGCCCGGCCACGGGCCGTCCGACCGACGGCAGGGAACCCGGAACTCGGCTTCGGAGGTGTCCAGGGTCTGCGACTGGTCGTGGCTGCTACGTCGTGACGCCGGGGCGACGGACACCGCCAGCTGTGTCCGTCGCCCGGACGGCACCTGTCGTTCTTCCGCCAAGTGCACGCCGCCGGACGTTAGCGGCGGGTGGCGAGCCGAGTGCGACGGTCGGCGAAGAGTCCGGTGCGAGAGCGACAAGAACCAGGCGCATTCGGGCATCTCCCCCTGATTCATACCGGGTCCGGGACCGAAGGGCCCGTCGCGCACCGTGTCGTTGTTGGGCTGAACGGGTGACTTGGCGTAAGAATTGGCTGGTGCAGGCATTGAGCGTGAGTCAGGTCGGGGGGAGCCGGTGAGCCGTTACGACGTCACCGATGAACAGTGGGAAGGGCTCGCCCAGGTCGTGCCGCTGCGGGGCCGGGACGCCTGGCCGTCCGCTGTCGACCACCGCTCGCTACCCGACGCGGAGACAGAGACCCGGCGCCGGTTCGTGGTCCTGCGGGTCAACGTCTTCGCGGACGCGCGGGACGTCGCCGAGACGGTGATGGCTGGGGCTCCCGTGCTGCTCGACCTCTCCGGCGCCGAGGGGGAGGTCGCCAAGCGTGTCCTCGACTTCAGCACGGGTGTCGTCTTCGGTCTGGGCAGCGGAATGCATCGCGTCGACCGCAACGTGTTCCTCCTCACCCCGCCGGGCACTGAGGTCAGCGGCTTGATGGAGGGCGCTGGGCTCTCCGGCGGTTGAGTCAGTCGACTCCCGCACCCGATGTGCTGCCGGGCGCGGTCTTGGGCGCGGGAGCCGGAGTCCGGTATGGGTGGCTCGCGTGTTCAACTGCCGTCAGTCCGCCCCGAGGCGCAGCCCGCCGGTATCCGGGCTGCGGGCGTCGGCGTCGGCGTGGACGTGCGCGCTGATGCGCGGCACGAGGGGTCCGCTGCGCGGTGGGGCGGCCAACCGGTGCGTCAGCGGGGGGCGACAGCAGGACGAGTGGGGTCCTGCGCCTTGCCGAACTTGTGTGCCGCGTACCGCGGGAAGTCCTCCGGGGCACGCTCCGCCCTGGTCGGCCGCCGGTGTGCGCAGCTGCCCCGGGCTTCCCGCGCGGCCCTTCCCGCGCGACCCGTTCCGTCGATCTGTCTGGCCGGGCCGCGGTCCTTTCCGACCTGCATTCCGACCCGCATACGCACGAGCCTGCCGGCGTCAAGCGATCGCCGATCTGAGCGTGTGCCATCCAGCCATCCTGCGCCGCCCCATCGGCACTCCTCCCGATACCGGGGGAATACCGGCAGAAGTCGACGGCCGGTCGGCGCGGGCAGGATGGTGCGGCCGATAGGAATCGATCACGGGACGGGAAGGCGCTGTACCCGGCACCCCGCGCTCTGCTAAGGCGGCGGGGGCTCCCCACCGGAACCGGTGTGTGCGATATCCGGGCGGGTAGGCGCCGCGCATCGCGACCTGTCCGGATCAACGCCCCGGCGTCCAGGGAACGTTGCCACCGTGCAGTGCTCCTGCCAGCATGACGGCGCTCATCGGGGCTTGGCAGGGGGAACGCGGCCGGCCCCGACGTTTCGTTGCCCTGGCTCGACTACCCCAGGAGGAGTTCGCTCCCATGGTCCGATCTCGGATGCGCGCAATCGTTATGTCTGCCGTGGGCGCGGCGGCGCTGGGACTCGGTGTACTCACCGCGGCGCCGGCGGGAGCCGCGCAGGTTGTGGCCGATTCGCCCGGCCAGGCCGCCTCGGCTGTCCCGTCCGGTCAGGCCGTCTCGGCCGGCTCTGCCGGACGGGCCGCGGCGGGCGGCTACTGGGCGTGCTCGGTTCCGGCCGGCAAGACGTACAGCAAGGTGGACCGCCGGCTGAACGCCTGCAACTCGAACGGTTGGGGCTACAGCTACTACGTGGTGGCCCCGGCGGACAATCTGTGGGCGTGCACCGTGCCGTCCGGATTCACCTACGACCGGGCTGACCGGCGGCTCAACACCTGCAGCGCCCAGGGCTGGGGCTACAGCTACCACCTGCGCACTCCCGGGGACAACCTGTGGGCGTGCACCATGCCGTCCGGATTCACCTACGACCGGGCTGACCGGCGGCTCAACACCTGCAGCGCCCAGGGCTGGGGTCAGAGCTACCACCTGCGCACCCCCAAGAGCGGTCTGTGGGCGTGCACCGTGCCGTCCGGTTTCTCCTACGACCAGAGCTACCGGCGGTTGAACACCTGCAATCCGGAGGGCTGGGGCTACAGCTTCCGACTGCGCGGATAGGCCGAATCGGAGCGGCGGAGCCGGACCACACGTCAGTCGGCGAGGCGAACGCCGCTCCGGACCGGAACCGGATCGGAACCGGATCAGGGTGGGGCCGGTCGGCACCATCTGCCGCGGCGACGGGGCCCACGCCGGTTCGGGTCGAGGAGTCCGTGTGCCCATGGTGAGGTCGACGTCCTTGCTCTCGCGCCCCCTCCCGCAGGGACTCGGTGTAGCTGTGCCCTGGGGCCCGTGCACCGCCTCTGCACCGCCGCTGCGCGGCTCCGATTCCCGTACCACGCACCGTGCCGCCGTCGCCCTGCGCCCCTTGGGTCTGCGCCCCTTGGGTCTGCGCCCCTTGGGTCTGCCGGGCGCTCTGCGGCCGAGCGGCAAAGGCACCTTTAGGCGCTGTTCTCGCGGACAGGGATGACGACCTGATCGACGAGCCAGCGGGCGGCCTTGTCCGGATAGGGGCGGGGCAACGCGAGCACGACGTGCTGGATGCCGATGGCTGCGAGGGCACGGATGTGGGAGCGGGTGGCGGCGGGGTGGGCGTAGTCGACGACGACCTGCGCGGAGCGGGTGATTTCGGCGGGGTCGCGGCCTGCCGCGGCGCAGTGCGCGTCCAGGATGCGGGCGCGCTCTGCGATCCACTCGGTGCTGTTGTGGGGCGGGCCGGGGACGTTCCACATGTCGGCGTGCTCGGCGACGATGCGCAGCGTGCGGTTGCCCCAGCCGCCGAGCAGCAGCAGCGGGCCGCCCGGCCGGACCGGGCCGGGGCCGTTGCGGGTACCGCGCAGGGTGGTGAAGGGGCCGTCGTGGTCGAAGACCTCCTCGGACCACATGCGGCGCAGGACGGTGATCGTCTCGGTGAGGCGGGCCAGGCCCTCACCCGGACTCGGGAGTGGGAAGCCGTAGGCGGCGTACTCGGCGGCGGCCGGATGGGGGCCGTCGGGCTGTCGGGTTCCGCCGACGCCCAGCCCCATGATCAGGCGTCCCTTGGAGATCGCGTCCACGGTGGTGGCGATCTTTCCGAGGTGGGCGGGTGCGCGCAGGGTGTTGTTGGTGACGAGCAGGCCGAGGCGGAGCCGGCTGGTGCGGGCAGCCAGTGCGGCCAGCAGCGTCCAGCCCTCCAGGACAGCACCGTGGGGTGGTCCGGCCAGCGGCATCAGGTGGTCCCACAGCCAGGCGTCGTCGAGTTCTGGCAGTTCGTCGGCCTCCTCCCAGACCCGGAGGATCTCGTCGTAGGCCAGGTGCATGGGCGTGGTCTTGATACCGAAGCGGAGTGCACGGGTGGGTACATCACAAGCCATGGCCATCACTGTAGTCGATCGTCAGCAACACTGACTATCAGTGGATGGTTAAGATGTTGGAATGGCGGAGAAGGGCGATGACGGGGCCGCGTTCGACGAGTTGCTCGGTGCGCGGCTGGGCTACCTGCTCAAACATGCGCAGTTGCGGCTGGCCGAGAGTGCCGGGCCCGCACTGGCCCGGTTCGGGCTGGATGCGCGGGAGTTGGCGGTGCTCGTGGTGCTGGCGGCGGGTCCTTCGCTGTCGCAGTTGGAGGCCGCCCGACGACTGGGTGTGGACCGGACCACGATGGTCGCCCTCATCGACGCGCTGGAGGGCAAGGGCTTGGTGGAGCGGCGCCGCAGCGAGGACGACCGCCGCCGCAACGTCGTCGAGTTGACGGAGCGGGGTAGGCGCGTGCGTGCCGATGCGGAGGACGCCCGCGAGGCGGCGGAGCGTGAGTTCCTCGCTCCGCTGGGCGAGCAGGATGCGGCAGGGCTGGTGAAGGCGCTACGGGTGCTGGTGACCGGGATCCGGAACGGGTGCTGAACTGAACGTCTGAAGCGACCTCCACGTTGATGCTCTGTCGGTCGGGTGAGGGGATGTGTCGGCGCGGCGTCACTGCGGCGGTCACTCCGGCTCTTCCGGTCCGTCCCTCGATCGTAGGAAGGCTCTAACGGCAAAACGGTTCGCCGCTTCAGCGGAGGCTTACCGTCCGCATATGGCCGTGCTCCCCGTGTCCACTCAGAGTTCGGCGGTCGATGTCGCCGCTGCCACCGTCCCCCCGCACGTCCCTGGGCCCCCCGATGTGCGGGCCAGGGTCACCGAGTTGCGGCTGTCGGCCTTCGCCGGGCACCGTCGGGCCGGATTTCCGCTGGGGGCCGTCACCCTGTTCGTGGGGCCCAGCGGTGCCGGTAAGTCCACCGCTCTCGCGGCCTACGAGGCGCTTGGTCGGCTCGCTGGCGGGGCTCCGCTCGCGGCGGTGTTCCCGGACCCGGTCGCCTGTGTGCCGGAGCGGGCGCGGCGGGATGTCGGGGGGCGACGAGGGTTCCGCATCGGGTGTACGGCCGACGGTGCCGAGGGCCCGGTCCACCTGGACATTGCCGTCCAAGCCGAACCCGAGCTGCGGATCGTGGGCGAGCGGCTGAGCGCCGACGGTGTCGTGTTGCTGGAGACCGCGCTGCGTGATCCCGGCCGCCGCACCGTGCAGGCCGCCTGGCACACCGCCGGCTCGGCGCCGGTGACGCGGGCCCCGCTTCCCGATGACCGGCTCGGCACCGCCCTGCTGCCGCTGCGGGTGGCCGGCAAGACGGACGGGCAGCGGCACGTGCTGGCCGCGGCCGAGCAGATGGTTGTCGCCCTGCGCTCCGTCTTCCCGTGCGACCCGCGCCCCGAGCGTATGCGCGCCCCCGTCCCCGCCGGTTCCGGGCGGCTCCTGCCCGGCTGCGGCAACCTGGCCGACGTACTGTGGCGCATCCGGTCCGAGTGCGGTCGCCGGCATGCCCAGCTGATCGAGGCGCTTCGTGTGGGCTGCGCCGGGCCGGTGGCCGATCTGGTCGCCGAGCCCCTGCCCGACGGCACCGTCCGCGCGCTACTCGACCGGGGCGATGGGTTCCGCACCGCTGTCGCCCGCCTCGGCGACGGCGAACTGCGGTATCTCGCACTGGCCCTGGTGCTGCTCACCGGGCCAGGTGTCTTGGACGTGGACGAGCCCGGCGAGGTGCCGGATGCCCTGCGGACGCTCACCGTGCTCGCCGACGGCTTCGACCGTGCGCTCGACCCGTGTCAGCGCCGGGAACTGCTGCGGCTGGCGGCGCGGATGGGCGAGCGCGGGCATGTGCGCTGCCTGGGCGCGGTGAGCGATGCCTCGTGGGCCGCCGGGACGGACGGTGTCGCAGTGGTACACCTGAAGCCGTGACGGAATACCCAGACCTGCTCGGACTCCAGCGCAGACTTGCCGACTTCGCGGCCGCCCGGAACTGGCAGTCCTACCACACGCCCAAGAACCTCGCTGCCGCCCTTTCGGTGGAGGCCTCCGAACTGGTTGAGATCTTCCAGTGGCTGACCCCGGAGGAGTCCGTCCGCGTGATGGACGACCCCGGGAGCGCGCACCGGGTCACCGACGAGGTCGCTGATGTGCTCGCCTATCTCCTGCAGTTCTGCGAGGTCCTCGGCGTCGACCCGCTGGCTGCCCTGGCCGCCAAGATCGATCGCAACGAACGGCGCTTCCCGCTGCCGGGTCGCGGGGGCGCCCCCGGACCCGGGACCGCTCCCGAGAACCGGCCCGGCGAGGGTGAGCAACAAGCGGATGGCTGAACTCCGTTATCACTCTCCGAAGTCAAAGTCCCTGCCGAATCCTAATTGTTGTCCCTAGATTTCCGTCTTCCTCTGGCCATTCGCCTCACGGGCCTTCACTCTGGGTAGTGAACAAGGGTATGCGCACAACGTGTCGGCGAGCACACGGACGGACGGGGGCAACGTATGGACGCGGTACGGCTCATCCTCATGAGTAGGCGGGCCCTGGCGGCCGGTGTCGACCAGGACCGGACCATGGCGGAGGTGTGGCAGGCGCAGGCCCTGGCCCAGGCGATCGGCAGTCGGCTGGCGGTCACCGGGCCGCCCGAACTGCGTGGCGAAGCGTTGGGCCTCACCGAGCTCGCGGGCCGGGGCTGCGGCGTCCTGGACCCGCCTGAACTCGACCCGGGCGACCTGCGCGCCGCACAGCTCACCGAGCTGGCCGACGCCCGCGAGACCCTGCTCTGCCTCGGCGGTCTGCTCGGCGAGGTCGGCATGGCCCTGGTCGGAATTGCCAGTGCCGAGGCCGACGAGACGACGTACTGGCAGTGCATGGAGGCCATCGACGCCGCCGACGAGTCTCGCGACCGGGTCCGGGAGATGCTGCGCAAGCTGGCGGCGCGGGAGGAGGTGTTGTCCGAACGGGAGCCGGGGTGAGGGGGTGTGTCCGGTGCCCGTGCGTTCGGCGCCGGCCGTGCTCCACGGGTGACGGCGTCTCAGCCGGCCTCGGCCTCTTCCGCCGCTCCCTGTCCGGATCCCCCGGTCTGTAGGTCCGCCAGCGCCGACAGGTCCGCGTTCAGCGCCGCCATCAGCTCCTCCATCTGCTCCAGCAACCCCTTGGGTCGACCGGTGGAGCCACCCTGTTGGGGAACGGACTCTTCGGACATGACGGCCTCCTCGGCCCCCGGCCCGGCAGGGCCGGTGCGATGACGCGCGACGGCGGCCACCGCCCGGCGCGGGCGCCGGACGGTCCGGCTCCGAGGGCCTAACGATCATCACCGGGACGCGTCACTGGCCCGCACCACCGCCCGCACCCGCGGCGGACGGTTTTCACCCGACCGTGGACGGCCGCGCCGGGCGGCACCACCGGGGTCGACGCGTCCTTCGGCGTGCAGGATGGACGCATGGACCTTCGAATCTTCACTGAGCCCCAGCAGGGGGCCACCTACGACACGTTGCTGACCGTGGCGAAAGCCGCCGAGGACCTCGGATTCGACGCCTTCTTCCGCTCCGACCACTATCTGCGCATGGGCAGCGTCGACGGCCTGCCCGGCCCCACCGACGCCTGGATCACGCTGGCCGGACTGGCCCGCGAGACCAAGCGCATCCGGTTGGGCACCCTGATGACGGCCGGCACCTTTCGGCTGCCCGGCGTGCTGGCCATCCAGGTTGCCCAGGTGGACCAGATGTCCGGTGGCCGGGTGGAACTGGGGCTCGGCGCGGGCTGGTTCGAGGAGGAGCACAGGGCGTACGGCATCCCGTTCCCGAAGGAGAGGTTCGCGCGGCTCGAGGAGCAGCTGGCCATCGTCACCGGGCTGTGGGCGACCGAAGTCGGCAAGACCTTCGACTTCCACGGAACCTACTACGACCTCACCGACTCGCCCGCGCTGCCCAAGCCCGCCCAGAAGAAGCTGCCGGTGCTCATCGGCGGCCACGGTGCGGTGCGTACCCCGCGTCTCACCGCCCAGTACGCAGACGAGTTCAACATCCCGTTCGCCTCGGTCGCGGACAGCGAGCGGCAGTTCGGCCGGGTGCGCTCCGCTGTCGCGGAGACAGGCCGCGACGCGGACGCCCTGACGTACTCCAACGCGCTGGTGGTCTGCGTCGGCAAGGACGACCAGGACGTCGCGCGCCGCGCCGCCGCGATCGGCCGTGAGGTGGACGAACTCAAGGTCAACGGCCTGGCCGGTTCCCCGGCCGAGGTCGTCGACAAGATCGGGCGCTACGGGGAGATCGGCTCCCGGCGGATCTACCTGCAGGTCCTGGACCTCGACGACCTCGATCACTTGGAGCTGATCTCCGCCCAGGTGCAGTCGCAACTGCCGTAGCCCGCCGGCCGCCCCGGCCGGGCTGCTCGACCCGCCCCGGGCCGCCCGACCTGTCGCGCTCTTCGGAGGGCGCCTCCGGCGGGCGGCCCGGCTCCGGCTTGCCCCCGTTCCACCGGCCGGAAGCCCAGGGGCTGGCGCCGACCGGCTCACTGCCCCCCGGCCGGGCCCGGGCGCCCCGCGCACGCGGGCCGCCCGGGGTCGCTCCGCTGACGGCCGTCTGCGCCGGTCCTGTCCCGCCCCCTCCCGCCGGTGAGCAGGGTGCCGTGCCGCCCGGACTGCTCGGGCAGGTCGGACGACCCCCGCGGCACTGTTCGGGGGGATGAAGCGACCGGTGTGGGGTGCGGCTCTCAGGTCTACGTATTCGGCCGGAATTGTGGGCTCCACCACAGCGTTCGTGAGGCAGGACTGATCGGATGACCGGGTGCGCAAGGTACCTCAGTCTCCCGCCGCCCTCGTCCCAGCAGGTCTGCTCGCCCCGCCGGCGGGCCGGTTCGCCGGCAGGAGTGACACCGACGAGGTCCGCCGCCTCGACACCGCGGCGGCGCCGTCCACGACATCGAGGACGGTGCTGAGGGATCGGTCATCCCCAGGAACAAGAGGGCTCCGGGGGACCTGTGCACGGCGGACGGGCGGGTCGTCGAGGAGGTCCGGAGGACCGTCGCCGGGACGTCATGAGACGGGCCGTACCTGCGCGCACCACGTTGCTGCGACCATCCTCGGTACGGCGGCCATCCTCACTCTCACCGGCTGCGGAGCGGAACCGGCCGGCTCCCGTGTCGACGGACCCCCTCGGGCCCCCGCGGCCACGGGAGCCGGCAGCGCCGGTTCACCGTGTCCTTCCCGACTGCCCCGGCACGACGGGGGGCCCGCAGGCAGTCCGGCCGCGGACCCCGGCCCGCGTGCAGACCGCACCCCGCTTCCGCTGCCCACCGGAGGCCTGACCGAGGACGGGGTCGAGATCACCGGCCTGTCCGGCTGGACGCCCGGCGGTGGCCACGGCTGCCGGTCCGACGGGTTCCTCGCCGACTTCACGGTCACCAACCACGGCGGGACGGCGAAGACCTACACCGTCACACTCGGCTTCCTGTCGGCGTCCAAAGGCGCGGTCGACAACGTGGAGACGACCGTCCTCGCGGTCCGGCCGGGCCAATCAGTACGGAGGACCGTTCGCACCGGGGAACTGCCTCCGGGGACCCCGGGAGTGACGAGCGTGTCGATCGTGAAGGTGCGCAGTGTGCCCCTGGCCGAGGCCCCTTCCGAGAGCGGCCCGTGCCCGGCCTCCGGTGTGCGTGTCCATGCTGACCGGGGCGACGCCGCCATGGGCCTGCGCGTGGTGGGCCTGCACCTGGAGAACTGCGGTAAGGCGCCGTACCGCCTGAACGGCCGCCCCAAGCTCCAGATCGTCGACGCCAGCCACGAACCCGTCACCGGTGTGAGCATCGTCCCCGGCGACCGGATCGCCACCGGTACCGGCGCCGACGGCACGCCCCGGGACATCATCCTCGAACCCGGCGAGCGCGCGTACGCCGGTCTGGTGTGGCGCAACACCACGGAGGCCGGTGACGGCTACGTTCCCGTCAACGCCCCGTATCTGCGTGTGTGGGCCCGGCCAGGTGCCCGACCGGTGATGACGACACCGGAACTCGACCTCGGCACGACGGGACGGCTCGGCGTCGGTCCGTGGAAGAAGGAAGGCTGAGGCGCCGGCCGCACCAGGGAGCCGGGCGCTGCACGAAAACCAGTGGTCAGCGCGGGTTGGGAGCAGGAGACTCGGACGTGTGTTCCTGACGATTTCCACGCGCGGCGACGCCGCTCACCCGGCCACCGACCTCGGGTACCTGCTGCACAAGCACCCCGACAATGCCCAGAAGTTCCCCACGTCCTACGGCACTGCCCACGTCTTCTACCCAGAGGCGGACATCGAGCGCTGCACGGCTGCGCTGCTACTGGAGACCGACACGGTGGCACTGGTGCGCCGGGGCAAGGGCAAGGGCCGTGGCGGCGCCCCCGGCGCAGCGCTCGCACAGTACGTCAACGACCGCCCCTATGCGGCCTCATCGCTGCTCGCCGTAGCGCTGAGCGCCGTGTTCTCCAGCGCCCTGCGCGGGGTGTGCACCGCCCGCCCGGAGCGGGCGGCCGCACCGCTTCCGTTGCGCATCGAGGTCCCCGCGCTGCCCGCCCGCGGTGGACCGGACCTCGTGCGACGCCTCTTCGAGCCACTCGGCTGGACGGTCACCGTCGATCCCGTCGCCCTCGACGCCGAGTTCCCCGAGTGGGGCGACTCGCGGTACGTCCACCTCGCCCTGGAGAGCGAGATACTGACCCTCCAAGAGGCGCTGCGCCACCTGTACGTCCTGTTGCCCGTGCTGGACGACGCCAAGCACTACTGGGTCTCCTCCGACGAGGTGGACAAACTGTTGCGCGCCGGTGCGGGCTGGTTGCCCGGACACCCGGAGCAGAAGCTGATCACCAGCCGGTACCTCTCCCGCCGCTGGGCACTGACCCGGCAGGCGACGGAGCGGCTGGAGTTGGTGCGGCTGGCAGAGACCGACGACAGCGAGGTCGGCGACATCGACAACGCCGTCGGGGACGAGCCGGGGGAGACCGAGGAGAAGCCCGCCCCGCTCGCGGTACAGCGCCGGGAGGCGATCCTGACCGCCCTGTGCGATGCCGGAGCCGCCCGGGTGCTCGACCTCGGCTGCGGACAGGGGCAGTTGGTGCACGAACTGCTCAAGGACGCACGGTTCACCGAGATCGCCGCCGTCGACGTTTCCGTGCGGGCGCTCACCATCGCCGCGCGTCGGCTGAAGCTGGACCGTATGGGGGAGCGGCAAGCGGCCCGGGTGAAGCTCTTCCAGGGCTCGCTCGCCTACACCGACAACCGGCTCAAGGGCTACGACGCAGCCGTGCTCAGCGAGGTGATCGAACACCTCGACCTGCCCCGGCTGCCCGCCCTGGAGTACGCCGTGTTCGGGCACGCGCGCCCGCGCACGGTGCTCGTGACCACCCCTAACGTCGAGTACAACATCCGCTGGGAGTCCCTCCCCGCCGGACACGTCCGGCACGGTGACCACCGCTTCGAGTGGACCCGCGAAGAGTTTTGCAGCTGGGCGCGTGCCGTCGCCGAACGGCACGGCTACGACGTTGCGTTCGTCCCCGTCGGGCCCGATGACCTAGAGGTCGGTCCGCCCACTCAGATGGCCGTGTTCCGTACCAAGCCCCAGAAGGAGGCGAAGACCGCATGACCGAGTCCCGCACGGGACGGGTCCTCCCCGTCACGGATCTCTCCCTCGTCGTGCTCGTCGGTGCCTCCGGCTCCGGCAAGTCCACCTTCGCCCGCAGGCACTTCAAGCCCACCGAGGTGATCTCCTCCGACTTCTGCCGCGGCCTGGTCTGCGACGACGAGAACGACCAGAGCGCGAGCAGGGATGCCTTCGACGTCCTGCACTACATCGCCGGCAAGCGGCTGGCGGCTGGACGCCGCACCGTCGTCGACGCCACCAGCGTGCAGCAGGACGGCCGGCGGCAGTTGATCGAACTGGCGAAGAGGCACGACGTGCTGCCCATCGCCATCGTGCTGGACATGCCGGAGGAGGTGTGCGCCCAGCGCAATGCGGTCCGCACCGACCGTGCGGACATGCCCCGCCGGGTCATTCAGCGCCACATCCGCGAACTTCGCCGTTCGCTCCGGCACTTGGAGCGCGAGGGCTTCCGCAAGGTGCACGTCCTGCGCGGGGTGGAGGAGGCGGAGAACGCCATCGTCGTCACCGAAAAGCGCTTCAACGACCTCACCCACCTCACCGGTCCCTTCGACATCATCGGCGACGTCCATGGCTGCTCCGCCGAACTAGAGTCGTTGCTCGCCGAACTGGGGTACCAGGACGGCGAGCACCCGCAGGGCCGGACCGCCGTATTCGTCGGCGACCTGGTTGACCGGGGTCCGGACACCCCGGGCGTGCTGCGCCGGGTGATGTCGATGGTCGCGGCGGGCAACGCGCTGTGCGTGCCGGGTAACCACGAGAACAAGTACGGCCGCTACCTCAAGGGCCGCATGGTCCAGCACACCCATGGTCTCGCCGAGACCATCACGCAGATGGAGGGCGAGAGCGAGGAGTTCAGGGGCCAGGTCCGCACGTTCCTGGACGGGCTGGTCAGCCACTACGTCCTCGACGGCGGCCGGCTCGTGGTGTGTCACGCCGGCTTGCCCGAGAAGTACCACGGCCGTACTTCCGGCCGGGTGCGTTCGCACGCCCTGTACGGCGACACCACCGGCGAGACCGACGAGTTCGGGCTGCCGGTGCGCTACCCGTGGGCGGAGGACTACCGGGGTCGGGCGGCCGTGGTCTACGGTCACACCCCGGTGCCGAAGGCCACCTGGCTCAACAACACCATCTGCCTGGACACCGGCGCCGTGTTCGGCGGCAAGCTGACCGCGCTGCGCTGGCCGGAGCGCGAGTTGGTCGACGTATCGGCCGAACGGGTCTGGTACGAGCCGGCGAAGCCGCTGCGCTCCGACGCGCCGGGCGGACACGACGGACGCCCGCTGGACCTGGCGGACGTGCACGGCCGCCGCAGCGTGGAGACCCGGCACGCGGGCAGGGTGGCCGTCCGCGAGGAGAACGCGGCGGCGGCCCTGGAGGTCATGAGCCGCTTCGCGATCGACCCGCGGATGCTGCCGTACCTGCCGCCGACCATGGCACCGGCGGCGACCTCCACGCTGGACGGTTACCTGGAGCATCCGCAGGAGGCCTTCGCGCAGTACGCGCAGGACGGGGTCGCGCGGGTCGTGTGCCAGGAGAAGCACATGGGTTCGCGGGCCGTGGCCCTGGTGTGCCGGGACGCTGAGGTGGCACGCAGGGTCTTCGGCGTGGACGGTCCGGCCGGATCGCTGTACACCCGCACCGGCCGGCCCTTCTTCGACGATGCCGAGGTGACCGAGGAGATCCTCGGCCGGCTGCGTGCGGCGGCCGGGGACGCGGGCCTGTGGGACGAACTCGACTCCGACTGGCTGTTGCTGGACGCCGAGTTGATGCCGTGGTCACTGAAGGCCGTGGGCCTGCTGCGCGGCCAGTACGCGGCCGTGGGCGCCGCCTCCGGCGCGGTGTTCCCGGCTGCGCTGGCCGCCCTGGAGACCGCCGCCGCGCGTGGTGTCGACGTGGGTGGACTGCTGACGCGTCAGCGTGAACGCGCCGCCGACGCTGCTGCGTTCACCGCCGCCTACCGTCGCTACTGCTGGACCACTGACGGACTGGAGGGCGTCCGCCTGGCCCCCTTCCAGATCCTCGCCGCCGCCGGGCGCAGCCTCGCCGGGCTGGCGCACGACGAGCAACTCGCCCTGATTGACCGCATGGTGGAACACGATGGCAGCGGACTGCTGCAGACGACCCGACGGCTGTACGTCGATACCGCAGACCCGGAATCGGTGGGCGCGGGTGTGGACTGGTGGTTGGAGATGACCGGCCGGGGCGGCGAGGGCATGGTCGTCAAACCGGTGGGTGCGCTGGTCCGCACCGAGGACGGCCGGCTGGTGCAGCCTGGCATCAAGTGCCGGGGCCGGGAGTACCTGCGGATCATCTACGGTCCCGAGTACACCCGGCCGGACAATCTGGCCCGGCTGCGGCAGCGGTTCCTGAACCACAAGCGGTCCCTCGCCCTGCGTGAGTACGCCCTGGGCCTGGAGGCCCTGGACCGGCTTGCCGACGGTGAGCCGCTGTGGCGGGTGCACGAGGCGGTGTTCGGGGTGCTGGCGCTGGAGTCGGAGCCGGTGGATCCGCGTCTGTAGGGCCCGGACCGGAACGTCCCCGCGCAACTGCGCCGGCCGCCCCGCCCGGTGGCTCCCGTCCGGCGCAGAGCCAGTTGCTCTGCGCCGGCTGCGGGAGTCGGGTGGTGTCCGGGCCTTCGCCCGTCCGGTGCCTGGCCGCGCGCCTCCGGCGCCGGCCTGCGCCGTCACCGCGACACGGGTGCCGAGGCGGCCTTGGCCGGTGACGGCGAGGTCGCTGCTCACCGGCTGCTGCCGGTACCGCAAGGGTCAGTCCCATCCGTCAGTGGCGCGGTTCCGTCAGTGGCGCGGTCGTGTTCCCCCAGCTCCTGGTACTCGGTGTTCCGGTGGAGGAGCACCGCACGAGGGGCGAGACTCACGCCCCCGCCTCAGGAGCGCCGCCGAGCTTGCTGAGCAGGCCGGTCAGCACGTCCGGAGCGATGGTCACACTGTCGATGTCCGGCACGTTCTCGGCCAGGTGCACAGCGGCCATGGCGTGCAGGGTCGCCGTCTCGGCACCGGCGTGCACCCGCAGCCATGCGGCCTGTGCCTCGGCCCGGGCCGCACCCACCTCGCGGACCTGCTCGGCTTCCGCGCGCGCGAGCCGTTCCGTGCCGGCCGCCTCGGCCTCCGCCAGGCGCACCGTGCGGGCCGCCTCCGCCTCGGCACGCACCCGGTCCGTGGCCGCCTGCCCCTCGGCCTCGCGTCGGGCGTTCGTGCCGCGCTGGTCGACCAGCTGCTCCTCGCGCCGGGCCAGTTCGATGCGGCTGGCCACTTCGTTCTCGGAGATCGCACGCTCCCGTTCGACGGCCACGGCCCGGCGCTCGTACGTTGCCCGGTCGGCCTCCTGCTGGATCTGCTCCCGGGCGGGGGTGCGCAGTGCCCGCTCCACCTCCGGTTCCGGACGCAACGCCACCACGCGGACGGTGACCACCTCGATGCCGGTGGCCGGCAGCCTGGGCTCGGCGGTCAGCCCGGCCGCGAGGCGCTCGCGCACCGAGCCGACCCCGTCGGTCAGCGCGGCCGACAACGGTGTACGGGTCATGACGTCCAGAGCCTGCTCCTACGCCGTCTCGGTGAGGAGAGTGCCCAGCTGTTCCAGCGGAGTGCCGTGCCAGGCGCCCGTGTCCGGGTCGATCGAGAAGTCGAGACGGGTGGCGGCGAGCGCCGGGTCGCCGATCCGGTAGGTCACCGTCGCCTGGACCGTCACGTCCTGGAAGTCGGCTGTGCGGGTGTGCAGGGTCATCGCCAGTTCCCTGTCGTCCAGCGGGACTTCGGAGAGGGCGGCGGTCAGCACGCGGAACCGGAAGCTGAGTCCGGGGCCGTCGTGGACCAGTCTGCCGGAGCGGTGGTGGCGGATGTGTGCGGTCGGTGCGGCGCGCAGGTGGCGCCAGCCGAAGCGCTGGGTTATGTCGGCCATGGGACCCCCGTCTCCTTCTCGTCAAATTGACGATAGGTGGTATCGCTTCTTCTCGTCAAGTAGACGAAAACTGGTGGGTGCGGAAACCGGCGAGTGGCGGGTGAACCGTGGTTCCGGTGGTCAGGATGGAGGCATGGGATTCCACGTCGACTCCGAGGTCGGGCGGCTGCGCCGCGTCATCCTGCACCGGCCGGATCTTGAGCTCAAAAGGCTCACCCCCAGCAACAAGGACGCCCTCCTCTTTGACGACGTGCTCTGGGTGCGCCGGGCGCGCGCCGAGCACGACGGCTTTGCCGATGCGCTGCGTGACCGTGGTGTCGCCGTCCATCTCTTCGGCGACCTGCTCGTCGAGGCCCTGGAGGTTCCCGAGGCCCGCACCCTGGTCCTGGACCGGGTCTTCGATGAGAAGGAGTACGGTCCCCTGGCCGCCGACCGCCTGCGCGCCGTCTTCGAACGGATGGCCCCGGCCGAACTGGCCGAGGTGCTGGTCGGCGGAATGACCAAGCGGGAGTACCTGGAAGTCCATGCGGAGCCGGTCTCCGTCCGTTTCCATGTCATGGACCTGGACGACTTCCTGCTCCCCCCGCTGCCCAACCACCTTTTCACCCGTGACACCTCGGCGTGGATCTACGACGGTGTTTCCATCAATGCCATGCGCTGGCCAGCCCGCCGGCGGGAGACCGTCCACTTCGAGGCGATCTACAGCTATCACCCGCTCTTCCGTGATGAAACGTTCCGTGTCTGGTCCCGTGGGCAGGCTGACTATCCGTCCACCATCGAGGGCGGTGACGTCCTGGTGATCGGCAACGGTGCCGTCCTGATCGGCATGAGCGAGCGCACCACCCCGCAGGCGGTGGAGATGCTGGCTCACAAGCTGTTCGCGGCGGGCTCGGCGCACACCATCGTCGCGCTCGACATGCCCAAGCGCCGGGCCTTCATGCACCTCGATACGGTGATGACCATGGTCGATGCCGACACCTTCACTCAGTACGCGGGGCTGGGCATGCTGCGCTCCTACACCATCGAGCCGGGCGTGGGTGAGCGTGAATTGAAGGTCACCGACCATCCTCCGGAGCACATGCACCGCGCGATCGCCGCGGCGCTCGGCCTGGGGAAGATCCGGGTACTGACCGCCACGCAGGACGTGCATGCCGCCGAGCGCGAGCAGTGGGACGACGGCTGTAACGTCCTGGCCGTCGAGCCCGGAGTCGTCGTGGCCTATGAACGGAACTCGACCACCAACACCCATCTGCGCAAGCAGGGCATCGAGGTGATCGAGATCCCGGGGAGTGAACTGGGGCGGGGTCGGGGAGGCCCCCGGTGCATGAGTTGTCCCGTGGAGCGTGAGGCGGTGTGACCGGGCGGACCATCGGCTCCTGTATAGAAATGCTGAATATCGTATAGAATTCCACGGTCCCTGTAGCCGTCGTACCCCTGGAGCGCCCCCCATGGCGACAGTCCCGACCGCCCTCGCCGGCCGTCACTTCCTCAAGGAGCTGGACTTCACCGGAGAGGAGTTCCGCGGTCTGGTCGAACTGGCCGCCGAGCTGAAGGCGGCCAAGAAGGCGGGGACCGAGACGCAGTACCTGCAGGGCAGGAACATCGCGCTGATCTTCGAGAAGACCTCGACGCGCACCCGCTGCGCGTTCGAGGTCGCCGCCGCCGACCAGGGTGCCCGCACGACGTACCTCGACCCCACCGGCTCACAGATCGGGCACAAGGAGTCGGTGAAGGACACCGCGCGTGTCCTCGGCCGGATGTACGACGGGATCGAGTACCGCGGGGACAGCCAGGCCACGGTCGAGGAACTCGCCGCCCACGCGGGCGTCCCCGTCTACAACGGGCTCACCGACGACTGGCACCCCACCCAGATGCTCGCCGACGTGCTCACCATGACCGAGCACAGTGCCGGACCGCTGACGGATACCACCTTCGCCTACCTCGGCGACGCCCGCTTCAACATGGGCAACTCCTACCTGGTCACTGGTGCGCTGCTCGGCTTGGACGTACGGATCGTGGCCCCCCGGGAGTACTGGCCGGCCCAGGAGGTGGTTGCCCGCGCCCGGGGGTTGGCCGAGTCCAGCGGGGCCCGCATCACCCTCACCGAGGACATCACGAAGGGCGTCGCCGGCGCCGGTTTCGTCGCCACCGACGTGTGGGTGTCCATGGGCGAGCCGAAGGAGGTGTGGGCGGAGCGCATCGGCGCGCTGTCGTCGTACGCCGTCACCATGGACGTCCTGCGCGCCACCGGCAATCCGGACGTGAAGTTCCTGCACTGCCTACCGGCCTTCCACGATCTCGGTACCAGGGTCGGCCGGGAGATCCACGAGGCCTACGGACTCCGCTCACTCGAGGTCACCGACGAGGTGTTCGAGTCCGAGCACTCGGTCGTCTTCGACGAGGCCGAGAACCGCCTGCACACCATCAAGGCGGTGCTGGTAGCCACCCTCGCCTGACCCCGGTCGGTGAGAAGCCCTGACCCGATGGGCCTCACCAGGCCTTATCCTGACCGGCGGCCCCAGAATCACCCTTTTTGGGGCCGCCGCCGCGACTTCCCCGAGCAGTTCGAGCAGGGGACACCCAGACGGTCGCCCGCACCACCAGAAACGAGCACCACCCGCATGCCCGCTCCTCGCATCAAGTCCCCCGGCGCGCTCCTCGCCGCATCCGGAGCCGACCTGGAAGGCCACGGCCTCAAGCGCACGATGGGACTCTTCCAACTGATGTGCTTCGGCGTCGGCGCCATCGTCGGCACCGGTATCTTCGTCGGCCTCTCCGACTCCGTCGCCCAGGCCGGCCCCGCGGTCGTCCTCTCCTTCGTCCTCGCCGCCGTCACCTGCGTCTTCACCGCCTTCTCCTTCGCGGAACTGGGCGGCGCGATCCCTGTTTCCGGCTCCTCCTACTCCTTCGCCTACGCGGGCCTCGGCGAGACCACCGCCTTCCTGGTCGGCTGGTGCCTGTTGCTGGAGTACGGCATTTCCATCTCGGCCGTCGCCGTCGGCTGGAGCCAGTACGTCAACGAACTGCTGCACAGCCTCACCGGTCACCAGCTACCGGCCGCGCTGTCCGCCGGGCCGGCAGACGGCGGGATCGTGAACCTCCCCGCAGTGATCGTCATCGCCATGGCCTGCGTGCTGCTGGTGCGCGGAGTCCGGGAGAGCGCCCGGGCCACCGCCGCCATGGCCGCGGTGAAGCTGGTGATCCTCCTCGCCTTCTGCGCCATCGGCTACAGCGCTTTCAAGGACGGCAACCTCACCCCGTTCTCCCCGGCCGGCCTCGGCGGCATCGGCGCGGGCACCACCGCCGCGTTCTTCTCCTACATCGGCTTCGACGCGATCACCACGGCCGGCGAGGAGGCCAAGAACCCGCGCCGGGACATCCCCGTAGCGATCATGGTGTGCATGGGTCTGGTCACCCTGCTGTACTGCGCGGTCGCGCTCGCCGCGATCGGTGCTATCGGCGGCGACCAGGTGGCGGGCCGGCCCGCCGCGCTGTCGTACGTCGTCAACGAGGTCACCGGCTCCGCCGTCGGCGGTGGGGTCATCGCCTTCGGCGCGGTGGTCGCCATCGCCTCCGTGGTCCTCGCCGTGATGTACGGCCAGACCCGTATCCTGATGTCCATGTCCCGGGACGGGCTGATCCCGCGCGTCTTCGAGAAGGTCTCCCCGAGGACCTCCACGCCGGTCGCGGGCACCCTGATCGTCGGGGTCGTCTTCGCCGTCCCGGCGGCCTTCGCCTCGCTCGACGCCGTGATGAACCTGTGCACCATCGGCACGCTCGCCATCATGGCCGTCGTCAACATCGCGGTCATCGCGCTGCGCCGCCGCGAGCCGGGACTTGCCCGCAGCTTCCGAGTGCCGCTCTACCCCGTGGGCCCGCTGCTGGGCGTCGTCTTCTGCCTGTACCTCGTCTACGAGACCGGCTGGCAGACCTGGCTCCAGTTCGCAGCGTTCCTCCTGGTGGGCCTGCTCGTCTACGTCGCCTACGGGCGCCGGCACTCCGCCCTGGCCCGTATGGCCGCCGTGGAGGTCATGCCGGACGCCGCCGCTGAGCGGGAATCGCAGGCAGTGTGAACCACACCGCCTTGCCCGACGGTGTGGGGCGGTGACCGCAGGAGGAGCTGAGGGTACGGATCAGCAGCAGGCCGCGCCCGCCTTCCTGCCAGGGGTCGGGCTCCTCGATCACCGCCTGGGTCAGATGACCGGGCGGCGCCGGATCCGGGTCGTGCACCTCGACCTGGCAGCCGCTCGGCAGCAGTTCCACGACCAGCTCTATCGGGCCCCGCCCGGCGGTGTGCTCCACCGCGTTGGCCACCAGCTCGGCCGTGAGCAGCTCCGCGGTGTCGCTGTCGGCCGGGTGCTCCACCTCGGAGAGCGCCGTGCGCACCAGGGCGCGCGCCACGGGCACGGCCGCCGCGGTGTGCGGCAGCGCAATGCGCCAGGAGGCCGATTCGGTGGGGCGTTCGTGCAAGGCGAATCCGTTCATGGAGCAGGTTGTCCTGCTTTCGACTGTAGGAATGGTACGGGTCCCGCCATAACGATCACCGGCGGGCTTCGATCGGGGCTCTTGGGTCGGACACCGGGCGGCATACCCGGCCGGACGGTCCGCCTCGCCTGGCCGGGTCCACTGTTACCGCCCTGTCGACGATCGGTGACGCAGCCGGCGGGACTCGGCCGATCGGCGTACGGCCGACGCACTGTTGTAGTGCACTCGTGACGACGGTCATAAATGAGTGATAACTTCATGGGGTAGAGCACCATGACGCACCATCCGCCGCAACGTGAGGCACCGCCGCCCTAGGAGGCCGCACGTCATGAGTCCCTTCACCGGCTCCGCCGCCCGCACCTCCGACTGGGAGCACCTGCGGGTCCAGCTCGCCGACGGGGTCGCCACCGTTACCCTCGCCCGCCCCGACAAACTCAACGCCCTCACCTTCGGCGCCTACGCCGATCTGCGTGATCTGCTCGCCCAACTGTCCCGGGAACGCTCGGTGCGCGCCCTGGTCCTGGCCGGTGCAGGATGTGGGTTTTGTTCCGGTGGCGACGTCGACGAAATCATCGGCGACACGCTGTCCATGGACACCGCCCAGCTGCTGGACTTCAACCGGATGACCGGCCAGGTCGTACGGGCGATCCGGGAGTGTCCGTTCCCGGTGGTTGCCGCCGTGCACGGGGTCGCGGCGGGCGCCGGAGCCGTCCTGGCCCTCGCCGCGGACTTCCGGGTGGCGGATCCGTCGGCGCGCTTCGCCTTCCTCTTCACCCGGGTCGGTCTGTCCGGCGGTGACATGGGCGCGGCCTACCTGCTGCCCCGGGTGGTCGGTCTGGGCCACGCGACCCGCCTGCTGATGCTCGGCGAACCGGTGCGCGCTGCCGAGGCCGAGCGCATCGGCCTGCTCAGCGAACTGACGGCGGAGGGCCGCGCGGATGAGGCGGCACTCGGTCTCGCCCGCCGCCTGGCCGACGGCCCCGCCCTCGCCCATGCCCAAACAAAGGCCCTGCTCACGGCCGAACTGGACATGCCACTGGCGGCGGCGGTGGAGCTGGACGCGTCGACCCAAGCCCTGCTGATGAACGGTGAGGACTACGCCGAGTTCCATGCGGCCTTCACGGAGAAGCGCCCTCCCCAGTGGAGGGGGCGGTGAACGCGCCGGGCGGAGAGGCCCGGGACAGGGCGGGCGTGCGGCGCAGCCCCGCGGCCCCACCGGTCGCCACGCACCCGCAGTCGCGGATGGCCGCCGGCCCGCCCCTTCGGGTGGCGGTGATCGGCGGCGGGCCGGGCGGCCTCTATGCCGCAGCCCTGCTGAAGAGGCTGGACCCCGCCAGGCAGATCACCCTCTGGGAACGCAACGCCCCCGACGACACGTTCGGCTTCGGAGTAGTCCTTTCCGACGAAACCCTCGGCGGCATCGAACACGCCGACCCCGTGGTCCACGAGGCGCTCCAGCGGTGCTTCGTACGCTGGGACGACATCGACATCGTGCACCGGGGCGAGCGTCACACGTCCGGAGGGCACGGCTTCGCCGCGGTGCGCCGACAGACCCTGCTGAAGATCCTGCACGAGCGCTGCCGCTCCCTCGGCGTGGACATCCACTTCCGTACCGAGGCGCCTTGCCCGGACCGCCTGTCCGAGGCGTACGACCTCGTCATCGCGGCCGATGGTGTGCACAGCACCACCCGCGAGACCTACGCCCCTGCGTTCCGGCCCCACGTGGCCGAACACCGCTGCCGGTACATCTGGCTCGCCGCGGACTTCCCCTTCGAGGCCTTCCGCTTCGAGATCGCCGAGACCGAGTACGGCGTGATGCAGTTGCACGGCTACCCGTACGCCCGTCCTTCCGTCGACCGCCTCCCCTCGATCGGGCCCAACGGGCCGGAAGACCGATCCGGTGCCTCCACGGTCATCGTCGAAATGCGTGAGGAGGTCTGGCGGGCGGCGGGATTCGACGAGGTCAGCACGCAGGAGTCCGTCGAACGCTGCGCCAAGATCTTCGCGGACGCGCTGGGCGGCAAGCCCCTGCGGTCCGGCAAGTCGGCCTGGACGTGCTTTCGCACGGTGGCGAACGAGCACTGGTCCCACGGCAACGTCGTCCTCCTCGGCGACGCCGCCCACACCGCCCACTTCTCCATCGGCTCCGGCACCAAGCTCGCGGTGGAGGACGCGCTGGCCCTCGCCGCGTGTCTTACGGAACAACCGGACGTACCACGTGCGCTGGCCGCCTACGAGGAGGAGCGCAAACCCGTCGTCGCCTCCACGCAGCGGGCCGCCCGGGCCAGCCTGGAGTGGTTCGAGGACCTGCGCCGGTATCTCGACCAGCCGCCCCGCCAGTTCGCCTTCAACCTGCTCACCCGAAGTCGCCGGGTCACCCACGACAACCTCAGGCTGCGCGACGCGCACTTCACCGAGGCCGTCGAGCGTGAGTTCGGTTGCCCGCCCGACACCCCCCCGATGTTCACCCCGCTCCGGTTGCGCGGCCTGACGCTGCGCAACCGGGTGGTCGTGTCCCCGATGGACATGTACTCCGCTGCGGACGGTGTACCCGGCGACTTCCACCTGGTGCACCTGGGCGCCCGGGCCCTCGGCGGGGCCGGGCTGGTGATGACCGAGATGGTGTGCGTGAGCGCCGAAGGCCGCATCACGCCGGGTTGCGCCGGTCTCTACACCGCGCGGCAGGCCGAGGCGTGGCGGCGCATCACCGATTTCGTGCACACCCGCGCCCCCGGCACCGCGCTCGGGGTGCAGCTCGGGCACTCCGGTCGCAAGGGCTCCACGCAACTGATGTGGGATGGCATGGACGAGCCGCTACCTGAGGGCAACTGGCCACTCGTCGCCGCCTCCCCGCTGCCGTACAAGCCGGGGAGTCAGACTCCGCGCCAGCTCAGTCGGGCCCAACTCACTGATGTCCGGGAAGAGTTCACTGCTGCTGCCAAGCGGGCCACCCGTGCCGGTTTTGATCTGCTCGAACTGCACTGCGCCCACGGATACCTGCTCTCCGGTTTCCTCTCCCCGCTCACCAATCGACGCACCGATGCCTATGGCGGTCGTCTGGAGGAACGGCTGAGGTTCCCGCTGGAAGTCTTCGACGCGGTGCGCGAGGTGTGGCCGGCCGAGCGGCCGATGACCGTCCGCATCTCCGCCACCGACTGGGCGGAGGGGGGCACCACCGCGGAGGATGCCGTCGCAATCGCCCGGGCCTTCGCAGCGCACGGTGCCGACGCTATCGACGTCTCCACGGGGCAGGTAGTGGCCGAGGAACGGCCGGAGTTCGGGCGGTCGTACCAGACGCCGTTCGCCGACCGCATCCGGCACGAGGTCGGAGTCCCGGTGATCGCGGTCGGGGCGATCTCCTCCTGGGACGACGTCAACTCCCTGATCCTGGCGGGCCGTACTGACCTGTGCGCGCTGGCCCGCCCACATCTCTACGACCCCCACTGGACCTTGCACGCTGCGGTCGAGCAGGGATACGAGGGCCCCGGCGCCGTCTGGCCCAACCCCTACCGCGCAGGCAACCGGCGCCCGCAGACCGGACGGACCGACGCCCCCAAGCCGCGCCTATCGCTTGGTGGCTGACGCACCTTCACCTTCCCGGCGACCGGGGCGCGCCGTCCGCCGGGAGGACCGGTCGAGTGGTTTGCCGGGGCCCGGGAGGGCGCGGGGCCGGGGCAACGACGACCGGACGCGCGGTGCCCGGACCGCCCCACCGGTTCTGCGTCCGGCCCCGTCAGGATCGGACCGCGTCACACTCCGGCGAACTCCGCGCCCGCGTCGCGTAGCCGCGCGTGCAACGCCCGGAAGACCTCGGCCGAACGGAACCCGGGCCAGTCCTGTGGCAGGAGCCGGGTGGGCAGGCCCGGGTCGGTATAGGGCAGATGGCGCCAGGAGTCGAGGGCGAGCAGGTAGTCGCGGTAGGCCTCCTCGGGCGGGGTGTCCGGGCGGCGCTCCCAGGCGTGCAGGACGGGAGCGTGCGCATCCAGGAAGTGCTCGTGTTCCTTGGCGATCGCGGCCAGGTCCCACCACCGGGTGACCGCGTCGGCCGTGGGTGCGAAGCCGAGGTGCTCGCCCCGGAAGAAGTCCACGTAGGGGTCCAGGCGCAGCCGGTGCAGCGTGTGGCGCGTCTCCTCGTGCAGACGGGCCGGGGCGATCCACACCCCCGGGGCCGCAGTGCCGAAGCCGAGGCCGGCCAGCCGGGACCGCAGCACATGCCGTTTGTTCCGCTCCGACTCGGGGACGGAGAACACCGCGAGCACCCAACCCTCGTCCTCGGGAGGCGCCGTCGCATAGACACGGCGGTCTCCGTCTTCCAGCAACTGCCGTGCTTCGGCGGAGAGTTCATACCCAGCGGCGCCACGCTCCGTACGGGCGGGCAGCAGCAGACCGCGGCGTTTGAGCCGGGACACCGAGGAGCGCACCGAGGGTGCGTCCACCCCGACCGCGGCCAGGAGCCGGATCAGCTCGGCGACGGGCACTGGGCCGGGCATGTAGCGGCCGTACGCACCGTAGAGCGTGACGATGAGGGACCTGGGGGCGTGCTGCTCGGACACGTTGATCATTTTAGGCTGCCGGGGTCACTGCCGGTCACTCGCGGTGCGCAGCCGGAACCGCTGCAGCTTTCCGGTGGCCGTGCGCGGGAGCGCGTCCAGGAACACGAACTCACGCGGGCACTTGTAGGGGGCCAGTTCGGACTTGAGGAACGTACGGAGGGCTTCCGGATCCTGCTGGGCTCCGTCCCGCAGGACCGTGTACGCCACCACCACGTGGCCGCGTGCCTCGTCGGGCCGGCCGACGACCGCCGTCTCCACCACGTCGGGGTGGCGCAGCAGGGCCTCCTCCACCTCCGGCCCGGCGATGTTGTACCCAGCTGAGATGATCATGTCGTCGGCGCGGGACACGTAGCGGAAGTACCCGTCGGGCTCGCGGACGTAGGTGTCGCCGGTGACGTTCCAGCCGTCGCGGACATACGCGCGCTGCCGCAGGTCGGCGAGGTAGCGGCAGCCGATCGGGCCGCGCACGGCCAGCAGGCCAGGTTCTCCGTCGGGTACCGGCTCACCATTCGTGCCCTGCACGCGCGCCTGCCAGCCGGGCACCGGCACGCCCGTGGTGCCGGGCCTGATGCGCTGGTCCGCTGCGGAGATGAAGATGTGCAGCAGTTCGGTCGCGCCGATGCCGTTGATGATGCGCACGCCGGTGCGCTCGTGCCAGGCCCGCCAGGTGGCCGCGGACAGGTTCTCCCCGGCCGACACGCAGCGCCGCAGGGAGGAGACGTCGTGCCCGTCCAGCGCGTCCAGCATGGCGCGGTACGCGGTCGGGGCGGTGAAGAGGACCGAGACGCGGTGCTCGGCGATCGCGGGGAGCAGTTGCCGGGGGCCGGCCTGCTCCAGCAGGAGGGTGCTGGCGCGGGCCCGCAGCGGGAAGATGACCAGTCCGCCGAGACCGAAGGTGAAGCCGAGCGGGGGACTGCCCGCGAACACGTCGTCCTGATGAGGACGCAGCACGTGCTTCGAGAATGTGTCGGCGGCGGCCAGCACGTCCCGGTGGAAGTGCATGCACCCTTTCGGGCGGCCCGTGGTGCCCGAGGTGAACGCGATCAGAGCGACGTCGTCGGCCGCGGTGTCGACCGCGGGATAGGGGGTGGCGGGTGTCGGGCGGCGGAGGAGGTCATCGGGGGTGTCGCCTCCGTACGAGGTGATCCGCAGCCCTGGTATCCCCGCCCGCGCCAGGTCGTCCACCGCCCGGATGTCGCACAGGGCGTGCTGCACCCGGGCGATCTCGCAGATCGTCGCCAGCTCGTGCGGGCGCTGCTGGGCCAGCACGGTGACCGCCACCGCGCCCGCCTTCAGCACCGCCAGCCAGCAGGCGGCCAGCCACGGGGTGGTGGGGCCGCGCAGCAGGACCCGGTTGCCGGGGACCACACCGAGGTCTCCCGTGAGGAGGTACGCGATCCGGTCGACGCGTGCCCGCAGCTCGCCGTATGTCCAGGTGGGCCCGGTCGGGGCGTGGAAGACCGAACGGTCCGCACCGGGACCGTCCAGGAGCTCCGCGGCGCAGTTCAGCCGGTCGGGGTAACGCAGTTCCGGCAGGTCGAACCGCAGCTCGGGCCACTCGTCCGGCGGGGGCAGATGGTCGCGCGCGAAGGTGTCGACGTGGGCCGAGAGATGCATGGCGGTTCGCCCCCTTGCCGTGCCAAGCGTCGAGACGGGCGTCGTGGTGGGCGCCGGTGTCGTGGTGGGCTCGCCATTGGAGCGTATCGCGTTGGTGACGGCAGTCAACTCTTCGCGATAACGTGGGGTGTGACGGGATGAGGCCGCCCCGGTCCCGCCCTGGACGGCGAGGAAGGGGCCCGAGGGCCGGGGCCCTCTCGGATGGTGGTGGGGAGGGGCGTGGAGGCCCGCCCCGGAGGGAGGAAGGGCAGTGCCCGCATTCTCGCTCGAACCGGAGCAGATCGCCTGGTGTGCGGAGCTGCGCACGCTGGCCGCACGACGGCTGCGCCCGCTCGCCGACCAGGGCGATCCCGGCCGTGTCAACCGGCCGCTGCTCACCGAACTCGGCAGGCTCGGGCTGCCGCGTCGGCTGTTCGCTTCCGGCGCGCTCGACCTGTGCCTGATGCGGGAGTCCCTGGCGCAGGCCTGCATCGAGGCCGAGACCGCCCTCGCCCTCCAGGGGTTGGGTGCTCATCCGGTGCACGCCCACGGCACCCCCGTCCAGCGCGGACACTGGCTCCCCAGGGTCGCCGACGGCAGTGCGGTGGCTGCCTTCGCGCTGAGCGAGCCCGGAGCCGGTTCGGACGCCGCGGCGCTGGCCTTGGCGGCCGAGCCCGACGGCAGCCACGCCTGGCGGCTCACCGGAGCCAAGTGCTGGATCTCCAACGCCCCCGAGGCCGACTTCTACACGGTCTTCGCGCGTACCACGCCCGGTGCCGGATCCCGGGGCGTGACCGCCTTCCTGGTCCCTGCCGACCGGCCCGGACTCACCGGCACGGCACTGGAGATGATCTCACCGCACCCCATCGGTGCACTCGACTTCGACGCCGTGCCGGTCACCGCCGACGACGTGCTCGGTGAGGTCGACCGCGGCTTCGCCGTCGCCATGGGCACCCTCAACCTCTTCCGTCCCAGTGTGGGCGCCTTCGCGGTCGGCATGGCACAGGCCGCGCTCGATGCCACCCTCGATCACACCCGTCAACGCCAGGCGTTCGGAGGTCGGTTGATGGACCTTCAGGCGGTCTCCCACCAGACTGCCGAGATGGCGCTGCGCACCGAGGCTGCGCGACTGATGGTGTATGCGGCGGCCGCGGCGTACGACGAAGGCGCGGTCGACGTGCCCCGGCGTGCCGCGATGGCCAAGCTGCTCGCCACCGAGACCGCGCAGTACGTCGTCGACGCCGCCGTCCAACTGCACGGAGCCCTCGCCCTGCGCCGCGGCCACCTCCTCGAACACCTCTACCGCGAGGTGCGTGCGCCGCGCATCTACGAGGGAGCCAGTGAGGTCCAACGGGGCATCATCGCCAAGGAGTTGTATGCCATGACCCAGGACCGGGAGGTCAGGTGACGACCGAGCGAGTCAATCCGCCCGAACTGTCCCCGCCCACGGGCTTCTCCCACGCGGTCGTCGCGGCCGGTTCCCGCGTGGTGTTCCTGGCGGGGCAGACCGCCCTCGACGGGGACGGCAAGATCGCCGGTGACGCGCTGCCCGAGCAGTTCGGGACGGCGCTTGGCAACCTGCTCGCCGCCCTGCGTGCGGCTGGTGGTACCCCGGCCGACCTCGCCCGTGTCACCGTCTACGCCACGGACATCGTCGCCTACCGGCAGTGCGCTGGCGAACTCGGCCGCATCTGGCGCGACGTGGCAGGCCGCGATTATCCCGCGATGGCGGTGGTGCAGGTGGTCCGGCTGTGGGACGAGCAGGCGCTCGTAGAGCTGGACGGGTTCGCCGTACTGCCGTAGGGCTGCGTGGCCGGGTTGTCGTGACGCCGTAGGGTCCACGCATCGTCCGGAGGTCGGGCGGCCCGGCGGGGCGATGCCGCCGTGTCCCGGTGCGCCGACCGGCCCGGCGCCGCACAGCTGTTCTGGACGTTCGTCCTGCTGTCCCCGGCAGCTGATCCGCCGTTCCGGCCCGTGCGTGACGCGCCACCGATGGGGTGACGGTCACACCTCCCGGCGCGGTCGCCCGGTACCAGTGGAGCCCCCAACCCCGTGGAACCGGAGGTATCCCGTGCTCGTACGCCCCGCCCTAGCCGCGGCTCTCGGCGCCGCCGCCCTGCTGTGCTCCGCGATCGGTTCGGCCGGTGCCGACCCCTTCGAGGCCGTCACCGTCGACCCGGCCGGCCGGATCGCGTCCGACGGCACGGTCACCCTCTCCGGCAGCTACCGCTGCACCCCGGGCACCGGACCGGTGTTCGTCAGCTCGTCCGTCAGCCAGGGTGACCCTCGCGTCAGGCACGGCATCGGCGGCGGCGCCGCCCGGTGCGACGGTGCCGAGCACCGCTGGACGAACTCCGGCAAGGTCTCCTCGGAGGCGCTCACGGTGGGGACGGCCCATGTACGGGCCTCCCTCATGGAGCTGCGTCCCTCGGGCATCGCGCCGCTGCCGGCCTTCCATGCGGTCACGGACCGGGACGTCAAGCTCATCCAGGGGTGAGCCGGGCACGTGCCACCGGCCGCCGTCCGGCCCCTCCGGAAGGGGCCGGACGTTCGTGTTGCCCGCGGGGCCGCCGGGCGCCCGGGTCCGGCCGGCTCGACGGTCCACCTGGCACGGGGCGACGGCGCGGTGCTCTTCCGCGCCGATCTTCCGGGCCGGGAGTTCGTCGCCGGCGGCGCCCCACGTCATACCTGGCGCGGGATCCCCACGCCGGAGGGGGCGGCCCGGGCGAGCACGACCGCGCCCGACGAGGAGCCGAGGACGTTTCTCCTGCTTCGCGGGTGGGCGGGGACGCGTGATTGGTGAATGCCGGCTTGCCGGGTCCGATCCCATGGCAGCCGGTCGCCGGTGGGCGCCCCGCTTCGACCCGGCGGGGTCCACCGTCCGCGTGCCGTCGCGGGTGCCAGTGTGCCGGCCCCGCGGCAGGCACGATGCCGCAAGGCCGCGCAGGGACCGGCGGACGTCGTAGGACCCGCGGCGGCGGGGACGTGTGTCTTCCCCGCGTGCCGGGACCCGCCGGCCGTCCCTGCTCCCCGGCCCGCGCCCCGGCCGCCCCGGTCCTCCTGGCTCAGGCGCGGCCGAGGCCGTCCCGGTCCGGCGGAGCGGTCCTCGGCCGTGCCCCCGAGGGCGCGAGGCGCAGATCCGGCCGGCGCAGCGCGGCCACGAACTTGTAGCGGGAGCCGCGGTACACCGAGCGCACCCACTCCACCGGGGTGCCCTCCGCATCCCGCGAGTGCCGGGACAGCAGCAGCATCGGCAGCCCCACGTCGGTGGCGAGCAGCTGCGCCTCGCGCGGGGTGGACAGCGAGGTCTCGATGGTCTCGTCGGCCTCGGCGAGATGAACACCGTAGACCTCGGCCAGTGCCGTGTAGAGGGAGGGGTACGTGGCCAGGGAGCGCCGCAGCCCGGGAAAGCGTCGCACGGACAGGTGGGTCGTTTCGATCGCCATGGGGTCGCCGCTGGCGAGCCGCAGTCGTTCGATGCGCAGCACGTGCTCGCCGAGCCCGATGTCGAGCAGGCCCGACAGCTTCTCGTCCGCGGGAATCTCCCCGATGTCCAGCACGTGTGAGGCGGGCGTCAGGCCCTGGGCGCGCATGTCCTCGGTGTGAGAGGTCAGCTGGAGGGTGCGGTACAGCTTCGGCTGCGCGACGAAGGTGCCCTTGCCCTGGATCCGGTCGAGGCGACCCTCGCCGACGAGTTCCTGCAGGGCCTGCCGGATGGTGGTGCGTGAGGTGCTGAACCGGACGGCGAGCAGACGTTCCGCGGGCATGGCGGAACCGGGCTCCAGCACCTCGGTCATGGCCAGGAGCTGTTGTTTGATCCGGTAGTACTTCGGCACGCGCGCGGTGCGGCCGGGCGCCCCGCTGTGCGGCTGGGCGCTGCTGACGTCGGTGGTCATGCCTGCCTTCCCGGCTGTGTCGGTGGCCTCCCGTTATAGCGACCAACCGTCCTATGGTCTAGTCCAACCGGAGGGCCGGTCGGGTGGTCCGGACCTGTGGGGTGGATGCGGACGGATGCACTCCGGTGACTTTCTCGTAACGGCCGGGATCGGCTTCTCGGACCACCCTTGACACCCCGAAAGGTCTAGGCCAAGCTCCACGGTACTGGTCTACACCATTAGTGGTCAGTTCCCGAGCCCTACGTGCAACAGCGTCGTACGCAGGTCACCGCCGAGGGCGTGGGGGGATTAGTGGCATCCCTGAGGAGGGTGGCGTGAAGCGCAAGCTCGCAGCCGCGATCGTGATCGCGGGCATGATGGTCTCCGTGTCGGCGTGTGGCGGCAACGACGACAAGGACAGCAGCAAGAACGCAGGCCCGGACAGCTTCAAGGGCCAGACCCTGAAGGTCTGGACAATGAGCGGTTCCGTGCCGGATCAGTGGGTCAAGGACGTCACGGCCGCCTTCGAGAAGAAGACCGGCGCCAAGGTGAAATTCGAGACCCAGAAGTGGGACGGGATCCAGCAGAAGATCACCACCGCCCTCTCGGAATCCAACCCGCCGGACGTCCTGGAGGTCGGCAACACCCAGACCCCGGCCTATGCGGCCACCGGCGGCCTCGCTGACCTGGGCGACCTCAAGAACGAGATCGGCGCCGACTGGACGCCCTCGGTCTCCCAGTCCTCGGTCTACGACGGTAAGCAGTACGCCGCCCCCTGGTACTTTGCCAACCGCGTCGTCATCTACAACAAGAAGATCTGGGCGAAAGCCGGTATCAAGGACACCCCGAAGACCCGGGACGAGTTCTTCAAGGACCTGGACACCATCGGCAAGAAGACCGACGCCGAGCCGCTGTACATGCCGGGCCAGAACTGGTACTTCTTCGACGGCCTGACCATCGGCCAGGGCGCTGACCTGGTGAAGAAGGACGGCGACAAGTACGTCTCCAACCTGGGCGACCCCAAGGTCGCCAAGGCCATGGAGATCTACAAGAAGTACGCCTCCTACTCCAAGGCCCCCAAGGACAAGGACGAGGCCAACCCGCAGCAGGCCGAGGTCTTCGCCAAGGGCAAGACCGGCGCGTTCATCGGCATGGGTTGGGAAGCCGGCACCGCCATCCAGGCCAACAAGTCCATCGAAAAGGACCTCGGCTACTTCACCGTCCCCGGCGAGACGGCCGACAAGCCCGAAGGTGTCTTCCTCGGCGGCTCCAACCTCGCCGTCGCCCAGAACAGCAAGAAGCAGGCCCTGGCCAAGGAGTTCCTGAAGATCGCCCTGTCCGACACGTACGAGGGCGAACTGGCCAAGCTCAACGGCGTCATCCCGAACAAGAAGTCCCTGGAGTCCAACCTCAAGGGCAATGCCGTCGCCGAGGCCGCCGCGCCGGGCGCCGCGGTCGGTGGCACCACCCCGCTGATCCCCGAGTGGGCCGCGGTGGAGAACAGCCCCAACCCGATCAAGTCCTACATGACCGCGGTGCTGAACGGTAAGTCCCCGGCGGACGCCGCCAAGCAGGTCGAGGGCGAGATCAACCAGCGCCTGGCCCAGCAGAACTGATGACCGCGCCGGGGGGCGCCGTGCCGGTGCCCCCCGGCTCACCAGTGTCGTTCTTCGTACGGCCACGGAAGAGATGGCAACTCATGTCAGTGCAGACCGAAGGCACGGACACGGCCGGGGGGCCCGCTGTCCGCAAGGCCCGGGTGCCGGCGCCCCCGAGAGGTGGGGACAGCACCTCCCGGACACCGCCCGGCCGCCGCGCCGCCGCCCCCTACCTGCTCCTGCTGCCCGCGCTGCTGGCCACACTGGTCCTGCTCGGCTGGCCCCTGGTGAAGAACGGCATGCTGTCGTTCCAGAACCTCAACCCGCGGCAGCTCATCCAGCACCTCACCGAGTGGAACGGCTTCGACAACTACCGTGAGGTCCTGACCGGTCCGGACTTCTGGCACGTCGTCGAGCGCTCGGTGTTCTTCACCGCCGCCAACGTCATCCTGATCATGGTACTCGGCACCCTGGTCGGTCTGCTGCTGGCCCGCCTCGGCAAGAAAATGCGGCTGCTCCTCCTGCTCGGCCTGGTCCTTGCCTGGGCCATGCCCATCATCGCCGCCACCACCGTCTACCAGTGGCTGTTCGCCCAACGCTTCGGCGTCGTCAACTGGGTCCTGGACAAGCTCGGCTGGCATTCCATGGCCGACTACAACTGGTTCAGCACCCAGCTCTCCACCTTCTCGGTGATCACACTGCTCATCGTCTGGCAATCGATCCCCTTCGTGGCGATCAACCTCTACGCCGCCACCACCACGATCCCCCGGGAGCTGTACGAGGCCGCGTCCCTGGACGGCGCCGGCGCGTGGAAGTCCTTCACCTCGGTCACCTTCCCGTTCCTGCGGCCCTTCCTGTACGCCACGACCTTCCTCGAAGTCATCTGGGTCTTCAAGGCGTTCCCGCAGATCTTCGCGATCAACGAGGGCGGCCCCGACCACCTCACCGAGACCCTGCCGATCTACGCGTTCGTCCAGGGCGTCGGCAACCAGCACTTCGGGGTCGGCGCGGCCATCTCCTTCCTGACCATCCTGGTCCTGCTCGTCATCACCTCGTACTACCTGCGCATGGTGCTCAAGCAAGAGGAGGACGAGCTGTGAAGCGCTCGGTCTTCGGCCGTTTCTGGCCCAACGCGACCGCCGTCATCCTCTTCATCGGCTTCGTGTTCCCCGTCTACTGGATGTTCGCGACGGCCTTCAAGCCGACCGGCGACATCATCTCCGAGGCCCCGGTGTGGTTCCCGACCGACATCACCTTCGGCCACTTCTCCAAGGCAGTCCACGCCGACCACTTCTGGACCCTGGTCGCCAACTCGGTCACCGTCACGGTCAGCGCGGTGGCCCTGTCACTGGTCATCGCCCTGTTCGCGGCGTTCGCCCTCGCCCGGATGCGGTTCAAGGGGCGGCGCGGCTTCATCGTGACCTTCATGCTGGCGCAGATGGCGCCCTGGGAGGTCATGGTCATCGCCATCTACATGATCGTGCGAGACAACGACATGCTGGACAGCCTGGTCCCGCTCACGGTCTTCTACACGGTCATGGTGCTGCCCCTGACCATCCTGACGCTGCGCGGCTACGTGGCCGCCGTGCCGAAGGAGCTGGAGGAGTCAGCGATGGTCGACGGCTGTACCCGGACCCAGGCCTTCGTCCGCGTGATCTTCCCGCTGCTTGCACCCGGCCTGATGGCGACCTCGCTGTTCGGCTTCATCACCGCCTGGAACGAGTTCCCGCTCGTCCTGATCCTCAACAAGGACATCGAGAAGCAGACCCTGCCCCTGTGGCTGTCCCAGTTCCAGACCGCCTTCGGTGATGACTGGGGCGCCACGATGGCCGCTTCGTCGCTCTTCGCGCTGCCCATCCTGATCCTCTTCATCTTCCTGCAACGCAAGGCTGTCAGCGGTCTGACCGACGGCGCCGTGAAGGGATGACGCCCCCGATGACCACACTCGCCACCGGCCCCGACACCCTGACCCGGAACGCCCTAGCGGTGCTGCAACCGGGGTTCGACGGCACCATCGCGCCCGACTGGGTGCGCCGACGCCTCGACGAAGGCCTCGCCTCAGTCGCCCTGTTCGGCCGCAACGTCGTCAGCGAGGAACAAGTCAGCGCACTCACCGCCCAGTTGCGCGCCGAACGGGACGACGTGCTGGTCGCCATCGATGAGGAGAGCGGTGACGTCACCCGCCTCGACGTCCGCACCGGCTCCTCCTTCCCCGGCAACCACGCCCTCGGCGCGGTCGACGACACCGGCCTGACCCGGGCCGTCTCCCGCGAGCTGGGCCGGCGCCTCGCGGCCTGCGGTGTCAACTTCGACTGGGCGCCCTCCGCCGACGTCAACGCCAACCCCGGCAACCCCGTCATCGGTGTCCGCTCCTTCGGCACGAGCACCGACCTGGTGGCCCGGCACACCGCGGCCTGGGTCGAGGGCCTGCAGTCCTCCGGTGTCGCCGCCTGCACCAAGCACTTCCCCGGCCACGGCGACACCAGCGTCGACTCCCACCACGCCGTTCCACGCATCGACGTCGACACCGACACCCTCTACGCACGTGAACTGCCGCCCTTCCGGGCGGCCATAGCCGCCGGCACCCGTGCCATCATGAGCGCGCACATCCTCGTCCCCGCCCTGGACCCGGAGCGCCCAGGCACCCTCTCCCGGCGCATCCTCACCGAACTGCTGCGCGGCGAACTCGGCTACCAGGGACTGATCGTCACCGACGGCATCGAGATGCGCGCGATATCCGGCACCTACGGCCTGGCACACGGGGTGGTCCTGGCGATCGCGGCAGGCGCTGACGCTATTTGCGTGGGCGGCGGCCTGTGCGACGAGGGCACCGTGCTGAAGCTGCGGGACGCGCTCGTGGCCGCCGTACGCTCCGGCGAACTGCCCGAGGAGCGGCTTGCCGACGCGGCCGCCCGGGTGCGTGCCCTGGCCGCCTGGACCGTGGGGGCGCGCAGTGGCCGCGCCGCCACGCCCGAACCGGAGATCGGCCTGGTCGCTGCCCGCCGCGCCCTGACCGTGACCCGGAACGACGCCGACGCACCGGTCACCGGACCGGTGTACGTCGCCACCTTCAACCCGACGCCCAACATCGCCGTCGGCGACGAGACCCCATGGGGGGTAGCCGTCGAACTGGCCCGGCTGTTGCCCGGTAGTGCGTCCGGCTCCTTCACCGGCACCGGCACCGGCACCGACGCCGGCACCGCGGCCCTGGCCGCGGCCGGTAGCCGCCGGATCGTCGCCGTGGTCCGTGACGAACACCGGCACGACTGGATGGGCTCCGCCCTCGACACCCTGCTCGCGGCCCGCCCCGACACGGTGGTCGTCGAGATGGGCCTGCCGCAGGCTGCGCCGCGCGGCGCCCTGCACATCGCCACCTACGGCGCGGCCCGCGTCTGCGGGGTGGCGGCTGCCGAAGCCGTGGCCTCCGGCTGACCCGCGCACCAACGGCCGCCCGACGCCAGCGGGCGGCCCACCTCCACCTCTCCCAGGGAACCCGGTGGCCTCCTGCGTCCTGGCGCTTGCCACCGGCACATGTCTCACATCCGCACCGACGGTGCTCCCGTCCGACCGCCCCGGAGTGATCGCATGCAGACACCCGCCCCCTACCTCCACCGAGCCGCGACCGACCGCCCCTACTTCAGCGCCGACGGGGAGACCTACCTCGCCCCGACACCATTGCGCGACATCGACAAGACACAGCCCCTCAGGGTGCTGTCCGAAGAGGACTTCGCCTTCTGGCAGACGTACGGCTACGTCATCGTCCGCGAGGCCATCAGCCCCGGCGAAGCGAAGGGCCTGCTGGAATTCGCCTGGCAGTTCCAGGGCCTCGATCCGGACCACCCCGAGACCTGGTACAGGGAACCGGAGTTCCGCTCCGAACTCGACCAGCACCTCTACATCTACGGCTTCGTCGAGGCGTACCACCACCAGTTGCTCTGGGACAGCCGCCAGACGCAGCGCGTCCACGACGCCTTCGTGGACATCTGGGACTGTGAGGAACTGTGGGTCACCCTCGACCGGCTCAACCTCAACCCCCCCAACCGGCGTTCCCGTTCCCGTTCCCTGATCGAGCCCACCCACGAGGGTTTCGACATCGAGCTGCACTGGGACGTGGACACCACCCTCGCCGTGCTTCCGCAACGGGTGCAGGGGATCATCGCGCTCACCGACACCCGGCCAGCACTCGGCGGCTTCCAATGCGCCCCGGAACTGTTCCGCAGGTTCGACGAGTGGCGGATCGCCCAGCCGGCCGGCCGTGACCCGGTCAGGCCGGCGACCGACCGTTGTGAGTTCCCCGTCGTCCGCCCTGACCTCCAAGCCGGCGACCTGCTGATCTTCAACGGGCTACTGGCGCACGGGGTAGCCCCGAACCTCTCTGACAACGGTGTCCGGGCCGTCCAGTACCTGTCGATGATGCCCGCCCTGGAGGAGCACACGGCCCTGCGCGCATCTCGGGTGCGGTCCTGGCGCACCCTTGCCACCCCCGACTGGAACGCCACGCTGCTCGGCGACGCCCGCGAACCGGAGGCCGACCGCTACGGTCCGGCCACGCTCAACCCGCTCGGCAGGAAGCTGCTCGGGCTCGACTCCTGGACCAGGGAGGCGACCGGCGAGACGACCGGGAAATCGACCGCAGACGGGACCGCACGGTGAACCGGGCCACCACAGCACCGATCTGCCTGTGCCTGCCCACCAACCGGGCCTGCCCGGCCACCATCGCAGCGCTCCACGACGAAGCCGCCTACGCCGCCCGCCGCTTCGGCACCGACGTCAGCCTGCTGATCCTCGACTCCTGCGACGACCGCACCCGAGCCGAGCACTCCCGGACCGTCGCGGCCCTGCCACCGACCCCCCGGGTGACCGTGCACCACCTCAGCGAGCAGTCCCAGCGGGACTTCCTGCACCGGGCGATCGAACGGGCCGGCCTGCCCGAGCCGGAGCGGCTGCTGCACCTCATGGTGCCGACAGCCGTCTCCTACGGCGCCTGCACCAACCGTGCCTTCCTGCTGGCCACCGCGCTCGGCTGCCGCTCCGTGCACCGCAGGGACTCCGACAGCACCTACCAACTGCACAACGACGAACCGGTGTTCCCCATCCAGCACGAGCTGCCCTGGTTGGGCCGGCCAGCCACCGAGGCAGCGGCCGGTGTCACCCGCACCGACGTGGACCCCGACCTCATCCATCGTCCAGTGTCGCTGGCCGGCGCGTCCTTCATCGGTGAGCTCTCCGTCGACATCGGCGAGATACGGAGGTTGGACGAGAGCGTCTACCACGACGTGGTCAGCCTGTGGGCGCCTGGTGGCTGGCCTTTGGAGCGCAAACGGCAGCTGGTCGAGGAGTCGTTCAGGGGAGCGGGAACCGCACCCTTCAGCGGTGACCAGTCGACGCTCACCCGGGTCGACCCGATGCGGGTCGACATGTGCAATATCGCCTTCGACCACGCGGTGTACGACCGCATCCCGCTGCCCCCCGCCACCGACACCATCGGCAGCGACTATTTCCTCCTCCACCTCATCCACGACGCGGGGCTGCCCGGCATCCTGCACAACCGGCACATCGAGAACTTCCACACCCCCGAACGCCGCACCGACACCGGATTCCCTGCCTACCAGCGAAGGTTCGTGAAGTTCTTGCTGTCCATGCTCTACTTCCATCACGTCTACGACCGGATGGCCGCCGCCGGAGACCAGCTCCTGGACGACCAGCAGCGCGTCCGACCCGAGGCGATCACCGGTCTGTTGCGCGAGAGCACCCTGCTGGACCGTGCCGAGAACACCTGGCGACTGGACCGGATCGACGTCTCCTACCGCAAGCTCGGTGGACGCTACGCGGACTTCGCTGACCGGATCGCCGAAGAACGTGACCGGTTACTCGACCAGGCCCAGCGGGACGTGGAGGACTTCATCCATCTGATCGGGGCCTGGCCAGCGCTGGTGCGCGCCGCCCGCACGACCGTACTCGGCCACGAGGACGCAACAGAGTGAAGACCAGCACAGCACTGCCCGGGGGAATCAGCGCACCCCTCACCGCCGCACTGCAGGCGGCTCACAGCGACCGCGTGATCTACGACCTCACCGGCATCGAGGCGCAGTACGACCGGCTCGTCCGCGAACTGCCCGGACTCCAGGTCCGTTTCGCCCTCAAGGCCTGCCCCGTGGACGAGGTCATGCGCTGCCTCGCGGACCGGGGCGCAGGCTTCGACGCGGCGAGCCCCGCCGAGGTGGCCCAGGCTCTGCGGACCGGCGCCCCGCCGGAACGCATCCACTACGGCAACACCGTCAAGTCTGACCGGGACATCGCCGACGCCCACCGGCTCGGCATCCGCACGTTCGCCACCGACAGCGTCGAGGACGTCACCGCGATCGCCGAACACGCCTGTGGCGCACGGGTGTTCTGCCGCATCGCCACCAGCGGGGAGGGCGCCTTGTGGGGACTGGACCGCAAGTTCGGCTGCGCACCCGACGACGCCGTCCGCGTGCTGGCCACCGCCCGTGCGGCCGGACTCACCCCGGCGGGCCTATCGGTCCACGTCGGTTCCCAACAGATGACCGGCGAGGCCTGGCAGCAAGCCCTCGAAACCCTCGCCGCGACCCTGACCGCGTTGGCCGGGCAGGGGATCGTGCTCGACCATGTCAACCTCGGCGGCGGTCTGCCTGCGCTCGGCTACCGGGACCGCCACGGCAACCGCCTCGATCCGCCGCTGGACAAGATCCTCACCGTGCTGCGCGAAGGCATGGAGCGCCTACGCGAGCTCGCCTGCGCCCCGCTCGCCTTCGTCATGGAACCGGGCCGCCACCTGGTCGCCGACCACGGTGTCGTCCGCGCCCATGTCTCGCGGCTGACCCGCCGCCGGCTGCCGGACGGGGCGGACAGCGACTGGCTCTACCTGAGCTGCGGCAAGTTCAACGGGCTGTACGAAATGGACCAGGTGACCCACCCGCTGGTCTTCCCCGGCCAGCCCGACGACCGGGGCCACGTCCTTGCGATCGTCGCGGGCCCCACCTGCGACAGCGACGATGCCTACGGTGGCGGACGGCACCCGGTCCGCGTCCCCGGGGCGGTCACCTCGGGCGACCCGGTGTGGATCCTCTCCGCCGGTGCGTACGCCACCAGTTACATGACCCAGGGCTTCAACGGCGTCCGCCCGCTGCCGTGCGTCTGCGTACGCGGTGCCGGCGGGGCCGCGAGCCGGGGAGAACGGTACGGAAGATGAAACACCTCATACGCACACGGGGGATAGCCGACGCCGACTGGCCGCAGGTGGCCGCACTGGAGGCGGAGGCGTACACGGACCCCTCCCTGACCGAGGGTGAGGAGCTGCTGCGTTCCCGGGCCCGGGCCTCGGCCGGCACCTGCTTCGCGCTCGACGTCGACGGCCAGCTCGCGGGCTACGTCCTCGCCTTGCCCTACCCGAGATTCCGCTGCCCCGACCTGACCCGCCCGGAAGGGGTCGTCCACCACTCGGTCAACCTCCATCTGCACGATCTCGTCGTCACCGCGCCACTGCGGCGCAGGGGCCTCGGCACCCGGCTGGTGCGTCGGCTGACCGACGAGGCCCGTGCCCGCGGCTTCGAGACCATGTCGCTGATCGCGGTTGCGGGCAGGGAGACGTTCTGGCGGGCCAACGGCTACCGGCCCCACCCTGGGACGCGGTTGCCGCCGGGTTACGGCGGCGACGCGGTCTACATGGTGGCGCAGATGGCCGCCTCCCGGCCCCACGAGGGACGGGACGCGGTCTGATGCCCATGCCCGCACCCTCCTTCCAGCGCGCCAAGTGGTCGATCGCGGCGTTGTTCTGCTTCCTGGGCTTCCAGTACGGCACCTGGGTCTCCCGGCTCCCGGCGCTCAAGACCCGGCTGGACCTGGGCGCCGGGGAGGTCGGCCTGCTGCTCATGGCCTGCGGGGCCGGCGCCGCCGCCTCATTCCCGCTCGTCGCCGTCCTGATGCGCCGCCTGGGTTCCCGGCGCCTCTCCCTGGCCTCAGCCCTGTGCCTCACCGCCGTGCTGGCGGCCCTGTCCGTGGTACCGGACTACCCCCTCGCGGTCATGACCGTCTGCGCCGACGGAGTCGCGGTCGGCTGCCTCAACGTCGCCATGAACGCCCAGGGCGCCGCGCTGGAGAAGGAGTACGGTCGCACGGCCATGTCCCAGCTGCACGCCACGTTCAGCGCGGGGCTGCTCACCGCCGCGCTGTTGGCCTCGGCGGTCACCACGGCGACCCCGTCCCTCCCGGCCCACTTCACGGTGGCCGGATCCCTGCTACTGCTCCTGCTCGGCTGTGCCCGCCCGGCTCTGCTCGACGACCCGGACACCGGGCCGGCGCACCCGGACACGTCGGAGCGACGCAGGCGCCTGAGTCCGCCGTCCGGCAGGACCCTGCTCATGGGCTGCGCCATGGTCTTCGGCACGATTACCGAGGGCGCCATGAACGACTGGTCGACGCTCTACCTGAAGGACGTCGTCAGGGCGTCGGCGACGGTGGCCCCGCTCGGCATCGCGGTCGTCTCGGTGATGATGCTGCTGGCCCGCGTCTGTGCGGACCGCTGGCGCACCCGATGGGGCGACGGACGCGTGGTCCGCACCGGCAGCACCGTGGCCGGCGCCGGTCTGGCCCTCGCCCTGCTCGTCGGCGGAGTGGTTCCCACGCTCCTCGGCTTCGCCTGTGTCGGACTGGGCGCAGCCGCCGTCACGCCGTGCGTGTACGTTGCCGCCGCCGAACGCGGCTCGGACTCCCTGGCCCTGGTCGCCGCCATGGGCACTACCGGCCTGCTGGGCGGTCCGGCCCTGATCGGCTTCGTGGCGAGCGCGGCCAACCTCACCCTGGGCATGGCCGCGGTGGCGGCCTCGGCGCTGATCGTCGCCGTCACCGCCGTCTGGATCCCCTGGCGGGCCCGGGTGCCGGCCGTCGGATGACCACGGGGCCGGATCAGGGCGCCGGCGCGGCTCACCGGCCGCCAGCGGGCCCCGGGCTCTTGGGCCACCCGGACAGGCCTAGCGGAGCGGGAAGTCGCTCTCGTAGGTGTCCGCGGGGCGAGGGCCGTGGATGCGCCGTTCGGCTTCGGTGATGGCGGCGTCGTTGATGCTCGCCTCGCGGCGTCGCATGAGGCCGTGCTCATCGAACTCCCACAGTTCGTTTCCGTAGCTGCGCCACCACTGGCCCCCCGTGTCGTGCCACTCGTACTGGAAGCGGACGGCGATCCGGTTGTCGTGGAACCCCCAGAGGTTCTTGCGCAGCGCGTAGTCCAGTTCGAGCTGCCACTTCCGCGTCAGGAAGGCGACGATCTCCTCACGACCGCTGACGAACGTGTCCCGGTTCCGCCACGTCGAGTCCGGTGTGTAGCCCAGCGCCACCCGTTGGGGGTCGCGGGTGTTCCACGCGTCCTCGGCGGCTTGGACCTTCTGTAGGGCGGTCTCCAGAGTGAACGGCGGATAGGGCGGGCGATCTTCCAGCACGGTGGCCTCCTCGCGTTGAGAACGTGCGTTCTCTTTCGGTGGGAGCTAAGGTAGGGAACGATCGTTCTCAACGTCAAGGAGGCCCGGATGCCGGCCCCGATCACCGAGGAGCAGAACCGCCTGGATCGCGAAGCGCTACTCGACGCAGCGGAGAAGCTCTTCTACGAGCGGGGCATCCAAGCAGTCGGCATGGACGAGGTCCGCGCGGCCTCCGGCCTGCCGCTGAAGCGGATCTACCGCTTCTTCGCGGCGAAGGAAGATCTCGTCGTGGCGATACTCAAGCGCCGCGACCAGCGGTGGAGAGGGAACCTGGCCGCCCACGTGGACCAGGTACCGGATCCTCATGAGCGCGTGCTCGCGATCTTCGACTGGCTTGCCGAGTGGTTCGCACAACCCGGTTTCCGCGGATGCGCCTGGATCAACGCTTACGGCGAACTCGGCTCGTCATCCGAGGCGGTGCTGGCCGAAGTCCGGTCACACAAACAGGCGTTCCACGACCAGATCGCCGTGTGGGTCCACGCTGCTGGGAGGCCGGTGGCAGAACCGGTCTTCCTGCTCGCCGAAGGAGCCATCGTGACCGCCGGCATCAGCGGCGATCCGTCGCCAGCCCGTCATGCCCGTGCAGCCGCCGCGCTGCTGCTCGGCACGCCGTGATGCCTGGCCGCAGCCTCAACAGCCGGTCGTCCCGCGACGAACAGAACCGTCCGCTGCCAACAGCCTGACGCCGGGGTCGTGCGTGGGGTGCTCGGCAGGTCGTGCCCCTGGGCGTTCGGTGCGCGGACCGGTCAGCCGATCAAGGCGTCCGAGATGACATCACTTCAGAGGGCGGCAGAGGAGGGCGTCGGGGACGCCGCCCTCGCTCCACTTCCAGGTGTAGGCGACTCCGGCGACGTACTCGTCGTCGTCACACTGCCCCTTGCGGTAGCCGGGGGCCCAGTCGCTGGCCGTCGAGCCGCCGGTGGCAGGTCGGTTGTCGCCGTGGTCGAACCAGACGTCGCGGCCGGTGGTCGGCAGCGGTGTGGTCGAGGGCGCGCAGAGCAGGGCGGCCATGGCATTGCTGTGGACGCTGTAGCCGACGGCGAAGGCGTTGTCGGGGCACTGGAGCTTGCTGTAGCCGTTGGCCCAGTCGCCCTCGGTGACGTACCGCTCGTCGGTGACGACGGTCCAGGCGCCGCCCGCCTTGGTCGGCTCGTTCACGTCGGTGCACAGGCCGCGGCTGTCGCCGCGACCGAGTGCGACCAGGCGCTCGCTGTCCGGACAGCTGCCCTTGCGGTTACCGGAGGACCAGTCCGGCTGGGCCAGCATGGTTGCCGAGACGTCATAGTCGGCGTGGTCCAGGTCCACCATGTCCCAGTGGTCCACGCGCGGGACCCGGCCGGTCAGGCTGGGTGCGGTGACGAGCTTGTTCCAGTCGGCGGCGCGCCAGTCGCCGCCGTCCTCAAGGCCCTGTCGTACGCCGTCTGCCGTGTAGGAGAGCAGGGCCCAGTTGTCGAGCTGGTTGCCGTCTGCGCCGGTCCAGCCGATGAGCGGCCAGACCGCGAAGTCGGTGTCGTGGGCGGCGAGGATGTCGGTGAAGCGGTCGAACCAGGTGCGCTCCTTGGCGTCGGTGGAACCGCGGCCGGCCGCACCGAACTCGCTGACCCAGACCGGGGCGGTGAAGTGTTGTCCGGACTGGGTGACGAACAGCGCCTCGGAGTCGACCGCCTCGGCGAGTTGGCTGGGCGTGAGGTCCTCGTAGCGCGGATCACTGGTCGCGCCCAGCCCGCTGGAGGCGCCGGTGCTGGCGGGGCCGGTGTAGCCGTAGAAGTGGGCTGCGTACACCAGTTTGCCCGAGTGGATCAGGGTGTTGGAGAGGTTGGCGACGGGCGTCAGCATCGGACGGCCGTGAGGGGTGATGTCCGTGGGGATGCCGTACCAGTTGATGCCCTCCATGATGACTAGCACATCGGGGTCGCTCCCCAGGATCCGGTTGCCGGCCTCCTCGAAGGCGGCGTACTCGTCGTGGGCGTCGTACCAGCCCCAGTTGGGGTCGTCCCAGGTGTCGCGGCGGACCTCGTTGCGCAGGTCGGCGCCAACGACGCGCTTGTTCGCTTGATAGCGCTTCACCATGAACAGCCAGTCGGCCTCCCACTGCTGAGTCGTCTGGCCGCTGTTCCAGCGCTCGTTGCCGTCCAGGCCGCAGCACCAGCGGTAGCTGGTGGTGTGGTTGTTGAGGATGACGGCGAAGCCGTCGGCGGTGAGCGCGGCCACCACGGAGTCGTAGACCTGGAGCGGGGTGTCGCCGCGCAGCCGAGGGTTGGCTGCGACCGCTGTGTCGGGAACGGTGGAGGTGTCGTGGATCAACGCGTCGGCGTAGGGCAGTCGGACCGCGTTCAGTCCGAGGTGGTGCAGGTCGGCGAGGATCTGTGCGATCGGGACCCGGTCGAGGCCCAGCGGGATGTTGTACGACACCTCGCCGTGTTCGTTGTTCGCGGGGGCGACGGGATCGCCGCTACCGAGGTAATGCCCTTGCGCCCCGTCCCAGTTGCCCGCCTTGAGCTTGAAGCGGTTCCCGTTCGCGTCGACGATGTACCGGCCACGGGTGCTCAGTGGCCCGGTCCAGGAAGCTGCCAGCTGTTGGCCGGTCAGGACGGTGGGGGCGGCGGGCGCCGCGGAGTCGGCCAGCGCGGGACCCACTGCGGGACCGGCGGGAGCGGTCAGCAGGATCGCTGAGGCGACCGCGGCCAGCACCCCACGCAGGCGCGGGCGTATGTCGACTCGGAAGACGCTGCGGACTGACACCGGTCACTCTCCAGGCCCTGGATGACATGTACATGAAAGGTGGTGCTGTCCAGCCGACAGTGACGCAAGCAGCCCGACTTGTCCAGAGCACGAGCCGGTCCACACGTTCCTGCCGCTGGTGCGGAAGCCGGGCCGATGCGCGAGCAGGGAGGCCGGTGCCGAGGGGAGGAGCCGTTGACGGGCGAGGCTTCGCGGTTTCGGTTGGCCCGCGGGTGCGTTGTGAGCGCGGAAGCACCACCCCCGGCTGTCGCGAGCTCGTCGTCCACGCAGTGGCTGATCGCGCCCGAGGCTCCGGTGGCCTGGCCGGGGGAGGAGTGACCTCCGCTGCCCGCGGCTGCCCGGCCGGCCTCAGACGCGACGGATGAGCGTGACCCCGTCCCGTACGGTGAGCATCACGGACTCGCACCGCGGGTCGGCGGCGACGGCGTCGTTGAAATTCCGCAGAGCCCGGACGTCGGGATCGGTGCTGTTCGCATCGATGATCTCCCCGCGCCACAGCGTGTTGTCGCAGGCGATCAGTCCCCGGGCGGACAGCCTGGGCAGCGTCGCGGAGTAGTAGTGGTGGTAATTCGGCTTGTCCGCGTCGATGAAGACCAGGTCCAGCGGCTCCTCGATCTCGGCGATCGTCTTGAGCGCGGGACCGACACGCACGCTGACGGCGTCGGCGTAGCCGGCTTCCGCGATGTGCTTCCGGGCAACCTCGGCCCGCTCCGGGTCGATCTCACAGCTGATCACTCGAGCGCCTTCGGGCAGGGCGACGGCCATCGACAGCGCCGAATAGCCGGTGAACGTGCCGATGTCGAGGACCAGCTTCGGCTGGAGCGTGTGGATGATCAGCCGCAGTAGCCCGCTCACGAGCGGGCCGCTGATCAAGTGGCCCATGCCCAGATCGTTTCCGGCGAGGCCGGCCAGCTGGGCGGGGTCCGGGGCCGAATGGGCCTCTGCGTACGCGTCGATGCCGGGCAGGGTGATGGGCGGCAGGGTGAACATGTCTTCCTCCTGGATGGGTGGTGGGCGCCGGTCCCGTGGATCAGGCCGGGTCGTACGCGCTCTGCCAGCCGTGCGTGTTCGCGTGCAGCCAGGACTCGAAGTCCGCCGGAGTCAGGGCGGACCAGTCCGGGGAATCCTCGACGCGCATCCTTCCGAGGTGCTTGCCGAGCTCGGTGAGGGCGTTGCCGGCGCCACGCCGCGTGGTGTCGAAGACGGCCAGTGCCTGCGCCCACGTCTCGTGCTCCTGGCAGGCGCGTTCGAGGGCCCAGGCGTCCTGCAGGGCCTTCACCGCTCCGGCGCCGGTGTGCGGGCGGGCGATCGCCCCGGCGTCACCGGCCAGCAGCAGGGAGCCCTTGGCGTAGCGGGAGACCGTGGTGTCGTACATCGGGTTGACGGACAGTTCGTGCCGCTCGGTGCGCCGCACCGCGTCGGCCCACAGGGGCGGCAGTTCACGGGAGATGAGCCCGTCGAGGTGGGCGGCGGCGGTCTCGGTGACCTGCCCCCGGGGGATCGGGGCGGCGGCCCCGGCCGGGTAGAGGTCGTACGGCACGCTGCTGTACAGCGCCCAGTTCTGCCGGAGGCCGCCGGGTCCGGCATCGGGAATGCGGTAGAACACGGCGTGACCACCACGGAAGCCGACCGCGACGAAGTCGTCGAGCAGCGGGGACTGCGGGCCGTCCATCCCCCGGTCGGCGGGGTAGTCGCCGCGCCACAGACCGTACCCGGCGTACCGCACGGTGGCCTCCGGTGCGACGATCGGCCGCACCGTGGAGCGGTAGCCGTCGGCGCCGACGACGGCGGCGTACGTCCCGGCGGGACGGCCGTCGATCCAGAGCCCGACGCCGTCGTCCCGCTGTTGGACGTCGGTGACCGTCGCGCCCTCGTGATACAAGCGGTCGGGTACCTGGCTGCGCAGTCCACGCCACACCAGTGCCCAGCTCGCCATGATCGACGGGTACGGCTGACGACCGACCACCCGGCCCTCGGCCGACCGCCCCGCGCGGGTGAGCCAGATCAGCTCGGGACGCCGCAGCACCCGCATGTCGGGACCGAGGTACCCCGCGTCGAGCAGTTCACCGTAGAGCGAGGCCGGGAGCGTGATCCCGGCGCCGCGGTCGCGTAAGCCGCCCCTGCTGCGTTCGAACACGGCGACCTCGCAGCCTGCCCGCGCCAGGGCTACGGCCGTGGCGCAGCCGGCGATGCTGCCGCCCACGACGGCGACCCGGCTTCCTCGTATGCGCATGGTTGCCTCCTCCTCAGTGGGACACACCGGCTCGGCCTCACGGGCCGGTCTCGGTGTGCACGGGGTGTCCGGTGCGGTGCCAGCGGGTGAAGCCACCCACCAGGTGACGTGCGTGCCGGTCGTGCGCCCGGAGCAGTCGGACGCATTCGGCCGAGGTCACACAGAAGGGACCGTGGCAGTAGGCGATGATCTCAGCGTCGCCTGGGAGTTCGTCGAGTCTGCTCAGCAGGTGCTCGGACGGGAGGGAGAGGGCACCGGGGACGTGCCCCATGGCGTAGTCGTCGCTCGGACGGACGTCGATGACCAGCGCTCCGCCGCCGACCCGGGCAGTCAGCTCGTCGACGGTCACCGGCTCCAACGCGCTTAGGTCGCCCAGCTGGTCGTTGATGACGCTGCGCAGGTCAGCCAGGCGCCGCTCGGCGAACTGCTGGAACACGCCGAGGAACTGGGCCACTTCGTCATCGGCCAGGCGGTACAGCACGCGGGTGCCGTCCTTCCGGCTGCTGACCAGGTGGGCCGAACGGAGCTGCTGCAACTGGGCCGAGGTGTTCTTGAACGGGATGCCGGACTCGTGGGAGAGCTGCTCGACGGTGCGTTCGCGCCCGTCGAGCAGGTCGAGCAGGCGGAGCCGGAGAGGGTTGGCCAGCACCTTGCCGACCCGCGCCAGTTCCGTGTAGATCGGGGCGCTCAGCTTCGGCGCGTTCAGTTCTGACATGACAGACCTATCGTGGGGTGCCGGGCCGGGGCACGGCCGGTTCGAGGACGTGACGGTTGCGCCCGGCGCCCAGGCCCGCGATCAGCTCGCCGGCCGTGACGGCCAGCAGCAGGACGAGCGCGGCCGGGAGACCAGCGCGGGTGGTCAGCAGCATTCCGCCGACCAACGGACCCAGGATGGCGATCAGGTAGCCGACGCCCTGGACCATGCCCGAGAGGCCGACGGCGGTGTCGGCGTCCTTGGCGCGCAGCCCGATGAGGGTCAGCGCCAGTGCGAACCCGGCGCCCTGGGACAGGCCGAGCAGCATCGCGGCGATCCAGGCGCCAACGGAGATGGGCGCCAGTACGAGTGCGGTCAGCCCACCCGCGTTGAGTACGCCGACGACGACAGCGACGCTCCGCTGGTCGGGCAGCCGCCGGATCAGCACCGGCACCGCGAGCGATCCGGCCACCTGGACCAGCGAGGTGACCGCCTGCACAAGACCGCCCTCGGCGAGCGTCATGCCCCGCTGGTGACAGATCGTCGGCAGCCAGCCCAGAACGAAGTAGAAGGACAGACCCATGAATCCAAAGAAGGCAGTGACCTGCCAGGCCAGTCCGTCCCGCCACAGCGTGGCGGGGATCCGCGCTCGCCGACCGCCCGCAGCGCGCTGTCGCAGTACGGGCAGCCAGGCCACGCAGGCGACGAGCGCCACCGGTACGGTGATCCAGGCGAGTGAGGCCAGCCAGTGTGTCCCCTGGTTGCCGCTCAGCCGGGGGGCTAGAGCCGAGGCTCCGGCCGCGCCCAGCGTGAGGACGGTCGTGTAGAGCGTCATCACCGGCGCGAGCCGGTTGCTGAACCTCCGCTTGATCAGGCCGGGGACGGCACCGTTGATCGCCCCGATCGCGGCGACCGCCAGCAATGTGCCGAGGAAGAGCCCGGCCTGGCTCGGCACCATCCGGACCAGGTCGCCGGCGAGCAGCACGATCAGGCAGGTCGCCACCAGGAGTTCCTCGCCCATCCGGCGGACCAACGCGGGGCCGGTGAAGGCGAACACCGCGAGACAGACCGTGGGCAGCACGGTCAACACGGTCTGGCCTAAGCCGGACAGGCCCAGCCCGGACACGATGGGGGTCAAGAGCGCCGACACCGCTGAGATCGGGGCCCGCAGGTTCAGGGAGACCACGACCAGCGCGGCCAGCAGCCACCACACGCGTCGGCGCGATGCGGATTCGTCCAGTGCCGGTGCGGCAGTAGCCGGAGTTCGAGTTCGGGACGCCATATTTACTACCCCCAAGTTCCAAAGCGCTTTAGAATAAGGGAATAATAGCCCTGAGGCGGCGACAGGTCGACCGGGTTCCGGGGGAGGCGCCAACGCGAGTCCGTGACGCGCGCTGGCGCCGGGGTGCCTCTGAGCATGGTTTCTGTCGTCCTCCGGGCTGGCCGGCGCGAGTGGTGCGGAAGCTCCGGGCGTCTGGTGAAGGGAGGGTGGATCGAGGGCAGGGCTGTTGCAAAGTCTTTTGATCTTGCGTGAGAGCGCTGGTCAGGCAAGGCCGAGGAGGTCCAGTGGTCGGCGGAAGCCGTCGTAGGACATCTCGCGGAGTCCGGCCGCGATGTTCGCGTGGCCGGAGGCTCGCAGTGTGTTGATCGCGAAGCTGCGGAGGGTGGCCATGTTGTCCGGGCCGTGTCCGGTTCGGACCGTGGAGGCGTCCTCGGCGAAGGCGGTGTCTCGGACGAAGTGGAGACGGTTCTCGATGATCCACTGCGAACGGACGATCTTCGCGATGCGCTCGGGGGAGGCTTCGCGGCTGGCCAGGTCCGTGATGACGTAGACCGTCTCGCGGCTGCGTTTGCCGGTCTTGCGCTGAGTGCGGTGCCGGACGATCTTCGCGACCTGGACCGCGTGGGGGAAGTCGACGCCGAGGTCGGTGATGGTCAGGGCCTGCACGACGCGGGTCTCCAGGCGTCCGTGGGCATCGGTGCGGTCGTAGAACTTCGCACTCGCCTTCTCCCAGGGCAGGGTGGCGAGTTGGCGGTGCAGGTTCTTCTGGTTGCGCTTCACGGTGAAGGCGTAGTGCGCCTTCTTCTCCTCGACGAGGAACCGGGCGTGATCGCGCTGGCAGTGCAGGGCATCCGCGGAGACCGTGACGCCGGTCAGGTCGTAGGGCGCCAGCAAGGCATCAAAGCAGGTGATTTCGTTCGTCTTGCCGGGGACCCGCAGTTGGGTGACGGTCAGGCCGGCGCCGGTGATCGCGGCCAGCAGATGGGCGGCCGGGATCTCGCCGTGGCGCGAGCCGCGGGCGCTCTTGCCATCCACCGCGAGGGTGTCCGCCCCGGCCGGATCGGATCCGAGCAGGTCGGCGAGCCCGCCGGGGCAGGCGGCGTTCAGGACGCGGCGGATGGTCGCCGCACTCGGCGCGATGCGCACGTTCAAGACCGTCGTGGCGCGGGCGCCGAGCCGGGCGAGCGTGTCCTGCGGGGCGCTCGCTGCCCACTGGCCGATCGCGGCGAAGGAACGGGCTCCGGTCAGCACCGCCGAGCAGGCCACCAGCAGCACGCTCACGAACGAGTGACGCTTCCCGCGCCGATGCCGGGGGTCGGCCAAGGTCCGCAGCCGCAGGGCCAGCGGTCCGATCAACCGGTGCTGACGGGTGGGCGACTTGATCAGACAGACGGTGGCAGACTGACGGCACATCGAAGCTCCGGGCGGTGCGGGCGACTTGATCGGTCACCGGCATCAACCGGAGCTTCGTTGCGTACGGACCGGGCCGACCGCGCATCGTCATACCGTCGCGACCTGCGCACTCACGTGATCACCGGGACTTTGAAACCGCCCTGGGATCGAGGGCGAACGGAAGAATCCTCTCGGGGCGCGCCACTCCTGTCGTGGGTCAGATGCCCAGGGGTGTGTGGGACTTCGCGAACGGGCCCTCAGGGGCGTCGCCGAGTTCAGCGACAAGTGCCATGACGCGGTTTCGAATACCTCTGTGTGTAAGCTCCAGCTACCGTGCGTATATCCCTTTGGTGCTGCGGCGTAAGTCGTTTTGCATTGTCCTTTTGTTTGCGGTGCTGCGCGCTGCGATTTGGTACGGTGATCACCGATGGGTGCGCTGTGCCCGGCCTCAGGGGGAGGAGCAGTGTGTTCGATCAAGCGGTTGTGAAGCACGCCCGTACAGATTCAGTCGCCGTGCTGATCGCAGGCGACCGTCCGGTGTACAGGTCGAGTCTGCGGAGTCTGCTCGACGGTGTCGACGCACTGGAAGTGGTCGGGGATGTCGACACGGGGCCCGACGCCGTGAATGCGATTCACCGATTATGCCCCGACGTGGTCTTACTGCACGTGGCTCCGTCGAGCGCCGCAACCGTCGAAGTGATCACCTCCTTGGCCGAATGCTGTCCGGATGCGGCCGTGCTCATCGTGAGCATCGCCCATGACCGGGAGGCCTTTCTCGCCGCCATGCGCGCAGGTGTACGCGGTTATCTGTCCCGGGGCGCCCCCTCTCAAGACCTTGCGCTGGCCATCAGAATCGTCCAGTCCGGAGGGCTGGTTTTCGACTCCAGTACGTCGGGGTGGGTTACCGATCATCTGGCCCAGCCCGCAGGGGTGGTCAAGCCTTTCCCGGAGTTGACCGACCGGGAGTTGGAAGTGCTGGAACTCGTTGCGGACGGTCTGGGCACGGCGGCGATCGCCCATCAGCTCGGCCTGTCCATCAAGACGGTGCGCAACTATTTGTCGCGGATATTCGCCAAGTTGCACCTGGGCGACCGTGCCGAAGCCGCGGTCCGGGCCAGACAAGCCGGTCTCGGCCATTGACCGAACGGCGCGTGGTGGTGGCCGCCGGTGGCTCCCACCACCACGTCCGGCCGGTCAGGACACCGCGTGGGGTGCCTTCCGCGCCACGATCACCCGGTTGTAGAGCTCCTTGGGTTCAGTGGCGACGATCTCGGTCTGGTCAAAGCCCGCGTCGAGGAGGCAGTCACGCCAGAATTCCGGCGTGGTGAGGATCTCTCCGTCCTCCCGCAGGAACCGGGGCAGCAGATCGAGCTGGAGCAGCATGCGTTCGAAGCTCGCCTCCCGCAGGTAGTACTTGGCCTTGTCGGTCAGCAGTTCCAGGACGTCGGTGGCCCGCGGTTTGCTGCCGGCCGGCCCCATCACCCGGCAGAACTGGTCGGCGTTGATGAACACGCCCCCCGGCCGCAGCACGCGCAACAGCTCCGCAGCGGCCTTCGGGTAGGTGTCGAGTTCGAGGTGGTGCAGCGCGAAGCTGCTGATGGCCGCGTCGAAGCTCTCGTCGGGGAAGGCTGACAGGTCCTCGACCGCCCCGTCCTGGAACAAGGTCAGCGGGTCGGCGGCGAATTTGGCCACTGCCTCCTCCACCATGGCAGGGGCAGGGTCTACCCCCACGATCCTGGCCTCGGGCAGCGCCGCGCGACACAGCGAAGTGAGCCGACCGGTGCCCGAACCGACGTCGAGGACGTCAGCGGTGCCCGCCGGCAGGTGGGCCACGGCCGCGGACAGCAACGCCACATTGGACGCGTCGGTGCTGAGCACCTTGTCATAGTCGATCCTGACGTTGTTCCAGTGAGTCGTGTCCGATGCCATGACAGTTCACCCTTCGTTCGTCCGGTGTTCGTCCGTACCGATCCGGCGCGCTGCGTCACTCGGCGGCGAGGCCGAACACCGCCCGCCAGCCGAACAGATCGGTCAGCTCTCCGTCGTGCGTGCTGAACTCGCCCCGCTCGCCGCGTACGACGTGATCGCGGTGCCGTGACTGGTTGACGACCAGGGCGGTCCGCGGGGCGCGCTGCTTGGCGTAGCCCCGCAGGGCCTCGGGGATGTCCGCGATGCGGGACAGTAGACCGCCCAGTACCGCCGCGTCCTCCAACGCCATGCCCGCCCCCTGCCCGGCGCCTGGTGACATCGGGTGCGCCGCGTCACCGAGGAGACTGACCCGGCCCCGGCTCCAGCCGGTGACGGGTTCCCGGTCGTTGATGTCGGTGACCACGACCGGGGCATCGGGATCGGTGCGCCGCACCACGTCCACGATCGCCGGGTGCCAACCGGTCATCAGGGCCAGCAGATCGGCCCATGCCTGCTTCGGGGGCTTGGCGGTCCACGTACCGGCCGGTGCGGCCACCTTCGCCGTCCAGTACAGCCGTCCGGAACCGATCGGGGCGGCGAAGACACCGATGCCGTCCGCGGTCACGATGAACCCGTGCGGGAATTCGGGCGGTGCGGGGGAGCGACCCCGCAGGGTCGTGTATCCGCAGTAGCGGGGAACGTCCGCGCCGAGCAGGTACCGCCGCACCACGGAATGCAGTCCGTCGGCGCCGATGAGGGCTGCCGTCGTCGTTGAGTTCCCGTCGGACAGACCAACCTCGACCTCGTCACCCAGGTCCCGGTAGCCGGTCACACCGATGCCGTGCCGCATCCGCACCCCGGCGTCGGCGGCGTACCGCAGCAGCAGGGATTGCAACGTCGTACGCAGCAACGACACCTGCGGCGCGCCGAACCTCCGGGCCAGCTCGCCCACCCGGTCGGTGCTGATGACCGCGCCGCCAGTGTCGACGATCGGGCGGACCTCGTCCGTCTCCGGGACGTGCCCGGCGGCCAGCACCGCCGAGGCCAGCGAGGTGTCGATCTCCGCCAGTGCGTGCAGCGCGTTCGGATACAGCACGAGGCCGGCGCCCACGTCCCGCACGGACGCGGTCCGTTCGATGACCGTCACGGGCATCCCCGTGCGGCGGAGGGCGATACCGAGGGCGAGGCCGCCGATGCCGCCGCCCGCGACGGTCATGGTCTGTTCAGCCATTTCCGGTGCGTCCCCCCTCCTGGCTGAGCGGCGACAGCCAGCGTCCCCCGGGGGCGCCGAACGTGCCCTGCTCCCGGTCGTAGACGACCAGTCCCGACTTGACCGTCACCTGCACCCGGCCGGTGAAGGTCCATCCCTCGTAGGCGGACCAGCCGCACTTGGACGCGATGTCCGAAGCGGACAGCATCCAGCGGCGGTCCGGGTCGAAGACCACCAGGTCGCCGTCGGCCCCGGCGACCAGCCGCCCCTTGCCGGCCAGCCCGAACAGATCGGCCGGTGCTTCCCCCAGGTGGTGCACGAGCCGGCGGACAGCGGTGTCCTGGTCCTCGTCCGGCCAGCGCCGGCGCATCCCGGTCCACACCGCGGTGGCCAGTTCCTGTACACCGGGCAGCCCCGGAGGCGCGTCGGCGACCGGGCGCTCCTTCTCGTCCCTGGTGTGCGGCGCGTGGTCGCTGCCCAACGTGGCCGCCTCGCCCGCTCGCAGGGCCGCCCACAGCCGGTCCTGGTCCTGCGGGCCGCGGATCGCCGGGGCCAGCCGGGTCCGCGCGCCGCCCCGCACGGTGTCGGCGTCCGTGAACGACAGGTGATGGGCGGTGAGTTCGAAGGTGACCGGCAACCCATCGGCGGCAGCCGCCGCGACCAGGTCGGCTTCCTCCGCGCTCGACAGATGCAGGATGTGCGCCTTGGTGCCGTGGCGGCGGACCAGTTCCAGCACCTGGACGACCGCCGAGATGGGACTGCTGCGTGGACGCCACCGTTCGTAGTCACGGTAGGCGTGGGGAGGCCCGCCCCGCCAGGCGTCCAGCAGATCGTGCAGCCGCTGGTCCTCGGCATGCAGAACGAGCCGCACGCCGGAGGCAGCCGCGGCGGCGAACACCTTGTCCAGGACCTCGGGCTCACTGATGACCGTGGGCGCGGTGTGGTGCCCGGCCATGAACACCTTGGCGCTGCGGGCGATCGCCGGGTCGAGGTCGACCAGGACCTCGGGGTGCAGCGGGTCCGCGCCGATGTGGAAGGCGAAGTCGACCAGCGAACGGCCGGTGATCCGCCGTGCCTTGGCGACCACGGCGTCCGGGTGGAGGGCCGGGGGGACCGTGTTCGGCATATCCATGACGGTGGTCACGCCCCCGGCGACCGCGGCGCGACTGCCGTGCTCCCAGTCCTCCTTGTACTCCAGGCCAGGGGTGCGGAAGTGGACGTGCGAGTCGATCAGCCCGGGGAGCACGTACCGGCCGCCCGCGTCCAGGACGCGTACGTGGCCGGGCGCGGAGTCGGCGATCCCGGTGATCCTTCCGTCCGCGACGAGCACCACGCCCGGGCGAACGCCGGCCGGGGTCACCAGCCGCCCGTTGACCACCGCGAGTTGCACGTTCACCCGAGCCATGCGGCGCTCACCAGCTCTCGGCACAGGTCGTTGGTCGGGCCCATGTGGGCGACCGCGCGGGCATCGGCCATCAGCCGGTTGATGCGGTTGGTCACCACGTACCCCCCGGAGCCCAGCAGGCGCGCCACCTCGACGCCCACCTGCTCGGCCGTCTCCGAGGCGAACAACTTGCTGTGCAGGGTGGCCAGACCCGGATCGGCCGCATCCCGCCGTCCGGACCGGTCGATGACCGCGCGCGTCGCCTCGACCAGGGTGGCCAGGTCGACGAGTCGGAAGCGAGTGGCCGCGTCCGGCGGCTGCGGACGCCGGTGGACCTGTGCGACCGCGAGGTCCAGCAGCGCCGACGCAATGCCGAGGGAGACCGCGCCCAGCGTCGCCCCGGTCCGGCGGACCCCGGCGATGATGCGGGTGGCCTCACCGAGCGGGCCGAGACGGTCCTCGTCGCCGACGACGCAGTCATGCAGTGATACGAACCCGGTCGCCGAGCCGCGCATGCCGACCAGGTCGAGGCTCTGGTCGGGGCGCAGGCCTTCGTCGTCCGCCGGCACGAGGAAGAAGGTCTGGCCCATTGAGCCGTAGCCGCTGCTCGGCTCGTCCTCGCTGTCGGAGGTCCGCGCGAGGATGAGGTAGAGACCGGCCACGCCGGCACTCGTGGTGAAGGACTTGGCGCCGTTGAGCCGCCAGCTGCCGTCCGGCAGCTGGACCGCGGTGGTGTTCAGACGCTTCTTCGCCGCGCCCACGCCGGGTTCGCTCCAACCGGACGCGGCGAGCAGATCGCCCTTGGCCAGTGCGGGCAGCAACCGGGCCCGCTGTGCCGCGTCGCCCCATTCGACGATGCGTGCGCTGACCGCGTAGTGCTGGAACAACATGATCGCGGCGGAGGGGTTGACCCGGGCCACCTGGGAGACGACGTGGTTGACAAGCGTGGCGTCACCGCCGAACCCGCCGTACGCGGCCGGGACGGCGATGCCGAACAGGCCGACCTGCCCCAGTTCGTCCAGGAGTGTCTCGTCGGCCCGGCCACTGGACGCACTGCGCGCCGCCGCCGCGTCGAGGCGCTCGACGAGAGCGGCCGGCAGCGCGCCTTCGGGTTCGATCACCTGGCAAACGACAGACATGCGGTGATTTCCTTCGGCTGGAGGCTGGCAAGAGGTTCGATCGGAAACGAACCGAGAGTGGTGGTGCGCTTGCCGCGGACGGTGATCCAGGTGAGCTCCGGCTCGTCGACACCGTTGCGCACCGTGGCGGTCACGCTTGAGTGTCCGCCGGACGTGACGATGTCGACCGCGCCGTCGAGCACGCCCGCCCGCCTGGCCGCGACCCAGGGCGCGGTGCCCTCGATCCGGACGGCCGCGGCCAGGCAGGCTGCTCCGGTCAGCGCGATCGTCGGGTGCCAGGTGGGCACCGAGACCGCGCGGACGGCGATCCGGCCGCCCTCCGCGGCCATCACCACGGCCACCTTCGGAAAGGCACCGTCGGCGGGCCAGCCGAGCAGGAGGGCGGTCGCCCGCCGGATCCGCACCAGCCGGTCGAACAGCCGCGGATCGTCGGCGAACAGGTCCTCCGTGCGGGACAGCCCCAGGGCGGAGGCCGCCACGAAAGCGTAGGGATTGCCCATGGACACCAGCGATACCGGAATCGTCTCGCCGTCCACCTCGACCACCGTGCTGGCCGCGCCGGTCAGCAGCAGCTCGCTGAGCGGTTTGGGCGCAGGCTGGACGAAGTGGATGTCGAACAGCGCCGACTCCCGGCGGGCCTCGGCGATCTCGCACACGATGTGGTCGCCGTTGTTGCGGACCATGACGCGCACCCGCATCCCCGGGCTCAGCCGGGGCAGTGACCCCGATTCGGCACTGGCGGCGATGGACGCCAGGATGGAGTGCCCGCACGAGCCGCGCAGGTCGAACGCGGTCGGCCCTTGTGGAAGCGCCTGCACGAACCGGTAGTCCAGGTCGAACAGTGGGTGCTCGGAGGGCTCGACCAGCGCGATCTTCAGGATGTGTCCGGCGCCGACGTCGGCGAGCCACTTCCGGGCCACGGCGAGCCGGTCGAGTAGCGAGGTGTCGGTGCTCGGCAGACGCCGTGCGTCGAGGACGAGGGTGGGACACGGACTCCCGTGCGCGTAGACCACGTGCCCGATCACGACGCCACGACCTTCGGCTCCCGGGGCGGCACGACGGGTGGTGCGACGCTGAACTGCTCGCGCCAGATCTCGTAGACCAGCAGGGCCCACAGGGCGAGGGCGGTGGCGTTGTCCGGCCGGGCGGCCTGGTCCGCGAAGAGCCGGTCCACCGCGCCGGGATCGAGCTCACCGCCCCGCCGTAACCGGTCGGTGGCCAGCAGGTCCCTGGCGTAGGCCCACAGCGGCCAGCCGGGGGTCAGCATGGCCGCGATCGGCAGGGTGAACGGTTGCTTTTCGCGGGCCAGTACGGCACCGGGGAGGAGGCCGCGTGCGGCGTCGTACAGCGCGCGCTTGACCACTCCGCCGTGGATGCGGTCCCGGTCGGGCAGTTGCACCGCGTACCGGACGACACTCTGCTGGCAGAACGGCAGCCGGACCTCGACGGCGCTGGCCATGCTGAGGTGGTCGACCCGTCGGAGATGGTACGCCGGGAGCCGGTAGCCGACCTCGAACGCGGTGATCCGGTCGAGCACGGTGCCCGGCCCGGACCGCAACGCGTCGGTCGCCTCCTCGGGCAGCGCCGGCTCGGAGCCGACCGCGGCGGCGTAGTCCGCGGTGTAGAGCTGCTTGCGCCGGGTGGCCGGCAGGACGGCCAACTCGTCGAGATACGGTTCGTACCAGGGCTCGCCCACCTCGGCGGCCTCCGCTGCGGTCCGCATCCGCCGGTACCCGCCGAACACCTCGTCCGCGCCGTCGCCGGTCAGCGCCACGGTGAAACCGGCCTCCCGCACCGCGGCGAACAGGGCGAAGCTGCTCACCGTGATGGGATCGGCGTTGGGTTGGCCCAGGTGCCATACGACCTGTGGCAACAGGTCGGGTAACTCCACGGGATCCAACTCGACTTGGTGGTAGCGGGTTCCGGCGTGGTCGGAGACCTGACGCGCGAAGTGCCGCTCGTCGTCGGGCCATGAGCCGGTGTAGGCGATGTTGAACGTGTGCAGCTGCGGTGCCTTGCCGGTGGCCAAGGTGGTCACCAGGCTGGAGTCCAGCCCCCCGGAAGTGACCGACGCGACCGGCACGTCCGCCTCCAGCAGTGCGTCGACCTCCCGGTGCAGGCGCGCGCGCAGGCTGCCGGACCGTTGGCCGGGCTCCGGCTCGGGCGACGACCGGCGGTGGACGCGCAGCCCACCCGCGCGATCGCAGACCGCTGTGACGGCCGGGGGCAGTGCCGCGATGTCCCGGAACATCGTCTGCCCGCCGAACGGCGTCTTGGCCGCGAGGTAGGACTCCAGCCCCGGTGTCCAAGCGCTCGTGGACACGTCCGGGAACGCGAGGAGCGCCGGGATCTCGGAGGAGAAGTACAGTGCGCCCCGGCGCTGGTCCCAGTGGTAGAACAGGGGCTTCATGCCCAGGTGGTCGGTGGCCAACACCAGCCGCGGCTCGGCGCGCAGGTCCAGGACGGCGATGGCGTACATGCCGTCGAGGTAGCGGACGAACGCGTCCCCGTACCGCTCGTAGAGCGCCGGGAGAACCGATCCGTCGCAGTGGTCGGTGAACCGGTAGCCGAGCGCGCTCAGCCGGCCGCGCAGTGCGACGTGGTTGTAGATCTCGCCGTTGAGGACGACGTGGACGGCCCCCGACGCGGAGCGGTAGGGCTGGCGCCCGCCGGCGGGATCCATGACGGCGAGCCGGTTGCTGCCCAGCGACCAGGTGGGGCCGACCGAACAGTGCTGCTGGTCGGGGCCGCCGTGACGTTGCAGCTCGCCGACTCGGGACAGGTCTTCCGACGGCACCACGGCATTGAAATGGCCGTAGATACGGCACACTCCGCTCCCTCCGTTCCGGTAGGCACGGTGGACATTGAACCGGGCGTCGTGCCGCGGTGTCGTGGGCTATCTGGCCCGGACGGCATGGGAACTCCGGGCAGGTCACGAATCCCATGGCAGACGGGAAAGGTCGGGATATCTGACTCATGGCGGTAGGGACAGCTGACCTGGCAGCGTGCGGGCAGGCCGGCGACGACCAAGCCACTCGTCGCCCCACGGGTACCGCCGCTCGCTGGTGCACCCTGTGCCCACAACGAGGGTGCAGCGGGCGAATCGATCGGGAGGTAAGGCGATTCAGCAGGCGCAGCACGCTCATCGAGCCAGGAAGTCCGCAGGACCAGCCGCATCAGCAGCGACAGTCGATTCGAGCAGGAAGGCCGCATTGTGAACGCTCAGCCCGTTGTCGGCGTGGCCGAGAAGAGTGACGGTGGGAGGTCCGCGGCCTCGGCGGTCCTGACCCGGCTACCGCTCACCGACATCGTGCAGCCGGATTCCCCTCGCCTGTCCGGACTCAACGACGAACACGCCCGTCTGCTGGCGAACTCCGATGTCGCGCTGCCGCCCATCCTCGTCAACCGCCGTACGATGCGCGTCGTCGACGGCGCGCATCGTCTCGTGGCGGCGAAACTGCGCGGCCAGGAGTCCATCGACGTCGACTTCTGCGACTGCGACAATGACGAGGCGTTCGTGCTCGCGGTCGAGAAGAACGTGACGCACGGACTGCCGCTGTCGCGGGCCGAACGGACGGCGGCCACCGAGCGAATCCTCGACGCCTACCCGGAGTGGTCCGACCGAGCGATCGCCGCGGTCGTGGGACTCTCGCACAAGACGGTGGGGTCGATCCGCCGGCGTTTCAGCAAGGACTCCGAGCCGATCACCCACCGCCGCGGCAGGGACGGCAGGTTGCGGCCGGTCAACGGTGCCGCGGCCCGGGCCCGGGTGAGCAGCCTGCTCGCGGACCGGCAGGGCGCGTCGCTGCGCGAGATCGCCCGGGAGGCCGGGGTCAGCCCGGACACCGTACGGAACGTGCGGGACGACTCGCGTCGTGCCGAGGCCGTGACGGTGCCCGAACCCCGGGGCGTGCCGCGAGTGGACCGCGAGCGGAGCGAGGCGTCCAGGCGGGCCAGCGCCTGCGTCCGGATCCAGCCCTCCGGGCCGGCCGACCGGTCCGCGTTGATGCGCAGCCTGCGCAACGACCCCTCGCTGCGATTCTCGGAATCGGGGCGTGTCCTACTGCGCCTGCTCGACGTGTACGCCCTGGACCCGGACGACTGGGTCCGGATCAGCGGGGACGTTCCGGCCCACCGGGCGGCCGATATCGCGCAGTTGGCCCGGGAGTGCGGCCAGATATGGCAGAACTTCGCGACCGCGGTGGAGCAGCGTCAGGGGGACGCGGTGAAAGCGTAGGGAAGGGAACCACACCGCTGGTACGTCTCGGTGGCACGGACCACCCGCGGTCCACCGCCGCGGGAGATCTTTGCCCACCCCACGTCCCCCGGTACACCCGGCGCACCATGCCGGGCGGCCACCGGTTCGGGTGAACGCGTCAGCGACACCGGCTGGACGCCGGGGTGTGGAGCGGCGCTTGGGCGCCGGAAGGCGCGGCGGTCCGCAACGGCGCGGAACGTCGCGAGTGAAACGGGATCCGCACAGAGAGGAATCAGCAATGCCCCTGGTACAGGTGAACTGGTGGAAGGGCGTGGGAGCGGCCGAGCGCCGTCAGCTCGTCGAAGAGGTGACGGAAACGGTCGCGCGGGTCGCGAAGTGCCCCGAGGCCGCCGTCACCGTGATCATCAACGATGTCGAGACGGACCACTGGGGGCGCGGCGGGAGGCTGGCCTCCGAACTCTGAGCGAACGGCCGGGCCGCCCCTGGCCCGGCCGTTCCGCCCGGCCTGGGAGGTGCACGACGCGGTCCGTGTGCGTCCCGCGTCGAGACCGCTGGCGCCGTGCCGTGGTGTCTGGCGTTCGAGATCGGCGCCACGCTATCTTCGCGTCATCGGGCGGCGAGGCCGCCGGCAGCCCGACGCGCACGGTGCTGCGCGTCGATCCACCAGCGAAGACCAGCGGGGAGAGCGCTGTCCGCACGCCCGGGACCGCGTCGTGCAGCCCCTGGCCGATCCGCACCCAGCAGGAACCGATCGGGAGGACACCCGACATGACCACCGAGGGCACCGGGACCGCATTCCCGGGAACTTCGCACTGCCGGACCGCCGAAAGGAGACCCCGTGTCTGAGCAGATCACCGCCGAGCCCAGTAGTACCGCGGTGCGCACCGCCTTGTGGCGCGCGCTCCATGTGCAACATGACGACCCGCCGGCGGTCTTCGACGACGAGCTCGGGCTCCTCCTGGCCGATCCGGGCGGCGACTGGCGGCAGCGGCCCGACATGGACCCGGACGACAACCCGTTCGCCCGCGCCGCCGTCATCACCCGCGCCCGGTTCGCCGAGGACCTGGTCGCCGAACAACTCGGCCGCGGGGTAGGCCAGTACGTCATCCTCGGGGCCGGGCTGGACACCTTCGCCCAACGCCGCACGGAACTCGCCTCGTCCTTGGAGATCTTCGAAGTCGACCCGCCGGGGCCGCAGTCGTGGAAGCGGCGGCGGCTGGCGGAACTCGGCTTCGAAGCCCCGGCCGGTCTGCACTTCGTGCCGTATGACCTCGATTCAGGCGGGTCCTGGTGGGAGACCCTGGTGGCGGCGGGCTTCGACGCAGGACGACCCGCCGTCGTCGCCTCGCTCGGCGTCAGCACTTACCTCAGTCGGGAGGCGATCGTGGCCATGCTGCGGCAGGGCACCGCGCTGGCTCCCGGTTCCACGCTGGCCACCACCTTTCAGCTCCCGCTCGACATGGTCGAACCGGGGCCCCGGGAACTACGCGCCCGGGTGGAGGAGGCCGCGCGCGCCTTCGGTACGCCGTTCACCAGCTTCTTCGCCCCCGAGGAGATCCTGGCGCTGGCCCGCGACGCGGGCTTCCGCACGGCCGAGCACATCCCCGCCGCCGCCCTGACCGCGCGCTACTTCGCCGACCGCGCCGACGGCCTGCGGCCCTCCAACGCGGAGGAACTCCTGGTTGTCACCACGTGACGGGTCCGCCGGACCCGTCACGTGGGTGACTGTCAGGTGCACGCCAGTATGAAGGGCTCGCCGGCTGCCGGTCGGAAACCATCGGTCCGGTCGGCGAAATAGCGCGCGGTGATCTCCTCGGTGGAGACGTACTGGGCCTCGCGGAACCCGGCCTCCCGGGCGAGGCCCAGTATCGCGTCGGGGGTGAAGTAGCTGCGGAAGTGCACCCGGGGCCCCGGCATCGGCTTGCCGGCGGCAGCGTGCGCGTCGGGGTCTTCCGGTTCGTCGAAGGCGGTGGGCAGGACGAAGGTCATCGCCAGCGTCGAGCCGGCGGCGGCTCGCGCGGCCTGACGCAGGGTGTCCCGCACCGCCTCCTCGCTGAGGTACATGGTGACGCCGGCGCACGCCAGCACCGCGGGCCGGTCCGGGTCGAAGCCGTTCTCGACCAGCCGGTCCCACCACACGTCACCGCTCTCGAAGTCGACCGGCACCCAGCGCAGCCACTTCGGGGAGCCATGGCCGAGTTCGGCCAGCCGCCGCCGCTTCCACTCCTGCGTCGCGGGCTGGTCGATCTCGAACACCCTTAGCCGGCTGCCGTATTCGGGTCGGCGCTGGACGAAGGTGTCCAGTCCGGCGCCGAGGATCACGTACTGGGTCACGCCGGCGGCGCACCGCTCGGCCACCAGGTCCTCGACGAACCGGGCCCGGGCCACCACGCCGGCCCGGAATCCGCGCATCCCGTCCCCGGCCATGTCCGGACGTCGGCGCCAGTCCTCGCCGGGGGAGACCAGACGCAGTCCGATCTCGTCTTCGACCACATGCGGTGGTGCGTCGGCCTGCACATGCAGGGCCCGCCAGAGGGCCACCCGCACGGCGGTTTCGTCCGGCACCTTCGTCTTCTCGGCAGGCACGATGTATTCCTCTCGGGGATCGGTGAAGAATGCGTACGTGGGGGAGTGGGGCGGTCGCGGTTTCGAGTTTCGAGACCCCCGGATATACCCGTCAAGCCGACGACGAGCACTTCGGCAGGGTGGGGGCAGGTGCGCTTTCCGACGGTCGACTGGGGAGTTTCCCCAGTCGGACGGCCGGACGCCGTCCTGATCCGCTGTTCCTTGCCAGCCGTCAACCAAGCGTCCTATAAACGCCATTGACTGTATGCCAGCGTCCGACGGTGCTCTCGATGTGCCGCCTTCCGACAGGACGGGATGAATTCCAATGGTCGACCGGGAAACGTCACCACCGACGACGAGCGTGGCCGAGAACGGACAGCCCTACGCTTTCGACCCGTTCGCAGCGGGGGTTTCTGACGACCCCTATCCGCACTACGCGAAACTACGCGCGACACACCCGGTGTACCTGCACCCGGCGGGTTTCTGGATCGTCAGCAGGCACGCCGACGTGGTCGACCTGCTGCGGGCCGGACACTCGGTGGAGGACGACAACGTCACCAAGAGCAGGATCCATGCCCTGTCCATGATGGACCAGGATCCACCGGACCACACCCGGCTCCGCAGGCTGCTCACCAAGGTGTTCACCGAACGCGCCATCAACAGGCTCGCCCCGCTGATCACCGGCCTCGTCGACCAGGCACTGGACCGCGTCGAACGCCGGGCGGCCGAGCACGGCCAAGCCGACCTGGTCAGCGAACTGGCTTATCCGTTACCGCTGTTGGTGATCTGCGACATGCTCGGCATGGAGGCCGACTACCACTGGCTGAGGGAGCGGGCCGAGGTCCTGGCGCATTCGCTGGAGCCGGTCGCCGAGCCGACCCCGGAACTCATCAAGGCCATCGAGACGGCCGAGACCGAACTCGTCGACCGGGTCGCCGCCGTGATCGAGGACAAGCGCCGGGCCCCCGCCCGGGAGGAGCCGGACCTGTTGACCCAGTTGATCCGGGCCGAGGACGGTGGCGACGTACTCAGCGACGAGGAACTGATCGCCCAGGTGGTGCTGCTGTACCTGGCCGGCTATGCGACCACCATGAACCTGCTGGCCAACGGCGTGGTGGCGCTGCTCCGCCACCCCGCGCAGCTCCGACTGCTGCGCGAGCGCCCGGACCTGGACGCCAACGCGGCCGACGAACTACTGAGGTACGACACCTCGGTGCAGTACTCGCGTCGGATCACCCTCTCGCCCCACGAGGCCAGTGGCACGGTCATCCCCGCGGGGGCGACGGTGCTGGCCGGCCTGGCCTCGGCCAACCGCGACGAGGAGGTCTTCGGCCCGTCTGCGGCAGAGCTACGGCTGGATCGGCCGAACGCCCGCAGACACGTCTCCTTCGGCGGTGGGCCGCACCACTGTCTGGGGGCCGCACTGGCGCGGCTGGAGGCCCGGATCGCCATCGGCCGCCTGGTGCGTCGGTTCGACCGGCTGGCACTGGCCGACGAGATCGTCTGGCAGCGGCTGATGATCACGAGGGGCCCGGTCTCCGTGCCGGTTACGGTGTGAGGCGGACCGTCCTCGCGTCCTGACGCGCGCGCCATGGCCCTGGCCCGGTCCCCGTTTCGGGGACCGGGCCAGGGCCATGGTGTGTCACCGGGGCTTGTAGCCCGACTGGAGGTTGAGGCCGCCGCTGGCGGCCAGCCGCACCGGCTTGGCGGGCCGAAGGCCGGCGGCGCGCTGCCAGGAAGCCATCTGCGACGGCGACCAGGTGCCGGACTCGCTGGCCAGTGCGAAGTAGAAATCCCGCAGCGCAGCCAGCTGCTGGGTCTTGCCCCCGCCGCTGGCGGCGGGGAACTCGGCGATGGTGTAGGCCCCGCCGGGGCGCAGGGCCCGGGCCACCTTGGCGGTGAGTTCGCGGTTCTGCTCATCGCTGAAGTGGTGCGCGACGCCGATGATCACCACCGTGTCGTAGCATTCCTCGCCGAAGTCGTCGGTCAGGGCGTTGCCGGCCTGGTGGCGCACCCGGTCGCCCATCCCCTCCTCGGCCAGCAGCGGGGCGGCGTGCCGTACGGCGTCGGGCAGGTCGAAGACGACGGCGCGGAGCGAGGGGTGGCGGCGGCACAGCGCGACCGAGTAGGCCCCGTGCGAGCCGCCGATGTCCAGCATGTCGGTGGCCCCCTCGGGTACCGGAATGGCCTTGGCCACCATGTTCGTCTGACCGGTCGTCAGGCACTTCATGCCGCGCTGGTAGGAGTCCCACACTTCGTCGCTCATGCCGGTGTGGAAGTCCAGGGGCCTCCCGCTGCGCAGGTACTCGTCGGCCCGCTGCATGAGCCCTAGCTCGTAGTAATGCAGCATCAGCTTGTCGTTCACCGCGTGCGGACTCGTGGTGACCAGCCATTTGCGGGACAGCGGGCTCAACTCGTACTGATCACCCCTGGTGCGCAGATATCCTGACGCCGCCAGCGCGGGCAGCAGTTTCGCGGTGCTGTCGGGGTGGGTGCCGCAGCTGGCCGCTATCTTTTCGGCGGTGGCCGGGCCGGCGGCCAGTGCGTCGAAGAGGCCGACCTTGACGGCCGCCATGATGGCGTGGGCGTAGGTGCCTGCTACCTGGGTGTCGAGGACGGGCCGCGCGATCAAATTGAACTTGACCAGCAGCCATTCAAGTGGATTGCTTGCCATTAAGCCGAATCGCATTGGCCGAGCATAACGCGGGGTGTCCGGCTGTGGTAACTCATCTGCGTCGGTGAACTGCCGCTTACGTGTTGGGTGGTTCGCATCACCTATTCATTCCCGCCACTTCCCGCCACACATTTCTGCGCGACGTGGGAAGACCCTGCGGGTGCGCCGGTCGCTCGATTCGGTCCTGCGTTGTTCGACAGCGGGTGGGCCGTTCTGGGGGTTCGTCCGCCGTTCCTGGAATCTTCCGCCGCTCTTGCCCACCGGGTTGCGCGACGCCGTCCGGAGGGCGGTGCCCGCGTCGAGCGTGCCGGACCGTGTCGGGCGCCGCGTCCGGTGAAGGGGGCTCCGGCCGGGGTGACCGGTGCGGACGCGTGGGCGGAGTGGGCGGAGGGCGTGCCGCGGCGAACGAGGACGGCCGGGAGGGCCCTGAGAGCGACGAGGGGCTCCCCCTCCCCGGTCGTGGGGCCCCCTTGGAGGCACGCCGTGCGCGATGGTTGGCAGCCCGTCCGCGGCGTGCTAGCTTGCTAGCATGACTGCTGAGAATGTGAGGCAGTTCAACGTCTACCTGCCGGTGGATCTGATCCGGCAGGTGAAGCATTACGCCATCGACCGCGAACTGTCGCTGTCGGCGCTGGTTGCCGAGGCGCTGCGTTGTTATCTCGCCGAGCGCCAGGGTAACGATGAAGACCGAACCGTTTCATGAGAGGAATTCAGACATGACGACCCGGGGTGTCGAAGGCGTCTACGTCGAGACCCACAGCTGGGGGAAGATGGCCAAGTTCCTGGAGTCGCTGGGCTACAAGGTGGAATTCGCCACCGAGCACGGCTCCGGGATGCTCAAGCATGACGACGGGCCGTACTTCGTCGTCGGCGAGATCCCTCAGGACCGTGATCCGCAGGTGCAGCTCGTCCTCCGCGTCGCGGACGCGGAGACCTTCCAGCCCGACCCGGTTGTCGAGGTGGTCTCCCCGTTCGAGGAGACCCACTACGGCACCCAGCGGATGGTGGTGCGCGACCCGGACGGGCGGGAATGGAGCATCGAGGCGCCGCTCAAGGGCTGAGCGGCCACCGCCGGGCGGGAGTGTGCCGCCGGCCGCCGTGCTCCGGTGGTAACCCCCGACGTGCGACGCACTCCCGTCTCGCTGAACGCCCCCGATCACCTTCGGTGTCGGGGGCGTTCCCCTTTTCCGGCGCGTGAAAAGGGCCGAAACGATGGTGGTTCCGGTGAATGCGCTGGGAATATGGTCCACCGACGCGGTGCCTCCTTATGCACGGTGGAAAGCTTTCGAACGGGGTGGCGAATTCCTGTAGGGGTGGATCGGCGGAAAACGGCCCTGGGGAAGTGGCCGACTACCGACCTCGTCTTGCGTGGCCGCTTGCGGGCGAGCATGCTAGCAACCTAGCCTAGTAGCCATGAAAAAGGATGCGGGGTTATCGATGGTCAGCGAAGCAGACGCGGCCAGGGCGGCAGACGCCTCGGCGTCGTCCGTACCGCCGCAGCGTGGTCTCGGCATGCTCGTCGTCATGATCGGCGTGCTCATCTCCGCGGTCGACGGAACGATCGTGGTGCTCGCCCTCCCGGCGATCGAGGAGGACCTGAACATCAGCTTGTCCGCGGTCACATGGGTGGTTGTCGGCTACCTCCTCGTGGTCACCGTGCTCTCCACGCAGCTGGGCCGGTTCGGTGACATGTTCGGCCGGGTGCGCATGTACAAAGCCGGCTTCCTGGTGTTCACCTTCGGCTCGGTGCTCTGTGCCATGGCCTGGAACGCGCCGAGCATCATCGGCTTCCGGCTCCTGCAGGGCGTCGGCGCCGCACTGATCGCGGCCAACAGCGGCGCGATCATCTCGGAGCTCTACGCACCGAAGGAACGCGGCCGTGCCTACGGCTTGAACGCCTTCGGTTTCTCCTTCGGGTCGGTCCTCGGCGTCCTGCTCGGTGGCGTCATGGTGACCTATGTGTCGTGGCAGTGGATCTTCTGGATCAACGTGCCCATCGGCGTCGTCGCGCTGGTGCTGGCGCAGCGGGTGCTGCGCGACCGCAGCGAGCGGCAGCGCCGGAAGTTCGACTTCGCCGGCATGATCACGCTGGGCCTGGGCCTCTTCGGGGTGCTCTGGGCGATGACCGGATTGGCGTCCCGCCCGCTCGACGGCACGATGATCGGGTTCCTGGTCGGCGGCCTCGCACTCCTGGTGGTGTTCGTCTTCGTCGAACTGAAGCAGACGGAGCCGACCCTCGACCTGTCCCTGTTCCGCATCCCGACGATGGCGCCCTCGCTGCTGGCCTCGCTGCTCCAGGGCGTCGGCAGTTTCGCGGTGCTCTTCCTGGTCATCATGTACCTCCAGGGCACGCGCGGGATGGATCCCATCGACGCGTCGATGCTGCTGGTTCCGGGCTATGTGATCGGTGCGGTGGTGGGGCCCTACGCCGGACGGCTCACCGACAAGCTCGGGTCGGTCATCCCCGCGACCCTGGGGCTCGGCATCTCGGTCATCGCGATGGTGATCTTCGCCCAGATGACCGCGACGAGCAGCCTGTGGCTGGCCGCGATCGGCAACCTCGTGATCATGATCGGCGGCAGTTTCTTCTTCCCGGCCAACAGCACCGCCGTGATGAAGGCGTCCCCGCCCGACCGGCTGGGCATCGCCTCCGGTGTGCTGCGCACCTTCTCCAGCATCGGCATGGTCTTCTCCTTCACCACGGCCATGCTCGTGGCCTCGCACTCGATCCCGCGGAACCTGGCGTTCGCCATCTTCGTTGGCACCAGCAAGCTGGACGGCCGGCTCGCGACCGCCTTCGCCGAGGGTCTGAAGGCGGCCTTCTACACCATGATGGGGATCATGGTCCTCGCGGCGATCTGCTCCGCCCTCCGCGGCGCGGGCCGCAAGGACCGCGCATAGCGGAACCGGTCGCGCCGCAGGGGGAACGCCTCTTGGACCCCAGCGCCGCAACAGGCAGCGTCCGCCCCGTCGCGACGTCTCGCGCGGGCAGACGTCGCCGGCCGCGGTACTGGTGCCGGGGCTCGCGCACCCGTGACGGCGGGCAGCACGGCAACTGTCGACCGACTAGTTCGCGGGAGAATGGTGATCAGGACAGCGACGTCGGAGCCACCCGAGGCCACGCGTACCACCGTACTGATCGCAGGTGACCACCCGATCTACCGATCCGGGTTGCGCATCCTGCTCGACGAGGTGGAGTCGTTCCACGTCGTCGGTGAGTCCGGAACGGGTTCAGACGTGGTGGCCATGGCGCACACGCTGCGCCCCCAGGTCGTGGTGATGGACATCGTCCAGCCCGGCCAGAGCATCGCCGAGGTGATCAGCCCGATCACCGGCTGTTGCCCGGACACGGCCGTACTCATCATCTCTTCACTCGATGACCGGGAGGCCCTGCTCTCCGCGATGCACGCCGGGGCCCGCGGCTATCTCCTCAACGGCGCCCGATGGCAGGACCTGGTGCTCGCGGTGGAGATGGTGCGCGCGGGCGGCCTGGTTTTCGATTCCTACGCTTCCGAGTGGGTATTGGAGAACCTCAGCCGGACGCTGTCGTCCGGAGCACGTCGCTCGGAGCCGGAGCCCTGTCGGTGCGACATGCTCAAGCTGGTCCGGTACGACGGTTCGGCCGGGTCCGCGGGAACCCGGCTGCCCGGTGTGCGCCGCACGCCGACGCGGGTCGGGGCCCGGCCCATCACACGGCTCTGACGGACGGGGCGGAAAGAAAGCACCGGGCGGGAAATTCAGGTGTCCGACTGGGGAAAATCCCCAGTCGGGCCCGCGTACGCGACCAAGGGCTCGCACGGTAGCGTTGAAAGTAATTTCTCGTCGCACTTCACGAAGCGAGGACGACGATGAACCAGCGTTTCCACGCGTTACGCGTGGCCGATGTGATCGTCGAGACCGAGGACGCCCGCTCATTGGTGTTCGACGTCCCCGACGACCTCGCCGAGGAATTCCGCTACCGGCCCGGGCAGTTCCTCACCGTACACATCCCCGGTGCCGAGCACGGGTCCGTCACCCGCTGCTATTCGCTGTCGAGTTCACCGCACACCGCGGACCGCTTGATGGTGACGGTGAAGAGGACGCCGGCCGGCCGGGGCTCTGGCTGGCTGCTGGCCGGCGTGCGGGTCGGCAGCGTGGTGCACGTCCAGCCTCCGGAGGGTCGGTTCACCCCCGCCTCGCTCGACGGCGACTTCGTTTTCCTGGCCGCCGGAAGCGGTATCACCCCGGTGATGTCGATCATCAAATCGGCACTGGCCGCCGGTTCGGGCCGGCTCGCCCTGATCTACGCCAACCGCGACGAGCGTTCGGTGATCTTCGGGGAGCAGCTGGCCGGACTGGCCGCCGCACACCCGGACCGGTTCACCGTCCGGCACTGGCTGGAGTCCCGACAGGGGCTGCCGGACGCCGCCGGGCTGCGGGCGCTGGCCGCACCGTTTTGCGACCACGAGGCGTATGTGTGCGGCCCGGGACCGTTCGTGGCCGGTGCGGTAGAGGCACTGCGCGCGCTGGGGGTTCCGCGCGAGCGCATGCACCTGGAACAATTCCGGCCGCCGAACCGCACCGCGCTCCCGGAGCCGCCGCCCGCTGGAGGTTCGGCAGCGCGGATGCTGCGGGGCGTCAACAGCCTTCAGTTGGTGCTGCCTTGACGCTGACCGCCGACAGCCGACGCGGTGCGGGTTCCTGCGGACCTCGCGTGGAGACGCCGAGCCGCCGGCACGGCGGGCCGCGACGTCCCGCACCGTCGCTGAACGGCATTTCTCCCTGTGAGCGGACCCGGATCGGAGATCGGTGATGGCGAAACGGCTGCGCATGCTGATGCGGATGGGGAACCTGACCCGGACCGGTCAGGTCGGTGACGGCCGGGAGGAGGCACTGGCCGATTACGTGCTCTCGCACGCGGCCCCAGGGGACGTCGATGACGTGATCCGGGTGATCGACACGTATGCCTACCAGCAGGCCACGCTGATCAACGTCGGGGACGAGAAGGGGCTGCTGTTGGACGCCGCGGTGCGGCGTGCCAAGCCCCGGCTGCTGCTGGAACTCGGCACGTACTGCGGGTACAGCGCGCTGCGGATGGCCCGGGTGATGCCGCCGGAGGCCCGGCTCTGCTCGGTCGAACTCAACGCCGCCAACGCCTCAGTAGCCCAACGCATCTGGGACCACGCCGGGTTGGGGGACCAAGTCAGAGTGCTGCACGGCACGCTCGGAGACGACGGCCGCACCATCGAGCGCCTCGTCACCGAGCACGGCTTCGGCGCGGGCCGGCTGGACTTCGTATTCGTCGACCACATCGCCCAGGCCTACCTGCCGGACCTGCAACGCATCCTCGACCAGCGGTGGTTGCACCCGGGCTCGATCGTGTTGGCCGACAACATGAAGGTACCGGGTGCGCCGCGCTACCGCGCGTATCTGCGCGAGCGCGAGGGCACCGAGTGGCGCACCCGTGAGCACCGCACCCACGTCGAATACCAGTCGTGGGTCAAGGACCTGGTGCTGGAGTCGGAGTACCTGCCCTCCGGTGCCGCCGCGTCCGGCGGCACCGGCCCCGCGCCCGCGTGAGGACGGACCGTTCCCGGCCGGGAACGGGAAGCTCACGACCGTGAGGCCCATCGGGCCCCAACCGAAAGGAACCACCAGTGACGGCGACGGCGGACAAGACCGCGATCCGGACCGCGTTGTGGCGGGCTCTCCACGTCCAGGCCGATCCCGCGCCGCACGTGTTCGAGGACGAACTCGGGGCACGGCTGGTGGCGCCGGACGACGACTGGCGTTCCCGGCCGGACATGGATCCGGTGCGCAGCGCCCGGGCGCGGGCGTCGATCGTTGCCCGTGCCCGGTTCACCGAGGACCTGGTCGTCGAGCAGGCTGTCCGAGGCGTCGACCAGTACGTCATCCTCGGCGCCGGCCTCGACACCTTCGCGCAGCGGCGGGCGGATGACGCCGGGGGAGTGCAGGTCTTCGAGGTGGACCAGCCCGAGACACAGGCGTGGAAGCGGATGCGCCTGAACGAGTTGGGCTACGGGATTCCCGACAGGTTGCGGCTGGTCCCCGTCGACTTCGAGGCGGACGACGACTGGTGGCAGCGCCTGATGGAGGAGGGCTTCGACCCCGGCCGGCCGGCGGTGCTGGCCTGCTCGGGCGTCACCATGTACCTCACCAGGGACGCCGTCGCTGCCACGCTCCGCAAGGCCGCGGCCCTCGCCGAGGGTTCCACCCTGGCCATGACGTTCATGCAGCCGGTCGACCTGGTCGACGCTGAGGAGCGAGCCGCCCGGGAAGGGGTGGAGCACGCCGCGCGCGCCGACGGGACGCCGTTCCGGAGCTTCTTCGGCCCGGACGACATCCTGGCGCTGGCCAAGGAAGCCGGATTCGAGCACACCGCACACGTCTCCGCACGTGATCTCGCCGAGCGCTACTTCGCCGGGCGGGTCGACGGACTCCGGCCGTCGACCATCGAGGAACTGCTGCTCGCCACCACCTGAACCGCACGTCCACCGGGCGCCGTACAGCGGGGCGGAAGCGGCTTCGGGCGCGAAGAGAGGCCTCACGCGAACCGGTCTGCGCGCCCTGCCGGCCGGTCAGGTCGCACCTACTGCGTCGTGCCGGCGCCCGACCAGGTGGGGTCCATGGCTTCGGGCCTGCCGCAGGTGCGTGGCAGGCCCGAAGTTCCGAGGGGCGCGGTATCAGCTCTCGCCCTGGACGTACGCGTTCGCGCGGCGCTCGAACTCCTCCGAGCTCACGTTCTCGATGCGGGAGGCGAGCGTCCAGCGGTGCCCGAACGGGTCGATGACCTGCCCGGTTCGCTCGCCGAAGAACTGGTTGCGGACCGGGCGCTTCTCTTGCGCTCCTGCCCGCACGGCCTGGGCGAAGGCGGCGTCCACGTCCGCCACGAACAGGTACAGGGTGACCGGCGTGCCGCCGAGGACCTCGGGGCCGGGTAGACCGGCCGCGGGGGCCTCATCGGACAGCATCACGATGGTGTCGCCGATCCGGATCTGAGCGTGGGGCACCGTGCCGTCGGGCGCGGTGTACCGCTGCAGCTCCTTCGCCCCGAATGCCTGGGCGTAGAAGGCGATCGCCTCGTCCGCGCCGGCCACGGAAAGGTACACCGTCAGTTCGGCGTAACCGTCCGGAATCGGCTTGACCACGGTTGACCTCCAAAGGTGTGGTGGATGCGGCGCGGCTACCGCACGCCCGCGGTGATCTGGTCGAGCGCGTAGAGGAACGTCCGCAGCTCCTCCTCGGTGCCGAGGGAGACCCGCAGATGCCCGGGGAAGCCGAACACACCGGTGTCGCGCACGAGGACGCCGTGTTCCCTGGCCAGGATGTCCTGTGCCTCGTCGGAGGCGTCGACCGCGACCGCCACGAAGTTGGTGACCGAGGGCAGACAGCGGTACCCGCGGCGATCGAGCTCGGCGCGGAACCAGCGGCGCCGCTCCCCGCTCTCCTGCCGGACGCGGCCTAGGAATTCCTGGTCCGCGAGGGCCGCCGCCGCCGCGGCCTGAGCGGCACGGTTCACGCTGAAGGGCAGCACGGCCAGCGTTCGGCGCACCTCCGCGATCAGTTCGGCGGGACCCAGCGCATAACCGATCCGTAGGGCCGCCAGCCCGTAGGCCTTGGAGAAGGTGCGCAGCGCGAGCACCGGGGTACCGTCCCGCAGCCGGCTCCTGGCCTGCGGTTGGTCCGGGGGGCCGAACTCGTGGTATGCCTCGTCGAAGACGAGCGGGGTGCCGCTGCTGCGCGCCGCGGCGACCAGTGCGTCGAGCGCCGGCCCCGGCAGCGCGGTGCCACACGGGTTGTGCGGGTTGCACACAAAGCCGATGCCGCACTCGGGGAGCCGCTCCGCGAACGCCGCCGGGTCGACCCGGGGGCCGTCGAGCGGTACCTGGACCGCGCCCCGGCCGATGCGCTCCAGTGCCGCCAGGTAGCCGGGGAAAGTGCCGGCGGTGACGAGGCCGGGGCGGTCCAGGTCGCCGAGGGTGAGCGCGGTCGCCAGCACCAGCTCGTCGCTGCCGTTGGCCACCGCGATCTGCTCTTCGGGTAGCTCCCAGTGCTGGCTGAGGAGCCGGATGAGTCCCTCGCGCTCGGGCGCCGGGTAGCGGTTGATCCGGTCCAGTTCCCCGGTCACCGCCGAGACCGCTGCGGGACTCGCACCGAACGGACTCTCACTGAGGTGCAATCGCACCAGCGCATCCGCAGACGGCACACTGGTGTTGTAGGTCTGAGGCGCTTGCCGGACCGGAGCGTTCACGGGCAGACCCCCGCGTCCCGGTGACGGGGCGGTTGGCTCGGGGAACTCACAGATGATCTCCCAACAGGATCCCGAAGCAATAACTCCCCACCGCTGCCTCCAGAGTGAGGAAGCAGTGCTCGCTGCCAGCCGGGATCCGCATCACCGACGGGGACACCAGTTCATGGCGGACACCGTCGAGTTGGACCTCGATGCGGGCCTGGCCCGGTTCGGGTGACACCAGGAAGTAGAGCTCGTCGACGTCATGGGTGTGCGGAGCGGCGACGGGCTTGCCCACGAGCTTGCTGAGCTCGCCGCCGGCCAGCTGCACCGGCAGCCCGCCGAACATCTCCGCGGTGAGGTAGAAGGGCGCGGGCTGGTGGTGCCCGGCGACCGCGAGTGGGATGGGCAGCGAAGTGATGATCTCCGCGTCCGCTTCTGCCACCGCGTCCTGCGCCGTCACGACGCCTCCAGGACGAACAGGTACGTGTGCGGAACACCGAAGGGCACCGTACGGCGCAGTTGCATCCCACCCCGCTGGAAGAGTTGCTCGTACTCCTCGCGGGTGTAGATGGGCACGCCCATCAGCGCGTGGGCGAGTTCGAACCCGCTGGAGAAGACCGGCAGTCGGGAGTCCTCGCCTTCGCTGCGCGGCCGGATCGTGGTGTCGGCCAGCAGGAAGGTGTGCGCCTGCGGGAAGGCCTTGCGCAGCCGGGGGATGACCTCTTCGCGGCGCTCCGGGCCGGCCAGCAGGTCGTGCAGGAACATGAAGCTCATCACGACGTCGGCCGCGTCGCTGCCGTCGACCTCCTGCTCCTTGAAGAGGATGTCGAGGACGTCCGCGCAGACCGGCTGCACGGTGCCGCGCAGGCCGTACCCGGCTATCGTCTCGTGTGCGAGCTCGGTGGCGGGACGGCTGATGTCGATGCCGATCCCGCGGCTGCCCGGCCGGGCCTTGACCAGCCGGGAGACCCGCTCGCTGACACCCGAGCCGAGGTCGACCAGGGTGCGGAAGTCGATGGCGGCGATCTCCTCGTCCAGGATGTGGCGCATCATCGCGGTGTCCGCCTGGGCGGAACCGAGCGCGACCATGGCCTCGTCGCGGTGCAGATCGACACCGAACCGGCGGTCGCCGCGGGCGAGCGGCGCCGCGTTGGCGAAGACGTCGTGGTAGCCGCCGACGCCCCAGGTGAAGAAGCCCAGGGTCCGGGCGGCCTCCTCGCCGACGGCGGTCGCTCGGGCGCGGTCTCCCTGGACGTCGAGGTACCCGAACGACGCCGCGGCCTGGACGAGCGCCCGGAAGACGGCCGGGTCCAGTGCGTTCTTCTCGCAGAACGAGGAAATGCCGAGCGTCCGCTCCGCTGCCAGCTGCTGGAAGACGCCCAGCCGTTCCAGCGCGTGCACCACGTGTGCGCAGATGTAGCCGTTGAACGCGGTGTCCGGATTCAAAGGGGTCAGTGCTTGGCCTTGCCAATCAGCAGGGAATGCGTGTGCCGATAACAATTCGAACCTCTCAGATCTCGCCGCGAGTATCAGGTGCACCGGCGGGAGCGGTGGCGGGTACCGCTCCCGCTCCCGCCGGCGCCGGCGATGGCCGGGGGAGGGGCGGGCGGCCGTGCCGGGCCGCCCGCCGCGGGGAACGTGCTCAGGCCGTCTTCTGCGCCTGGTTGGTGGCGAGGGAGAAGGGCGTGAGGTCGACCTCCGGCTTGGCACCGCGGTACAGGTCGCGGACGATCCGGCCGGCGGTCGGCGCGTGGGCCAGGCCGTGGCCAGTGAAGCCGGCCGCGAAGAGGATCCGCTGGTGCTCGCCCGCACCCTGGCCGATCAGCGCCGACTTCGTCGGGGTGACGTCCAGCGTCCCGGTCCAGGCACTGTGCAGCTTGGCGCCCGCCGCCTTCGGGTACCACTTGGGCAACTCGTCGACGGCCGCCTCGAACCAGACGTCCCGCATGCCCTCCTGCTTGGAGATGCGCTCCAGGCCGACGAGGAATCCCTTGCCCCGCCCCATCGTCTTCAGGCCGGAGACCGGGTGGAAGGTGAAGGGCGTGTCGGTGTCGTGGTCGCAGATCGGGTCGGTGTACAGCAGCTCGGCGAACTGGCCCCAGACCGGCAACTCCATGCCGGCGAGCTTGGCCACGTCGCCGCCCCACGGCCCGGCCGCGATGACCAGTGCGTCCGCGGTGAACTCGCCTGCGGTGGTGGACACCTGGCCGGTTCGGGCGTCGATACCGGTCACTTCGGTGCCGGTCAGCAGCCGGGCACCCAGCGTCGTCGCCGCGTCCGCGTACCCCTTGACCAGCGCTTCCGGCGCGACGCGGTAACACTCCGGGGACCAGACCGCAGCCTCGATCGTCCCGGCGTCCAGCCAGGGGTTGTACTCGACAGCCTGGGCGGGGGTGAGCAGTTGGACGTCGGCGCCCACCTCGCGGTGCGCCGGCAGCAGTGCCTCGATCTCGGCCGCCTGCTCAGGGCTGGTGAGCACCGTGAGCAGCCCGAGGTGCTTCAGCCCGAGGTCGGTGTTCATCGTCGCCGCGAACGCGTTGAACTCGGGCAGGCTCCGGACCGCCAGTTCGGTGTCGTGCGGCTTCTTCGGGAAGTACGTGCGAAACGCCCGCGCGGTCTGTGCTGTGGTGGCCGTGCCGAACTGGTCCTTTTCCAGCAGGAGCACGTCGATGCCGGCCTTGGCGCAGTGGTAGGCGATGGACACGCCGATCACGCCGCCGCCTATGATCAGCAGTTCGGTGGAGTTCTTCCGGTCAGGCATGCGCACTCCTCGTGATGGTCGGACGGAACGTCCAGGTGTCGCCCTCCAGTTCCCACGGGAACAGCTGCAGGTTCCAGGCGCCGAGGGCGTTGGTGTAGGTGGCCATGTGGGAGAGCAGTGCGATGAAGTCCTCCTTGGAGGTGGTCTCCTCGATGACGGCGACCACCTCCTGGGTGAGGTTCCACAGCGTGTTCAGCCCGCAGTAGCCAAGGAATTCGGTGGGTTTGACGAGCAGGATCCTGGCCATCTCGACCAGTGCGGAGAGTGGCACGTCGGTCAGCCGGGCGGCCCGCACCAGTCCGGTGTGGGACACATAGCCCAGCGGCCGGGTCTCGCCGTTGATGCAGACGAGCGTGGTCAACACCGAGTTCTTGGTCCCGGCCCCGGTGTCGAAGCGGCCCTCGTGCGCGGCGATCAGCTCGTCGGTTGGTTCGATCAGCACCCGCTCGGTCTCCGCGGAGATCCGTTCGACCAGGTCGCGCGCCCGGGCGGACTCCGTCGGCATGCGCCGCACCCCGTGGCCGGACTCGCCGTTCACCCGCCGCACCTGCGCGAGGATCGGGGCGCCGTTGCCGTGCACAGCGTCCCAGACCATCTGGCCGATCTTCGGCAGCGCGTCGAGGTCCTCCGGGACGACGGAACCGATCGGCGCGGTGGGCATCGGTTCGGTCAGGTCGCCGTACTTGATGGTGAGGTGCTGCACCGCGGAACAGAACACGGTGCCGTCGGGCTGGATTTTGCGGTCGACCTTGTAGTCCGGCACGGCGTGGAGGAGGTCGTGCGCCGGCGGAACGTGATAAATGCAGTCACCGGCCACGAGCGCATGCCCCTGCAAGGTCTGATACGGCAATGACGCCCACAGCGGCTCGACGAGTTGGGCGTTGCGGCCTTCGTCGAGAGAGACGCGCACCTTGGCGCCGATCGACTGCCAGGCGATCTCAATTTGGCGCATTATTCCTACCCCGTTCTACTCGGTTCCTCCAATGGCGTGCATGCATTCATCAGGTTTGGAGGGCCGGTCGGATAGTGACATGGGGGACGTTATCAGCGGCCAGAATCGCATGGTAGGGAAAACCCTCCCGTGCCCCGACAAGCTGCTGACTTTGTCACGTCGATATCCCGACGGTAAACGCGGAGTTTGTCATTATGCCGGGCTCCGCAGCGCCTTTGTCGGTATTCGGGCCCGACCTGACATAGGCGGGATGGACCCTTCCCGCCGCCCGGACGGCCTTGGTGTTGACGCGAGGGAGCACGGCCGTCGGCGGGACGGCGAGGGGGAAACGTCCTGGCGGTGGTCACGCCCCGCTCTGCACCGGCGTGGACGGCGTGAGCGTGAACGGTGCGAGGTCGATGCCGGGGGAGCGGCCAAGGTACAGATCGCGGATGATCCGGCCGGTGGCGGGCGCCTGGCCGAGATCCTGGCCGGTGTACCCGGCCGCGACGAAGATCCGCTCGTGCGCGTCGCGCGCCCGGCCGATGCACGCCGTCCTGGTCGGGGTGACGTCCACCGTCCCGGTCCACACGCTGTGCAGCCCGACGTCCTTCAGCTTCGGGTACCGCGCGGCCAGTTCCTCGGCGGCCTGCCTGAACCACACGTCCCGCATGCCCTCCTGCTTGGACACGCGCTCCAAGCCGACCAGGAAGGAGCGTCCGGAGCCCAGCGTCTTCAGCCCGGACGCCGGGTGGACGGTGAACGGGGTGTCGAGCCCACCGTCGGTCAGGACCGGGTCGGTGCGGAACAGTTCCGCGGACTGAGCCCACAGCGGGAGCTCCAGCCCAGCTGAGGTCGCGAGTGCGCAGCTGCCCGCCCCGGCCGCCAGGACGACGCTCTCCGCGGCGAACTCGCCGCGGGCGGTGGCGACGTGGCCGTTCTTCGAGTCCAGTCCGGTCACCCTCTGACCGGCCAGCAGCCGGGCGCCGTGTTTCCGCGCGCCGTCGGCGTAGCCCCGCACCACCTTGTCCACGTCGAGGAGGTAGGACTGCGGGCACCAGACGGCGGACTCGGTCCCGGCCGGATCCAGCCAGGGGTTGCGCGTGCGGGCCTGGTGCGGGGTCAACGGTTCCAGCTCCACGCCGACGGCGCGTTGGGCCGCCGACTCCCGCTCCAACTCCACGGCTTCCTGCCGGTCGACCGGTATCACCAGCCACCCGATGTCCGAGAGCACCAGGTCGGCGCCCCCGGCCGGGGTGAACGCACGGTAGTCCGCGAGGCTGCGCACCGTCAGCTCGGAGTTGTGGACCTTCCCCGGTTGGTAGGTGCGCACCGGGCGGGCGGCCTGCGCCACGGTGGCCTCGGCGTCGTCCGGATCGAGCAGGATGACGTCGATGCCCGCCCGTGCGCAGTGATAAGAGATCGACAACGCTGTCACTCCGCCGCCGATGATCAGCATGTCGGCGGTTCCTTGCCGACCAGGCATACGAGTCCCCCTGTCGATGAGGATGTCCGGTTTCGATGATTCCGGTCTATCGGTGTCACGCAAGGTCGGCTCGGTAATCGGTCCGGGCCAATAGACGCACGAGATATGCAATGGACGCGAGCGTGACGTGCCGGTGCCAGCCGGGAAAGGACCGGCCGCTGAAATCCCAGATTCCGACGTGCTGGGAAACAGATTCCAGGTCCCGGTCGACCCGGCGCACGAGCCTGGCCAATTTCAGCACGGTCGCGGCCGATACCGTCGTCAACGTCGTCAGCCACAGCTCCTGGCACACGTTCTCCCCCACCGGACTGACCGCGATCAGCCGTAGTGGGGTCTCCGCTTGCGGGTACGGGTGCTCGACGCCGGCGGGCCACTGGACGTCGACGGTGGTGATCAAGTGGCCTGCCTCGACCGCGGGATCCGGGCCGCCCACCGGCCGGCGGCGGAACCGGGCCGCCTCCACGATCCGGCGCGCGGTGAGCGGCCCGTGCGTGCGGTGACCGGCCAGCGCCGGGTCCTGGATCTGCAGTGGCAGGGCCGCCGAGATCCGTACGAGCAGGGGCACTTCGGCGGCGTGCAGCGGCCGCAGGAGCTGGGCGCGTTCCATGGTGCGCCCGTCCACCACCACCGGCCGGTCGGGGCCCCCGGTGCGGGCCAAGACATGCAGAAGGGCGTGCGCCGTGCACTCGCCCAGGGACTCGGTGCTGAGGTCGTCGGGCATCCCCGCCCGTTCGCGCCGGCGCGGGTCCTCGGCCCAGTCCTTGGGTACGTGCAGGCGCCAGCTCACCGGGGTACCGGCCGTCTCGGACACCGCGAGAACGCCGACCGCCTCCTGGCCGTTGACGGCCTTTCCCCGGCTCGGGCAGAACCGTCGGCTCACCGCCACCGCCTGCTGGCCCGCCTTGGGGATCAGCACCGGGCGGATCACCCACGCTTCGGGCTCCATGGTCCGCACCACGTACCGGATGAGCGCGGTGCGGACGGGTTCCCAGTCCCAGGTGGAGTCGCTGATGAAGTGGTGCAGCCGCTGGTCGATCCCCGGGCCTTCGACGAAGGCCGCGATGTTCCGGATGGTCTTCCGGCCGGGCGTGCCCAGCAGCCCCCGCAGGTACTGGCGGGCTCTCAGCCGTTGATCGCGCCGGGTGAGCGTGGCGAACAACTCCTCGCAGACCCGGTCGAGGACGAGTTCCGTCGCGTCGGACGACCCAGTGTGTCCCAGGGGCGGCGTCCGGTCGCCCGGGGCGCGCGGCGCCGACGCCGGCGGGGACAGGCTCTCCGGCCCGGTACCGTACGGGCCCCCGGGTACCTCCCGCAGGCCCCGGCGGAGCCGGTTCAGCACGTCGACGAGGGCGCGCGGCTCCAGCCCGAATTCCTGTGCCACCTGGTGGACCGGCGTGCTGAGTCTCGGAGCCGACGCCTTCCCGGGGAGTCCGGCGTACCGCGTCGGCGCGGCCGGGCGGGGGCGTTCCAGCGGGACCAGATTGGTCGGCTGCGGGTCGGGGACGCCCAAGCGGACGCGGAGCGCGCGCACGGTCCTCCGGTCGAGTCCGGTCACCGAGGCGATCGTGTGATCCGGCCAGTGCGGGCGGGAGCCGAGGATCCGGGTGGCTGCCGCGGTGCGGTCGTCGAACGAGAGGGGCATGCCGTGCCGCGCGTTGGACGACACCGCTGCGACGAACGCATCCTCCTCGTCCCCGTCGAAGAAGACCACCTCGATCGACTCGTCACCGCGCAGTTCCGCGGCCTTCAGCCGGTGCATTCCGTCCAGGATCCGCATGGTCTTTCGGTGCACGAAGATGGGCGGGAGTTTGACCGGCGACTGGGCGAGCGTACTGACGTATTCCTGGTTCTCCCCGCGCGTTCTGAGGCTTTTCCCGTGCCGCAGGACGCGAATCGGGATCGTACAAGTTGGTAGGGCCGCTGGCGGTTCCGGTGGTGGAAGTGGCATGCCCACACTGTCGACTTGAGTGACCGCGGCTTGTTCCCAGCGCATCGGTGTCCCCTCATCCAGTCAGTCCGTGTCGGCGTACCCGGAGAACGCGAAATGGTGGGGTGGCCGGCCGGCGCGCCGCACGCCCGGCGCACAAGGGAACACCGCTCCGCGATGCTGGATTTCGGGAGATTCCCCCGACGGATCCCCGGCTCGTACTGAATTGACAGGTCTTGCCTTCAGGTTAGACAAGCCCCCGATGGACAACAAGTGTGCGAGTCGATTACCGCGTCAAACGGGCCTGCGGATTTTCTCCCCAGTTGGCTGGCTATCTGAATACCCAGTCGGACGGGAGGTGGTGAAACCGCAGAATGTGCGGTGGCGGTCGGCCGCCGTCCCGGACGCTACGTCGCACCGGCACCGTCCGCAACCAGGTTGCATGGCGCAACGAGCCGCTTGACAGAATTCCCGAAAGGGTGATGGAGGCCTCCGGAACCACCCCGGTTCCCCTGCCGGGCTCCCGGATCCACAGTTCCGTAGCCGGCGGTCAACCTGATGTGAAAGCCACTCACTTGACACAGCTCCCCGACGGTCATTGGCCCCGCCGCACACGAGCCATAAGACTGAGGCGCAGTCAGCCGACTACTCGATCGACGAAGCTCGACCGCGCAGTTCCGCCGCCGAGGTGGTTCTCACCGGCGGCCCGTGCCGCCGATTCTCATCAGACCGTGTGCGTCTGCCGCCGCCGGGCGGCCGCAGCGCGGGCCACACGTCGGCTGCCCGCGCTGCGGCCGGAGTTCCGTGCGCAGCCGGACATCCGTCGAGCAAGTTCGGGAGATCACCGTGCTCACTCGTTCATCGACCAAGGTCGCACCGGCCCCCGCTGCACGCGACCTGGGGCTGGGTCCGGCGAGGCAGCAGCCGCATTGGCCCGACGCGGCACTGGCCCGGCGGGTCCGCGGCCAACTGGCCGCCCTCCCGGGGCTGCTCGAAGCCGATGAGGTGCTCGCGCTGCGCACCCGGCTCGCTGCGGTCGCCACCGGCGCGGTCCGGGTGGTGCAGGCGGGTGACTGCGCGGAGGATCCCGCCGACTGCACCCCCGGCGATGTCGCCCGCAAGTCCGAACTGCTGGAACTCCTCGCAGGTCGGATGGAAGAGAGCACCGGTCGGTCGGTGCTGCGGGTCGGCCGACTGGCCGGTCAGTTCGCCAAGCCCCGGTCCGCGCAGACCGAACGCGTCGGCGACCTCGAACTTCCCGCCTACCGCGGGCACATGGTGAACGGCCCCGAGCCCGACCCCGAGAGCCGGCGCCCCGACCCGACCCGGATCCTCTCCGGCTACCGGCTCGCCGGCGCCGTCATGCGGTGCCTGGGCTGGGCCGACCGGGGTGCGCACCCACGCCCCACACCCAGGGTGTGGACCAGCCACGAGGCACTGTTGCTCGACTACGAGCTGCCGATGGTGCGTCGCTCGGCGTCGGGCCGGGCATGGCTGTCGTCCACGCACTGGCCGTGGATCGGCGAGCGTACCCGGCAGACCGACGGGGCCCATGTCGCGTTGCTCGCGCAGGTCGTCAACCCGGTGGCCTGCAAAGTCGGCCCCACCATGACGACCGGTGAACTGCTGGTCCTGTGTGAACGGCTCGACCCGCGCCGGGAGCCGGGGCGACTCACCCTGATCACCAGGATGGGAGCCGACGAGATCGGCGGCCGGCTGCCTGCCCTCGTCGCGGCGGTGCGGGCCGCGGGGCACCCGGTGATCTGGTTGTGCGACCCGATGCACGGCAACACCTTCGCCACACCGAACGGCTTCAAGACCCGGCTCCTGCACCGGATCGTGCAGGAGGTGACCCGCTTCCAGGACGCGGTCGCCGCCGGGGGCGGCGTCGCCGGCGGCCTCCACCTGGAGACCACCCCGGACGACGTCACGGAATGCGCTCGGACCTGGGAGGAAGCGCCGCACGTCGGGGACAGGTACACCAGCCTCTGCGATCCGCGTCTCAACCCGGACCAAGCCGTTGCGGTGGTCTCGGCGTGGCGGGCGTGAGTACCCGCCGGCTCGCAACCGGCCCGCACCGAGCAGAACTTCCTCGCGTACACCCAGCAATGGAGGTCTGGACAATGGAGGACGCAGTCGCCCTGGTCACCGGGGCAGCGGGTGGGATCGGCGCGGCGGTCGTCCGCGCACTGGGCCGACGGGGCGTCCGGGTGGCCGCGGTGGACCGGGACACCGGACGGCTCGACGAGGCGGTGGGGAAGATGGCCGCGGACGGCCTGCCCGTCGAGGCGTTCCCCGCCGACGTCACCCGCGCCGCCGAGGTGGAAGAACTGGTGGAGCGCGTGGAGGGCACGCTGGGACCGGTGGACTACCTGGTCAACGCCGCCGGTGTGCTGCGCCTGGGCCCGGTGCGCCGGCAGAGCGACGAGGACTGGGCGGCGACCTTCGCCGTCAACGCCACCGGCGTGATGCAGGTGTCTCGGGCGGTGGTCAACCGCATGGTGCCCCGCTCCCGCGGCGCGATCGTCACCGTGGCGTCCAACGCGGCCGGTACGCCCCGCATGGAGATGGCGGCCTACGCCGCGTCGAAGGCCGCGGCGACGATGTTCACCAAGTGCCTGGCCCTGGAGGTCGCCTGCCACGGTATCCGCTGCAACGTCGTCGCCCCCGGTTCCACCGACACCGCGATGCTCCGGTCCATGTGGCACGACGAGACCGGCCCGCAGGGGACGATCGACGGCCGGCCCGAGGCCTACAAGGTGGGCATCCCGCTGGGCAAGCTGGCCCGGCCGGCAGACATCGCGGACGCCGTGGTCTTCCTGCTCTCCGAACGGGCCGGGCACATCACCATGCACGACCTGACCGTCGACGGCGGCGCGACCTTGGGGGTGTGAGGAACCATGGGCGTGAAGGAGATGGCCATGGCAGGGATACCCCCCATCGAGCCCTACCCGATGCCGGCCGCGGGTGACCTGCCGGAGAACGTCGCCGGATGGGAAGCAGACCCGGACCGGGCGGTGCTGCTCATCCACGACATGCAGCGCTACTTCCTGCGCCCGTTCCCGGGCACCCTCCGCAGGCAACTGGTGCGGAACACGGCGCAGCTCCGGGAGCGCTGTGCGAGCCTCGGCATCCCGGTCGCCTACACCGCCCAGCCGGGCGGGATGACCGATGAGGACCGCGGTCTGCTCAAGGACTTCTGGGGGCCCGGCATGCAGGTCGACCCCGCCGACCGCCGGATCGTCGACGAACTGGCGCCGGCACCGGGCGACTGGCTGTTCACCAAGTGGCGCTACAGCGCCTTCTTCCGGTCGGACCTGCGCGAGCGCCTGGCGCGGCACGGTCGCGATCAGCTAGTCATCTGCGGTGTCTACGGACATGTCGGGGTGCTCATGACCGCGGTCGAGGCGTTCACCCACGACCTCCAGACGTTCATCGTCGCCGACGCGATCGCGGACTTCTCCGCGGACCACCACCGCCTGACCCTCACCTACGCCGCACAGCGCTGCGCGGTGGTCACCACGGTCAAGGAGTTCTGCGCATGACCGGTGCCACGACGCCCGCGGTGCCCGACCCGCTCGATCTGGTCCTGTCGCCGCGGCCACCGGCGTTCGCGCTGATCCACCGCCCGGAGCGGACCGGCGGCGCGGTCCTGGACGTCCTCGTCGGCGAGGTGTCCGCAGTGACCGCCCTGGCCGACGTCCCGCTGCCCGAACGGGCCGGCGATGCGGGGCACGCGGTGCTGGTGCTGATGCCGTTCCGGCAGCTCGCCGAGCGCGGTTTCGCCTGCACCGACGACGGCGAGCAGCTGCTGGCGATGACCGTCATCGCACAGGCTGCTATGCCCTGCCATGAGGCGCTGGCGCGGCTGCCGGACCTGCCGACCCGGCTCCGCGGCCGGCACTTCGACATCTCTGACGACGCCTATGCCGACCTGGTGCGGACGGTCGTCGCCGAGGAGATCGGTCGGGGCGAGGGCGGCAACTTCGTCCTCAAGCGCTCCTGCATCGCGGAGATCACGGACTACACGCCCCGGCACGGCCTGTCGCTGTTCCGCCGGCTGTTCCAGCAGGAGACCGGCGCGTACTGGACGTTCATCGTGCACACCGGCGACCGGACTTTCGTGGGTGCCACGCCGGAGCGGCACATCAGCGTGCACGGCGGCACCGCCGTGATGAATCCGATCAGCGGCACCTACCGCTACCCGCCGGGCGGCCCGGCCCTCCCGGACGTGCTGGCCTTCCTCGACGACCGCAAGGAGACCGACGAGCTCTACATGGTCCTCGACGAAGAGCTCAAGATGATGGCCGGGATCTGCGACAGTGGGGGCCGCGTGGTCGGCCCGTACCTCAAGGAGATGGCGAGGCTGGCGCACACCGAGTACTTCATCGAGGGGCGCACCACCCGTGACCCGCGCGAGATCCTCCGGCAGACGATGTTCGCCCCCACCGTGACCGGGAGCCCGTTGGAGAACGCCTGCCGGATCATCAGCCGGTACGAGCCGACGGGCCGCGGGTACTACAGCGGGGTCCTCGCGCTCATCGGTCGGGACGGCAGCGGCGGCCGCACACTGGACTCAGCCATCCTGATCCGCACCGCCGACATCGACCGCGGCGGACGGCTCCGGATCGGGGTCGGGGCGACCCTGGTGCGCCACTCCGACCCGGTGTCGGAGGCTGCCGAGACGCGGGCCAAGGCCGCGGGGCTGCTTGCCGCGCTGCAGGCCGAGCGGCCCGTGCGCCACGCCGACCGGCCCGTGCGCCTTGCCGGCGACCCGTGCGTCCGGGCCGCGCTGGACCGCCGCAACACCGGCCTCGCCGGCTTCTGGCTGACCCGCACGGACCGGCGCGAGGGGCCCCGGCCCGCGATGCACGGCCGTCGCGTACTGGTCATCGATGCCGAGGACACCTTCACCGCCATGCTGTACCACCAACTCCGCTCCCTGGGCCTTCGGGTGCAGGTCCGTCGGTTCGACGACCAGTACACCTGGGACGGATTCGACCTGGTCGTCATGGGACCGGGGCCGGGCGACCCGCTGGACGTCGGGCACCCCAAGATCGCTCATCTGCACGCCGCGATCGACCGGCTGCTGACGGAGCGGCGGCCGTTCCTCGCGGTGTGCCTGAGCCACCAGGTGCTCAGCGCCCGGCTCGGGCTGGAAGTGATCCGCAAGGAGGTGCCGAACCAGGGCCTCCAGCAGGACATCGACCTCTTCGGCCTTCTGGAACGCGTCGGTTTCTACAACTCCTTCGCCGCCCGCAGCGAGGACGGCAAGATCGACTGTCCGGGGACCGGCGTGGTGGAGATCAGCCGCGATCCGGGGACGGGGGAGGTGCACGCGTTGCGCGGGCCCTGGTTCGCCTCGGTGCAGTTCCACGCGGAGTCGGTGCTCACCGTCGACGGGGTCCGCATCATCGCCGAACGGATCGGTGAAGCCCTGGGCCAGTGACCTGAGGAGGCAGGAAAAGGGGCCCGTCGGCTGAGGCGGGTGCCTCGGCGGGGGCGTGGCGGCTGTGGGGGCGCCACGCCCCTCATCCCTTCAGTGCCCGGTCCACCAACGGTCCGGCGGCGCCCGTGTAATGAGCCGGCTCGCACAGTTCCTCCAACTCCCCGGCGGACATCCGGCCGTCGAGCTCCGGGGCCTCGGCGAGCACCGCGGACAGCGGGCGGCCGGACCGTTCGGCGACTGCGGCGGCTTCGGTCAGCAGGCGCCGCGCGGCGGCACCGCCGAGCGTGCCGCCCAGCACGGCAGCGATCCTTTCCGAGACGATCCGGCCCCCGGTGAGAGCGAGGTTGCCGTGCATCCGGTCCGCCCGCACGCGCAGCCCTTCGGCCAGCTCCACCGCGATGTGCGCCGATCCGCCGGTCAGCCGCAGGCACTCGCGCAGCGGCTGCCACTCAGCGTGCCAGCCGCCGGCCGACCGCTCGTCCTCGACGCACAGGCACTGCGTCAGCCCGGTCGACAGCACCGGGACCTGGAGCGCCGCGCTCCGCATGAGTGTGGCGAGCACCGGATTGCGCTTGTGCGGCATGGCGGAGGAGCCACCGCGGCCGGGCGCCCCCGGTTCGGTCAGCTCCGCGATCTCGGTGCGGGCGAGGGTCTGCACATCGAGCGCGATCTTGCCCAGCGCGCCGGCGGTGAAGGCGAGCGCGGCGGCGAGGTCGGCGATCGGGGTGCGCAGCGCGTGCCAGGGCAGCCGCGGCCGGGTGAGCCCAGTCTCCGCCGCGAACGCGTCGGCCAGGGCATCGGCGTACCCGCCGGGGTCGGCAGCGCCGTCCGCGTCGGCGCGCGCGAGGTAGCCGGCGAGGGTGCCGGCCGCCCCGCCGAGCGCCACCGGCAGACCGTCCCGCAGCACCCGGTCCACCCGGTCGGCGGCGTCCAGCACCAGGCTCCGCCACCCCGCCGCCTTCAGCCCGAAGGTGGTGGGCACCGCGTGCAGGGCCAGGGTCCGGCCGGCCATCACGGTGTCCCGGTGCCGACCGGCGAGGTGGGCCAGCGCCTCCGCCGTCCGTCCGAGGTCCCGCCGGATCAGGCGCAGTGCCCGGTCGGCGACCAGCATGGCGGCGGTGTCGAAGATGTCCTGGCTGGTGGAGCCCTGGTGCACATAGCCGGCGGCGTCTGGGGCGTCGTCGGCGACGACCGCGGTGAGCGCCTTCACCAGCCCCACCACCGGGTTGGCCGTTTCCCGTGCCTGTACGGCGAGTTGGCGCAGGTCGAGGCGGTCGGCCCGGGCCGCGGCGGTGATCGCAGCGGCGGCCGGTCCGGGCACGGTGCCCAGCCGTGCCTGGGCCCGGGCCAGGGCAGCCTCGGCGTCGAGCATGGCCTGCAGCCACGCCCGGTCGCCGACGGCGGCCTCGACGGGTGTGCCGGCCCGCACGGGGGAGAGCAGGCCGGAATCGGGATCGGCTTCGGGCGGCGGCTTCGTCATATCGGCACTCCCGTCAGGTCGGCCGGGTCGCTCACCGGGCCGGCCGCGGCCGGTTCCCGTACCACCGGTGGTACGGAGAGGAGGGCGCGGGCGATGGCGTCGGCGTCGCGGAGAATCACCGAGTCGACTCCGGGGCGGATGCCGGCCGCGGTGACCCAGTGCACCGCCTCGGTGGGGACGCCGTAGGCGAAGCGGCGCGGGTGAGCCCGCCCGCGCGCGTCGAGCAACCGGTAAGGGCGCTCGGTGACGGCGAGCCCACCGGTCTCGTGGGTGCCGCCCTGGGCGTCCGGGATGCGGTAGGTGGCGCACTGCTCGGTGCGGAGCAAGTGAAGCAGGAGCGGGTCCGCAGTACGGCGGAGGTCGGGCGCGGGCAACCGGGCCTCGACGAGTACGCCGGACCGCACCACGGGACCCGGTGCGAGGGGCGAGTTGGCGACGAAGCCCGGCGTGGCGGTGTCGAGGCGCACCTGTGTGCCGGGCCCGGTGAGGTCCAGGACACCCGCCTCGATCAGGGCGATCATCTCCTCCACCCGCGACACCGGCGGCCCGATGGACAGGAAGGCGTTGAGCGGGGTGTACCACCCGTCGAGCTCGTCGCGGTGCGAGTCGCCCTCCAGGCCGCCGTGGTCCACCGCGAGCCGGATTTCGTTGCGCAGGTCGCGGAGCACGTCCAGGGCGGCCTTCAGCGGGCCGGTGACATTGCCCGCCTTCGCCTCCCGCACGTCCCGGGCCAGGTAGGCGAGCAGCCAGCTGCGGAATTCCGCACGCCCGTGGAACTTCCTACCGGCGCAGGGCCGCGCGATCCGCTCCCAATCCCACCGGTCCGCGGGGGCGATGCCGTGGGCGTCCAGCACCCGGCCCCGCCCCGCCGGGTCCGGCAGCGCCACGTACTGCTCCGTGAAGGAGTCCCGTCGGGCCTGCTGCCCCCGGGTCGCCAACAGGGTGCCGTAGTAGACCGTTTCCACCTCCCGGGCGATCAGTGGCCACAGGTCGGTGCCGAATCGGACCCGGCCGCCCGCGAGGGTGCGGCGGCGCAACCCGTCGAGGAACTCGGGGGTGAGCAACCGGGGCTGGTACCGGCCGAAGGCGCCCTTCTCGTTCTCCCCGCGGGCGTGGTGGGGGACCCCCCGACGGGAGAAGGCGTAGAGCCGGGGCTCTTCCCCGCAGGGCAGGTATCGCAGCCGGCCTCCGTCGCGGACGAAGACGCCACCGCGGCCGACGGTCAGCAGCGCCATGTAGTCGAAGAAGTTCAGTCCGAGGCCGCGCAACAGCACGGGGCGGCCCGGCGCGACCGCGCTCAGGTCGGCCTCCGCGGGATTGCCGGGCAGCAGATAGGTGAGGTGATGGATGCGGGCCAGGCTGGCCGTCCGCTCCTCCCGCGGTGTCAGCCGGGCCGGGAGGTGGCCCTGGGCCAGCACCACGGCGTCGAGGTCGTCGAGCCGGGTCCGGTTCTCCAGCCGGACCCCCTGCGCGCCGCCGGGCAGGCCGTGGGTGTCGGCCATGGCCACGGCGCGCGACCGGTGCACCCGGACGCGTACCCGCCCCGGGGCGCGGGAGACCACCCGCCGGAACGCGTCCCGGAGGTAGTGCCCGTACAGGGCCCGGGTGGGGTACGAGTCGGGGCCCAACCGCCGTGCCTCCGCGAGGATGTCCTCGTCGTAGTCGGCCGACGAGCCCAGAAGCGCCACGCTCTGCGCCCATGTGTGGAGGCTGGGGCCCGGCTCGACCGGGCCGGCGCTGCGCACGCTGGTGTCGGTGTAGACGGTGATCTGCGAGGCCACGGTGTTGGCGAGCAGGTGACGGGACTGCCCGGTCCGCCAGACGGCGCCGGCGCCGGGCGCCTCCGGGTCGACGATGTGCACGGTGACCGAGGGGCCTGTCGGCTCGTGCCGGGCGTTGGCGCACAGCCGCTCCAGCACGGACAGTCCTCGGGGACCGGCCCCGATGACGCACAATTCCAGGTGCCGGTCGGTCATCGGGCCGCCTCCTGGTGGGGGAGGGCGGGCGGGGCGCCGGCGGTGAAGTCGCGTGCGCCGTGCATCCACGCGAGGTGGTCGTGCAGGTCGCTCGGCGACATCCTGGACAGCGCCGCGTTCCTGGCCGTGGCCGCCGCCCCGGCCGGGTGCCACAGCGCGATGCTCGCGCGGGAGATCCGTTGCACTGCGGCGGTGCGGTCGCGCCGCAGCCGGTTGTACTCCGCCAAGCACTGGGCGAAGCCGGCTTCGCCGCCGTCCAGCAGGTCGCCCAGCACCACCGCGTCCTCAAGTGCCTGGCAGGCCCCTTGAGCCGCGTAGTGCAGCATCGGGTGGGCCGCGTCCCCGAGCAGGGCGACCGGACCGTCGGTCCAGTGATCGACCGGTGCCCGGTCGATCAGCACCCAGGACTTCCACTGCTCACCGAGGCCGATGAGCTGCCGCGGCGTCGCGCCGAGCACCGTGAACAGGTCGCGGACGACGTGCTCCTCCACCGGGACGCCGGCGAGCGCCCGGGTTGCCCCACCGTCGAAACTGGCCGCCAGGTTGAGGTACTTGCCCCCGGCGATCGCGTAGTGCACGAAGTGGCACCCGGGGCCGGTCCACCATGTGACGGCGTTGCACCGCAGTCGCTGCGGCACCTGGTCCATCGGGACGATCGCGCGGTAGACGGTGATGCCCGAGATGCGTGGCGGACCGTCGCCGACCAACTGCCGGCGGACCGCGGAGTGGATCCCGTCCGCCCCGATCAGCGCGTCACCGGTGATCCGCTCACCGGTGTCGAGGACGGCCGCCGCGCGGGTGCCGTCCTGCTCGTACCCGGCGACCGACCGGGCCGGGCACAGCTCGATGCGCGCCGCGTCGCGGCAGGCCGCGAGCAGCAGCCCGTGCAGCTCACCGCGGTGCATGACCACGTACGGGTTGCGGAACCGCTGCCGGTAGCCCTCCGTGAGGGGCACGCTGGTGACGTGCTCACCGGTGACCCCGTCCATGAACCGCAGCTCGTCGACGTGCGCCGCGCGGGCCCGGACCTCGGCACCCAGACCAAGGCGGGCCAGGGCGTGCATCCCGTTCGGCGCCAGCTGGAGCCCGGCGCCGAACTCGGCGAAGCGCAAGCCGCGTTCGAGGACCACCACGTCGTGGCCCCGTCGTGCGACGCTCAGTGCGGCGGCCAGCCCACCGATGCCGCCGCCGGCGACGACTATCTTCGCCATCCCTATCGGCTCCTGTTCCCATCGCCCAGCGCCCTGGCCAGCTCCAGTCGCTTGATCTTGGTGGTGGCGGTCTGTGGCAGGTCTGCCCGGCGCCACTGGACCGGCTCCGCCATCCGGGGTAGGCCGGTCGTGGCTCGGTCCCACGCGACCTTGTCGAGCGGCTTGTCGTCCCGGGTGCACACCACCGGCACCGGCGTGCTGTCCGGGCCGGGCACGATGATGACTTCGACCAGCTCGTCCAGCGCGGAGAAGAGGGCGTCCTCCGCCGACAGCGTGCTGCCGAAGCCGGGGATGACATCGACCTCACGATCGAGCAGGTGCAGGCAGCCCCACCGCGTGCGGTAGCCCACGTCGCCCATCCGCCACCACGCGTCGTGCTCCTGCTGGGCATAGCGTTCGGGTTCGCCCAGGTAGGTCAGGACCCGGCCGTTGGTGCGGACCTCGATGTACCCGGGGGACGTCTCGGACACCGGCCGCCCGTCCCGGCTGACCACCCGGACCGCGGTCATGCCGGGGAACGCGCGGCCGACGCAACGGCCGTCGGCGTCCTCGCCGCGCCAGCGGGTGAAGATCCGCCCGACCACCGGCCCGGCTTCGCTCTGTCCGTAGAGCTGGGCGAAGAGCGGCAGCCGGTGCCGGGAGGCCCGCAGCATCCGCTGCACGGTCCGGGGATGGATGGCGTCGAAGGTGCTGCTGAAGTACTTCACCTGCGCCAGCGGTCGCCGCGGGTCGTCCGCCAGCTCCTCCCACCGCATGAACGTGTTGGGGTGCGCCTCGATCACACCCGGGCGCAGCCGGGCGAACAGGTCGGCGGCCTGCCGCGGGTCGTCGTCGGCCAGCATGACGAGCGGGAAGCCGCGCAGCATTGCGATGGCCATCGCGGTGAACAACCGGGAGTGAACGAAGGACACATGCACCGCCACCGGGCGCCGTTTGCGGACCAGAGCGGTCGCAGCGGCCTGCGGCCGGTATCGGGCCTGCAGCGTCCATCCGGTGTGCACGGCCAGCTTGGGGATGCCGGTGGTGCCGGACGTGTGCGTGATCAGGGCCGGATGGTGGGCGGACACGGTGGCCGGCGCCACCCGCGGCGCGCCGGCCAGGTCGCGCAGCCGTCTGGCGCCGGGATGGTCGCCTGCGGCGAGCAGCACCTGGCACGCGTGGTCGAAGACCGTGTCGGGCAGCTCGCCGTCCAACTTAGCCTGGTCCGTGATGAGATGGGGTCGGTCCACCCGACGCACCAACTCGGCGACGGTCGCGCCGTCGAGCTTCGGTGACAGCAGCACCGGCACCGCGCCGATCCGTGCCGCCACGCACGCCAGCAGGGTGATGTCGAAGCCATTCGTCTTGTGGACGACCACCCGGTCCCCCGGGCGGACCCCGGCTGCCCACAGCCGGGACGCGAAGTCGTCGACCAGATCCGCGATGTCCGCGACGGTCAGTCGGCGGCCCAGGCCGGGTGCCAGGTCCAACTCGTGGTCGAGGACCACGACGTTGGCCGGGTGGCGGGCGGCCGCCCGCTCGAAGAGCGTGCCCAGCCGGATTCCGCGGTTTCCCACCCGTTGCAGCAGCATGTCCCGCACTTCCTTCCGATCACGCCTTCTCGATGAGCGCCTTGATGCGGTGCAGCGTGGCCAGAAGGTCCCCGGCCAGCTTCTCGGTCCAGTCGGCGAAGAACCTCTTCCTGGTGGCCTCGTCCATCCCTGCGGTGATCCCCCGGATCCCCTCGGTCGCGGTGCCCATGCGTAGGCCGTGCACCAGCACGCAGCCGTCGCCGTCCGGCGCGATCTCGTACGACCAGACACTGTCCTGAGGATCCCCGGCACTGTCCCGCATGGCCCAGCGGAAGACCCGTCCGGGCTCGGCGGCGACCACCTGTGACTCGGTGTGCCAGGTACCGCGGACGACGGGTGCCCACGCCACGACGTCCTCGGCTCGCAGGTTCTCGCCGCGGAAGACGGCGCCCACCGTCGCCGGGCGGCCGGACACCCAGGCTCCGCCTGTGCACTCCGTGCTCCATTCGGCGCTGCGCGGCAGATCGCTGACCACCGCGTACACCTCGGCCGGTGTCGCGGCGATCCGCGTCCGGGCCCGGACATCGAACAACGGCGTGATCTGGGTATTCGTTGGGGTCATGGTTTCGAATTTCGTGGGGGTGGCTCCGGCAGTCAAAAGAGAGGCCGCGGATGCGTCAAGTCGGAGCCTTTTATGTAAGTTGACGAAGGCTCAGTAGCTTTTCCCGTGTGTGGTGCGGCGCTGTCAGAATCGGCCGGGTGCTGGCTGCCTATGTGAACCGACTCGGGTCACCTGAAGAGATCCGCCACGGGGAACTCCCGCCCCCGCGACCCCGATCGAACGAGGTGCTGGTCAACGTCTGCGCCACCACGGTCAACCCGGTGGACACCTTCGTGCGGTCCGGGCAGTATCCGACCACGCTGAGCTTCCCGTTCGTGATCGGTCGGGACCTGGTCGGTGTGGTCGCCGAGGCGGGTGCCGACGCGTCCGGCTTCGCCCCGGGCGATTGGGTGTGGTGCAACAGCCTGGGCCACGACGGCCGGCAGGGGGCCGCGGCGGAACAGGCGGTGGTGGCGGCGGACCGGCTCTACCACCTGCCGGAGGGGGTGGCACCGACCGCCGCGGTCGCTGTGGTGCACCCCGCGGCCACCGCCTGGCTCGCGTTGTTCCGACACGGCTGCTTCCGGCGGGGGGAGACCGTCCTCGTCGCCGGGGCCGCGGGCAACGTCGGCAGTGCGCTCGTTGTGCTGGCCGCCGAGGCGGGCGCTCGGGTGCTCGCCACCGCCGCCCGCTGCGACCTGGCGTACACCCGCGGACTCGGGGCGGCCGAGGCGTTCGACTACGCCGATCCCCGCCTGACCGAGCATCTGAGGTCGCGGTGCCCGCGAGGGATCGACGTTCACCTGGACACCTCGGGGCGGAACGACCTCGGCACCGCGGTCGAACTCCTCGCTCCCCGAGGTCGGATCGTGCTGCTCGCCGGCGCGCGGACGCACCCCGTCCTGCCGGCGGGCGCGCTCTACACCAAGGACGGCTCGATTCGGGGATTCGTCATCTCCCGTGCCACGACGGCCGAACTGGGCGAGGTCGCCGGGGCCCTCAACCGGTTGCTCCCCACCGGGCGTTTGAGGGCCCGGAGGACACAGACCCTGCCGTTGCCCGCCGCCGCCGAGGCCCACCGGCGCATGGAAGCCGGTGAACTGCACGGAAAGCGGCTGATCTTGGACATCGCCGGAGCCACGGCGCCGTAGCTACTGCGAATCGAGGAGGCCCCGCCCGATGGAACGCCGATGGTGGACGCTGCTGGTGGTGTGCGCGGCGATGTTCATGCTGCTGATCGACATCAACGTGGTCGTCGTCGCCCTGCCGAACATCCAGCACGCGCTCGACGCGAGCTTCGGCAGCCTGCAGTGGATGACGGACGCCTACGCCCTCACGCTGGCTGCGCTGCTGCTCACCGCCGGATCCCTCGCCGACACGTATGGCCGGCGGCGGGCGTTCGCCCTCGGCCTGGTGGTCTTCACCGGCGGCTCGCTGCTCTGCGGCCTCTCACCAAGCGCGCCGACGCTGGTCCTGTTCCGCGCGGTGCAGGGGTGCGGCGGCGCGATCCTGTCGGCCACGTCGCTGGCACTGCTGGCCGGCTCCTTCCACGGCAGGCAACGGGGGGTGGCCTTCGGCGTCTGGGGTGCCGTCGCGGGCGCCGCGACCGGTCTGGGCCCGGTCCTCGGCGGCGTGCTGACCGATGGCGTCGGCTGGCGGGGGATCTTCCTGGTGAACGTGCCGGTCGGGATCGCCGCGCTGGTCATCACGGTGTGCAGGGTGGATGAGTCCCGCGCCCCGCGGGGCGGCCGGATCGACTGGCCGGGTGTGGTGACCCTGACAGCCGGGCTGTTCAGCCTGGTCTACGGGCTGATCACGGCGAGCGACGCCGGATGGAGGGAGCGGGGTGTGCCCCTCTGGCTCGGCCTGGCGGTGTGTTGCCTGGTGGCGTTCGTGGTGGTCGAGTGGCGGGTGCCGGAACCGATGTTCAGCCTGTCGCTCCTGCGCATCCCGTCATTCCTCGGCGGCTCGGTGGCGGCCTTCGCGATGAACGCCTCGCTGTACGCGGTCTTCCTCTACCTCGTCCTCTATCTCCAGAACGGCCTCGGCGGCAGCCCGCTGGCCACCGGCGTCCGGCTGCTGGTCGGATCTGCCTTCACCTTCGTCGCCGCCTTCGCATCGGGCAGGCTGACCAGCCGGGTGCCGGTGAGGTGGCTGATCGGTCCGGGCCTGGGCCTGGTGGGTGCCGGGCTGCTGCTGATGCGGGGTGTGACCGCCGGGTCCGACTGGACCCACCTCATTGCCGGGCTCGTCGTCTCCGGCATCGGCGCCGGCATGGTCAATCCACCCCTCGCCTCGACGGCGGTGGGCGTGGTGCCGCCGCAGTGGTCCGGGATGGCGTCGGGAGCCAACCAGACCTTCCGGCAGATCGGAATCGCGGTCGGGGTCGCCTGCTACGGCACGGTCTTCGCGGCGTCTCTGCACACGACGCTCCAGCGGCGGCTGGCTGACATCCCGGCAGTGCGCGACCGGGTCGAGCAGGTCGCCGGTGCGGTGCACCGCGGAGTCGCCGATCAGGAGGTCGCACTCGCGCCGCCGGAGGCCCGTGGCGCGCTGGCTGACGCGATCCACACCGGATTCGCCGACTCCCTCAATGCCGTGCTGCTCGTCGGCGGCCTGCTGGCGCTGGTGGGCGGGGCGTTGGCCACCGCCCTGATCCGTGGCCGGGACTTCGCCGCCCCCCAGCCGCCGCGGGGGGAACCGGCGCACCGACGGAGCACCGAGGTGTCAGGTGGTCGCTAGCAGAAACGACTCGCCGACCTCGGGTCGCAGCCCGTCCGGCCGTCCGGTGAAGTAGCGCTCGGTGAGGTCCGCCGTCGAGAGGTGCCGCACCTCGTGGAACCCGGCCGCGCGCGCCAGTTGGAGCATCTCCTCGGCGGTGAAGCAACTGCGGAACCGGATCGGGTACCGCGGTTTCCCGCCACTGGCGGCGACGGTCTCGGGCGGCAGCAGGAAGGTCATGGCGAAGGCAGAGCCCTGGGCGGTCTGCGCCGCCTTGGCCAGGGTGTCCGCGACCGCGTCCTTGGTGAGGTACATGCTGACTCCGGTGCTGGCCAGCACCGCCGGCCGGTCCAGGTCGAAGCCGGCCTCGATCAGCCGCCCCCACCAGTCCTCGTCCTTCTCGAAATCGACCGGTACCATCCGCAGCCATTCGGGTACGCCGTAGCCGAGCTCGCTCAGCCGCTGCCGCTTCCATTCCTGCGGGCCGTACTGGTCGATCTCGAACACCCTCATTTCGGCTGCGAGTTCCGGATGCCGCTGGGCGAAGGTGTCCAGACCGGCGCCGAGGATCACGTACTGCCGGACGCCATCGGAGAACCGGTCGGCGACCAGGTCCTCCACGAACCGCGCCCGGGCGACGACGCCCGCGCGGAAGCCGCTGGTGGCGTTCTTCCCCATGTCGGGACGGCGGTGCCAGTTCGCGCCGGGCGCGACGAGTTCCAGGCCGATCTCGTCCTGAAGGACATGCGGGGGCTCGTCGACCTGGGCGTGCATGGCCCGCCACAGGGCCACTCGTACGGCTGTCGACTCCGGTGCGACGGTTCGCTGGGCGGGCATGACGTTCTCGCTCTCGGTCCGTGGATCACCGATCACGTGGGGCAGGCACGTGCGCCTGCACCGTCCGTGATGGGTGGTTCCACCCTGCCCGGGTCGGTGTTCCGGCCGCCTCCCATCTCGCCCCCCATCCCCCCGCGTTCACCCGATGGGATGACGCTCCTCCGCTCCTGCGCGGGAGCGGAGGAGCGCGAGATCACTTCTGCTCGTCGCGGAACAGACGCCACACGGTCGTCCCGGTGGCAGCGCCGAGCACGAGGGCGCCCAGCCCCCAGACGGGACCCGTCCGCTCGCGGCCGAGCGCGTGGTCGACGGAGAGCGGCCCCGGGCCGTCCCAGGCCAGGCAGGCCGCTGCCGTGGCGAGGACCAGCGGGTACTCGTAGCCCCCGTTCTCGGCCCACAGGCCCTCCCGCCGGTGCACGGCTGCCGCGTTGACCATCTCCCCGATGAGGGCGGACGCGGCCAGTGGGGTAGCGGTCCCGGTCACCAGGCCCACGCCCGCGGTCAGTTCGGTGACTCCGGCCAGGGCGGCCATCGCTCGGCCGTTGCGGTACCCGAACGACTCGAAGTTCTCCGCCGTCCGCTCGCGGCCTGCACCGCCGAACCAGCCGAACAGCTTCCGGCCGCCGAAGCCGATGGCCAGTCCACCGACGATGCCCCTCATGACCAACCGGCCCGTACCTGCCATCGCCGTCCTTCCGTCCTCCCGGCCGCGCCGGGCATCGAGACATCCGCCGTACGCCGTACGCCGACCGCCGGCGACCGGAGGCTGTTTTGCTAGCATTCTAGCCTCTGGGACTCCGTAAGCCTGGTGGGCCCGGTGTGCGAGTGGGGGGATTTCCCACTCGCACACCGCCGTGGCCGCTACGCCGACGGCTGGCTCTTGGCCGGGTACATCCCGGTGAGCGGCTTGGTCGGCGGAGGAGGGGGCGCCATTTCCAGCACCTCGGGTGAGAGCGGGATGTCCAGGCTCCGGTCCGAACCGGCCAGCGCCCGCTCGACCGTCCGGTGGATCTCCGTCTTGTCCGCGCCCAGGTAGAGTCCGGCGGTCAGCCGCACCGGGTCGCCGCTGTAGTAGTTCACGTACTGCATGAGCCGCTGGCCGAACCCGTCGCCGGCCACGTCCCAGGCAAGTTTGAACAGCCGGACCCGCTCCTGCGCCGGGATGCCCGGACGACCCCGTACGAACCGGTCGATGAACGGGCGCAGCTCCTCGTTGGCGAAGTCCCCGCTGGACGGCGCGTAGAAGAAGTTGCCCGCCGCGAGGATCTGGATGACCTCGACCATCCGGCGGTGCGTCGGTGCGGTCTGCATGAGGAACGCCATCATTCCCGGCATGTACGGCACCCAGGTGCCGTCCCGCAACGGCGCGGCCAGGGCCTCGGCGCCGTAGAACAGCGTCCGCAGGGTTTCGAGCCGGGAGACCAGGTCGCCGAGCTTCTCCTGGACGTGCAGGAAGCCGTCGATCCCGGTCGCGTCGGCGATCTTCGTCGCGATGCCGCACAGTAGCTCCGACGAGGCCAGGCTCCGGGCGCCGTTGACCACCAGGACGCTCGGATCGTTGCCGAGCACTCGGTTGACCAGGTCCCGGCTGCCAGGTCGGCCGTCGACGACGACCCGGTCCCAGGGGACCAGCACATCGTCGAAGACGGCGATGCAGTCCATTTCCTCGAACCGGCTGCTGAGCGGATGGTCGAACTCCGTCCGGCCGGCCGGTGCCACCGGCTCGCGGCAGATGAACTTCAACCCCGGTGTGTCGATGGGGATGGCGAACACCACCGCGTAGTCGTCGTCGCCCGGGGCGATGCCTCCGAAGGGGACGACCACGAGCTCCTCCGCGAACGGCGCCATGGTGCTGAGCATCTTCGCGCCACGGACGACGATTCCCCCGTCGGTCTCCCGCACCTTCCCCAGGTGAAGAAACGGGTCCTCCTGCTGGGCGGAGGTCTTCGACCGGTCGATCGCCGGGTTGATCAGCACATGGGTCAGGAAGAGATCGTTGTCCCGCACGTGCTCGTAGTACCGGCGCGCGTTCTCGCCGAACCGCTCGTCCAGTTCACCGAAGACCGGGGCGTTGGTGTTCCAGCCCAGGACGAACGCGTTCATGAAGTCCGGCGACCGGCCCATCATCCCGAAGGTGTGGTCGGCCCGGAGCTTGAAGTGCCGCCGCTTGGCGACCAGGTCCTCCTTGCTCCGGCACGGCTGGAAGGAGCGCGACAGCCGTTCACCCGTCGTGGGGGACACATAGGTGCAGACGTCGACGTAGCGCGGGTCCAGTTGGAGGTCGTACTGCTCCGCGATGGTCCGCAACGGGCCGGCGAAGACCGGTTCCTCGGTGACGTGCGCGATGCGGCGGCCGTTGAGATATATCTCCGGGTTGAGCGACTTCAGGTGGTCGAGGTACTGCTTCCCCGTGCGTGCGGGCACGACGTCCTCCTTGTCGGGCGGTGGGCGGGAATTGCGGCTCAGCCGAGGGAAGCTCTCTCGCGCAGGGCGAGGTTGCGGCCCGCCGCGCAGGCCTGCTCCTCGGCGGCGATCCGGGTGCGCGCGGCCAACTCGGTGAACCGGTCCAGCGCCGGATCGACCCCGACAAGGGTCAACTCCCTTTCCACAACGGTAAGTTCGAGATCCCAGACATCGCTGAAAATACGGCGCATCCAGCCGATGGCGTGGTCCCAGCCGTCCCGCGGGGTCCCCGGCCCGTAGGCGCCGCCCCGGGCGGTCACCAGCACCGCCGGCCTGCCCGTCAGCGGTTTGTCCCCGCCCGGGGCCATTCGCGGATCGGTGAGCACCAGGTCCACCCAGGCCTTCAGATGCTGGGAGACGCCGAAGTTGTACAGCGGCGCCGCACAGAGCACGGCGTCGGCGGCGACCAGTTCGTCGGTGAGCGCCGCGGCCAGCACCAGGGCGTCCCGCTGCTCGGGAGTGTGCCGGTCCGGGGGAGTGAACCGGGTCGACACCGCAGCGGACCAGGCGGTCGGTGGCAGCGGGGTCTCACCGAGGTGGCGCCGGACCACCGGCGCGCCCGGGGTCGCAGCGCGCCACTCCTGTTCCACGAGGTCGGCGAGCGCGACGGTGCTGGATCGGGTGCCGAGGATGCTGGTGTCCAGCCGGAAGAGAGACATCACGAACTCCGGAGGTCGGGTGTGTGCGGGCGTGCCGGGAACATCAGCGCCCCCGCCTGCGGCGCTCTCGAGCGGCTGGAGGCGGTCGACCGGTGTTTTCCTGCGCAGGCCGATGCCCTGTCCGAGAATCTTCGGGAATCCGATGCCTGTCAATGACGGCGGGACGGCCCAAGGGTATGTCCGACTGGGAATTCTCCCCAGTCGGACAAGCGGGCCGGCGCTTCGCTGATCATTGACGTTGAACTCACACGGTTGCCACAATCATCACTCATCTTGTGCGGGCATGCCGGCATTCATGTGCCCATATGGAGGTTGCAGCATGAAGTTGAGCCCGGATTTGCACACCGATCTCGCCACGGGGGTGGTGGACCGGGACATCTACACAAGCGAGAAGATCTTCGCGTTGGAGAAAGAGAGGATATTCACCCGGACTTGGAATTATGCCTGCACGACCCGTGATCTGAAAAAGCCCGGCGACTACTTCACGGTTTCCATCGCCGACCAGCCGGTGCTCGTGGTGCGGGACAATGGCGGGGAGATCCGCGCCTTCCACAACGCCTGCACCCACCGCGGCGCGATCCTGACCGGCGAGCGGTGCGGCAACCAGGGCCAGGTACTCAAGTGCATGTACCACGCCTGGGCGTTCAATCTGAAGGGCGACCTCGTCGGGGTGCCCTACGAGGAGGGCTACGGACAGGACTTCGACCGTGGTGCGCACGGCCTGAAGCCGGTGCACTGCGACACCTTCCACGACCTGGTCTTCGTCGCGCTGCGTCCGAGGGTGCCGTCACTCACCGACTTCCTCGGCGAGATGACCGACTACCTCGCGCCGTATGTGCAGGGCATCGAGCCGATCGGCCGCAACAGCTGGATCTACCAGGGCAACTGGAAGTTCTGGCACGAGAACTTCCGTGACGACTACCACGCCGAATTCACCCACCGCAGCATCCGCGACCTGCTGGCCGGCACCGCCGCACGTGGCTGGAACTGGGGCGCGGCGCCCGGGCACTCGGTCCTCCAGTGGGCCTTCCCTCCCCTCGACCCGCCGAAGTACGCCCGCGCCCTGCAGCGCTTCAGCGGAGTGGACTTCTCGGACGGCACCATGCCGGTCGGCTGGAACAGCATGCTCGCCCAGGGGCCGCCCGGCCCGCCCGAGGGGTTCGAGGGCGCCGAACCGCCGGAGATCCGGCAGGAAGTGCTCGCGCTCTTCCCCAACCTCGACATCCAGCCCGGCCCCAAGGACACGCCGCGCGGTATGAAGGCGGGGTACATCCAGACGGTCACCCCGCTCGGCGTCGATCGCGCCCGGGTCGACATCACCGTCTACTCAGACATCGAGGACGACGAGGCGACGCGGCAGGAGCTGCTGGAGAACCTCGCCGACACCCAGGGTTCGTGGGGCAAGCTCAGCTGCGACGACACCGAGGCAGCCACCCGCTGCCAGATCGGAGTGCGCGGAGAGGGTGGCCGGTACAACCTCTTCACCCGCGGGGTCGCACCCGGCCGGGGCGGCGAGGGCGCCGATGTCAGGGACGAGTACTCGCAGCGCGAGTTCTTCCGGGTCTACCAGCAGTACCTCCAGGACGAGTCGTGAGCAGCCCGACGACGGAAGGAAGGCGCGACGCCACCGTGCCCACAGCGATCACGACCTCACCCGGCCTGCGTAGCGAGGTCGAGGACCATTACGTGTCCTACGCCTTGACGATGGACGACAAGCGTCCCAACGACTGGGTCGACCGGTTCCTCGACACCGGGCTGTACGCCGTCGGCACGTACAACAACGTCTCGACGACCGGCATGTGGTGGTACACGGACCGGGGCCTGGGCGCTCTGAAGGAGCGCGCCGCCTACATGAACGGCTATCTGCGCCACAACCCGACCCGGACCCTGCACACCGTCACCAACGTGCGCGCCCGGGAGACCGAGGACGGCCGGATCAAGGCCGAGGCATATGTCGTCCTGTACGTCTCCGACCGCTCCGAGCCGTCCCGCTTCCACGTCTGCGGCCGGTACGACGACCTTCTCGCCCGGACGGACGACGGACTCCGCTTCGCCGAGCACCGGGTCGTCCTCGACGCCGAGACCCTGCCCGGCAACATGGGCGTGCTGCTCTGATGCCACCGCACCGGGAGCCGGGCGGGAAGAGCCGGGTGGCGTCCGTCGAGGTGGATCTGACCCGTTGCGCGGGGTACGGCCTCTGCGTGGACGCAGCTCCCGAGGTCTTCCGGATGAGCGAGGTCGCGGAGGTCGCCGAGGTGCTGCGGCCCGAGCCCGGACCCGAATTGACCGATTCCGTACGCGAAGCGGCGCGGGCCTGCCCGGCCCATGCGGTGTTCCTGTTCAAGGATCAGCCACCGGGCCCGGACGGAGACGAGCCGACGGGGTGAGTGGCCGCCCGGCCGCCCGGTCTCCGCTCGACACCGGCGAGGCCGTGTCCTGCCCGATGGCACCCGCACCCGTGCCATCGGGCTTGTGCGTTCGGCACCGCGCCCGACACCGGAGCCTTCGAGCCCGGTGCCCCGAGGCGCGGTACTCGAAGGCTGCGGGTCAGCGATGACCCTCCTCGCGATCCGGGAGCCGAAAAGCTGTCAGCACCGTCCGACGACCCGATCCAGCCAGGACCTGACCGCCCGCTGGTAGACGCCGGTGTTCGGCGCGAGGTTCAGCCCGTGTCCGGCGTTCGGGAGCAGGAACGCGTCGAAGCTGGGTGCGGAGCTCCAGAACGGTGCCTCCTGAGCGCGCAGGGCCGCCGTCGACGTGCAGTCCTCGTAACCGTCACCGCACATCAGCGGGTCGTGGTCGCCGAGGGCGAACATGACCGGGACGTCGATCGCCTTGCTGACCGAGGGATCGGTGATGAGTGGATCGCTCGCCTCGCTGAAGACGTTGGCGTCCTTGGTGAGTTCGTCCGTGACGAGCACACCCCAGTCCATCGGCTGGTCGGCGTAGAAGACGGTCTCGCGGCTGCCCGGCTTGGTGGTGGCGTAGCCGGCGTCGTACCGGTGCCGGCCGCCGAGCACGGGGTCGGTGTTCGGATCCTGCCCGTTCGCGATGATCGCCTGTGTGCCCGCCGGGTTGTTGTAGTGACCCAAGGCGGTGATCAGCAGTGCGTCGACGTCGTGGAACGTCGATGCCTCGATCTCCGACACCGCGGAGCCGAGGGAGTAACCGGCCATCACCACCTTGCTGAACCTGGTGCCGCCTATTCGGCCGGCCCGCAGGTCCTGTACGACCTTGTGCATGTGGCCGGCCTCGACGGTCAGGTTCAACTGGGAGCTGGGCGGGACGGTGCTGTCACCGGTGCCGAGCCGGTCGACGACGAAGGTGGCGTACCCGGCCCGGTTCAGCATCCGACTGAATGAGTAAGTGTCTGGTTTGTAGGGAAAGTCCCAGTAGTTATGGTTGTAGGTCGCGCCATGCACCATCGTCACCACAGTGCTGGGCCGCCAGCCGGCCGGGCGGCACAACTCGCCCCACATGTGTCCGGTCCCCGAGCCCAGGGGGACGTCGACGGTGGTGGCCTGGCAGACCGGGGTGGTGAGTTCGGCGGCGGGAGCGGAACCCGCGACGCCGGCCGAGAAGAGCGTCACCGCGGCGCACACCGCCGCGACGTTCCGTAATGCGGAGACAGTCCGCTTCTTCATCAAGTTCGCCCTCGCTTCGTCAATTCTGTGGTGATGGGTGGCAGGTTCCGATGGGGTCGATCGGCCATTGCCGTTATCGCCGTTCCCCGTGGGGAGAAAGCGAGGAGAACCCCGGAAATCTGTGTCCTGCGTCGAGTCCCGGCGGCAGCGCAAAGTCCCGTGGCGCTGCGCGGTTCCGCTTGCGGTCAGAAATGGGCGAAAGCGGCCACGCACGCGGTGATTCTCCCCCCGGCCGACCGCAATTGGGCCGGTGATACGGCGCGAGCATAACCCCCCGATGTCGTGCCGGTATACCCTTCCCCGCCATCAGGTTTCCACCCGCGGGAATACCGAGGCGCCCGCTTCCGGTGGTCTGTGCTGCCGATCGCGTGCACGGACCGGACTCGGCGCCGTGCCATTCGCCCGCGGGCGTGGGTCCGGAGCCGTACCGGTCGGTTCGGGTGCTTTACGCGGCGGGACCGCACCGCTTCACGCACCATTCGTCACTCAGCGCCGCGACGGTGGTCATGCGGCAGTGTGCGGTGAAGGAGGCTTCCTCCTCACCGTGCGGAGCATCCCCACCGGGCTCTTGCGGCGCGAAATCCGCTGTGGCCGGGTGGTAGTGGTGAGTGCAGCCCGGGCCCGGTTCCCCGCTTCGTAGGGACCCGCTGGAAGGTTGTTCATCACATCGGCACAACGTCAGTCAGCACGGCTGCCAGCTGCTTGTCCAAGCCTGAGCTTGTAGGGGGGATTGCTGCTACGCGGCGGGTTCCTGTTGCTGCGGCGACTAGGGCGTACCGCTGATGCGGATGCTGTGCGGAGTTGTGCTTCACGGGCTCGGCCAGCGGTCGACCGACCGCGATGATCAGTCGGCAGTGCCGCGCCACCAGGCTGTTGAGGTAGGGGGCGAGCTGGCGGCCGGTCGCGGAGCCTGCGGACAGGCGTTGCAGGTTGACCCGGCCGCTCGGCGTCACCCTCTGCAGCGCTGACCACACCTGTTGCTCCGTCGTCCGGTCCGAGGTGCTGTGTGTGTCGGTCTGAAGGAGACACACCCGCGGTCGGCCGGAGATGTTCTGTGCCGCTGGCGCCTGTGTCGACGTAGTGTTGCCGGAGTCGGGCAGCAGCACCAGTACTGCTGCCGCCACGGCACCGAGGAGGACTGCTGGCAGAACGTAGCGGAGCAGCAGTTGGCGGTACTCGGTCCTCATGAGATGCGTCCTGGTCTTGGCGGGGTAGGGCTGTGCGTGGGGGCTACAGCGCCGGGCGCGAGCCGGTCTGACTTGAGGGGCCTCTTCGCATACTGGGGGCCAGTGAGCTCCCCGGAGGCCGGGCCCACTCCTCGGTCGGCTTCGCTGCGGATAGTGTTCAGGGGGAAGCTTGTCAGTTTTGAGGGGTCCGCCGTCTGCGCAGCGCATAGGCGGCGGCGAGCAGCATTACGGCGCCAACTGCGGCCGAGGCGGGCCACACGGCTGAGGCCACCCCGCCGGACGGGTCCGCTGCGGGTGGTGCGGTCATCAGAGGATTGGAGACTGCGGTCGGCGCGGCGGCAGCAAGGGCCCGACGCGGGTCCACGATGCCGTAGCCGTAGCGTTGGTCACGGGCCTCGCTGGTGCGGCGCTGTGCGGTATTGATCAAGAGGCTGACCACCTGTCCTGCCGTCAGTTCGGGTCGCCGCGCCCAGAGCAGGGCGGCTGTGGCCGAGACGTAGGCGGCGGCATAGCTGGTCCCGTCCGCCTTCACGTACTCACCTTGGTCGTTGGTCGAGTAGATACCCACCGCGGGAGCCGCGAGCGCGATGTCGGGACCGTGCTCGCTGTGCGGCCAGAAGCCGCCCTTGGAGTCGACGCCGGACACGGCGACAACGCCGGGGAGGGCCGCGGGGTACTGGATGGGGTTGCCGCTGGTGCCGTCGTTCCCGGCGGAGGCCACGACCAGTGCGCCGCGGGCCTGGGCGTGCGCCACAGCCGCCCGTACGGCCGGGTAGTCGATTGATGAGCCGATCGACACGTTGATGACCTTCGCTTGGTGGTCCGCCGCGTAGGTGATGCCGTCAGCGAGCAACTGGCTCGCGACGACGCCCTGTTCACTCACGCGGACCGGGAGGATCCGCGCTTGTGGGGCGAGCCCGGTCATGCCCCTGCCGTCGTGGGAGGCACCTGTGCCCGCGATGATCCCGGCGATGGCCGTGCCGTGCGAGACGGTCGCGGTGTCGGTGCGTCCATCGGCGGTGTCACCGGTGAAGTCGGCACCCGGCAGTACGCGTCCCACGAGGTCCGGGTGGTTGGCCTGGACGCCGGTGTCCACGACGGCAACCGTCACCCCCTTTCCCCGGCTGGTGGGCCAGATCCGGTCGGCTGCCAGGTGGCCGCGGTTCAACGGCCATTCCGATCCGCGGATGTCAAGGCCCGACGCGGGAACGGCGGCAAGCATGGGAATCGCGGCAGCCGTCAGGAGGGCCGCAGCACGCACCGCGGCGCGCGGGAGCCGTGACTCGCCGGACGTTCGGGTCATGAGAGGGCCCCTCCTCTTCCTGGCTGTCCCCGGACGGCCCGGGTGTGAGTCAGGCCCGATGCTACTCAACAGCCCCTTCGGCACGTCCCCTTCGGGCTGCAAGCCCGGCCTGATCGTCGGCAAGGCAGAGGCAAAATCCTTGGCGGAGGAATCGGTTGAACATGAACACTCAAGGGTGAACGGTGCATCACCTTCGCAGGTGATCCTTTACGGTTTCGCGCCCGCCTGGTTACGTTCTGGCGGGTCCCGGTCGCGGGACTCGATCGAAGCCTGCCACGGGGGACAGCCATGCGATCATTCTTGTCCGGTCGTGCCTTTCTGCGGGCCGGGCGCTCGCGGTGGCCCAGAGTTTCGCCATCGAGCGGACGGCGATGGGCGGCCATTCTAGCCGTGTGTGCGGTGCTGTTCGTCTCCGGGGTGACCCCGGCTGGCGCACTCACTGCCCGGCTGTCGGCAGCCGCCGCGCTCCCTGCACCTCCCCGGCAGCACCAGGGTTCGGCGCGCGGCCTGCCGCACGCGACCGGTGCCTCGGCAGCCACCAGTGGTCGTCGGGGTCACCGGCCGGGCCGCGACGAACTGCCCGAGCAGCCGCTTTCGCACTCCGGCGGAAAGCCCCGTGTGTCCTTCTCCGGCAAGACGGCCAAGGTCGCACGGGTGCGACGGCTTCCGGCGGCGAAGCAGCGGATCCGGAAGTCGGGCGAGCCGCTCACCGCTCCCGCGGGTGTGCCCGGTGACGGCAGTCACACGGTCGGGGCGGCCGGGGCGAACCCCTCGGGCACGGAGTTGCCTGGTGAACGTGGTGCCAGCACCTCGGTGTTCCGGAACCCCGACGGCACCCTCACCGCTCGCGTCTACAGCCGCCCCGTGCACTACCGCAAGCCCGACGGGTCCTGGGCGGACATCGACACCTCGCTGGTGTCCAGCGGGGGCCGCTGGCATGAGCGGGCCGACGCGCCGAATGCCGAGTTCGCCGCCACGGCCGACGATGGGGTGCTCGTCTCCTATGGTCCGGACGCCGGCCACCGGATCGCCTTCTCGCTCGCGGACTCGGCCCCCGTCCGGGCGAAGGCCGCCGGGAACACGCTGACCTATCCTTCCGCCCGGCCCGACGCCGATGTCGTGTTCGCAGCCGAGGCAGGAGCGGTGAAGGAGTCGCTGGTCCTGCACAGCGCCTCGGCACCCACCACCTGGACCTATCCACTGCAGTTGACCGGGCTCACTCCCGCACTCGCCCCGGACGGCAGTGTCCGGTTCACCGACTCCGACGGCACGGTGCGTGAGACGATGCCGCGCGGCTTCATGGAGGACTCGGCGCTGGATGCGGTCTCCGGGGAGGGCGCCAGGTCCGACGGCGTCACCTATCGCCTGGTGAGCGTGGACGGGGCCCCGGCCCTGCGGATGACGCTCGACAGCGCCTGGCTGCACGACCCTGCCCGCCGGTTCCCCGTGACGGTGGATCCCACCACGACGAACAAGAACGCCGGTTCCAGCACCTATGTGGAGACCGGGTACAGCAACAACAACGCCACCTCCGCCAAGCTGCACGTCGGGTCGTACGACAACGGCATCCACAAGGCCAACACCTACCTGCTGTTCCCGGTCGGCAGTGCCTTCAAGAACGACTACATCGAGAAGGTCTCTCTCTACCTGGACAACATCTGGTCGGGCGGCTGTACCGACGAGCCGGTCTACGTCCACCCCATCACGAGTTCCTGGAACGTCACCTCCATCGACTCGTACCCGGGCCTGTCCTACGGGCACACGATTGGCACGGCCAGTTTCCATGCCGGGTCGAGCTGCGGTGGCGCCAAGTGGGAAGGCATCGACCTCGGGGACAACCCCTCAGCCGCAGGTACCAAGTTGGTCGAGGGATGGGCGCACGGCGGTACCAACCGCGGTCTGGCCGTGACCGCCAACACCTCTGTGGTGGCCGCCTGGAAGCAGTTCGCCTCGGTGAACTCCTCCTACCCGCCGTACCTGTCGATCACCTACAGCCCGTACGGCGCGGACTACTCGGTGAGCTCCAGCTACACCGAGCCGACGGCCAGCCAGCCCGGCTCGCAGAAGGTCACCGTCACCAACCGTGGCACCGCCAGTTGGACCACGTCCAACATGAAACTCAGCTACAAGATCTACACCAACCGTTGGGGTTCGGTGAGCGCCACCCCCGCCAAGACCGCCCTGACCGCGAGCGTCGCTTCCAACGCCTCCACCACGATCACCGGGACCATCGGCGCGCTCCCGCCGGGCCAGTACTACGTGTGCTGGGACATGTCCCTCAACGGCACCACGTCCTTCAACACGAGCTACGCCGTACCGACCGCCCCCTGCCAGCTCATCAACTCCGAGAACACACCCCCGCAGATAGATAAGGCGGCACCTGCCTCCGATGTGACGCTGGGCACCATCACACCTCAGCTGTACGCCAGCGGACACGACCCGGACAACTATCCCGGCACGGGTCTGCAGTACAACTTCGAGGTCTACCAGCGCACAGAGAACACCACCGACGAGGTGGCCACCTCCGGGTGGACCTCGTCGCGGATCTGGACCGTCCCCGCCGGGAAGCTGGACTGGAACCAGACGTACTACTGGACCGTGATGGCCAGCGACACGCTGGGTGATAGCGCCTTCTCCGACGACAGTTACTTCTCCACCGCCGTCCCCCAGCCACTGATCACCTCTCACCTCGGCGACCGGGCCGGCGGACCGGGTGTGCGGAACTTCGACCCTCAGGTGGGGGACTACACCACCACGTCGCAGGACGCCCACGTCAACGTGGTGGGTCCGCCGCTGTCCGTGACCCGTTCCTACAACTCGCTCGACCCACGCACCACCACCTTGTTCGGCGCGGGCTGGTCGACTGCCTACGACATGTCGATCGCACCGGACAGCGACGGCTCCGGCAGCGTGGTGGTGACCTACCCGAACGGCCAGACTGTTCGCTTCGGCCGCAACAGTGACGGCAGTTACACCCCGCCCCAGGGCCAGTTCGCCACCCTGAAGACGATAGGCGGCGGCGGATACAGCATGGTCGCCAAGTCCGGCACCAGCTACCTCTTCGGGCGGCAGTCGGGCTCACGGTGGCAGCTGACCAAGGCGACCGATCGCAACGGCCGCTCCGAGACTCTCGAGTACGCGGCCGACGGAACGCTGACCACGGTCACCAGCGACTCCAGCGGTCGGGCGCTCCACCTCACCTGGGACTCCGGACACCGTCACGTCGTCCAGGTCGCCACTGACGCCGCCGACGGGCAGCACCCGTCGACCGCCCAGATCTGGCACTACGCCTACGACGGCGACGACCTGACGACGGTGTGCCCACCCGCCTCCAGCACCGCCTGCACCCGCTACAGCTACACCAGTGGTGCCGCCTCCGGCTCGCACTACCGCTCGTCGGTGATCGACGCCGCCCCCGAGGCCTACTGGCGCCTGGGCGAGAGCTCCGGCACCACGGCTGCCAGCCAGGTCCTGGTCAACGAGGGCACCGACAAGGGCACCTACCACCGCGGTGTGACCCTCGGCACGGCCGGCCCGCTGCCCGGCTCGCCGACCACAGCCGCCACGTTCGACGGCTCCAGCGGGCACGTCACGGTACCGGCCGGTCTGCTGCACCATGGAACAAGTCGGGCGGTGAGCCTGTGGTTCAAGACCTCCGCACCGGGCGTGCTGATCGGCGACCAGTCGGTGGCCATCGACGGCACCTCCACCGCGTCCGGTTCCTGGGACCCGGTCCTGTACGTGGGCTCCGACGACAAGGTGCACGGCCACTGGTGGAGCGTCAGCGGCTCCGGCAGTGCCGCTTTCGGCTCGGCCGGCACGGTGACCGACAACGCCTGGCACCACGTTGTGCTCAGCTCCGACGGCACCACCCAGACGCTATACCTGGACGGTACGAAGCAGGCCACGTTCTCCGGCGCCCCCAACGACCAGTCCAACACCCTCACCTACATCGGCGCCGGCTACGCCAAGTACTGGATCGACGCGCCGGCGGAGGTCAGCTATTTCCGCGGCTCCATCGCCGAGGTCGCCTTCTACTCCCACGCGCTCGGCAGCCCGGCCGTTCAGGAGCAGTACGCCACGGGGAACCGAGCCGCCCAGGAACTCACCGGGATCACCCTGCCGTCCGGCAAGTCCGCCCTGCAGGTGGCCTATGACGCCGCCACCGACCGGGCGACACAGGTGACCGACGCCGACGGAGGCGCCTGGAAGCTCGGGACGCCCACGGTGAGCGGCTCCAGCTCCTCCTACCGCGGTGCTGTCCTCTCCCATGGGCCGACCGACCTGTGGCCGCTCGACGACACGTCCGGTACAGACGCCGTCAACCAAATCTACAAGCAGCACGTCGGCTGGTACTTCCCCGACGGCAACGGCGTCTACCACGACGTCACGTTGGGCTCAGCCGGCATGTTCCCGGGGCTGACGGACAAGGCAGCCGCGTTCAACGGCTCCACCTCCTATGTCAGCCTCGCCGACGGGCAGCGCCTGGCGGAACTGGAGGACGAGTCGGAGTTCAGCGCCGAGCTCTGGTTCAAGACCACCCACAGCGGCGTGCTCTTCGGCGGCCAGCAAGACGCCCTCGGCACCACGACCGCGGATCCCGCCACCTCCTCCCTGATCTACGTGGGGAGCGACGGCAAGCTGTACGGGCAGTGGAGCGACGGCCAGATCTCCCCGATGCAGTCCGGCGCCAAGGTCGACGACGGCACATGGCACCAGGTCGTGATGACCATGGGCGACGACGGGCAGCAGCTGTACCTGGACGGAACACGAGCCGACGACCGCAGCGGCGGAGGCTGGAACGATCTCAGTTACTTCTACCTGTACCTCGGCGCCGGGTACATCGCCGGCAACTGGCCCGCCCAGCCAACCGACCACCAAGGTCACTTCAACGGCTCCCTGTCCCAGGTCGCCTTCTACAGCCCCGGCCTCACCGCGGACCAGGTCGCCGAGGACTACGCCGCTCGCGCCGCCGCCTCCGGCTCGGCCCTCCCCGCCACCAGCGTCAAGGTCACCGACCCGGCCGGTCACCAGCTCGCCTACACCTACGACCCCACGCACTCCGGGCGGATGACCGCCTCCGCGGATGCACTCGGCCACACCACCCACTACACCTACGACACCGCCGGTTTCCTGCACACGACCACCGACCCCGACGACAACCAGGTGGTCACCGGACACAACACCCGTGGCGACGTGGTGTCCGAATCGAAGAACGGCCGCACCACCTACCGCACCTACCCCGCCGACGGCACCTACCCGGCCACCGACCCGCGCACCGACGAGCCGCTCTCGGCCTCGGATGCGCGCTCCTCCGGCCCGTCGGACACCACCTACACCACCACCTACACCTACTCCGCCACCGGCGACCTCCTGACCAGCACCGCACCGCCGACCGCCGACACCGTGGACGGCCGCACCATCAAGCACACCTACACCACCGGAACCGAGACCGCGGTCGGTGGCGGCACCGAACCACCGGGGCTGCTGGCAGCCACCACCGCAGCCGGCGGCGGCATCACCCGCTACGGCTACGACAGCGCCGGCGACCTCGCAGAGTTGACCCTTCCCTCAGGGCTGCGCACCACCTACAGCTACGACGGCGTCGGCCGGGAGACCAGCCGGACCCAGTACTCCGACAGCTACCCGGCGGGCATCACCTCCACCACCGCCTACGACCAGAACGGCCGCATCCTCACCACCAACGGACCCGCGACCACCGACGCGGTCACCGGCACCGTCCACACCCCCCGCACCGCCTACACCTACGACGACGACGGCGACCTGCTGACCACAGCCGTCTCCGACACGACCGGCGGCGACAGCACCCGCACCACCAGCAGCACCTACGACGACCACGACCGGCCCAAGTCGACCACCGACCCGCTCAACCGCACCACCTCTTACGGCTACGACGACTTCGGCCAGGAGACCACGAGGACCGACCCGGCCGGCAACGTCTACAGCTACCGCTACACCGCCACCCACCACCTCGCCACCACCACCCTCAAGGGATGGACCGGTGACCCCGCGTCCCCCGGTACCCCCAAGGACCTGGTGCTGGAATCCGACGCCTACGACCCTGCCGGCGCACTCTCCTCCCGCACCGACGCGATGGGCCGCACCCTCGACTACGGCTGGACCCGCGACTACCTCCTCACGGAGATCGACACCGACGACGGCATCCCGGTGCTCCGCAACGGTTGGGATCCGGCAGGCCACCTGACCCACCAGATCCGCTACGGCTTCAACGGACCGTTCCAGACCGGCATCAACACCTCGTACACGGTGGACGCCGACGGCTACACCACCCAGGTTGAGGGCCCGGACGGGGTCACCGATTCCTACGCCTACGATGCCGACGGCAACATCGCCGGCCGTACCCGCAGCGACGGCACCACCACCGAGCAGACCGACTTCCACCACGACACCTCTGGGAACCTCCTCTCGCAGCAGGTGCACAGCGGCTCCGACACCCTCACCACCGCCTGGACCTACGACCAGCGCGGCCTGCAGCTGACCGAGACCGACCCGCGCGGCAACGTCACGGGCGCCGACGCCGCCGCCTACACCACGCACTACGGCTATGACGAAGCCGGACAGCAGGTGTCCATCACCGAACCGTCGGTCGAGGCCGAGAGCGACGGCGCCGCGCCCCAGGCGGTCCACCCGATCACCCTCACCGGCTACGACACCTTCGGCGACGTCACCTCCAGCGACGACCCCGACGGCAACATCACCACCTACACCTACGACGACGCCGGCCAGCAGACCGCCGTCTCCCAGCCCCGCTACTCCGCACCCGGCACCACCACCCCCATCACCCCCACCCTGACCCGGACCTTCGACCCCCTCGGCCGCGTCACCGCCGTCACCGACCCCACCGGTGCCACGACCGAACCCACCTGGGACCAGCTCGGAAACCTCACCGAGGTCACCGGCCCCCAGGTCGCCGGCACGGCCCCCGTCTGGCAGTTCAGCTACGACGCCGACGGCGAGCAGCTGTCTGCCACCGACCCGACCGGCGCCCAGACCCAGAGCACCTACGACCAGTTCGGCAACCCGCTCACCTCCACCCAGCTGGTCCGCGGCCCCACCCCCCAGACCCTCACCACCCACTACGCGTACGACGAGCTCCAACACCTCAGCTCGGTCACCGACCCTGCGGGCAACGAGACCGACTACTCCGTCGACCCGGCAGGCCGCACCACCTCGATGACCGATCCGCTCGGGCGGGAGACCGACTTCTCCTACGACCTCGACGGACGCCCCACCAGAACGACGCACCCCGACGGAACGGCAGAGACCAGCAGCTACGACCCGGCCGGCTATCTGATCTCCAGCAGCGACCTGGACGCCACGGGAAAGACGCTGCGCACCAGCGCCTGGACCGTCGATCCGGCCGGAAACGCCATCACGGCCACCGACGCCAACGGTGACACCACCCACTTCACCTACGACGCCCTGGACCAGCTGACCTCGCAGACCGAACCGGTCTCCGCCACCACCTCCATCACCACCACCTTCGGCTATGACGCGGCCGGCAACCGAACCCGCTACACCAGCGGCAAAGGCAACGCCACCGTGTACACCTACAACACCCTCGGCCTGCCGGAATCCACCGTGGAACCCCCGACCACGGCCTACCCCGACCCCGGGCAGCGCAGCTTCACCACCGCCTACGACGCCGACGGCCGACCGGTCAGGTACACCCAGCCCGGCGACGTCACCCAGACGTACACCTACGACGCGCTCGGCAGGCTCACCACCGAGACCGGCAACGGAGCCGAAGCCGCAGCGGCCACTCGGACCTTCGGCTACGACCTCGCCGGCCGGCTCACCTCCGTGAGCGCCCCCGGTGGCGCCGACAGCTACACCTACGACGACCGCGGCCTGAGGCTCACCGCCTCCGGCCCCTCCGGCGACAGCTCCTACAACTACGACACCAGCGGCCGGCTCACCTCCCGCACCGATGCCGCAGGCACCGCCGCCTTCGCCTACGACGCCGATGGCCAACTGACCGCCGCCACAGACCCGGCCACCGGCACACGCATCACCTACGCCTACAACACCCTCGGCCAGCGGACCGGGGCCACCTACGGCGCCTCCGGCGCCACCCGCGCCTACAGCTACGACCACCTGCACCAGCTCACCGGCGATACCCTCAAGACGCCCACCGGAGCAGTCGAGGCATCCGTCACCTACGGCTACGACGCCGATGGACACCTCACGAACAAGACCACCGCAGGCACTGCCGGAGCCGCGTCCAACACCTACAGCTATGACAAGGCCGGCCGGCTGACCAGCTGGAACGACGGCACCACCACCATGTCGTACGGCTACGACGCGGACGGCAACCGCACCAGTGCTGGTGACCAGACCGCCAGCTACGACCAGCGCGACCAACTGCTCAGCGCCGGCGACACCACGTACACCCGCACCGCACGCGGCACTCTCTCCGCCACCACCACCGGAGCGGTCACCACCACCTCCAGCTACGACGCCTTCAACCAGCAGATCTCCCAGGGGAACACCAGCTACAGCTACGACGCCCTCGGACGCACCGCGACCGCTGGCAGCCACACCTTCGCCTACGACGGCACCGGCCTCGACCCGGTCAGCGACGGCAGCGAAACTTACGGTCGCGGCATCGGCGGAGACCTGCTCGGCATCAACCAGGGCGGCACCGCGACCCTGGCGCTCACCGACCGCCACGACGACCTCACCGGCACCTTCACCGCCACCGGCACGGCACTCTCCGGCTCCACCGCCTACGCCCCCTTCGGCGACCGCACCGCCTCCGCCGGCACCCAGCACGATCTCGGCTACCAGGGCGGGTGGACCGACCCGGCAAGCGGCCAGGTCGACGCGGGCTCACGCTGGTACGACTCCTCCACCGGTACCTTCACCAGCCGGGACAGCTACACCCTGGCGCCGTTCCCGTCCACCGCAGCCAACCGCTTCGCCTACGGCCTCGACGACCCGCTGGACCAGGCCGATCCCGACGGCCACAGCAGCTGCAATCCCGGCGCCGGCTCAGGATCCCCCACCGGCCGGGGACCACGCCCCGGCGGCCGCCCCGGCGGCCAGGCCCGCAGCCGCGCCCGCACGTCGCACGCCCAGCACCACCCCACTTACTCCTACGACGACGGCCACGAGGCCTGGGCGGAAGCGAACTACGAGTACCGGCGGACTCATGTCGCCACCGACGACGGCCACGAGGCTTGGGCCAGGTACAACTACGAGCACTATTTCGACAACTACGACTTCAGTGGGGGATACGGCGGCTACGGCGGTTCCGGATATGCATATGCATACGGCTACGCCTACGCCTACGCCTACGCGCTCGCCGAAGCCGAGGCGATGGAGTTCGAACTCGCCGCCGACTACTCCAGCCAGAACGTCATTGCCTCCGGCCAGTCGGAGGACATCTGCGGCGAGGAAGACCCGGGCCCGCCCCCGCCGAACTCCGACGACGGCCTGCGGGAGGACCCCGGCAAACGACCCACCGGCCAAGCCGCGGGCAAGGGAAGCACAGCCCAGAACGGCACCAAGACCGCCGGCGACGGACCTTCCGACCAGGCTCCCGTCACCACCACCCAGGGCAAGGCAAACCCGGCCGAAGGAGCGGCAACCGCCAAAGCCACCTACCATCCCACCCACGAGAGCACCACCGAGAACACCGGACTGCCGGAATCCTCCTCCCCCGACGAACCTGGCTCCGCGGGCAAGGCAGGGGAAAGCTGCGCCGCTGCGCTGGGGCACGGCACGTGCACCGCGGATGGCGAGTCGACTCAACCTGTCTACGTCTGGCGACCTGGCCGGCATCCGCAGATCGACACCGACCCCCAGGGTTCCCTCCCTGAGGACCAGATCGTCCGGTCCGCACAGGCCACAGAGGCTGGAACCCACATCTTCGTGCAGAAGCTGGACGGTTCGGTACTGGCGATGAACGAGTCGTTGTACGAGGAGGGCGTTTTCGATCCGGAGGCCGACTGGCCGGGACACACGACACTGGCGGACCACGAACCGGTGCTCTTCGCTGGTGGTTTCACCGCGGATGCGGAAGGAAACGTGCTGGAGATGACGAACGGCTCAGGCCACTACCAGCCCGGTAGTTATGCTCCCGCCTACAACGAGGCGGACTACATGCCGCTGCGCGACGTGGCCGCGCGAGCGCTTCGGGGCTTTGGGCTCACCGTCAACGAGGACACCGTCTGGAGTCCGTGGCCCGTGCGAAATTAGCGTTACGGCAGTGTGGCCCGAAGGCGTGGCTCCCCGGTGCGATGATGTCCGGTCACCGGCTCCGGGAGCCGCGCTCTCCCCGCCGTCGATTCCGTTTCGATGTAGGACATGAGGTGACACCGTGGCGAGTCATCCGGGGTTCGGCGTGCTTCTGACCCGGCTTCTGGAACGCCGCCGGGCGGATATCGCGTGGTTGTCGGCGGCATCCGGCATCTCGGAAACCGAACTCCACTCGATGGCATCGGGCACGCCGCCGCTGGCTTCGCAGCTCAAGGACCTCGGCCCCGCGCTAGGTTTCCACGTGGCCGATCTCTACGTGCTAGCCAACACCCCGGTGCCGGAAGCCCTCGCTCCCCGGGACCCGGCTGCGGGATCCGTAGTCGCGGACCTGATCCGGATCACCATGGCACTGCCGTCGGACCAGAGAACCTGCGTCCACCGGCTGGTCGATGAGCTGCCAGTGGAGTTGGAAGGACGTCGGTCAGCTCAGCCCTTCGCGTACGACCAGCAGGAGGCGGGCTGCGGGGCGATGCTCGCCAACCTACTGTGCGGCAACCGGAACCTGCACTCCTTGACGGCTGCGGCGAAGACCCTGGCCCTGCTCACCGAAGGTCGCGTGTACCTGGCCCCCTCCACCATCAGCGGCATCGGGAGGGGGCGCGTTCCGCTGACGCCGGACCGGGTGGCGGGCTTCGCGTCCGCTCTCGGTATCCGAGCCGGCGACCTCGCCGCCGTCACTGACGTCGAACTCCTCGAGCCGTCGCAGCCCGACGACCCGCTGGCGGCTGACATGGCCGGGCTGCTGTGGGATTGTCGAAAGCTGACGGCCGATCAGGCCAACTGGGTACGCGACACAGCGGAGTCGATGCTCGTGGCAGTGCCCGACGATGCCTCTGACGAGGATTGGAATCGTGTCCATCACCACCACGGGAAATGGTGGGGCGCGCCGAGGCGGTGAAGGCCGCGGTTTCTCCGAGCCGGGTGGGCGTCAGGTGTCGGGTTTGGAGGGTCTGGCACGTCGGCGGGACGGGCGGTCTCCACGCGAAGGCGGTGGAACCCCCGGCGGACCCGGGCCGGGACGCGCCTGCGTGGCTCGGTGGGCCGTTCCTGGGGGCGGCGGAGGTCTTCGGTGAGGGTCGGGCGAGGCGGAGCTGGGCGTGGGCGGCGGAGATCAGCCACGTCCACAGGTCTGCGGCGTGCGGATCGCGGACCTTGGGGACGGTCCGGCCTAGGGTCCGCTTGAACAGCCGGAAGGCATGTTCAAGAGAAACCGCGGAGGAACGCCTGCCGGCGCAGGTCGACGTTTGCGCCGGTCATGCCGGTATGCGAGGACCACAGCCGCACCGGCTTGGGGCCGCGGTCGCCAGGCAGGTTCTCGACCGTTGTGGGAGCGTGTTCTGCCCCGAGCAGAGGCAGGGGCGTCAGTCATGACGCTTTGGGTGCCCGTACGCGGGGCAGTGAGCCGGTAAAAGGCCCTGACCTGGCCCTTCTCCCGGACTCGCTCCGGCCGACAAGATGACGCCTTTGGCTCCGGCCAAAGTCCCGGAGAAGTCCCAGAGGCGCCGCCACGCCCCCTCATGCCGTGCGTTTACGTAGGTCAGAAGGGATATGGCGGCGTCTGTTCTGAGGACCGTCAGATGTCCCGGAAGATCTCGATCTGCGCCCCGACCGAGTTCAGGCGCTCGGCCAGGTCCTCGTAACCCCGGTTGATGACGTACACGTTGCGCAGCACCGACGTACCTTCGGCCGCCATCATCGCCAGTAGGACGACGACCGCGGGTCGCAGAGCCGGCGGACACATCATCTCGGCGGCGCGCCAGCGTGTCGGGCCTTCGACGAGTACCCGGTGCGGGTCCAGGAGTTGCAGTCGGCCACCGAGGCGGTTGAGGTCCGTCAGGTAGATCGCGCGGTTGTCGTAGACCCAGTCGTGGATGAGGGTCTGGCCCGACGCGACGGCGGCGATGGCCGCGAAGAAGGGGACGTTGTCGATGTTCAGGCCCGGGAACGGCATCGGGTGGATCTTGTCGATCGGCGCCTCCAGCTTGGAGGGCCGGACCGTGAGGTCCACCAGACGGGTGCGGCCGTTGTCCGCGTAGTACTCGGCGCTGCGGTCGTGGTCGAGGCCCATCTCCTCAAGGACCGCAAGCTCGATCTCCAGGAACTCGATGGGTACCCGGCGGACCGTCAGTTCCGACTCCGTCACGACGGCAGCGGCCAGCAGGCTCATCGCCTCGACCGGGTCCTCGGAGGGGGAGTAGTCGACATCGACGTCGATGTTCGGCACGCCGTGCACGGTCAGCGTGGTGGTGCCGATGCCCTCGACCTTGACGCCCAGCGCCTCCAAGAAGAAACACAGGTCCTGGACCATGTAGTTGGACGAAGCGTTGCGGATGACCGTCGCACCGTCGTGTCGGGCGGCGGCCAGCAGCGCGTTCTCGGTGACCGTGTCGCCCCGCTCGGTCAGCACGATCGGCCGGTTGGGTCGGACCGTGCGGTCCACCTGCGCGTGGTACTGGCCCTCCGTGGCCGCGATGTCCAGACCGAACCGGCGCAGCGCGATCATGTGCGGTTCGATGGTCCGCGTGCCCAGGTCGCAGCCGCCGGCGTACGGCAGCTTGAAGTGGTCCATGCGGTGCAGCAGGGGACCGAGGAACATGATGATCGAGCGGGTCCGCACGGCGGCGTCCGCGTCGATCGCCCCCATCTCCAACTCGGCCGGCGGTACCAGTTCCAGATCGACGCCGTCGTTGATCCAGCGGGTGCGCACGCCGATCGAGTTGAGCACCTCCAGCAGGCGGTACACCTCCTCGATCCGCGCCACCCGGCGCAGCACCGTGCGCCCCTTGTTCAGCAGTGAGGCACACAGCAGCGCCACACAGGCGTTCTTGCTGGTCTTCACGTCGATGGCACCGGACAGCCGACGGCCGCCCACCACCCGCAGATGCATCGGACCCGCGTAGCCGAGCGAGACGATCTCGCTGTCCAGAGCCTCGCCGATTCGGGCGATCATCTCAAGACTGATGTTCTGGTTGCCGCGTTCGATGCGGTTGACCGCGCTCTGGCTGGTGCCGAGTGCCTCCGCGAGCTGCGCTTGTGTCCAGCCGCGGTGTTGCCGGGCGTCGCGGATGAGCTTGCCGATGCGTACGAGGTAGTCGTCTGACATGAGGCTGAGGCTATCTCAGATATGAGATGGCGCTCGCTGGGGGGTCTGTTCGGGTGACGGGAAGTCAGTGACCAGCAGGTTTACGGTTAGTCTGGAATGTCGGAAGAGATGTTATCTGTGTGGTTGTGATCGTGTGTGAGGCTCGTGCTGCGGGTGGCTTTAGCCGGTTTCGGCGTGCACGGGCAGCGCGGTTCGAGGGCGTGGCTGCGGTGCCGCCGTTTCGTTGGTCGCGCGGTGAACGCCACTTCTCCGGCTGGTGCTGGGCGGCGGCGACCGGGCGGCATGTCGGTTTGGAGCCGTGGCTGGAGCGGGACCGGCTCCTGCTGATGGACTTCGATCACGGGGTGGTGGGGATCGCCTCGCAGCCGTTCTGGCTGCGCTGGCGCGACGGCGAGCGTGAGTGTCGGCGCGCTCTGGACTACGTCGTACGCCGCGCGGACGGCTCTGCGGCGGTGGGTGATGTCTGAGCCGATGAGCGGAACGGGCCGAGGGGCGCGGAGGCGTTCGAGGTGACCCGCCTGGCCCATCCTCGCCACGTGCCGCACCTCCGGCACCCGTTCTCCCTCGGATGTTGCACCGACCGGGAGGTAGCAGTTGATCTGCGGAGCGTCCGTGTCTTCAGGGTGTGCGACGGCATCCGGTGCCCCGGCTTCGGCGGCCTGGCCGGGCGAGTCCCCGAAGCGCGGTGCAGGAGCCCTGAGCCATGGCCAGGCTCCGGGGATGCATGCTTCGGGCCGGGGTCGGCTGCGACATGTGGGTGAGCCGGGTGCCGCCCTTCGCCCGCACCCGTACGTGGCCGCCCCCTTCTGGGCGGTTTCGGTGGTCACCCGGCCGAGTCCGGTGGGCACGGGTCCAGGCGCCTCGGCGTCCGCCGGCCAACGGATGAGGTCGCCGTGTGTCAGCAGCGCCTGTCCTTGGCGGGATCCGCCCCAGCCGGTACAGCCCCCCCGATGCCACCAATGCGACCACCTGCGCGACCAGGTTCACTGAGACGGATGGCCGAACGACTGGGTTCGCTGAGCAAACGCCTCGAATGGATGAGAGCGCGCACGACACGTCCGGGCATGACCATCCCGCCCCCATGTACTAGTGTTATCTCGACATCGAGATATCTGGCGAGGCGCACCGTAGCTGCCACCCAGTAAGGGATGCCTAACTTAGCCTTACCTTAGCGGAACGGTCGAGAGGGCGTGGCGGCACGATTGACGGTGGTACGCGCACATCAATGAAGGAGACTGTCGTGTCGGCGAACAGCTTCGACGCCCGCAGCACGCTGCAGGTGGGCGACGAGTCGTACGAGATCTTCCGGCTGGACAAGGTGGAGGGCTCGGCCCGCCTGCCGTACAGCCTCAAGATCCTGCTGGAGAACCTGCTCCGCACGGAGGACGGCGCCAACATCACCGCCGACCACATCCGCGCCCTCGGTGGCTGGGACTCCCAGGCCCGGCCCGCCCAGGAGATCCAGTTCACGCCGGCCCGCGTGATCATGCAGGACTTCACCGGCGTCCCCTGCGTCGTGGACCTCGCTACGATGCGTGAGGCCGTGAAGGAACTGGGCGGCGACCCGGCGAAGATCAACCCGCTGGCGCCGGCCGAGCTGGTCATCGACCACTCGGTCATCGCCGACAAGTTCGGCACCAGTGAGGCCTTCAAGCAGAACGTCGAGCTGGAGTACGGCCGCAACAGGGAGCGCTACCAGTTCCTGCGCTGGGGCCAGACCGCCTTCGACGAGTTCAAGGTCGTCCCGCCGGGCACCGGCATCGTCCACCAGGTCAACATCGAGCACCTCGCCCGTGTGGTCATGGTGCGCGACGGCAAGGCCTACCCGGACACCCTGGTCGGTACCGACTCACACACCACCATGGTGAACGGCCTCGGCGTCCTCGGCTGGGGCGTCGGCGGCATCGAGGCCGAGGCGGCCATGCTCGGGCAGCCGGTGTCGATGCTCATCCCGCGGGTCGTCGGCTTCAAGCTGACCGGCGAGCTGCAGCCCGGCACCACCGCCACCGACCTCGTGCTCACCATCACCGAGATGCTGCGCAAGCACGGCGTCGTCGGCAAGTTCGTGGAGTTCTACGGCGAGGGCGTGGCGGCCACGTCGCTCGCCAACCGCGCCACCATCGGCAACATGTCGCCGGAGTTCGGCTCCACCGCCGCGATCTTCCCGATCGACGACGAGACCCTGAACTACCTGCGGCTGACCGGCCGCTCCGAGCAGCAGGTTGCGCTCGTCGAGGCCTACGCCAAGGAGCAGGGCCTCTGGCTGGACCCGAAGGCGGAACCCGACTTCTCCGAGAAGCTGGAGCTGGACCTGTCGACGGTCGTGCCGTCCATCGCCGGGCCGAAGCGTCCGCAGGACCGCATCGTCCTCGCCAATGCTGCCGAGCAGTTCAAGGTGGACGTCCGCAACTACGTCGACGTCGTGGAGGAGGCGGACCAGGAGTCCTTCCCGGCCTCGGACGCCCCCGCCCTGCACCCCAACGGCAGTGCCCCGTCCAACCCGGTCCCGGTCACCGCCCCCGACGGCACGACCTACGAGTTGGACCACGGTGCGGTGACGGTCGCAGCCATCACCTCTTGCACCAACACCTCCAACCCGTACGTCATGATCGGCGCCGCGCTGGTCGCCAAGAAGGCGGTCGAGAAGGGCCTCGCCCGCAAGCCGTGGGTCAAGTCCACCCTCGCCCCGGGGTCGAAGGTCGTCACCGACTACTTCGAGAAGGCCGGCCTCACGCCGTACCTGGACAAGCTGGGCTTCAACCTCGTCGGTTACGGCTGCACCACCTGCATCGGCAACTCCGGCCCGCTGCCGGAGGAGGTCTCCAAGGCCGTCAACGAGCACGACCTCGCGGTCACCTCGGTCCTCTCCGGCAACCGGAACTTCGAGGGCCGCATCAACCCCGACGTCAAGATGAACTACCTGGCGTCCCCGCCGCTGGTCGTCGCGTACGCCATCGCGGGCTCCATGAAGGTGGACATCACCCGTGAGGCCCTGGGCACCGACCAGGACGGCAACCCGGTCTACCTGAAGGACATCTGGCCGACCGAGGCTGAGGTCAACGAGGTCGTCGCGAGCGCCATCGGCGAGGACATGTTCGAGAAGTCCTACTCGGACGTCTTCGCGGGCGACGCCCAGTGGCAGTCCCTGCCGATCCCCACCGGCGACACCTTCGAGTGGAGCGCCGAGTCCACCTACGTCCGCAAGCCCCCGTACTTCGAGGGCATGGGGATGGAGCCGGCCCCGGTCGAGGACATCGCCGGCGCCCGGGTCCTGGCGAAGCTGGGCGACTCGGTCACCACCGACCACATCTCCCCGGCCGGCGCGATCAAGGCCGACACCCCGGCCGGCACGTACCTCACCGAGCACGGTGTGGAGCGTCGTGACTTCAACTCCTACGGCTCGCGCCGGGGCAACCACGAGGTCATGATCCGCGGCACCTTCGCCAACATCCGCCTGCGCAACCAGATCGCGCCGGGGACGGAAGGCGGCTACACCCGCGACTTCACCCAGGAGGGCGGGCCGGTCTCCTTCATCTACGACGCCGCGCAGAACTACCAGGCGGCCGGTACCCCGCTGGTCGTCCTGGCCGGCAAGGAGTACGGTTCCGGCTCGTCCCGGGACTGGGCCGCCAAGGGCACCGCCCTGCTCGGGGTGAAGGCCGTCATCGCGCAGTCCTACGAGCGCATCCACCGTTCGAACCTCATCGGCATGGGCGTCCTGCCGCTGCAGTTCCCCGAGGGTGCCTCCGTCGAGTCCCTCGGTCTGACCGGAGAGGAGAGCTTCTCCATCGCCGGTGTGACCGAGCTGAACGGCGGCAGCACGCCGCGCACGGTCAAGGTCACCACCGACACCGGCGTGGAGTTCGACGCGGTCGTCCGCATCGACACCCCCGGTGAGGCCGACTACTACCGCAACGGCGGCATCCTGCAGTACGTGCTGCGCAGCCTGATCCGCAAGTAGGCGAGCGAGCGGGCTCACGGCACCGCGCTCAAGGGCCGCACCCCCGGTTCACGGGGTGCGGCCCTTCCGCATGGGGAAATACTCCCTGTCCACGTGGCTGCCGCAGCCACGCTACGGGCCGGCCGATGCTCAGGGCGGACCCGGTGGCCGTGCGCACCGGGTCCGCGAGCCGGGCAGGTGAGGGGGGTGGGTGTCCTGCCCGGGTGGTGATGGCTTGTAGGGCCGACATGGTGTGCGACAGCGTTGTCGCATGGTCTGTACATGACTTTACCGCCTCAACGGACAACGATGTCAACCTGGTTGAGGTAGCCCGAAAGGGTGATTAGGGCGCGTGCCTGCGCAGAGGCGTGGGGTCCTCCGTGGCACTGGTGGCGCACGTTGCTGTCCCTGCGGCTTGTGCGACCCGGGTGGTGCCACGGAGCAGGTGCAACGGGCCAGGTCAGGAAGAGTCCGCAAGGTCATGCCGCACCATGCTGCACTGTGCACCAGGCCGCACGGAGGCCGCACGGAGGTTGCACTCACGGTGAACCCCGGTGTCTATCACACCGGTAGCGCGGGGGCGCCGCGCTCGGCGGACGGGCCCTGCCGCTCGCCGACGTGCGAGGCACCTTCCTCCTCGGCGGGCTGCTGACCATCGGGGCCTGCGCGATGTTATCCCGCGGGCGGCCGTTGCACGCCCAGGCCACAGCGTCCGACTCCCGCAGGACGCGGGCCTGCATGTGTTCACCCTGGTCACCGGCTGGTCCGGCGCACGGGAGGGGGCGGACCCGGTGCTCCAACGGGCCCGTCCCCCCCCCGGCCCGTCAGGCGAGCAGTTCCACCTCCGCCAGTGTCGACTCGCCGTCCAGGACCAGGCGGTACTTCGAGTAGGTCCCGGGCGCGCCGATGGTGAAGGCACGGGTCTGACGGTCCCATCGGAACGCTTCACCGGAGCGGTGGTCCAGCGTCCGCCAAGTCGTGCCGTCCGCGGAGCCCTTCAGGGTCCAGCCGGTCGGAGCCTTCGTATGGTCCGCCGCCGAGGTCAGCGTGTACTGCACGGGCTTCACGGGCCCGCCGACCGGCAGGTCCACCGAGGCGACGGTCGCGCTGGTCGCCGACGTGTCGTCGAACAGGGCGCCGGCCCCCTTCAGGACGTCCGCGCGCGGGGTCGGTACCTTGTCGCCGTGGGTGAGGGAGACCGGGCCGGCGTTCTTGCCCGTGCCCCACGCGGACGGCTTGGCACCCATGGAGAACTCCAGCACCCCGCCCTTGGAGAGCAGCGAGTGCGGGAGCGAAGTGGACGTCCAGGGGCGGCCGTTGAAGGTCACCTTCTGTACGTAGACGTTCTTCGCACTGTTCCCCGGCGCCTTGACCACCAGGTCCCGGCCGTTCTCCAGGTGCACGGTCACCTTCTTGAACAGCGGGGAGCCGATGGTGTACTCACCGCTGCCCATGACGAGCGGATAGAAGCCGAGCGCGGAGAAGAGGTACCAACCCGACTGCTCACCGTTGTCCTCGTCGCCGTGATAGCCCTGCCCGATCTCGCTTCCGGTGTAGAGGCGGGAGAGCACCTCGCGCACGTACGCCTGGGCCTTCCACGGCTGTCCGGCCGCGTCGTACATGTAGATCACGTGGTGCGCGACCTGGTTGGAGTGGCCGTACATGCCCATCCGCACGTCCCGCGCCTCTGTCATCTCGTGGATCACACCACCGTAGGAACCGACGAAGTCCGGAGAGGCCGTCTCCGGGGTCGCGAAGTACGCGTCCAACTTGTCCGCGAGGCCTTGCCGACCGCCGTACAGGTTGGCCAGACCCCGGCTGTCCTGCGGGGCGGTGAAGGCGTAGCCCCAGCCGTTGGTCTCCGTGTAGTCGTAGCCCCATACCCGCGGGTCGTACGTCCCCGAGTCCACGCGCCAGTCGCCCGTGGCGTTCCGTCCCTGGAAGAATCCGACCTTGGAGTCGAACAGCTTCACGTAGTCCTGGGCCCGGTTGAGGAAGTACTCCGATTCCTCCCGGTAGCGATGCTCGCCCGTCTTCCGGTAGAGCGCCTGGCCCATCCTGGCGATGCCATAGTCGTTGACGTAGCCCTCCATCGCCCAGGACAGGCCCTCGTGCGTGTCCGTGGTGGTGTAGCCGAGGAAGGGCGAGGTGTTCATGCCCTTGCGGCCCACGCCCGGCGTGGGCGGGACGACGGTCGCGTTCTTCACGGCCGCGTCGTACGCCGCCTTCGCGTCGAACTTCACGCCTTTGACGTAGGCGTCGGCGAAAGCCACGTCCGAGGAGGTGCCGGTCATCAGGTCCGCGTAGCCCGGGGAGGACCAGCGGGAGGTCCAACCGCCGTCCTTGTACTGTTGGACGAACCCGTCCACCAAGTCGCCCGCTTGGGTAGGCGTCAGGAAGGAATACGCGGGCCAGGTGGTCCGATAGGTGTCCCAGAACCCGTTGTTGACGTACACCCTGCCGTTGACGATCTCGGCGCCGGTGTGGGTGGGGGTGTCCGGCCCCGACATGGGGGAGAAGGGGGAGGCGTAACGGTAGGTGTCACCGACCTTCTCGAAGCCGGAGTTGGGGTAGAGGTAGAGCCGGTACATGCCGGAGTACAGCGTGGTCAGCTGGTCCGGGGTCGCGCCCTGTACCTCGACCTTGCCGAGCAGCCGGTCCCAGACACGCCGGGCGTGCGCCTCGACCGCATCGAACGACGCGCCGTCCGGGATCTCCTGACGCAGGTTGTCCTTCGCCTGGTCGATGCTGATCAGCGAGGTGGCGAGCCGCAGGGTCACGGTATGGTCGGCGCCCGCGTCGAAGCGCAGGAAGCCCTTCACCCCGCTCGATCCGGCGTCCGTTGCCGGCTTGTCGAACTTGCCGTACACGAACAGCCGGGTGGCGCCGGCGGACAGGCCCGACTTCACGTCCGAGTAGCCGGTGACGACGGCGTGGTCTTTGTCGAGGGTCAGTCCCGCCTGCTCGGTGACGTTGTCGAACAGCACGCTCGCGTCGTCGCCGGGGTAGGTGAAGCGCAGCACCGCTGCATGGTCGGTCGGAGCCATCTCCGCCTTGAGGCCGTTCTCGAACCGTACCCCGTAGTAGTACGGGCGCGCGGTTTCGTTCTCGTGCCGGAAGGCCAGCTCCCGTGCCTTCCGGCCGGTGCCCGGGGTGCCGGCCGCGGCCGACGGCATCACCTGGAAGGTCTGCCGGTCGCCCATCCATGGGCTCGGTTCGTGGCTCGCGCTGAACGCCTGGATCGTGGGCAGGTTGTCGGCGTTGTTCGCCCGCGCGTACTCGTACAGCCAGCTCAGTGAGGAGGCGTTGGTCACCGGTGTCCAGAAGTTGAAACCGTGTGGCAGCGCCGTCGCCGGAAAGTCGTTGCCGCGCGAGAAGCTGCCGCTGGAGTTGGTGCCCCGGGTAGTCAGTACGTAGTCCGACAAATGCGCCTTTGGCTTGTCGGGTGCTACCGGCTTCAGTGAGACGTCGTCGATCCAGCCGCGGAACTTGGCCGGGCCGTCGGGGGAGTCGTACGCCACCAGTATCCGGTCGACCGTCTTGCCGGCCGCCACGGATCCGATCCGCGATGCCACGTTGTTCCACTGGTTGACGTACAGCGACTTCGACGCGCCCTGCCCGCGCGGGGACAGCGGGAACCCGTGCTGGTCCAACGCGCCGAGGTCGCTCAGGTAGGTGCCGTCGGTGAAGACCAGGTCGACGCAGACGTTCGTCGCGTCGTAGTCCCGGTCGCCGTCGGCCATCGAGGGGAAGACGCGGTAGGACAGCTGGGTGTTGCGGCCGACCTTGACGTTCACGTCGAAGACCTTGTTGTACGAGTAGGCCCGGCCGCCCGCCGTGTGCCTCCCGGCGTAACGCAGCGCCCGCTCGCCGGTGAAGCCCACCCGGGCCTTGGCCGTCGGGGAACCGCTCGGTCCCCGGTCGACGAGTGTCAGCATGTCCTGCGGTACCGGGCTGCTCGTGCCGCCCGTGGCGAACTGCACGTCGGCGATCTGCAGGATGTCCGAGGCGCCGTTGTTCTCCGTCACCTCCAGCCGGAAGTGCTGGTACTCGGCCGGTTCGGCGAGGTCGTAGGACTTGGTCTGGAACCGCTCGGAGAAGTGCTCGCCCGAGCGTGTGTCGATGGTCTTCCAGCTCTTGCCATCGGTGGATCCCTTGAGGGTCCAGTCCCGCGGGTCACGCCCGTCGTAGTCGTTGGCCGAGGTGAGGGCGTATGTCGCCAGCTTGATCGGTTTGTCCAGATCGAATTCCACCCAGCCGGTGGGCTCGAAGGTGAGCCACTTGGTCCCGGGCTCGCCGTCGACGAGGTTCTCCTTCACCTCGCCGGCGCCCGTGTTCTCGCCGCTCGCCCGGACCTCAGTGACATGGTCGTCCACATTGCCTGGAATTCCGGTGCTGTAGCCGCCGTCGACGCCCGAGGCGCGCTTGCTTCCGTCCGGTCCGCTGTCGACGGTATTCAGCCAGTCCGGCGCCGGATCCCCCGTCTCGAACGAGGATGCGAACTCCCGGTCGGCGGCTTGGCTCCTGACGGGCAGGGCGACCGCCGTACCTTGCGTGCCGACGGCCATGACGAAGGCGGCCGTAAGAACGACCGCCGGGCCCCATTTGTGTCGAGTTCTCCGCTGCATCTACGGATTTCCCCTCCTGCGACCGCGTGGACAACGTTGTCAGGATCAGTGCACGGGAACCAGTAGGGCGTCAAGTGGCCATTGATGTCAAGGGTGTTGGGCGTAGCGTTCGGGGACTTATGTCGCGACTTTTTCCGTCAGGCGGTGCACGGCGCGCTCAGATTCCCCTGAGGTCTCAACTCGGAAAAGACCCATCGCGAACCCTGCATTCGATCTTGCTCCGCTGGCGGGAAGTGGACTATACCTGTCGGCCATCAGCACAAGGCGCACCACGCCGGTGCCGATGGCACGAAGCACTTCCTGCACTACTCAGCTCGACCCGACAGCGGTGCCGGGGAGGATCCGGTTCACCGCCTGAGTCCTGGAGAAGGCGAGGACTTGAGCATGGGATCCACTTCCGACGAGAACCACGGTTCCGCAGGTGTCGGCCGCCGCGATCTGATCAAGCGGTCCGCGGCGCTCGGCCTGATCAGCGTGCCGACGATGAGTCTGCTCTCCGCCTGTGCCAGTGGCGGCGGGGGCGGCAGTTCGGACGGAAACGGCGCGCAGGGGCAGAAGTCCAAGGACAATCCCTTCGGCGCCAAGAAGGGCAGCAAGCTCGATGTCATGGTCTTCAAGGGCGGATACGGCGACGACTACGCCAAGGCGTGGGAGGCGGACTTCGACAAGAAGCTCGGCATCACCTCGACCCACACCGGCACCCAGGAGATCACCGGCAAGCTGCAGCCGCGGCTGAACGCCAGCAACCCGCCGGACATCGTGGACGACTCCGGCGCCCAGCAGATCAAGATCGACGTTCTCTACAAGAACGACGCCTTGCTCGACCTCTCCGAGGTCCTCGACGCGCCGTCGGTCGACGATCCGGGCACGAAGGTCCGCGACACCCTGATCCCTGGCACCCTCGACCCTGGTGTCCAGGAGGGCAAGGTCGTCGCCCTCAACTACATCTACACGGTGTGGGGCCTGTGGTACTCCGGCAAGCTCTTCCAGGAGAAGGGCTGGCAGGCACCGAAGACCTGGGACGACTTCCTGGCCATCTGCCAGGATGCCAAGAAGCAGGGCATCGGCGGCCTTGCCCACCAGGGCAAGTACCCGTACTACATCAACGTCGCCATCATGGACCTCATCGCCAAGAAGGGCGGCATCGACGCCGTCAAGGCGATCGACAACCTCGACCCGAAGGCCTTCGTCGGCTCCGACGCCGCCCAGGCGGGCATCGAGGCGATCTACGAGGTCGTCGAGAAGGGCCTGTTGATGCCCGGCACCAACGGCCTGACCCACACCGAGTCGCAGACCCGCTGGAACCAGTACAAAGCGGCGTTCATCACCTGCGGTTCCTGGCTGGAGAACGAGCAGCTCAAGCAGACGCCGGCCGACTTCGACATGAAGTTCCTGCCGATGCCGCTGCTGGCCGGCAGCAAGATGCCCTTCGAGGCGATCCGGGCCGGCTCCGGCGAGCCCTTCATCATTCCGGCGAAGGCCGGCAACCTGCCCGCGGCCAAGGAGTTCATGCGGCGCATGCTGTCTCGGGAGTGGTCGACGTTGTTCGCCAAGGAGGCGAATTCGCTGACCATCCTCAAGGACGGCGTCGATGCGAGCGTGAAGCTCCGCCCGGGCACGCAGTCCACGGTGGACGCGTCCAAGGCGGCCGGCTCGAACACGTTCCGGTTCCTGTACCCCGACTGGTACAGCGAGATGGACACGGCGATCCAGAACGCGTCCAATGAGCTCATGGCCAAGCGGATCCAGCCGAAGGAATGGCTGAAGAGGTGTCAGGCCGCCGTGGACAAGCAGGCGAAGGACCCGGCGTCGAAGAAGAACCACCACGACTGATTCCGCCAGGCCCCGCGGGGCGCGGAGTCTGGTTCCGCGCCCCGGCCGGGGCATTGGTGCTGACCGGAACTTCAGGGGCAGGTATGCGCAAAGGGCAGTACCGGTTCGTCGCGGGTTTTCTCTTCGTTCCCGTGGCGCTTTATGTGATCTTCGTGATCTGGCCGTACATCCAGACGTTCGGCTATTCACTGACCGACTGGAAGGGCCAGTCGCAGACCTTCGACTTCGTGGGTCTGGACAACTACAAGGCACTGCTCCGGGACGACGTATTCCTGGAGGCCATCTGGCACAACATCCTGTTCCTGGTCTTCATCCCGGTGATCACGATCCTGCTCGCCCTGTTCTTCGCCTTCATGCTGAACGCGGGCGGGCGCGGCAAGGCCGGCGGAGTGCAGGGGGTCGCCGGAGCCGCGTTCTACAAGATCGTCTACTTTTTCCCGCAAGTGCTGTCGCTGGCGATTCTCGCGGTGCTGTTCAACGCCGTGTACCGCAGCGACGGCGGGGGCCTGCTCAACGGCGCCCTGATCAAGGTCGGCTTGGTCGACGCGGACAATCCGGTGGAATGGCTGAACGAGCCGAACCTGGTGTTGTGGGCGCTGATGGTGGCCGTGGTCTGGCAGGGCGTCGGCTTCTATCTGGTGCTGTTCTCCGCCGCCATGCAGTCCATCCCCAAGGACGTATACGAGGCCGCCCTGATCGACGGGGCCAGCCGCAACCAGTCCTTCTTCCGCATCACCCTGCCGCTGCTGTGGGACACCGTGCAGACCGCCTGGGTCTACCTCGGTATCGTGGCCATGGACATGTTCGTACTGGTCTCCTCGATGACCCAGAACATGGGCGCGTACGGCGGCGGCCCCGACCACCACAGCGACGTGATGTCGACGGTGATGATGCGGAACTTCCTCTACTACGGGAAGAGCGGCTACGCCTGTGCCATGGGCGTGATCATGCTGCTGCTCACCCTTGTCCTGTCCGTGGTCACGCTGCGCGCCACTCGCCGCGAGCGCATCGAGTTCTGAGCGGAGCGACGAAGATGAGCGCACCCATCAAGGAGACCATCCCCGCCCCCGCCGGGCGGCCCGTGGCCCAGGCACCTGTCCGCCCTGGCGACCGGCGCGGCGAGGGCGTGGTCCTGAACGTCTTCTCGCACGGCTTCCTCGCCCTGTGGGCCCTGCTGATCGTGCTGCCGCTGCTGTGGCTGGTGCTCAGCTCCTTCAAGACCGACGCCCAGATCGGGGGCTCGGCCTTCGGCTGGCCGCACCACTGGTCCTTCGACGTCTTCAGCCGCGCCTGGCGCAAGGGCATTGGGGACTACTTCCTGAACACCCTGATCGTCCTGGTCTTCTCCGTGCCGCTGACCATGCTCTTCGGGTCGATGGCCGCGTACGTGCTGGCCCGCTACAGGTTCTGGGGCAACCGGCTGCTGTACTACTTCTTCGTGGCCGGTGCCATGTTCCCGGTGTTCCTCGCCCTCGTACCGCTGTTCTTCATGGTCAAGCGGCTGGACATGCTGAACACCTACCAGGGACTGATCCTGGTCTACGTCGCCTACTCGATGCCGTTCACGGTGTTCTTCATGCACGCCTTCTTCCGGACCCTGCCCACGGCGGTCTTCGAGGCGGCGGTCCTGGACGGGGCCTCGCACACCCGGGCCTTCTTCCAGGTGATGCTGCCGATGGCCAAGCCGGGTCTGATCAGCGTGGGCATCTTCAACACCCTGGGCCAGTGGAACCAGTTCATCCTGCCCACGGTCCTCATGCAGCCGCAGAGTGGATCCGACCCGGAGCGGTACGTCCTCACCCAGGGGCTCATCCAGCTGCAACAGCAGCAGGGCTACGCCTCCGACCTGCCCGTTCTGTTTGCGGGCGTGACGATCGCCATGATCCCCATGCTGGTCGTGTACCTGTCCTTCCAGCGTCAGGTCCAGGCGGGTCTGACCTCGGCCACCCTGAAGTAGCCAAGCGGTCGCGGAGCGCTGCCACAGCGCTCCGCGACCGTCCGTGCGCACGCCGTTCCGGATTCCGGGACGGCGTGCTCTTGTGTGTCCCGGGACCCGGAAACCATTCAACCTCTTGACGGAAGGCGACCCGAACAGCTCAGCTTAGAGTTCACTAGTTGGACATAGACGGGGTCCCGCCGAAGCGGCCCCGCGCTCAGGAGGTCGTTGTGGAGACTCCAGGGTCGCAGTCATCACTGCACCGAGCCAACCTGGAGCGGGTCGTACGGGCCGTGCGCTTGGCCGGATCCCTCACACAGGCGGAGATCGCGAGGACGACCGGTCTGTCCGCCGCGACCGTCTCGAATATCGTGCGGGAACTCAAGGACGGTGGAACCGTCGAGGTCAGGCCCACGTCGGCAGGAGGGCGACGGGCCCGCAGCGTCTCGTTGAGCGGTGACGCCGGCATCGTGATCGGTGTCGACTTCGGGCACACCCATCTGCGCGTCGCACTCGGGAACCTCGCTCATCAGGTGCTGGCCGAGGAGTCGGAGCCGCTGGATGTCGACGCCTCCGCCGCGCAAGGCTTCGACCGGGCCGAGGAGCTGGTCAGCCGGCTGATCGCGGCAACGGGGGTGGACCGGGCCAAGGTGGCTGGTGTGGGGCTCGGTGTGCCGGGTCCGATCGACGTGGAGTCGGGAACGCTGGGGTCCACCGCGATCCTGCCGGGCTGGGGCGGCACCAAACCCGCCGAAGAGCTGCGCGAGCGGCTCGGCGTGCCGGTGCACGTGGACAACGACGCCAACCTCGGTGCCCTCGGGGAATTGGTCTGGGGTAGCGGCAAGGGAGTGCGTGATCTTGCATACATCAAGGTCGCGAGCGGTGTCGGCGCCGGCCTGGTGATCGACGGGAAGATCTACCGGGGGCCCGGCGGCACCGCAGGCGAAATCGGGCATATTACACTCGATGAATCCGGCCCGGTCTGCCGCTGCGGCAACCGTGGGTGCCTGGAGACGTTCGCGGCGGCGCGCTACGTGCTGCCGCTGCTCCAGTCCAGTCATGGCAGCGATCTGACGATGGAGGGCGTCGTACGGCTGGCCAGGGACGGTGACCCGGGCTGCCGTCGGGTGATCGCCGACGTTGGCCGCCACATCGGCAGCGGAGTGGCCAATTTGTGCAATCTGCTGAACCCGAGCCGGGTGGTCCTCGGTGGTGATCTCGCCGAGGCCGGTGAGCTGGTGCTCGGGCCGATCAGGGAGTCCGTCGCCCGCTACGCCATCCCCAGCGCGGCGCGCCAACTGTCCATTCTTCCGGGGGCACTTGGGGGTCGCGCGGAGGTTCTCGGAGCGCTCGCCCTCGCGCTCAGTGAGATGGGTGATTCGACCCTTTTGGATGGGGTGCCCTCCGCGCCGACCCCTGCCTTCACTTAGAGAACGGATGGCACCGTTGCCATCTCGTTAAGGATTTACTTCTTGACGTCGCACGTGTGGCCGAGTTGACTTCCAGCCACCTCGGCCGCAGCGACGCGGCCTCGTCAGGGAGGTTTCTGAAGTGAACGCACGTATGCGTCGTGCCGCCGTTGCCGTTGCCGCCGGAGCGATGGCCGTCTCGCTGGCCGCCTGTGGGAGCGCCAAGGAGTCGAAGAGCAGCAGCGACAACTCTTCCTCCTCGTCGGCCAGCAAGGGCGACAACATCAAGGTCGGTCTGCTCCTGCCGGAGAACAAGACCGCCCGGTACGAGAAGTTCGACAGGCCGCTGATCGAGAAGAAGATCAAGGAGCTGACGAACGGCAAGGCGACCGTCCAGTACAACAACGCCCGCCAGGACGCCAACCTGCAGGCCCAGCAGGTCGACACCATGATCACCAACAAGGTGGACGTCCTGATCCTGGACGCGGTGGACGCCAAGGCCATCCAGAACTCCGTGCAGAAGGCCAAGGACGCCGGAATCAAGGTCGTCGCCTACGACCGCCTCGCCGAGGGCCCGATCAGCGCCTACACCTCGTTCGACAACGAGCAGGTCGGCAAGACCCAGGGTGAGGCCCTGCTGAAGGCGCTGGGCAGCAAGGCCACCAAGTCCACCAAGATCGTCATGGTCAACGGCTCGGTGACCGACCCGAACGCCGCCCAGTTCAAGAAGGGCGCGCACTCCGTCCTCGACGGCAAGGTCACCATCGCCAAGGAGTACGACACCAAGGAGTGGTCGCCGGACAACGCCAACTCCGAGATGGAGGCGGCGATCTCCGCGGTCGGCAAGGACAAGATCGCGGGAGTCTACTCCGCCAACGACGGCATGGCCGGCGGCATCATCACCGCCCTGAACGCCGCGGGCCTGAAGGTTCCGGTCACCGGCCAGGACGCCGAGCTGGCCGGCGTGCAGCGCATCGTCGCCGGTGAGCAGTACATGAGCGTCTACAAGCCGTACGCTCCGGAGGCCGACGCCGCCGCCGAGATGGCCGTCGCGCTCGCCCAGGGCAAGTCGCTGGACTCCGTCGCCAAGGACACGGTCTCCAGCAACTCCCAGAAGGACGTCCCCTCGGTCCTCGTCCCGGTCACCTCGCTGACCAAGGACAACATCAAGGACACCGTCATCAAGGACGGCGTCTACACCGTCGCCGACATCTGCACCGGCAAGTACAAGTCGGCCTGCGACAAGCTCGGCATCAAGTAAGCAGTCACGAGTCCCTTCCCTGCGGACGTTCACCCCTGAACTCGTCCGCAGGGAAGCCGGCTGACTGCCCACGGCTCCTCCGGCGCCCCGCGCAACCAGACAGCCCCGCAAGCTAGGCGCGGGGTGCCGGACGGAACTTCCCCCCAACTTCTGCACAACCTCCCGCCGGGTCAGGCGGCGAAGGAGATGGTTCACGTGTCCGCTACGCCCGTGCTGGCGTTGCGCGGGGTCTCCAAGCGGTTCGGTGCCGTTCAGGCGCTCACCGACGTAGAGCTTGAGGTCCACGCCGGTGAAGTGGTCGCCCTGGTGGGCGACAACGGCGCCGGAAAGTCCACGCTGGTCAAGACGATCGCCGGCGTGCACCCCATCGACGAGGGCGCCATCGAGTGGGACGGCAAGCCCGTGTCGATCAGCAGGCCGCACGATGCCCAGGCCCTGGGCATCGCGACGGTGTACCAGGATCTCGCGCTGTGCGACAACATCGACGTCGTCGGCAACCTCTTCCTCGGCCGTGAGCTGAAGAAGTGGGGCGTCCTGGACGAGGTCGAGATGGAGCGCCGCGCCCGCGAGCTGCTCACCACGCTGTCGATCCGCATCCCCAGCGTCCGCATCCCGATCGCTTCGCTCTCCGGCGGCCAGCGCCAGACCGTGGCCATCGCCCGCTCGATGCTGGGCGACCCCAAGCTGGTCATCCTCGACGAGCCCACCGCGGCCCTCGGCGTCGAGCAGACCGCCCAGGTCCTCGACCTCGTGGAGCGCCTGCGCGAGCGCGGTCACGCCGTCATCCTCATTAGCCACAACATGGCGGACGTGAAGGCCGTGGCCGACAAGGTCGCGGTCCTCCGCCTCGGCCGCAACAACGGCGTCTTCGAGGTCAAGACGACCTCGCAGGAGGAGATCATCTCCGCCATCACCGGCGCCACCGACAACGCCGTGACCCGCCGTGCGGCGCGCACGAACGGGGAGGCTTCCCAGTGAGCATCGACAAGACCTCTGAGAACCCCGGCAAGAAGCTCCACACGGACGGCAAGGCCGCCGAGAACCCCGAGGCGGCCGTCCCCTCGGCCGCAGCGGTCGACCCCCGGCTGCTCGTCCGCCAGGAGGGCGTCCTCGGCTACTGGGACGAGTTCAAGCGCAAGATGAAAGCCGGTGAACTGGGCTCCGTCCCGGTCGTCGTGGGCCTCGCGGTCATTTGCATCATCTTCCAGCTGCTGAACTCCAACTTCCTGTCCGCGCAGAACATCAGCGACATCACCGTCACGATGGTCGGTACGGGCATGATCTCGGTCGGCATCGTCTTCGTGCTGTTGCTCGGCGAGATCGACCTGTCGGTCGGCTCGGTCAGCGGTGCGGCCAGTGCCATCGCGGCTGTCCTCGCCGTCAACCAGGGCCTGCCCGAGTGGGCTGCGGTGCTCGTCGCCATCGCCGCGGGATGCGCCATCGGTGCTGTGCACGGCTTCTTCTTCGCCGTGCTCGGCGCCCCCGCCTTCGCCGTGACACTGGCCGGTCTGCTGTTCTGGCTCGGCTTCATGCTGAAGGTGCTGGGTCAGAACGGCACGATCAACCTCGACCCGGACGGTCTGATCGGCAAGCTGACCACGTACTTCTTCTCCGACGTGGCCGCCGCCTACGGTCTCGCCGCCGTCGTGGTCGTCGTGTTCTTCCTCTCCTCCTTCCTGGGCAACCGGCGTCGCGAGGCCGCGGGCGTCCCGTCCCGGCCGCTCAGCGACACGGTCCTGCGCACGGCCCTGCTGGCCATCGTCTCCTTCGCCGCCGCCTACATGTACAACCAGTACAAGGGCCTGCCGCTGGCCACGGTCGTCTTCCTGGCCTTCCTGATCGCCACGGACTTCGTGCTGCGGCGCACCCCCTACGGTAGGAAGGTCTTCGCCCTCGGCGGTAGCGTGGAGGCGTCCCGGCGTGCGGGTATCAACGTCACGGCGATGCGGATCTCCGTCTTCGGGATCTCCGGCGGTTTCGCCGCCATCGGCGGTCTGTTCCTGGCGTCGAAGATCGCCTCGGCCAACCAGAGCGCCGGCACCAATGACCTGCTGATGAACGCGATCGCCGCTGCGGTGATCGGTGGTACCTCGCTGTTCGGTGGCCGTGGGCGCACGTGGAACGCACTGCTCGGTGTACTGGTGATCGTGTCGATCCAGTACGGCCTGCAGTTGGAGTCCATCGCGGAACCGGTGAAGTACATGATCACGGCTGCCGTGTTGCTGACCACGGTCGTCATCGACTCCGTCACGCGTAAGACGCAGAAGACGGCCGGCCGGGCGTAACGCCCGGTCGTCGCAAGGGTGCCCCACGGGCCGCGGGCACCCACCAGCGCCCGGCACTGTGAAACGTGCCGGGCGCTGTCGTGTCCCGCAAAGTCGGAACATTAGACTCAACGGGCCCGGCAACAGCTCGATCAGCTCTTACTGCAAGGAGGCACGGGTGCCGCTGCTGACCCGCATCAGGGGACCGCGCGATCTGGACCGGCTCAGTCTTGAGGAGCTGGACCAGCTGGCAGAGGAGATCCGGACCTTCCTGGTGGACGCCGTCTCCAAGACCGGCGGCCACCTCGGACCCAATCTCGGTGTCGTGGAGCTGACCATCGCGCTGCACCGGGTCTTCGACTCACCCAAGGACAAGGTGCTGTGGGACACCGGCCACCAGTCCTACGTGCACAAGCTGCTCACCGGCCGGCGGGACTTCTCCCGGCTGAAGATGAAGGGCGGCCTGTCCGGCTACCCCTCGCAGGCCGAGTCCGAGCACGATGTCATCGAGAACAGCCACGCCTCCACGGTCCTCGGCTGGGCGGACGGCATCGCCAAGGCCAACCAGCTCAACAAGCGCGACAGCCATGTGGTCGCCGTCATCGGTGACGGTGCGCTCACCGGCGGCATGGCCTGGGAGGCGCTGAACAACATCGCCGATGCCAAGGACCGCCCGCTGGTCATCGTCGTCAACGACAACGAGCGGTCGTACGCCCCCACCATCGGCGGCCTCGCCAACCACCTGGCGACCCTGCGGACGACCGAGGGGTACGAGCGGTTCCTCGCCCGGACCAAGGAGGTCCTGGAACGGACCCCGGTGGTGGGCAAGCCGCTGTACGAGACCCTGCACGGGGCCAAGAAGGGCCTGAAGGACTTCATTGCACCGCAGGGCATGTTCGAGGACCTGGGGCTGAAGTACGTCGGTCCGATCGACGGCCACGACATCGAGGCGCTGGAGTCGGCGCTGGCCCGGGCCAAACGGTTCGGCGGGCCGGTCATCGTGCACTGCCTCACCGAGAAGGGCCGCGGGTACCAGCCCGCCCTGCAGGACGAGGCGGACCGCTTCCACGCCGTCGGCAAGATCCACCCGGACACGGGTCTGCCGGTCGCCTCCTCCGGCGCCGACTGGACCTCGGTGTTCGGCGAGGAGATGGTCAGGCTCGGCGAGGAACGCCAGGACATCGTGGCCATCACCGCCGCCATGCTCCAGCCGGTCGGCCTGGACAGGTTCGCCAAGCGGTTCCCCGAACGCGTGTACGACGTCGGGATCGCCGAGCAGCACGGCGCCGTCTCGGCGGCGGGGCTCGCGTACGGCGGGCTGCACCCGGTCTTCGCCGTGTACGCCACCTTCCTCAACCGCGCCTTCGACCAGGTCCTGATGGACGTGGCCCTGCACCGGTGCGGGGTGACCTTCGTACTGGACCGAGCCGGCGTCACCGGCACCGACGGCGCCTCCCACAACGGCATGTGGGACATGTCCATCCTCCAGGTGGTGCCCGGGCTGCGACTCGCTGCACCGCGCGACGCCGACCAGGTCCGCGCCCAGTTGCGTGAGGCCGTCGCCGTCGAGGACGCACCGACCGTGGTGCGCTTCTCCAAGGGCGCCGTCGGGCCCGCAGTGCCGGCCGTGGCGCGGATCGGCGGCATGGACGTGTTGCGCGAGTCGGGCACCGACAAACCGGACGTGCTCCTGGTCTCCGTGGGTGCCCTCGCCCCGATGTGTCTGGAGGTCGCCGACCTGCTCGACAAACAGGGCATTTCCGCCACGGTGGTCGACCCGCGCTGGGTCAAGCCCGTCGATGAGGCCATGGCCCCGTTGGCGGAACGCCACCGGGTCGTCGTCACCGTCGAGGACAACAGCCGCGCCGGCGGTGTCGGCTCCGCCATCGCCCAGGCCCTGCGCGACGCGGGTGTGGACGTGCCGCTGCGTGACTTCGGTATCCCGCCGCGCTTCCTGGACCACGCCTCCCGCGCCGAGGTGCTGGCCGAGATCGGGCTCACCGCGCCCGACATCGCCCGCCAGGTCACCGGACTGGTCTCCAAGCTCGACGGCCGCTTCGACCGTACGGCCGAAGCGGTCGACTCCGTGCAGCCCGCGCGCGACTAGGGCAGGCGCCCGTCCGGGCCGGTCCCGCCACTCCTCCAGGTGGCGGGACCGGCCTGTTTGCGTGAACCTGCCTGTGCCGGGGCATGCGCATCCCGACCTCGCGATCACGTCGGGCCGTGTCGAGGGCGACAAGCGTGGGAGGCAGGAACGTGAGCAGCACGCTCTTCAGGACGAAGAACGTCGAGCAGTCCATCCAGGACACCGAGGAACCGGAGCACGCGCTCAGGAAGTCCCTCTCCGCGCTCGACCTGACCGTCTTCGGTGTCGGCGTGATCATCGGCACCGGTATCTTCGTCCTCACCGGACAGGTCGCCAAGAACAGCGCCGGTCCAGCGGTGTCCCTGGCCTTCGTGGCGGCCGGTGTGGTCTGCGCCCTCGCCGCCCTGTGCTACGCCGAGTTCGCCTCCACGGTTCCGGTGGCCGGATCGGCGTACACCTTCAGCTACGCCTCCCTGGGCGAGCTGCCCGCCTGGATCATCGGCTGGGACCTGGTCCTGGAGTTCGCGCTCGGCACGGCGGTGGTTGCGGTCGGCTGGTCCGGCTACATCCGCTCCCTGCTGGACAACGCGGGCTGGCACCTGCCGGACTACCTGGCGGGCCGGGACAACGCCTCCGGTTTCGGCTTCGACATCCTCGCCGCCGCCCTGGTGCTGCTGCTCACCGCCATCCTCGTGCTCGGCATGAAGTTGTCGGCCCGGATCACCTCGCTGGTCGTTGCCATCAAGGTGGTCGTCGTTCTGATCGTGATCATCGCCGGTGCGTTCTTCATCACGGGCACCAACTACTCGCCGTTCATCCCGAAGGCCGAACCGGTGCCGGCGGGCGGCAGCCTCAAAGCGCCGCTCATCCAGCTGATGTTCGGTTGGGCACCGTCCAACTTCGGCGTGATGGGCATCTTCACCGCCGCCTCCGTGGTGTTCTTCGCGTTCATCGGCTTCGACATCGTGGCCACGGCCGCCGAGGAGACCCGTAACCCGCAGCGGGACATGCCACGCGGAATCCTCGGCTCACTCTTCATCTGTACGGTGCTCTACGTCGCCGTGGCCATCGTCGTCACCGGCATGGAGAAGTACACCAGGCTCTCGGTCGAGGCTCCGCTCGCCGACGCGTTCAAAGCGGTCGGGCACCCCTGGTTCGCGGGTGTGATCAGCTTCGGTGCGGTCATCGGCCTGACCACCGTGTGCATGATCCTGCTGCTCGGCCAGACCCGGGTGTTCTTCGCGATGAGCCGGGACGGACTGCTGCCGCGCTTCTTCTCCCGGGTGCACCCGCGCTTCAAGACCCCCCACCGGCCGACCATCCTGCTCGGTGTCATCATCGCGGCCATCGCCGGGTTCACCAGTCTGAGCCAGCTTGCCGAACTCGTGAACATCGGCACGCTGTTCGCATTCGTGGTGGTCGCGATCAGCGTGGTCATCCTCCGTCGGACCCGCCCCGACCTGCCCCGAGCCTTCCGCACGCCGTGGGTGCCGGTCATCCCGATCCTGTCGGTGTGCGCCTCGCTGTGGCTGATGCTCAACCTGCCCGCTGAGACCTGGCTGCGCTTCGCGATCTGGATGGTGATCGGGCTCTTCGTCTACTTCCTGTACGGCCGTACGCACAGCCAGCTGGCTGTGCGCGGGCAGACCCCGGCCGGGCAGGCTCCGCAGCCGCCCGCGGGCAACGCGCCCCAGCCCTAGGCCAGCGGACCACCAGGGAGCGAGGGACCGCAGGTCAGCGGGCCGTGACGTCGCGTATGCCGCATCCTCGTTGCCAGTGATCCTGACATTGGCAGGTGATCAGGCTTCGATGGTGTCGAAAATGAAGGTGGATCGGTCAGAAGACTGTATAATTCTAAGAAGAAGGCGGGGCCGGGAGAGGTCGGGTACCACCAGGTGCCGGAAGGCCCGCCACCCAAGGGGGCACCCATGCTGTACGAAGCCCAGACACGCGAGCTCATGAGCGAGCGCATGCGAGAAGCGGAGCGAGAACGCCTCGCGCGCGCGGTCCGCCTCCAGCACCGCGCCGAACGCGTCACCCAGCGCGCCCGCCGCGCCCTGAACGCCGTCGTCGTATGACGTCGACACCCCCCCTCCGTGCGGGCCGCCACCGGTGAATCCGGTGGCGGCCCGCTCCTGTTGTGCAGGACGGGCGCCGTACGGCACGCCTCCGCCGTACTCCGGCTGCCCTCGTACCCCATGCGGAGGCTGTCGGTGGTGGCTGCCATCAGGGGAGCTTGGTGGACCACAGCCCCGTCATCGCCGCAGCCCAGGCGCACCAGACCGGGGCCGTCGCGAACGTGTTGGCGGGGACCAGCTCATCGAGGCCCGACGGCAATCGGCCCGGTGCGGCCCGGTCGCGCGGCAGTCGGCGGTCACCCACCTGGAGTCTTGCGAGTCGTTTCCTCGCACCGGTGAGGCAGCCGGTTGTGAGGGGGCTGGTCACACCGGCCGGGCGCGGGGCTCAGTGGGACCGGGGGCAGACACGGGGGGACCCGCGGAGCCACGGGAGCCGCTCAGCCCAGAACGGCGCGAGGCCCCACTACCTCTGCCCCCAGTTCGGTCACCCGGCGCCGCAGCCCACGGTCAGCGGTGACCACGAGGCGGGGTCGACCGGGCTGGTCGGCGGTCAGTTCCACGATCCGGTCGTCGCCGCTGCCCGGCGCCGACTCGACCCGTACCCCCGGCACGGACGTCACTCCCCTGGCCGCGCCCTCGACCACGAGCACGATTTCCACCGGTCCCGCACTCCCCGGCAGCCCCTCACGCGCCAACCGGTCCCGGAGCCGCTCGGCGGCCCCCCTGCGGTCCCGCCACCAGCCGTCGGGCCGCGACCCGACGACGTTCGCACCGTCCACGAGGACCAGGAACAGGTTCGGGTCCGGTGTGTCCGGCGCCTTCGACGACCCGGGTGTTTCTGACATGTCGTTTGCGCTCGCTGTCGTTGACGGTGCTGCGGGAGCCTTCGCCCGGCCGGAGGCGAAGGCTCGGCGTGCGCAAACGGTACGTGATCGGCGTGTGCGACGGTATCCCCCGCTCCGGCACCGGTGCCGACGGTGCGGAGCGTTCTGAGAGAGCCCCGACTCTTGCGAGCCCGTGGTGGCGAGCGTGGTTGCGCGCCTGGGTTTCCGCGCCCGCGGTTCCGAGCTTGTGGCTCTGCGCCCTTCCGACGCGGTCCGACCCAGCTCGCCCCACCCTGCCCGGAGCCGCGGCCGGGGCCGGAATCGGGGTCCAGAGCGAACCGGCTTAAAGTGAACCGGTGAACGGCGACTGGCTCATCCGCGGCCGAGACGGCCGGCTCAGTGTCTACCAGCTATCGGGCGACGCGGTCCTGTGCCGCTCGGAGCGTGGTCGCGGCGGCGCCTGGACCGCCCCGCGCACAGTGGGCGGCGAACAGAAGTTGCACCCGGTCCTGGGGATCGGCCAGGGCATCGACGGCTATGCCCACCTGGTCTCCTGGCGGCCCATGACCAACGGTGAGTCGGGACTGGTGCACTCCGCCCACTTCCGCCCACATCTGGGGGCCCTGGACTGGAACCCGGTCGGCCACCCGCGCGGGCAGGGCAGGCGGACCGGCGCACCCGCGGTCGCCGTCGACGCCCAGGGCCGCGCCCACGTCTTCGTCCCCGGCGAGGACGGCACGGTGAGTCTGCTCGCCCAGAAGGAGAAGGGCGGCTGGGAGCCCTGGCGGGAGCTCAAGGGAAGCTCCGTACAGGACTGCCTGGCAGCGGCGACGGGAGAGTCCGGCCGGGTCGAGCTGTACGCCACCGTGCCCGACGGAATCCTCCACTGGCGCCAGCAGGAGCCGGGCGCCCAGCCGGTCCTGCAGGAGGCCCTGCAGACTCAGGTCCGCCCGGGAACCCTGTACGCCCTCGCCACGTCAGCCGACAGCACGACCGTCTTCTACACCGACGTCTCCGGCGACCTGTGCGCCTGGCGTCCCGGAGACGAACCGGCCGTTGTCGTCGCTTCGGCGGGGCCCGGCCCGGTCTCGGCGGTGCGCTGCGACATCGACGGCCACGACTGCACGTTGCTCGCCCAGCGCTCGGCGAGCGGCCGGGTCGCGTTCGCCGCGTATCCGACCGAGCTGGAGTCGGCGGGCGCGTGGTGGACGGAGTCCGGTCCGCAACTGTCTCTGGACGCGACGGTGTCCCTCACGACCGACGACAACGGCCGGGTGGTGGCGGCGACGTCGTCCCCGTCAACCGGCCAGCTCCTGCTGACCGCACGGAAGGACGAGCCGGGGCTGGCACTGGAGGCGTGGCGGCAGGTCTGACCGTGCCCGACCGGACCGTGCCCGGCGATGCGGAAGGGTCTCCGCTGGCCGTCCGGCAAACGGCTCGCTGGTCATCCGGGCGGATTCCTGGGAGCGCTGCGACACGGAGGGTGCGACGGCGCTCCTAGGCTGAGCTGGTGAGTACCTGGACGAGCTGCTCGACGGTGGGTGCGCCGGCGAGGCCGTCCGGTGTCGCGTAGACCCGGCAGGTCAGGCCGTAGGCCTGGGCTGGGGAAGGGAACGGGTCGTGTCCACCGATGCGGATCGTGGGTGATCCGGGGAAGCGCAGGGCCTGGGCTTCCCGGTCGGTCCGGACAGCGCGCAGGTGGATCTCCAGGTCGGCGTGGCCTGCGGCCTTGAGGGCCTGCCTGAGCCGTTCCCGTGCCAGGTGCCAGTTCGGGCAGCCCACGAAGTAGAGCAGTTCGATGTCCACCGCTCCATGGTCCCTCGGGGCGTCAGACAGCAGGGTGGAACAGAGTTGGTACAGGTGCTGGGCCGGGGCGTCCCGGCCGGGGGCCTGCGGGGCGGCTGTTGAGCTCGGCCGCGGTAGCGCCGAGACGCTCGCGGCTGTGGACCGGCGGGTCGGCGCCCTCGGGGACGTACTGTCGCCGCAGGTCGTTGGTCTTCTGCGCGGGACGGGGCTGTGCCTCCCGCTCACGGGCCGACTTCTTGCGTCCCGGTGGTGTCCGGATCTCGCGGGTTTTGAAGACCATCGCATCCCCGCAGGCCGGGTGCTGCAATGACCGTGAGAACTCGAACGGAAGGGACCCCGCGGCGGGGCCCCTTCCGTCACCGGGTATCAGGCGGGAATGCTCGCCACGCCCGGAGCCAGGAACTTCTTGCCGTTCACGCGTTCGGAGACACCTTCACGGTCCAGGTACGGGGTGATGCCGCCCAGGTGGAAGGGCCAGCCGGCACCCGTGATCAGGCACAGGTCGATGTCCTGTGCCTCGGCGACGACGCCCTCGTCGAGCATGAGCCCGATCTCGCGCGCCACGGCGTCGAGGACCCGAGCCCGGACCTGGTCCTCGGTCAGTACGACGTCGCCCTGCTTGAGCAGCGCGGCGACCTCCGGGTCCAGTTCGGGCTTGCCGCTGTCGTAGACGTAGAAGCCCCGCTTGCCCGCCTCCACGACCGCCTTGAGGTTCGCGGAGACCTTGAAACGGTCTGGGAAGGCCCGGTTGAGGGTCTCCGACACGTGCAGGCCGATTGCCGGGCCGACCAGCTCCAGCAGGACCAGCGGGGACATCGGCAGACCGAGCGGCTCGACCGCCTTCTCGGCGACCTCGACCGGGGTGCCCTCGTCGATGACGTTCTGGATCTCGCCCATGAACCGGGTCAGGATGCGGTTCACCACGAAAGCCGGGGCGTCCTTGACCAGGACCGCGGTCTTCTTCAGCTTCTTGGCCACCGCGAAGGCGGTCGCCAGCGAGGCGTCGTCGGTCTTCTCACCGCGGACGATCTCCAGCAGCGGGAGGACGGCGACCGGGTTGAAGAAGTGGAAGCCGACGACCCGCTCGGGGTGCCTCAACTTCGACGCCATCTCCGTCACCGACAGGGACGAGGTGTTGGTCGCGAGGATGGCGTGTGCCGGGGCGACCGCCTCGACCTCCGCGAACACCTGCTGCTTGACGCCCATCTCCTCGAAGACCGCCTCGATGACGAAGTCGGCGTCCGAGAAGCCCTCAGCCTTGTCCAGGACACCGGTGACCAGCGCCTTGAGGCGGTTGGCCTTGTCCTGGTTGATCCGGCCCTTGCCGAGCAGCTTGTCGATCTCGGCGTGGACGTAGCCCACACCCTTGTCGATGCGCTCCTGGTCGATGTCGGTCAGTACGACCGGCACCTCCAGGCGGCGCAGGAACAGCAGGGCGAGCTGCGAGGCCATCAGACCCGCGCCGACGACACCGACCTTGGTGACCGGCCGGGCCAGGTTCTTGTCCGGGGCGCCGGCGGGACGCTTGCCGCGCTTCTGGACGAGGTTGAACGCGTAGATGCCGGCGCGCAGTTCGCCACCCATGATCAGGTCGGCGAGCGCCTGGTCCTCGGCGTCGTAACCCTGCTGCAGGTCGCCGTCCTTGGCGGCGGCAATGATGTCCAGGGCGCGGTAGGCGGCCGGGGCCGCGCCGTGCACCTTGGAGTCCGCGATGAAACGACCCTTGGCGACGGCCTGGTCCCAGCCCTCGCCGCGGTCGATCACCGGGCGCTCGACCTCGACGTCGCCCGTGAGCACCCGGGCGGTCCACAGCAGCGACTGCTCCAGGAAGTCGGCGCCCTCGAAGATCGCGTCGGCGATGCCGAGGTCGAAGACCTGCTGCCCCTTGAGTTGCTTGTTCTGGTTGAGGCTGTTCTCGATGATCACCGAGACGGCCTTGTCGGCGCCGATCAGGTTCGGCAGCAGCGTGCAGCCGCCCCAGCCGGGTACCAGGCCGAGGAAGACCTCAGGCAGCGAGAACGCCGGGATCGCCTTGGAGACGGTCCGGTATGTGCAGTGCAGGCCGACCTCGACACCGCCGCCCATCGCCGCGCCGTTGTAGTACGCGAAGGTCGGGACCGCGAGACCCGCGAGGCGCTTGAACACCTCGTGGCCGCCCTTGCCGATGGCGAGCGCGTGCTCGTGTTCCTTCAGCAGTTCCACGCCCTTGAGGTCGGCGCCGACTGCGAAGATGAACGGTTTGCCGGTGATGCCGGCGCCGACGATCTCACCTTCGGCCGCCTCCTTCTCCACCTGGTCGATCGCGGTATTGAGGTTCGCGAGCGAGGCGGGGCCGAAGGTGGTCGGCTTGGTGTGGTCCAGACCGTTGTCCAGCGTGATTAGTGCGAAACGCCCGGCGCCGGACGGCAGGTCGAAGTGGCGCACGTGTGCGCTGGTGACGACCTCGTCGGGGAACAGGCCCGAGGCCTGCTGCAGAAGCTCGGCGGTGGTGCTCACTTGTCCCCCTCGAAGTGCGGGTTCTCCCAGATGACCGTCGCGCCCATGCCGAAGCCGACGCACATGGTGGTCAGGCCGTAGCGGACGTTCGGCTGCTCCTCGAACTGGCGGGCCAGCTGCGTCATCAGGCGGACGCCGGAGGAGGCCAGCGGGTGGCCGAAGGCGATGGCGCCACCGTACTGGTTGACGCGCTCGTCGTCGGTGATGCCGTAGTGGTCGAGGAAGGCCAGCACCTGGACGGCGAAAGCTTCGTTGATCTCGAACAGGCCGATGTCGGAGATGGACAGGCCCGCCTTGGCGAGGGCCTTCTCCGTGGCCGGGATCGGGCCGTAGCCCATGACCTCCGGCTCGACGCCCGCGAAGGCGTACGAGACGAGGCGCATCTTGACGGGCAGGCCATGCTCACGGGCGAAGTCCTCGCTCGCGATGATGGACGCGGTGGCACCGTCGTTGAGACCGGCCGCGTTGCCCGCAGTGACCCGACCGTGGACGCGGAACGGCGTCTTCAGGCCCGCCAGGTTCTCCAGGGTCGTGCCGGGACGCATCGGCTCGTCGGCGGTGACCAGACCCCAGCCGGTCTCGCCGCCCTCGGGGTTGGTGCGGCGCACCGAGATCGGCACCAGGTCCTGCTGGATCTTGCCGTTGGCGTACGCCTTGGCGGCCCTCTCCTGCGACCGCACCGCGTACTCGTCGGCGCGCAGCTTGGTGATCTGCGGGTAGCGGTCGTGCAGGTTCTCCGCGGTCATGCCCATGAACAGGGCGGACTCGTCCACCAGCTTCTCACTGACGAAGCGCGGGTTCGGGTCCACGCCCTCACCCATGGGGTGACGGCCCATGTGCTCGACGCCGCCGGCGATGACGGCGTCGTAGGCACCGAAGGCGATCGACCCGGCGGTGGTGGTCACGGCGGTCAGGGCGCCGGCGCACATGCGGTCGATCGAGTAGCCCGGGACGGACTGGGGCAGACCCGCGAGGATGCCGGCCGTGCGGCCGAGGGTCAGGCCCTGGTCGCCGATCTGCGTGGTCGCGGCGACGGCGACCTCGTCGATCTTCTTGGGGTCCAGGCCGGGATTGCGGCGCAGCAGCTCCCGGATCGCCTTCACGACGAGGTCGTCGGCGCGGGTCTCGTGGTAGATGCCCTTCGGGCCCGCCTTGCCGAACGGGGTGCGGACGCCGTCAACGAAGACGACGTCCCTGACGGTACGAGGCACGATGGCTCTCCTCCAGGGTGCGGGATGGCACGGCTGCGATGCGCTGAGCGCGCGCTCAGAACCCATGCTACTTATGAGTAACGTAGCTGCCCAGTCCTGCCGGGGGGAGCGGTGAACGTCACACCTGCTGTGGCGCCGCGAACCACCTGTCCGGCGGTGCCGGAGGCGATGCGCAAGGCTCCGGCACCCGGCCCGCTCCCCGTGCAGAAGGCGCTCCGGGGCGTGGAGGAGCGCGGGTCCCCGCGCGCCACCCGCCCGCCACCCTGCGTGGCCCTACGAGCCGGCCGGTCCTCCTCGCCCGTGCCCCCTGAACGTCGTTCCGGGGGCCCCGAGGGCGTGCCGGTCGCTGCCGGTAGGGCTCCGTGTGTCCGCCGTGCGTCCTATGCCGTCCCGGGATCTTGGCGTGATTTCGACGCCCCGTACCCGCTTCCGCGGTCCCGGCTCATCGCTCGAGATGGCTCAGGCCCCGGTCGTGGCGAGCGCGGTCACCAGCACGGGGGTGACCAGTTCGACCTGCCACGGCCGAGCCCCGTAGCCCGCCAGTGCGGCCCCCACCGACCCGGCGTCCACCACGGCGGGCGGCTCCCAGCAGACCCGCCGCACGGTGTCCGGCGAGGCCAGGTTCTCCTGAGGCATATGGAGCTGCTCAGCGAGGGCCGAGACCCCGGCCCGGGCAGCGGACAGCCGGGCCGCGGCTGCGGGGTCCTTGTCTGCCCAGGCCCGAGGAGGCGGCGGCCCGGTCACGGGCTGTCCCGGCTGTGGCAGCGCACTGTCGGGAAGGGCCTTGGCCCGGTCCACGGCCGCCTGCCACTGCTCCAGTTGCCGTCGTCCCGTTCGGTTGCTGAACCCGTTCAGCGCGGCGAGCGCATGCACGTTTCCGGGCAGGGAGAGCGCGGCCTCCACGATGGCCGCGTCGCTCAGCACCTTGCCCGGTGACACGTCCCGCCGCTGCGCGATCCGGTCCCGTGTCTGCCACAGCTCCCTCACGACGGCGAGTTGCCGGCGCCGTCGTACCTTGTGCATCCCGGACGTCCGGCGCCAGGGATCCTTCCTCGGTTCGGTCGGCGGCGCGGCCGCGATGGCGCTGAACTCCTCCAGGGCCCACTCCAGCTTGCCCTGCCGGTCCAGCTCCTTCTCCAGGGCGTCGCGCAGGTCGACGAGGAGTTCGACGTCCAGGGCCGCGTAGCGCAGCCACGGCTCGGGCAGCGGTCGGGTGGACCAGTCGACGGCGGAGTGGCCCTTCTCCAGGACGTAGCCGAGGACACCCTCGACCATCGCGCCCAGGCCCACACGGGGGAACCCGGCGAGTCGGCCGGCCAGCTCGGTGTCGAAGAGCCCGGTCGGGACCATGCCTATCTCGCGCAGGCAGGGGAGGTCCTGGGTGGCCGCGTGCAGCACCCACTCGACGCCGGACAGGGCCTCGCCGAGTCCCGAGAGGTCGGGGCAGGCGACGGGGTCGATCAACGCGGTACCGGCACCCGCGCGGCGCAGCTGAACCAGGTAGGCGCGCTGGCCGTAGCGGTAGCCGGAGGCGCGCTCGGCGTCCACGGCCACGGGGCCGGTGCCGGCGGCGAAGGCGGTGATCACCTCAGTGAGGGCCGGTCCGTCGGCGATCACGGGTGGAATGCCCTCGCGGGGTTCGAGCAAGGGAACCGGTGCCCCCGGCACAGAAGATCCGGCGTCATCAGGAGGAGTGCCTCCCCTGGGGCGCAGGGAACTGTCTGCTGCGGTGTCTTGGGCGTCGGTCACCTGTCAAGGGTATCCGTGTGGGGAAGGCGCTCGCCGACGGAACGTTCCGTCGGCGAGCGCCGGAGGGGCGTAAACCAGTCAGCGAACGGTCAGCACGGTGACACCCCCGGTTCACGCGGGCGGGCGTGGCGGCCGTGTCGCGGGGGCGTCAGTGGATGATCCCGGTACGCAGGGCCACGGCCACCATGCCGGCCCGGTCGCCCGTGCCGAGCTTGCGGGCGATCCGGGCGAGGTGGCTCTTCACGGTGAGGGCGGACAGGCCCATGGAGACGCCGATCGCCTTGTTCGACTGGCCCTCCGCGACCAGTCGCAGCACCTCCACTTCGCGCCCGGACAGCTCTCGGTAGCCGCCCGGGTGGCTCGGGGCACCCGGGGGGCGGCGGTGCATCCGGGCGGCGGCACCGAGGGGGGCGGCGCCGGGCCGGGTGGGCAGGCCGATGTTGGTGCGGGTGCCGGTGACGACATAGCCCTTGACGCCGCCGGCCAGGGCGTTGCGGACCGCTCCGATGTCGTCGGCGGCGGACAGGGCCAGTCCGTTGGGCCAGCCCGCGGCGCGGGTCTCGGACAGTAGGGTCAGGCCGGAGCCGTCGGGCAGGTGGACGTCGGCGACACAGATGTCGCGCGGGTTGCCGATGCGGGGACGAGCCTCCGCGATGGACGAGGCCTCGATGACATCGCGCACGCCGAGCGCCCACAGGTGGCGGGTGACGGTGGAGCGGACGCGCGGGTCGGCCACGACCACCATGGCGGTCGGCTTGTTCGGGCGGTAGGCGACCAGGCTTGCGGGTTGCTCAAGGAGAACGGACACCAGGCCTCCTGGGTGGGGGGACGGGGCCGGCTTGTGGGGATGAAGCCGGGACGAACCGTGCTTTCAAGGTCACAGTCGTCTTCGGCAGCTGACTGGTCCGCCTTTAGAGAATGATCACGATCTAGTGAGTAACAATCTGCGCAATTCGGACGCGCGATCGATCACCCGAAGATCGAGTCGGTTCAAGCAGATGCGATTCGAGTACAGAAAGTGGCCGTATCGACAAAGAGATGGTCAACAGGGCCCTCATGTGGATGACGTAGCCGCACTCCGGCGCTCAGCTCACCGGGACTTCGGGTCCCTGCGCTGCGGCAGGGTCACCACCGAGGCGTCCCCGGGACCAGCCGGCGGCAGCCCCGCCACTTGGGCCAGTAGATCGCACCAGGAGGCCAGGTGGGCGGCGGTGTCCGGAACCCCTCCCAGGCCCTCGCGGGGCGTCCAGGAGGCGCGGATCTCGATCTGCGAGGCCGGCGGGCGCTCGGCCAGACCGCCGAAGTAGTGGGAACTCGCGCGCGTGACCGTACCGCTCGGCTCGCCGTACCCGAGGCCACGCACCTGCAGCGCGCCGGTCAGCCACGACCAGCACACCTCGGGCAGCAGCGGATCGGCCGCCATCTCCGGCTCCAGCTCCGCCCGCACCAGCGTCACCAGCCGGAAGGTGCCCCGCCAGGCGTCGTGCCCCGCCGGATCGTGCAGCAGCACCAGCCGTCCGTCGGCCAGCTCCTGCTCGCCGTCGACCACCACCGCCTCCAGCGCGTACGCGTGCGGGGCGAGCCGCCGTGGGGCGGGCGTCGGCTCCACCTCGACCTGCGGCCGTACCCGTGCGGTCCGCAGTGCGTCGACCGCAGCCCGGAACGCGGGCGGCAGTGCACTGCCCGCCCGCCCCCCGGCGGTGTCCTTCGCGTCGTCCATTCCGTCAGCGCCGTCCGACAGTCGTCCCTGAGCCCCAGCCATGCGGGGAAGAGTAAGGGGAACCGCGCCGGTGCGCAGGCAGGGACACCCCAAAGGGCGGGCGCAACTCTGCGCCGCCGGCCGTGCGAGACTTGCCGCTGTGAGTGCCAACGCAAGCCCTTCGGGCCAGCAGCCGACAGCGACGTACGACAGCGCCTTCCTCAAGGCGTGCCGGCGCGAGGCCGTACCGCACACCCCGGTGTGGTTCATGCGCCAGGCCGGCCGCTCCCTTCCCGAGTACCGCAAGGTGCGTGAGGGCGTCCCCATGCTGGAGTCCTGCATGCGGCCCGAGCTGGTCACCGAGATCACGCTCCAGCCGGTGCGCCGGCACAACGTGGACGCCGCCATCTACTTCAGTGACATCGTCGTCCCGCTCAAGGCCATCGGTCTCGACCTCGACATCAAGCCCGGTGTGGGCCCGGTCGTCGAGCAGCCGATCCGTACCCGCGCCGACCTGGCCCGGCTGCGCGACCTCACACCCGAGGACGTCCCCTACGTCACCGAAGCGATCGGCCAGCTCACCTGTGAGCTGGGCGCCACCCCCCTGATCGGTTTCGCCGGAGCGCCCTTCACCCTCGCGAGCTACCTGGTCGAGGGCGGCCCGTCCCGCACGTACGAGAACGCCAAGGCGATGATGTACGGCGATCCCGGGCTGTGGGCCGACCTGCTCGACCGACTCGCCGACATCACGGCCGTCTTCCTGAAGGTCCAGATCGAGGCCGGTGCCAGCGCGGTCCAACTCTTCGACTCCTGGGCCGGTGCACTGGCCCCGGCCGACTACCGGCACTCGGTCATGCCCGCCTCCGCGAAGGTCTTCGAGGCGGTCGCCGGCTACGGCGTCCCGCGCATCCACTTCGGCGTCGGCACCGGTGAACTGCTGAAGCTCATGGGCGAGGCCGGCGCGGATGTCGTCGGCGTCGACTGGCGCGTCCCGCTGGATGAGGCACAGCGGCGTGTCGGCCCCGGCCGGGCGCTCCAGGGCAACCTCGACCCGACGGTGCTGTTCACCGGCAAGGACACGGTCGAGGCCAAGGCCCGCGAAGTACTGGACGCGGCCGAGGGCCTGGAGGGCCACGTCTTCAACCTCGGGCACGGTGTCCTACCGACCACCGACCCGGACGCATTGACCCGGCTCGTGGAGTACGTCCACACCCGGACCGCGCGCTGACTCACCCGGTGTACCGGGGCCGTGCCTGCCTGCCGAACAGCAGGCCGGGCGGCTCCGGCGGGGGAGGGGTGCCGGGCTTGAGCGGTAGGGCGAGCAACATGCCCGTGACGAACCCGACCACATGAGCCGCGTACGCCACGGTTCCGGCGCCGAAGACCACGCCCCCGGAGGAGTACACCGCCTGGAGCACGAACCAGAAGCCCAGCACCAGCCAGGCGGGCAGTCGCAGCGGGAGGAAGACCAGGAACGGGACGAGGACCCAGACCCGGGCCTTCGGGTACAGCACCAGATAGGCACCCAGGACCCCGGCGATCGCGCCGGACGCACCGATCAGCGGGTCGCCGGAGGCGTCGTTGAGCAACGCGAAGCCGTACCCGGCCGCGTAGCCGCAGACGACGTAGAACAGGACGTAGCGGATGTGGCCCATCCGGTCCTCGACGTTGTTGCCGAAGATCAGCAGGAAGAGCATGTTGCCCAGCAGATGCAGCCAGCTGCCGTGCAGGAACATCGCCGTGAAGACGGACAGTACGGGGGACTTGCCGTAGGGCGGCGGGCCGACGATGCATCCCGGGCCGGCCGGGCCCACCCCCACATCGCCGGTGGGGACCGACTGCGACATCCGATGGTGGATCAACTCCCTCGGGACCAGCGCGTAGTGGTCCAGGAAGGCGTGCAGACGGCACAACTGCGCCAGGTCACCGCCGCCTGCCACGGAACCGGTAAGGCCGGGCGTGGAGAGGAACACGATGACGTTGGCCGCGATGAGGGCATACGTCACCCAGGGGGTGCGGCGCGCCGGGTTCACGTCATGGACGGGGATGACCACACACAAGTAGTGCCCACGACGAGGCGGACGAACCGGTGAACGGTGCCGGGCGGGCGCTCGTATGTCCTTTCAACCGATGTGAGGACAGGCGATGAGCGAACGAGTTACCCCCGCGATGCACGCTCTGCCCGACGGGGAGGCGGAGCTCTCCCTGGTCGTACGGCTCCCGTGGGAGGACGTCGCGCGGCTCGGTCAGGACGCCGGGCGGCTTGCGGCACAGACGGGGCGGCCCGTGACGCTGGACGAGGCGGTGAGCCACCGGCTGCGGTCGGCCCGGCCGCCGGCTTCCCACGCGAAGCCGGCGGACACCACCGGCGCCGCGGCCGTCTCCACTCTGCCGCGGGCCAGCGGGACGGCCTAGGGGGTACCGCCCGTGTGGTCGGGGATGCGGCGCTAGGAAGCCCGGACCCGTGCCGCCGCCTTCCTCGCCGCCACCAGGACCGGATCCCACACCGGCGAGAAGGGCGGGGCGTAGCCAAGGTCCAGGGCCGTCATCTGTTCCACCGTCATGCCCGCCGTGAGGGCCACGGCGGCGACGTCCACGCGCTTGGCCGCCCCTTCCCTGCCGACGATCTGGACACCGAGCAGCCGGCCCGTGCGGCGTTCCGCGAGCATCTTGACCGTCATCGGGGAGGCGCCGGGGTAGTAGCCGGCCCGGCTGGTCGACTCGATGGTGACCGTCTCGTACCGCAGGCCCACCCGGCGGGCGTCCTTCTCTCGCAGTCCGGTGCGGGCGATCTCCAGGTCGCAGACCTTGCTGACCGCCGTGCCGACGACGCCCGGGAAAGTGGCGTACCCGCCACCGGCGTTGGTGCCGATGACCTGGCCGTGCTTGTTGGCGTGCGTGCCGAGTGGGACGTACTGCTCCTGGCCGGAGACCAGGTTCAGCACCTCCACGCAGTCGCCGCCCGCCCAGATGTTCTCGTGGCCGCGCACCCGCATCGCCAGGTCGGTGAGCAGTCCGCCGTGGGCGCCGAGGGGGAGGCCGGCCTCCCGGGCAAGGGAGGTCTCCGGACGCACGCCGATACCGAGGATCACCAGGTCAGCGGGGTACTCGGCGTGTGTCGTGGCCACCGCCCGCACTCGGCCCTGCGGACCGGTCAGGATCCCGGTGACCTCCGCGTCGTTCACCATGGTGATACCGAGGCCCTCCATGGCCCGGTGCACCATGCGGCCCATGTCCGGATCGAGCGTCGGCATCGGCTCGCTGCCGCGGTCGACGACCGTCACGCCGAAGCCGCGATGGATGAGCGCCTCGGCCATCTCCACACCGATGTAGCCCGCCCCCACGACCACCGCGCGACGGCCACGGGTGCGTGCGAGCGTGTCCAGCAGAGCCTGGCCGTCGTCCAGGGTCTGTACGCCGTGCACTCCGGGAGCGTCCGCTCCGGGCAGGTCCGGTCGGACCGGGCGGGCGCCGGTCGCGAGGACAAGTTTGTCGTACGGCATCCACGACCCGGAGCCCGAGTCGACGTCGCGCGCGTGAACCCGCCGCCCGGCCGGGTCGATCTCCGTCACTTCGGTGCGCAGTCGAAGATCGATGCCGCGTTGCCGGTGTTCTTCGGGCGTACGGGCGATCAGCCGGTCGCGTCCGTCGACCTCACCGCCCACCCAGTAAGGGATGCCGCACGCCGAGAAGGACGTGAAGTGGCCGCGTTCGAAGGCGACGATCTCCAGCTCCCCGGGCCCCTTCAGCCGGCGTGCCCGGGATGCTGCGGACATGCCCGCGGCATCGCCGCCGATCACGACCAGTCGTTCCGTTCTGCCGTCGCCACCCCGCGCGTCACCGTTCAAGCCCATGGGAACACGCTACGGGGGCGGGGCCCGTCAGCCCCGGTCCGCCTCCTCGGCGGACTCCGGTGCCGGCCGGGCCGACGGCAGCGGGCCCAGCGCGGTCGCCGCCGGCGCTGGCTGGGTGCGGCGCGGTAGCCGGGGACGCACCACCCGCAGCCACAGCAGCACCAGTACGGCGGTGAAGGCGGCGAACGGCAGCACAGCACCGAGCGCGAGGGTGATCCAGCGCACCCCCGTGACGAATACCTGCCAACCGCCGGCCAGCGCGTCCGTGAACCCGGGCTCACCATCACCGGACGCCTTCCGCACGGGGGTACCGGACAGCGACAGGGTGATGGTGGCCAGGCTCGTGCGGTCCTTCAGAGACGCCTGCCGCGCCAGCAGCGCTTCCAGATCCGCCTGGCGCCTACTCAACTCGCCCTCCAGGGAGACGATGTCGCTCATCCTGGTGGCCCGGTCCATCAGCGCACGGATCCGGTCGACACTGGCCCGCTGCGACGTGATCCGACTGTCCACGTCCACGACCTGGTCGGTGACGTCCTCAGCCTTGGCCGTGCGGTGGACCAGCTTGCCCGTGCCCTGGAGCCCGGTGAGGACCTCGTCGTACTTCGCGGTGGGCACACGCAGCACGATCCGGGTGCGCTCGTGGCCGTCGCCGTCCCGGCTCGTGCGTTCCTGGCCGACGTAGCCGCCGGCGTCCCGGGCGGTCGTCCGGGCCGCCGCCAGTGCCTCGGGCACGTTCTTGACCACGAGGGTCAGGGACGCGGTGCGGATGATCGCGTTCTGGGCGAGGACGGGTGTCCCGGTCGACTCGGCCTTGCCCGCCGCACCGCCGGGCGCGCCTGACCGTCCGGCTCCGGCGGCGGACTCCGCGGCGTCGGCGGCGGGCTTCGCGGCGCCTGCCGCGGGCTTCGCTGAGTCGCCGCCCGAGACGCCGGCGCTGCACCCGGCGAGTGCCAGGGCCGCAGTGAGCAGGAGCCCGGCCAGGGCCCGGACGGAGTGCGCGGTACGTACGGAGTGCACGGTATGTAGAGAACGCGGTGCGCACATGGGTGGTACCCCCCAGGTCTGAGACTGACAGTGCTCCTATGACGGCCGACGTCGCCGGGACGTTGGCGATGGGGGGTCTCGAAGCTGTTACGGTCCGAACTCGGAGCGGACACCGGGGCCGTTGACGCAGGGGACCTCCGGCCCTGGCGGGAGTGCCGGCGGGGTCTGAGAGAGTGGGGGCATGAGCGCAACGGGTACGAGTGCAACGGGTACACCTGCGGGGCACGCCGTCGTCATCGGAGCGGGTATCGCCGGACTGGCCGCAGCCCACCGGCTACTGGGGCACGGCGCCCGCGTGACCGTGCTGGAGGCCGGAGGCAGGGTCGGCGGCAAACTGCTGCCCGGTGAGATCGCGGGAGTCCGGGTCGATCTGGGTGCCGAGTCGATGCTCGCCCGCCGTCCCGAGGCGGTGGCCCTCGCGGGTGAGGTGGGTCTGTCCGGACGGCTCCAGCCGCCGGCCACCGCGACCGCCTCGATCTGGACCCGTGGCGCCCTGCGGCCCATGCCCAAGGGACATGTGATGGGTGTGCCCGGCACATCCGGTGCGCTGGCCGGTGTCCTGTCCGACGAGGGGCTGGCCCGCATCGAGCGGGATGCGGAACTGCCCCGCACCGAGGTCGGCGACGACGTGGCTGTCGGGGAGTACGTGGCGGCCCGGCTCGGCCGTGAGGTTGTCGACCGCCTGGTCGAGCCGCTGCTCGGCGGGGTGTACGCGGGCGACGCGTACCGCATCTCGATGCGCTCGGCCGTCCCGCAGCTCTTCCAGGCCATCCGCACCCACACCTCCCTCACCGAGGCCGTCCGCGACATCCAGGCCAAGGCCGCGGCCAGCCGGCAGACGGGCCCGGTCTTCACGGGCATCGAAGGCGGGGTCGGCCAGCTGCCCCTCGCGGTCGCCGACTCGGTGCGTGCGCGGGGCGGCGAGATCCTGACCGGGACACCGGTCACCGAACTGCGTCGCGAGCCCGCCGGCGGTTGGCGGGTCGCGGCCGGGGAGCGGGTGCTGCACGCAGACTCGGTGATCGTCGCCGTACCGGCCCCGGTCGCCGCGGCGCTGCTGCGCGCCGAGTCCCCGGAGGCGGCCGACGAGCTGGGGGCCGTCGAATACGCCTCGATGGCCCTGGTCACCCTCGCCTACCGGCGGGCAGGCCTGAACCTCCCCGCGGGCAGCGGCTTCCTGGTCCCGCCTGTCGACGGCCGTACCATCAAGGCGTCCACCTTCGCCTCCAACAAGTGGGGCTGGATCGCTGAGCAGGATCCGGACGTGATCGTGCTGCGCACGTCCGTGGGCCGTCACGGTGAGACGGAGATCCTCCAGCGAGACGACGCCGACCTGGTCGACGCCTCCCGGCACGACCTGCGGGAGGCCATCGGACTGGACACCGTGCCCGTCCAGACCCGGGTCACCCGTTGGACGGACGGCCTGCCCCAGTACCCGGTGGGTCACCACGCGCGCGTGGCCCGCATCCGAGACCGGGTGGCCAAGCTGCCGGGACTCGCGGTGTGCGGCGCGCAGTACGACGGCGTCGGCATCCCGGCGTGCATCGCCAGCGCGTACGCGGCGGTGGACCAGCTGACCGGCGACCTGCGCGGCGTGGCGGAGCTGACGGCCAACCCGGTGCAGAGCCTGCACGGCGGAGCGGGAGAATAGGGACCATGAGTGACGACGCCCCCATCACCGAGTCCGGCAGGGTCCCGAACAAGGGCAAGCTGGCCAAGGACCTCAACGAGGTCATCCGCTACACCCTCTGGTCGGTCTTCAAGCTCAAGGACGTGCTGCCCGAGGACCGCGCGGGATACGCTGACGAGGTCCAGGAGCTGTTCGACCAGCTCGCCGCCAAGGACGTGACGATCCGCGGCACCTACGACGTCTCCGGCCTGCGTGCCGACGCCGACCTCATGATCTGGTGGCACGCTGAGACCAGCGACCAGCTCCAGGAGGCGTACAACCTCTTCCGCCGCACGAAGCTGGGCCGCACCCTCGAACCGGTCTGGTCGAACATGGCGCTGCACCGCCCCGCCGAGTTCAACCGCTCGCACATCCCGGCGTTCCTCGCCGACGAGACGCCCCGCGACTACGTGAGCGTCTACCCGTTCGTGCGCTCCTACGACTGGTACCTGCTACCGGACGAGGACCGCCGCCGTATGCTCGCCGACCACGGCAAGATGGCCCGCGGGTTCCCGGACGTGCGCGCCAACACGGTCGCCTCCTTCTCCCTCGGCGACTACGAGTGGATCCTGGCCTTCGAGGCCGACGAGCTGTACCGCATCGTCGACCTCATGCGCCACCTGCGCGGCTCCGAGGCCCGCAGGCACGTCCGCGAGGAGGTGCCGTTCTTCACCGGTCGCCGCAAGTCGGTGGCCGAGCTGGTCGCGGGCCTGGCCTGACCCCTCAGCGCCGGACGGTCCTGTCCTCCAGGGAATCCCGCGAGGGCGGGACCGCGGCGCGGCCGGCCGGGGCGTCCGGCTCCGGCTCCCGGTGCGGTGCGCAGGACGCGTGCTGCGCCGGCAGGCGGCCCTGGAGCAGATAGGCGTCCAAGTAGGCGTTGACACAGCCGTTCGGGCCGCCGCCGATGCCGTGCGTGCCCGCGTCCCGCTCCGTCACCAGCGCCGAGCCGGCCAGCCGCCGGTTCATCTCCAGAGCGCCCGCGTACGGCGCCGCCGCGTCCCGTTCGGCTGCCAGGATCAGCACCGGGGGTAGTTCGCCCGGTCCGGTCCGTACGTCGAGCGGCTGCTGCCGGGGCGCCGGCCAGAAGGCGCACGGCAGGTTCATCCAGGCGTTGTCCCAGGTCTCGAAGGGAGCCACCCGGGCGAGCCGGGTGTTGTCCCGGTCCCACACCTTGAAGTCCGTCGGCCAAGGAGCGTCGTTGCACTCGACCGCCGTGTAGACGGCGCTGCCGTTCTCCGCCTCGGCTGCCGTCCGGGGGCTGGGAGCCGCCAGCCGGACCAGCGGTTCGGGGTCGCCGTGCAGATAGGCGGACAGGGCGTCGGCCCGGCTCGGCCAGAAGTCGTCGTAGTAAGCGGCCGTCAGGAACGCGTTCTGCAGCTGGCCCGGACCGACCTTTCCGCCCGCCGCCTCGGCGGCCAGTCGCTTCTGCGCGCTGTCGTAGCTGTGCTGCACCTTCTCGGGGGTGTCGCCGAGCCGGTAGACGTCGTCGTGGCGGGCGATCCAGTCCCGGAAGTCCGCCCAGCGGTCTTCGAACGCGGCTGACTGGTCGAGGTTGTCGCGGTACCAGATCTTCTCCGGGTCCGGGTTCACCGGCGCGTCCAGCACCATGCGCCGCACGTGCGAGGGGAACATCGTCGCGTACAGCGCGCCGAAGTAGGTGCCGTACGAGGCGCCCATGAACGTCAGCCGGTCCTGTCCCAGCGCGGCCCGCAGCACGTCCAGGTCACGGGCGTTGTTGAGCGAGGTGTAGTGGCGCAGGCCGCTGCCCGACCGCTCGGCGCAGCCGCGTGCGTAGGCCCTCGCCCGTGCGATCCGCTGTTGCTTGTACGCCTGCGACGGGTGTGTCGGCGAGGCGCTGGGCGCCTTGAAGAAGTGCTTCGGGTCCTCACAGGAGAGCGGCGCCGAACGGTCCACGCCGCGAGGGGCGTAGCCGACCAGGTCGTAGGCGGCGGCGATCCGCTTCCACTGCGGGATCACACCGATCAGCGGGAAGTACATGCCGGAGGCGCCGGGGCCGCCCGGGTTGTAGACGAGAACGCCCTGCCGTGGGACTTTCCGTTCGCTGCCGTCCGGGTCCTTGCGCGTGGCCCGGATCCGGCTGACGGTCAGCTCGATCTGCTTGCCGTCGGGATGGGCGTAGTCCAGCGGGACGGTCACCGTGCCGCACCGCAGGCTGTTGGGTGCCTCCGGCATGTCGGCGGCGGAGCAGGGGCCGAAGTCGATTCCCGCCGCCCGGGCGCGGGCCGCGGCCACCACGGTGCCGCGCAATTCGGCCGTGCCCGGTGCTCCGGCCGCGCCGGGGGTGGCGGGCGTGCCGCCCGCCGGGGCCACGGCCAGGCTGGTCAGGAGCAAGGACCCGGCGGCCGAGTACAGGGCGGCAGCTTTCATCGCGTATCCCTTCGGTGCGCGCTGGCGGTGGCACGGCTGCCACGGCCCGGCGACAACAGAAGGGATGCTTCGGTCGGTTCCCGGTGAAGGCAAGGACCGTCCGCCGGTGTCGGGGCCAATGCCCCCTGTGCGCCCCCTGAGGGCGCCTCGCGGGCGGCCCGGCGGAGGCTCACTCCGGGCGGGGCTCGTCGTGGTGGGGCTCGTCGTGGTGGGTGAAGGCCGGACCGGGAAGGACCATGCCCTGTTCGGCAGCTGGACGGACGGAGCGTTGCAAGCATCCGACGTTCCGTTCCCGGTGCGGTCAGGAGCTGCTCGGTCGCGGTGCCGGGCTGGTGGTTGCGGACGGCAGGGAGGACGGCTCGTTCGCCGAGGGTGTCACTGGTACTGCCGCGCTCGGGGCGACGGCCGGCGGGGACGGTACGGGCGACGCCGAGGCGGTCAGCTCCCGGGACAGCGTGGCGAAGTCGATGTACCCCGTCGCCTCCAGCGCTTTGATGTGGTCCAGGAGGGTTGCGCCTGCGTCGTCGGCGAGGCCGCGGACCAGGGAGTTCTGGGTGCCGGCCCGGATCTGGGCGGCCAGCGGGAACACACGGCCGTACGCGAGCCGCAGGGTGCCGGCGAACTGTCGGTCGAAGTCCTGGCCCTGCGCCGAGTCCAGGGCGTCGAGCCACTGCTTCTGCTGCTGGTCGGGCTGGTTGGCCAGCGGCACGCCGAGCTGGGTGGCGACGGTCCGGACATGCGTGTCAAGGGAGGTGAGGCCGTTGACCAGGCGCTGCCCCGCGGCACGTACGGCTGCCGTGGTCCCCTTCCGCTCCGCCTGCTCCCCGGCGGGCAGCTCCCACAGCCCCGCCAGCCGCACCTTGGCGACGAAGTCCCGGTCCCGCGCGGACAGCGGGCCGTACGGCGTCATCACGGTCTGTGCGCTCAGCACGTCCGCGGAGGCGGGGTCCGGCCGGTGGGCGTACGACCAGAGCGGGTAGAGCAGCGCGACGGCCGTCGCGGCCAGGCAGGTGATGATCAGCCCGGTGCCGCTGATGATGCCTCGGCCCTTGAGCGGGGGTCGCGGTCGCATGGCGCCTCCTGTACGGCACCGCACACCAGGGTTGCCAGGGGGTGGGTGCGGGCTTGGCATATTACTTCGGGCACCGGGGTGCGCCGCACGGCACCGTCGGGTTCGCTCACCCCCTGCGCAGCAGCACCCTCCGTGCGGCCCGTGCGGCCCGCGCCACCGGTGCGTGCGACCTCGGCGCCGGGCCCGCACGATCCAACCACCACTCCTGCAGGCTCCGGCGCGCCACTGCGCGCCGGGGCAGCCCCGTGGCCAGCAGGTGCCCGGCGAAGTCGAGCGCGTCCCGCCGGTACCCGCCGCTCATCGGCCGCCGCCTCGCGTACGCCAGGAACGCGGGCCGGTACCCTGCGCCCAGAATGTCCGGCAGCTCCGGTGCGACCTTCGCCACCACGTCCGCTCGCTTCGCTGCGAGTGCCCGAGCCTGCACCCCCATCCGCACCCGGTCGAATCCCTCGGGCACCGGGGTCCCGGCCACCAGCGAGGACAGTACGGCCGCCTCGGCGACCCCGAGCCGCTCCCGCACACCGTCCAGTGGCCGCCCCGCACCGGCCGCACCGCGCGTGCCGGCCGCGGTGGCCGGCACGATACGGGCCCTGGCGCCGGTCACGGTGGTGGCCGGGGTCCGTTCGGTCCTCGCGGCGACCACGGTGCCGGCCGCCGTCTCCTCGGTCCCCGTGCCGACCACGGTGACGGGCGCCGTGCCCGCGGTTCCCGCGCCCACCCCGCCCGGCGTTCGCCTGGCCTTCTGCGTCCGTGCCACCGTCCTTGTCCGTGCCCCGGTCTGCCTCTGTGCCCCGGTCCGCGTCCGCGCCACCGTGCGCGTCCGCCCTGCCGCCCGCGCACGCCCGACACCGACCGCCTCGCGGATGGCCTCCAACTCCTCCTTCAACTGGACCGGTTCGGGAAAGTTGTCGTCCCGTTCCAGCAGCACGCCGGGCGGGGCGGTCCGGGAGGCGAGGTCGGTGAGGATGCCGAGCACCGGGGCCGGCACGGGGTGTGCGTGGCTGTCGTGCCAGACGCCGTCGCGTTCAAAGCCGCCCGCCACATGGACGTAGGCGATCGCCTCCACCGGCAGCGCAGCCAGCGCCTCCACCGGATCCTCGCCCCGGTTGACGTGGTTGGTGTGCAGGTTGGCCACATCGATGAGTAGCCGTACGCCGGTGCGCTCGACCAGCTCGGACAGGAACTGCCCCTCGGTCAGCTCCTCGTCCGGCCAGGAGAACAGGGCGGCGATGTTCTCCAGGGCCAGCGGCACCGGGAGCGCGGACTGGGCGAGACGGACGTTCTCACACAACACGCCCAGGGCGTCCCAGGTACGCGGTACGGGCAGCAGGTGCCCGGCCTCCAACTGCGGGGAGGCGGTGAGCGCGCCACCCGCCCGGACGAACGCGATGTGCTCGGTGACCAGGGGAGCGCCGAGTACCTCCGCGCGTTCGGCGAGCGCGGTCAGTCGGCCCTCGTCGGGGCGGTCCGCGCCGCCGAGGCCGAGCGAGACGCCGTGCGGGACCACCGTCACGCCGCGCTCGCGCAGCCGCAGCAGCGACTCGGGGAGATGGCCGGGGCAGACGTTCTCCGCCACGACCTCCACCCAGTCGATGCCCGGCATGCCCTCCACGGCGTCCGCGATCTCCGGCCGCCAGCCGATGCCCGTGCCCAGTCGCCGCATGGCGCTTCCCCCTCCTCGGCCTGGTGCTGGTGCGTCGAGTGACAGGGATATGGCCCCGAGCGCGCGGGCCCCAACCTCCCTCGGCCCCGGTTCAGAGCAACATTTGAGGTTCCGGCGCGGCCGCGGAATTCGCCATCGCCGCGGAACTGGTCAGTCGATGCGGGGTGCGCTCCTCCTTGGCCTCGCCCCGGTGGTCGCACTCGGCGCGGGCTGCTGCGGACCGAGCTGGCCGTCTTCGAACTTGCAGCCCCCGCTCCGCCTGTCTCCGGTCGGCAGATGCCCTCGCCAGCCCGGGCGGGAAACACTGGAGGCTGTCCGCGCAGCACGGCCCGAGGTGCGCTGCCATGCCGGCAACTGATCGGCGACCAATCCCCCGGACATGAGCGACCACGTGACCGGCAACCTGGAGGATATGTCCTCATGCTCGCACGTCATGCTAGCCAAAGACTTGCGCGCATGTCCCGGCCGGCTGGCGGTCAGCCGGGCATTACCAGCAGTTTGAAGCTTCCCTTTGATCGTGGACACCTGGAGACTGGGACCTGAGGTTCCAGAGGAAGTAGCACCAGGTGGGAAGCAAGTACACGAAGCGGTACACCGAGGAGTTCAAGCGGGACGCGGTCGCGCTTGTCGACTCCTCGGGGAAGACGGTCACCGCCGTCGCCCGGGAACTCGGCATCAGCTCCGAGTCCCTGCGCGGCTGGTACCGCCGGGCCAAGGCCGACCAGGGCCAAGGCGCCCCGGGCGAGCTGACCAGCGCGGAGCGTGAGGAACTGCGCCGGCTGTGCAGAGAGAACCGCGAACAGCAGCAGACGATCGAGATCCTGAAAAAGGCGACGGCCTTCTTCGTGAAGGAGAGCGACCGGTGACCATGTTGTACCGGTTGATCCATGCGGAGAAGGCGAACTACCCGATCGTGTTGTTGTGCCGGGTGCTGCATGTGGCCCGCTCCTCCTCCTACGCCTGGCGCGAGGGCGAGGCTGCCCGCCAAGAGCGCCGGGCGGCCGACGACGCGCTCGCCCACGAGATCACCGTGCTCCACATCGCCTCCCGTCGCACCTACGGCGTCCCGCGCATCCACGCTGAGCTGCGGCGCCTGGGGCACCGGGTGAACCGCAAGCGCGTCGCCCGCGTCATGCGCGAGCGCGACATCCGCGGCGTCACCCGCCGCAAGCACCGCTCGCTGACCCGGCCGGACAAGAAGGCGAAGCCGGCCCCGGACCTGATCGGCCGCGACTTCCACGCCGTGCGTCCCGGGATCAAGCTGGTCGGCGACATCACCTATCTCCCGACGGCCGAGGGCTGGCTCTACCTCGCCTGCTGGCTGGACCTGGCCACCCGCGAGGTCGTCGGCTATGCCATGGCCGATCACCATCGCGCCGAGCTCGTCGTCGACGCCCTCGACATGGCCTACGGCCGAGGCGGTCTGGAGCCCGGATGCGTGATCCACAGCGATCGCGGCAGCGAGTACACATCGGCGCAATTCAGGGATCGAATACAGGAGTTGGGGCTGCGGCAGAGCTGCGGACGCACCGGATCGTGTTTCGACAACGCAGCAGCGGAGAGTTTCTGGGCCCTGCTCAAGGAAGAGATCGGAACCCGGACCTGGCCCGACCGGGTCACCGCCCGTGCCGAGGTCTTCGCCTTCATCGAGACCTTCTACAACCGCCGCCGCCTGCGCAAGCACAAAATCTTCGGCTACCTCACACCGTCCGAGACCAGGCAGCGGCATCAACACGCCCTCGCGGCATAACGAACGAGTGTCCAAGATCACGGGGAAACTTCAGTCCTCGTCCGGGTGCCGACGCGGACATCGAACTGACGGGACCCCTGCGGCGGCTGAGGGGAGTCAGAGCCGCGTTTCCCGCGCGACGGGTGCGCTCATCCCGTCTGCGCCGGTGACCGTCCCGCGTGTGGATCCGTCCCGGACTACACCTGGCGCAGCGCGGGATGAGCGGCGACGACCGTCACGGAGCCCGGGGCGATCTCCGTGAAACCGGCGTCCCGCACCACCGGTAGTCCGCTGGCGGTCAGCCGGTTCCAGTCAGTGGGGTCCGCTGTGCGGACGGAGAGCGGAAACCCGCTGTCACGCCAGGTGGTGCGCGCGGTGTCGGGCAGGGCCCACCAGGCCAGCTGGGCGCCGTGCCCGGCCTGGGCCATCGCCTTGCCGGCCGACATCTGCAGCTCCGGGCTCAGCCACAGCACCGGCTGTGCCGGGTCCGCCGCGGCCGGCGGCTCCGGGTCGTGCAGTTCGGTGCCCGACACCTGGAGCTTCGCCAGGTCCTTGGGCCAGCCGTGCAGCGGGACGGGCGGGAAGACCCGCACCTCCGCGGACCGCCCGGTCGTCGTGATCCCGGGCAGCGCCACGGCGCGCCTCCACTCGGCGCCCCGGGCCCGCCGGACGACCTTCCGGATCCGTGCGTCCTCCCAGTTCCGTACGGCCTCGGCCCACTCGCCGTCGCCGAGCGCACGCTCGTCGCTGAGCATCAGGAGTACGGCCCGGGCCGCCGTCTCCAGCGCGTCGGTGCGGGCGGGCGGGGCACTGCGTTCGACCCGCACCACCAGGGGCAGCACGAACTGTGGGGCCTCGTCGCGTGGGGTGCGCTCGGACTGCAAGGGGCTGCCACCGGGGGCTGGAACGTGGTTCACGACAGCCCACCCTATGAAGCCGCGAGCACGCTGATCAACGTGTCCGCCGCGCGATGAGATCCCGACTCTTGGGGGTGGGCGCGCCGCCGCGGGCCGTCGCCTGCGCAGCCCCGGCAGCGCCGATGACCGTGCGGTGGACCACGGCGCTCACGCTTGCTGCGGAAAGGGAACAGCTCAGTGCTGCCCGGTGGTCTCGCCGATCAGTTCGGAGACCTTCACGAACCGGTAGCCGCGCTTGCGCAACTCCGGTACGACTGTGCGTACGACCCGCTCGGTCGTCGGGGCGGCGCTGCGGGTGCAGTGCATGACGACCACTGAGCCGGGCTTGACCCCGTCCAGTACCTGCCGGGCCACCGCATCGGCGTCCGTGGCGAAGGCGTCGCCGCTCACCACGTCCCACTGCACCGCGGTCACCCCGAGCCCGTTCAGCGCGCGCAGCGCCTGCTGGTCGTAACAGCCACCGGGGAAGCGGAAGTAGGGCAGCGCGTGCGGTACGCCCGCTGTGCGGAAGGCGGTATACGCCCGCTCGACGTCCGCCCGCATCTGGTCCGCGTCGACGGTCGGCAGGCCGTAGCAGTCCTGGGTGAACGCATAGTGGCTGTAGGAGTGGTTGGCGATCTCGAACTGTGGGTCGTGGCCGAGGCTGCGGGCCTCGGCCGGGTACTGGTCGGCCCAGCTGCCGGTCATGAAGATGGTCGCCGGCACCTTCAGCGTGCGCAGGGTGCCAATGAGCTCCGGATTGTCGAAGTGCTCGCCGGAGGCCGCGCGCGGTCCCTGGTCCGCGGTCATGTCGGCGTCGAAGGTCAGCGCGATGTTCTTGCCCAGGGTGCGCGGGCCGTGCTCGAAGACCGGGGTCAGGCCGCCCGGACCGGGGGCGAGTACTGGTGGGCGCGCGGTGGACGGGGAGGCGGAGGCGGAGGACTTGGCTGGGGCCGGGCGGGCGGTGTCCGCAGGGCCCGCGGAACCGCAGGCGGCGAGAGCCGCGCCCAGGGAGCAGACGGCGACGATACGGCGTAGTGGTGGGATCACCGTATGAACGTATGGCTAAAAGCGTACTAATGGTGCGATATGGGTGGTGACGCGGCGATACGGTCACCCGCGCGGCGGCGATACGGTCACCTGCGCGGCGAGCGGCCGTCCAGAGGCACCGGATCGCTCCTCTTCCCCGGTGTGGTTGGTTCCGTCGGTGTGGCTGGTTCCGCTGGTTCGACAGGGGTCTGTTTGGTCAGGGTCTGTTCGACTGAGGGCTGTGGCTGCGCGTCCAGCTCCTGCGTGGGCGCGGACCGCGAGCCCGCACGTGCCCCTTCGCCGGCGTTCGCCGCGTGCGGATTCGGGCCCCTTTCCAGGAAGTGCAGCAGCTCCACCGGGATGGGGAGGACCAGCGTGGAATTCTTCTCCGCCGCCACCGCCATCACGGTCTGCAGCAGCCGCAGCTGGAGCGCGGCCGGGGTTTCGGAGATCTGCTTGGCGGCCTCGGCGAGTTTCTTGGACGCCTGAAGTTCGGCGTCGGCGTTGATGATCCGGGCCCGGCGCTCCCGGTCCGCCTCCGCTTGGCGGGCCATGGACCGCTTCATCGTGTCCGGTAGGGAGACGTCCTTGATCTCGACCCGGTCGACCTGGATGCCCCAGCCGACGGCCGGGCTATCGATCATCAGTTCCAAGCCCTGGTTGAGCTTCTCTCGGTTCGAGAGCAGGTCGTCCAGGTCGCTCTTGCCGATGATCGACCGCAGGGACGTCTGCGCCATCTGGGAGACCGCGAACTTGTAGTCCTCGACCTTCACCAGGGCGCTCTCCGCGTCGACCACGCGGAAGTACACGACCGCGTCCACGCGCACCGTGACGTTGTCGCGGGTGATGCCCTCCTGGGCGGGGATCGGCAGCGTCACGATCTGCATGTTGACCTTCTGCAACCGGTCCACGAAGGGGATGATCAAGGTCAGCCCCGGTAGCCGTGCATCGCCCGCGACACGGCCGAGCCGGAACAGCACGCCGCGTTCGTACTGCTTGACCACTCGGGCCGCCATCGCCAGGTACAACAAGCCGACGCAAGCCGCCGCCGCGACCGCCCCCAGCAACTCCTGGACCATGATGACCACCTCGTACAGAGGTCCGGTATGCCCGTTTATTCAACGATATGACACTTCTCGGTCGACCGAGGCGGGCGGTGGCTCGCCCACCTGGCCGACCGAGGTGGGTCACCTACCCGGCGGTCATCATCCTCACCGGTTCCGTTCCCGTCGTGCTGTGTCGTTCGGCCCAGTTCTCCAGGGCCGTGCGGCAGGCGTGGTCGAGGTGGTGGAGGCCGCGGAGGTCGAGCCGGACCGGGCGGTCCTGGGGGAGAGACTCGAGGCTGTCGAGGATCTTCGGCAGGCGCAGGAAGGTCGCGTTGCCGAAGAGATGCGCGTCGACGGGCCCGACACCCTTGTCGACCACGTCCAGCTTGATGTGCGAGGCCTCCCAGGCGGTCTTCACGACGGCCAGCGCCAGACCGATCAGCACGCCCTCGAACATGCTGACCGTCACGATGGACAGGGCGGTGACGGACAGGACCAGCGCCTCACCTCGATGCTCGCGCCACAGCGTGGCCCACGCCCGGAGCGGCACCAGCTTGGCGCCCGAGTAGATCAGGATGCCGGCCAGGGCCGGGACGGGAATGTACCCGAGGGCGCCGGGCAACAGGGCGGCGAAGAGCAGCAGCCACCCGCCGTGCAGGACGCGCGAGGCCTTCGTCCGGGCGCCCGCCTGGACGTTCGCCGCACTGCGCACGATCACCGCGGTCATCGGGAGCGCGCCCAGCAGCCCGCACACCGTGTTGCCGGTGCCCTGGGCGATGAGTTCCCGGTCGTACTCAGTGCGGGGACCGGAGTGCAGCCGGTCCACCGCCGCCGCGCTGAACAGGGATTCGGCGGACGCGATGAGCGTGAAGGCGACGACGGTGCCGAGGGCACCGACACCAGCCAGAACGCCGAAAGAACTCAGCGGCGGCGGCTGGATTGAGTCCAGTAGGCCATGCACCTCGACGGTGCTCACCGGCAGGCTCAGCATGAACGCGGCAAGCGTGGCGAGGCCGACCGCGGCCAACGGGGCGGGCACCACGCGCAGCCTCGCCGGGGTGCGCTTCCAGAGGAGCAGCACCGCGATCGTGCCCGTGCAGACAGCGAGCGATGCCGGCGCCTGTCCGGCACTGAGGGCGTGCAGGAAGGCACCGGGCAGCCCGGCGACTTTGTCCAGGCCGGAGTCGGGGGCCTTCGCCGCCAGCGCCGGGTAGAGCTGTCCGGCGATGAGGACCAATCCGATTCCCGCCAGCATGCCCTCGACCACCGAGACCGAGATGGCACGGAAGTAGCGGCCCCACCTCAGCAGGCCCATGGCCACCTGGAGCACACCGGTGGTGAGGACGACCGCGCCGAGCGCCGGCAGCCCTAACTCCTTGACCGCCTCGAAGACGAGCACGGTCATACCGGCCGCCGGCCCGGACACCTGCAGGCTGCTGCCGCGCATCAAACCGGTGACGAGGCCGCCCACGATCCCCGTGACCAGACCGAGTTCGGCCGGGACTCCGGAGGCCACGGCCACACCCACGCACAGCGGGAGCGCGACCAGGAAGACGACGAGGGAAGCGGTGAAGTCCTGCCTGAGATACGGGAAACGGGATATTCGCGCAGCACGAGGGGCGCGGTTGTCGGTCATCGGTGCGCTCACAGTGATTCGAAGGTGTCGGTCTGCGGGCGGTGCGTCCGTACGGCGCCGGTGTGCACCTCGTAGTACCAGGCGTGCAGGCCCAGCAGCCCCTGCGCCAGCTTGCGTCCGACGCACGGGTACGAGCGCAGTCGCAGCAACTGGGTCAGGACGTGGCTCTGGACGCCCTCGGCGACCTCTGGATCCTCGGCCGCGCCGGCCGGGCGCGGGGCGGCGTGCGCCAGCCAGTCCCGCACGGCGGGTACGGCGGTCAGGTCGTCACCGCGTACGAGCGCTCCGACCGCGCCGCAGTGCGAGTGACCGCAGACCACGATGTCGCGGACGCCCAGTACCTCGACGGCGTATTCGATGGTGGCCGCTTCGCCGGTGGGCTGCTGTGAGGCATAGGGCGGGACGATGTTGCCCGCGGTGCGCAGCTCGAAAAGTTCTCCGGGGCGCGCGCCGGTGATCAGGGCCGGAACGACCCGGGAATCGGAGCAGGTGATGAACAGGACCTGTGGGGACTGGCCTTCGGCGAGTCTGGCGAACTCCTCAGGGCGCTGTCCGAAGGTACGGGCGTTGTCGATGAGGGGCTGCATGTCTGTGGGTTCCTCCTGGCGCGCGGCACTGGCGCGTCGGGCTTGAACGACGGTTGTGGGGGGACCGGGTTTCGGCCCGGCCCTCAGCAGCGGAAGACCTGGAGTGCCGCCGGGGCATGGGCTCTGGGCTTTCCCGGGGCGAGGGGGTGCGGGGTGCCGGACGCGACCGACGGGGCTGTCTCGGTCGTCCGGTCGGCTATGGACGGGTGCGTTCGTGTCCGGCTGGAGGCCGGACCGCGCTGCTGGTCGTGTGCCTGCGGGATACCGACGGGGCTGCCCGGGTCGCCGGAACCGCGGAACGTATCCCTCTCATCACGCACCGGCGTAGTGCAGGGGATGATTTCGGGCTCGGTGTTGGCCAATGCCTGACGGGGCGTGTGCGCGGATGCGAAGGCTCCCGCGGTAGGGGAGGGGCGGAGCGCGAGCAATGCCACGGCGAGGAGGCCGAGCAGGGCCCACCCCGTCATACCTCGGAACATGCGCCTCCCTTCCGGAAGTTTACGCCTCTTGCGTACGCCAAGCATTAGTCAATGAATGGTCAAGAAGTACGTTAACCCTGCAAAGGTCTTTGCAGGGTTAACTGCGCGTTACGCGCGCAAGAGAGCGTGAAAAGTGCGGTTGGCGTGGCGTGATCTAGCTCTTGACTGGCCCATATGTGATCGGGTATTAGAAGCAGCTCTGGCAGTTGCCGACGCGCGGTCGACCGCCTGCTGGTGGTCAGCGGTGGGCGGTCAGCGGCCGACCACCAGTGGCCGGCCGCCGTAGAGATGCAGCCGTGAGGCCGGTCCGTGAGGCCGGTCTATGAGCTGACCAGTCCCTTCGCGTCACGGGCCAGGGCCGTGAGGCGGGATATCGCGCGGAAGTACTTCTTGCGGTAGCCGCCGTTCAGCATCTCCTCACTGAACAGCTTGTCGAACGGCAGGCCTGCGGCCAGCACCGGCACCTCGCGGTCGTAGAGCCGGTCGGCGAGGACCACCAGTCGCAGCGCCGTCGACTGGTCCGGCACCGGCTGCACACCGGTGAGGCAGACCGCCCTTACCCCGTCGGTCAGTGCGCCGTACCGGCTGGGGTGGACCTTGGCCAAGTGCTCCAGCAGGTGTGGGAAGTCGTCCAGCGAGGCGCCCTCGGTGGCGTACGCCGCCTTGGTCACCTGCTCGTCGGTGAACGGCGCCGGCGCTTCGGGAAGGCCGCGGTGGCGGTAGTCCTCACCGTCGATGCGCAGGGCGCGGAAATGGGCGGACAAGCCCTGAATCTCGCGCAGGAAGTCGGCCGCGGCGAACCGGCCCTCGCCCAGCTTGCCGGGCAGCGTGTTGGAGGTGGCGGCGAGGGCCACGCCCGCTTCGACCAGCTTGCCGAGCAGCGTCGACACGAGCACCGTGTCGCCCGGGTCGTCCAGCTCGAACTCGTCGATGCACAGCAGGCTGTGTGCGGACAGGGTCCGGACCGTCTGCTGGAAGCCGAGGGCGCCGACCAGGTTGGTCAGTTCGACGAAGGTGCCGAACGCCTTGCGTGACGGCTCGGCGGGAGTGGCGTGCCAGAGCGAGGCGAGGAGATGGGTCTTGCCGACGCCGTAGCCTCCGTCCAGGTACACCCCGCGCGGGCCGACCGGGGTCTTGGGCGTCTTCGCCCTGCCGAAACCGAAGAAACCGCGCCTGCCGGAGCCGGAGGCGTGCGCCCCGCCGAGCCCGGCCGAGAAGCCCTCCAGCGTCTCTACGGCCTCGCTCTGGCTGACTTGCCTCGGGTCGGGGAGGTAGGTGGAGAAGCGGACCGCGTCGAAGCGCGGCGGCGGCACCATCTCGGCGACCAGTCGTTCCGCGGGGACGTACGGCTCACGGGCGCACAGGGACGAAGGGCCCGCGTCGGTCAGAGGGCTGGATCCGGGGGCAGCGGTGGAAGACGACACGATTACCCATGCTAAGCGCCGTGTCACACTGCACGACATGCGACGCCTGTTCCCTGTGACCGATGAAACAGCAGCCCGGGCTCCCGACGGGGGCGCGGAGACCTCCGGCCGGGGCACGGAGAGGGGGGAAGGGGTTGCCGGGCCCGCTGGTGCTGCCGCAGCGCTCGTTGACCGTGAGTGGAGCCTCACCGAGTTGGCCACCGCCTACGCCTATCCGGAGCCCGCACCGGGTGCCCCGCGTTCGTGGCTGCGGGCCAACATGGTCTCCACGCTCGACGGCGCCGCACAGCACGAGGGGCGTTCGCAGCCCATCTCCAGCGCCGCCGACATGCGGATCTTCGGCACGCTGCGGGCGCTCGCGGACGTCGTCCTGGTCGGTGCTGAAACGGTACGCCAAGAGGGCTACCGGCCGGCTCGCGCACGTGCGGAGTTCGCGGGGGCACGCAGGGCCGCAGGGCAGGGTCCTGCCGCGGCGATCGCCGTCGTCTCCGCGAGTCTGGAGCTGGATTTCTCGCTCCCGCTGTTCACCTCGCCCCTGGTGCCCACGCTCGTCCTGACGGGGGCTGCGGTCGCCCCCGACCGGGTGGCCGCCGCCGAGCAGGCGGGTGCCAAGGTCGTGACCGCCGGAGCCGGCGCGGGGGTCGACCCTGCGCGAGCCGTGCAGGCGCTCGTCGACCTCGGCCACACCCGGCTGCTCACCGAGGGCGGCCCCCGACTGCTCGGTCAGCTGATCGCCGCGGACGTGTTGGACGAGCTGTGCCTGACGGTCTCGCCGATGCTCACCGCGGGCGATGCCCAGCGGATTGCCGGGGGGCCGTCGGTTGCCGTGCCGCGCCGGTTCGCGCTGGCATCCCTTCTCGAAGAGGACGGATTTCTGTTCGGTCGTTACCGTCGCTCCTGAAAACAGCGGAATCTACCGTTCCGTTTATCTTCCGGTGGGCAGACTTAGTCCGGCACAACCCGTGCGATCACGGGGCAGGATGGTTTCCGCAGGGGCCTCGCCGGGCCCCGTAGGACAGAGGGCCCAGCAGGCCCTCGCAGGAGAAGAGGCGCCTGGTGTTCACAAGCGTTCTGATGATCGAGAAGGCCCTGACGTCCGCCGACGTGGAGTTCGTCACTACCTTGCACGGAGACGAGCAGGTGTCCTTCCACGTGCTGCTGCAGCCGCGCGGCGACCAGGCGGACCGGCTGCTACGGGCCCTCGACGACATCGCGCTCGGGGAGCTCGACGAGGCCGTCCGTGAGGGCGAGACCCCGGAGGGTGAGGAGGCCAAGAGCGTCGGACAACGGGCTCTGGAGGTCTCCGTGCAGGCCCTCCGGTCTGCCGGGAGCCCGGCGGAGGGGCGGTTGGTCGAGGAACATCCGCTGGACGCGTTGAAGGCGCTGGTGGCAGAGGTGGGCGCCGATGAGGTGATCGTGCTGACCGATCCGCACTACGTGGAGGAGTTCTTCCACCGTGATTGGGCTTCGCGAGCCCGCCACAAGGTGGGCGTGCCCGTGCTCAAGCTGTTCTCGCACAGCAAGACATGAGGCACGGGGCACAGGACGCTCCTCCGGGCTGACCCTTCCCGGGAAGGTCGTGCCGTCCTCTCCCCCTCGGGCAGCGCTTCTTCGCGGTGAACCCGACGCCCGGGCGCGAGGTCGACGCCCGGGCTCGGGATCCGCTCGTGTTCAGGACCCGCCGCGGCTCTTGGCCTCGGCTTCGGCGATGCCTTCGGCCTCGGTCTCGGCCAGCGCGATGGCCACACCGAATGCCTGGGTGATGTGGCTCGCGGCCGACATGACGCGTGCCGTGCCGACGACGGGGGCGATCGCGACGAGGACGTCCTGGAGCTGTTCCACGGTCAGCTCGGCCTTGATCGCGGGATCGACGTGTGCGAGGTAGGAGATCGCCGGGGCATCCATGGCGGCGAGTGCGGCGATGCGGGTCAGTAGCAGCGTGCGGTCGTCCAGGCCGCAGCGTTCGATCGAGTCGATCGTCATGGCGGCGAGGGTGTCGAGGACGGGAGCGTCCGATGTGGTGGCCATGTCCGGTCGCCTTCCTGGCGTGTGCCGACTGTTTGCCCCGCCACCGTAGGAGCCCATCGGGTGTCGCTGGCTCACCCTTCCCGGGTGAGGGCGTGCCGCGGGCCCGGGTGCTGTGATGGCTGCGTGAGCGGAACCGCGGAGCAACCGCACGCCTCGGCGCCGACCGCTGGAACCGGTGCGGATGTCCTGGAACGGCCCGTTTCCACGGGTGTCACGCGATTGGTCGTGGGCTTGGTCGACCTGGTCGCGCAGACCGTCTCGGCGGCACGCCCCCACTCTCCGCGTGCGCCGGGCCGGCTCACGCCCCTGCAGGATGCTGCCCTCGGGTTCGCGCTGGCGGCCCAGCGGCGGTCGCTGTCCGCGGTCGTGGGGACGGCCGACCGGGCCGGGCGGTGGGCGCGGGCCGCAACCCGGCTGTTCGTGCCACCTGCCGTGCTGGGCGCCGTCGACCGAAGGATCCGTGACTGGGGTGCGTGGGGAGCGATGGAACGTGCGCGGGCCCGGGAGGAGGCCGGACTGCTCGCGCGGACGCTGGTCGGGGCCGTGACGGCGGCTGTCCTGGACGAGGTCGACCTGGATGCCGTGGCCGACCGCCTGGACGTCGACCGTGTGGCCCAGCGTGCCGATCTGGATGCCCTGTTGACCCGCGTGGACCTCGACTCGGTCCTCGCCCGCGTCGACCTGGACGCCGTCCTCGCCCGCGTGGACGTCGATGCCCTCCTGGCCCGGATCGATCTGGACGCCGTCGTGGGGCGCGTTGACCTGGATGCCGTCGCCGGCCGTGTCGATCTGGACGCGGTGGCGGACCGGCTGGACATGGACCGGGTCGTCGGCCGGGTCGACCTGGATGCGGTACTGGACCGCGTGGACCTGGTCACCCACGTCGAACAGGTCCTGGAAGCGTTGGACGTCGGGCGGATCGTCAGAGACACCGGCGGCAGCATCACGGCGGAGACGCTGGACGCCGTCCGTGACCAGAACGCCCGCGCCGACCGGTTCGTGGACCGGATCACCGACCGGCTGTTGCGTCGCGGTGGGGCGAACGGGGATGCCGCGCCGCGGCGGCCCGCGCCGGACGAACGCCCTGGACCCGGGGCCGCCGCGGAGCAGCCGACGACCGGCGGGGGTGGGTCCGGGGAACCGGGCGAGGGGGCGGACCCGCCGTGACCTCGGTGGCCCGTCCGCGCGGCACGGTCGCCGTCCAGGGTCTGCCGGCCGGGCTCGTCACCCGTGTGGCGGCGGCAGTGATCGACCTTCTCGTCGTGCTCGGGACGGTCGCGGTGATCGACCTCGGCTACGCGGTACTGCGGCATCTCCTGCTCGGGCCGCCGTTCACCCTGCCCGATCTGGGTCCGTGGGGCGCCGCGGGGTACGGTTCGGCCCTCGCGGCCGTCTATCTCGCGGGCAGTTGGCGCACGGTCGGGCGCACGGTCGGCGACCACGTGATGGGCCTGCGGGTGACGAACCGGTCGGGGGGCCGCCTGCCCTTGGCCGCCGCGGTGCTGCGGGCCGTCCTCTACCTCGTCTTCCCCTTGGGCCTGCTGTGGATTCCCGTCAGCCGCCGCCGGGCGTCGGTCCAGGACCTCGTGGTGGGCAGTGCCGTGGTGCACGACTGGTACGGCCACTCCCGGACCGGCGTCCATCGTCCGCACGGCTGAGCCGCCGTTCCACCGCCCCTGGGTGACACGGCCTCTGCGCCCCGACTGCTGCCTCTTGGTCGTGCTGCCCCGCCGCTCCTTGGCCCGCAGCCTTCGCCGCGCTGCTTCCGTCATCCCGCGCCGCACTGCCGACGGGCGTCCAGCCCGTTCAACAGCCCCGGGTCCGACGGCCCCAGACGCGCTGTACGCGGACACCGGCCGGACTCCTGACAGCCTCGTGGCGGGCGGCCGTGGCATCGCCCGCCCCTTGCGATGGACCCGGCGTTCGAGCGCATAGGCTAGGCGTGCTTCAGCCCGCACCGTACCTGGGAGAAACGCATGACGCCCGGCCTGCCTGCCGCCATGGACCGACCGCACTTCATCGGCATCGGCGGCGCCGGGATGTCGGGGATCGCCAAGATCCTCGCGCAGCGCGGGGCGAAGGTGGTCGGCAGCGATGCCAAGGACTCTGCGACCGCCGAGGCGCTACGGGCGCTGGGCGTGACCGTGCACATCGGGCACGCGGCCGGGCACCTCGCGGACGACGCGAGCTGCGTCGTCGTGTCGTCGGCGATCCGTGAGGACAACCCGGAGCTGGTGCGTGCCGCCGAGCTGGGGATTCCGGTGGTGCACCGGTCGGACGCGCTGGCGGCGCTCATGGACGGGCTGCGGCCGATCGCCGTGGCCGGCACCCACGGCAAGACCACCACCACCTCCATGCTCGCCGTCTCCCTCACCGAGCTCGGACGGGAGCCGTCGTACGCGATCGGCGGCGATCTGGACGCGCCCGGCTCCAACGCCCTGCACGGCGCGGGGGACGTCTTCGTCGCCGAGGCGGACGAATCGGACCGCAGCTTCCACACATACGCTCCCGAGGTCGCCATCGTCCTCAACGTCGAGCTGGACCACCACGCCAACTACGCCTCCATGGACGAGATCTACGAGTCCTTCGAGACCTTCGCAGGGAAGATCGTCCCCGGCGGCACGCTGGTGATCTCCGCCGACCACGCGGGGGCGCGGGAGCTGACCCGGCGGCTGGCCGGGTCCGTGCGGACCGTGACCTACGGTGAGGCAGACGATGCCGACGTGCGGGTTCTGGAGATCGTCCCGCAGGGGCTGAAGAGCCGGGTCACCGTGTTGCTCGACGGGCGGGAACTCACCTTCACGGTGTCCGTGCCCGGGCGGCACTACGCCCTCAACGCCGTCGCCGCGCTCACCGCTGGTGCCGCCCTCGGGATTCCGGCCGACGGGCTGGCGCCCGCGCTCGCCGCCTACACCGGCGTCAAGCGGCGCCTGCAGCTCAAGGGCGAAGCAGCCGGTGTACAGGTGATCGACTCCTACGCCCACCACCCGACTGAGATGACCGCGGACCTGGAGGCGATGCGCGCCGCCGCCGGTGACTCCCGCATCCTCGTCGTCTTCCAGCCGCACCTCTTCTCCCGCACCCAGCAGTTGGGCAAGGAGATGGGCCGGTCGCTGGCTCTGGCGGACGCCTCTGCCGTGCTCGACGTCTACCCCGCCCGCGAGGACCCGATCCCGGGCGTGACGAGCGACCTGATCATCGAGGCCGCGCGTGCGGCCGGCGCCGATGTCACCGCCGTGCACGACAAGGCGCAGATCCCCGTGGTGATCGCGGGAATGGCGCAGCCCGGGGACCTCGTTCTCACTATGGGCGCGGGCGACGTGACCGACCTGGGCCCGCGGATCCTGGACCGCCTGTCGCAGCAGCAGTGAGCAGCCGTGACAGCAGCAAGCAGCAGGCAGCAGGCAGCAGCGAAGGGGCTGAGGTTCATGTCGTACGAGGTCGAGAAGCCGGACGAGCAGTGGCGCGCGGAGCTGACTCCGGCCGAGTACGCCGTGCTGCGTCAGGCCGCCACCGAGCCGGCCTTCACCGGCGAGTACACGGACACCAAGACCGAGGGGGTGTACTCGTGCCGTGCCTGCGGTGCCGACCTGTTCACCTCCGAAACCAAGTTCGCCTCGCACTGCGGCTGGCCGTCCTTCTACGATCCCAAGGGCACCGACGCGGTGGAACTGGTTGAGGACCGTTCCCACGGCATGGTCCGGACCGAGGTGCGGTGTGCCCGTTGCGGTTCCCACCTCGGGCACGTGTTCGAGGGTGAGGGGTATCCGACCCCGACCAACCAGCGGTACTGCATCAACTCCGTCTCCCTGCGGCTGGCCCCCGCCGAGGACTGACCGCGAGCGCCCCGAACCGAGCGGTCCGTGCTGAAGCGTCCGTGCCGAGGTCGGCGGGGCCGAGGGGCTCCGGGACCGGTGCCCTGCACGCACCGGTTTGAGATCCTGTGAGGGTGTTGGGTGTGGCGCGCTGGATACAGTCCCGTCGCAGGCCCGCGCCCGGCGACGGTCACCGCCGTGAGATCGGCGCCTCCGGCGAGAACGCGCGGGCCGCAGCGCGGCTGAGCACGCTGCGCGAGGCGCTGGCCGGTGTGGGCACGACCCTCGACGAGGCCACGACCTGCGCCGAGCTGACCCGGGCTGTTCTGCGGCTGGCAGGCGGGGCGGCCGCAGTGGTGCGTCGGACGGGGAAGGCCGTATCGGGCTACGAGGCGATCGTGGGGGACCCTGGCCTGCTGCCCGATGCCCGGTGGGCCACCGCCGTGGCCCGGGAGGCGGTCGTATCCGAGGGCGGTCCGGTGGCGCAGCCGTGGTTGAAGCACCCGGACGGCACCAGTGCCCGGACCGCACTGTGCGCGCCGCTGACCAGCGGGGAGGACACCTACGGTGTCCTGGTGTGGGCCCGGGCCGGGGGGCCGCTTGCCCGCGCGGAGGCCGAGCTGACCGCCCTGCTCGCCGAGCGTGCCGCCTCCCACATCCGGCACGCCCGCGCGTACGAGCAGGTCAGTCGTACCGCGAGCGACCTGCAACGCGCCCTGCTGGCCGAACCCGGCCGCCCGCACCCCAACCTGGATGTCGCCGTCCGCTACCTCCCGGTCGGCGGGAGTGCGCTGGTCGGCGGCGACTGGTGCGAAACCGTCCGGTTGCACTTCGGCCGCACCCTCCTGGTGGTCGGCGACGTGATGGGGCATGGCCTGGAAGCCGCCGTCGACATGAGCGCCTACCGCTCCTCTCTGCGCTACATCGCCTCCTCCGACCTGCCCCCGCACCGCGTGCTGCGCCAGATGGACGACATTGCCTCCGGGGAGGCGGACCGCAGGCCCGCTACCTGTCTGCTCGCCCGTGTCGATCCGGGCCGGGGGCAGGTCACCGTGGCCAGCGCCGGTCACCTGCCGCCGGTGCTCATCACCAGGGGCGGCGAGGCGGCCCTGCTGCCCGTCCCCGTGGGACCGCCCCTGGGCACCGGACTCGGCGGCTACGAGACCGCCACCCACGAATTCGCGGATGCGGAGACGCTCGTGCTGTTCACCGATGGGCTCGTGGAGCACCGCGGTGAGGACATCGACCACTCCCTCGCCCGTCTGGCCGCCCTCAGCTTCACCGACTGCAACGGGGTCGACGCGGTCCTGGACACCATCCTCGCCCGTCTGGACGCCCGGCACGCGGAAGACGACGTGGCCGTCCTCGCCGCCCGCTCGCACCTGAGGCGGGGCACCCACGCGGACTCCGCTCCGGCAGACCGCTCGCCCGGCTGAGCAACCGCAACCGGTCGTACCGCGATGCCGGTTGCGCGTCACGTCGGCCGCTCGCTGCTGCGGCAGCCTTCCGCCTGCGGTCTCCCGCCGGAGTGCCGGAACCCGCGCGGTCTAAACTCTTCCCGCAACGGCCCGCGTATCGACAACCGTGGTCGGAAGTGGGCGGAGAACTGCCAAACCCGAAGGGTATTCGGCGTTTTGATACGGATTGAGTCAGTCACGAAGCGGTACCCGGACGGCACGGTCGCGGTCGACCAGTTGTCACTGGACATACCTGACCGCGCGATCACCGTCCTGGTTGGGCCGTCCGGCTGTGGCAAGACGACGACCCTGCGGATGATCAACCGGATGGTGGAGCCCAGCGACGGCAGCATCCTGATCGACGGTATGGACATCCGGCAACAGCCGGTCAACACCCTGCGGCGCTCCATGGGTTACGTCATCCAGAACGCCGGACTCTTCCAACACCGCACCATCCTCGACAACATAGCCACCGTGCCCCGCCTGCTCGGCTGGAGCAAGCAGGAGGCGCGCGCCCGGGCGGCGGAGCTGATGGAGCGGGTCGGGCTGGATGCCACCCTGGCCAAGCGGTACCCGTACCAGCTCTCCGGCGGGCAGCAGCAGCGTGTTGGCGTGGCCCGGGCGCTCGCCGCCGACCCGCCGGTGCTGCTGATGGACGAACCGTTCTCTGCCGTCGACCCCGTCGTGCGCAAGGGACTGCAAGACGAACTCCTGCGCATCCAAGATGAGTTGGGCAAGACCATCGTCTTTGTCACCCATGACATCGATGAGGCGGTCAAGCTGGGTACCATGGTCGCCGTGCTCCGCACCGGCGGCCGTCTCGCCCAGTTCTCCCCGCCCGCGGAACTCCTCAGCGCGCCCGCCGACTCCTTCGTGGAGGACTTCCTCGGCGCCGACCGGGGCATCCGTCGGCTGTCCTTCTTCCCTTCCGGGAGGCTGGAGTTGCAGACCGCCCCCATCGTGGGGATCGACGCGGACGCCGCGAAGATCGCCTCCCGGGCCGAGGCCCCCTACCTCCTCGTCACCGACCTTGACGGCAAGCCGCTCGGTTGGAGCGAGCCCGAACGTCTCACCGCCGGAGCCATCGACCGCGACCAGCTCATCGACCACGGAAGGCCCTTCCTGCCCGGCACGGATTCGCTGCGCACCGCGCTCGACGGGTCCGTGCTCTCACCGACCGGCTGGGCCGTCGCGGTGGACGGCCAGGGACGCGCCGTCGGTGTCGTCTCCCAGCAGGTCATCGGCGAGGCCATTCGTGCCGCCCACGGCCAGGTGGCCCAGGACCTCGGTGTGAAGGCCGCGCGATGAACGGATTCTTCGACCTCCCGAGCGACTTGCAGCACGGCTACTTCGGACTCATCGGTCTGCACCTGCGCGAAGGCTTGGTGCCGGTGTTGGCCGGACTGCTCATCGCCCTGCCCGTCGCCCAGCTCTGCGTACGGTTCCGCTGGGTCTACCCGCCCGTCCTCGGCGTCACCACCGTGCTCTACTCCATCCCGTCACTGGCCTTCTTCGTCGTCCTCATCGACTACTTCGGTCAGAGCGAGACCACCGTGATGATCCCGCTCGCGGTCTACAGCTTGGTGGTGTTGGTCCCGGCGATCGTGGATGGTGTCCGATCGGTCCCGCAGGAGACCCTGGCCGCCGCACAGGCTATGGGATTTGGGCCGGTGCGCCGTTACCTCCAGGTCCAGTTGCCCATCGCCGTCCCCGCGATCCTCGCCGGCCTCAGGGTGGCGACCGTGTCCAGCCTCTCCCTGGTCAGCGTCGGCATGCTCATCGGCAACCAGGGGGCCCTGGGCAACATGCTCTACGACGCCCAGACCTACCACCGGCCCGCACTGGCCGTGAACTCCGTGCTGACCACCGCGGTTCTGGGCATCCTCGCCGACGCTCTGCTGGTCCTCGTCCGTCTGCTTCTCACGCCCTGGATGCCGAGGAAGGGGGCGGCCCGGTGAACGTACTGCATCTCGTGCACGCCTTCTTCAGCGACGGCGCCCACTGGCACGGCTACGACGGCATCCCCGCCCGGTTCGCCGAGCACATCGAGTACTCGCTGGAAGCCCTGCTGCTCGCGGCCGTGATCGCCCTGCCCATCGGCCTAGTCACCGGCCACTACGGGCGCGGCGGCAACGCACTCGCGCTGATCGCCACCGCTGGCAGGGCCCTGCCCAGCTTCGGCCTGCTGGTGCTGATGTTCATCTGGATCGGCCTCGGCCTGATGCCGGTGATGGTCCCGCTGGTCGTACTCGCCGTACCGCCGATCCTCGTCACCACCTACGAAGCGATTCGTTCCGTGGACCCCTCCCCAGTGGACGCGGCACGGGGAATGGGGATGCCCGAGGCCCGCGTCCTCCTCCAGGTGGAGGTGCCGGTCGCCCTGCCGCTGATCCTCAGCGGCCTGCGCACGGCGGCCGTCCAGATCGTCTCCACCGCCACCATCGCCGCCTACATCGGCTTCGGCGGACTGGGCCGGTACATCATCGATGGCCTCTTCCAGCGCAACTACGAGAAGGTCGTCGGTGGCGCCACCCTGGTCGCCGTGCTCGCCCTCGTCACCCTCGCGGTGTTCTGGGCGGCGTCGCGGCTCACGGTGTCACCGGGGGTGCAACGCAGCGGCTGACGGTCGGGCCGAGCCGAGTGCCGTCGGCATGACCGTCACACAGCACCAGACACCGCTACTGCTCGGTGCGGGCCAGCGCCAGTTCCAGGACGACGAGCAGGGCGTCCCGCACCGAGCCGCGTTCCCGGGCGTCGAACACCACGATCGGCACTCCGCCGGAGACGTCCAGCGCCCAGCGGATCTCGTCCAGGGAGTGCTCCACCTTCCCGTCGAAGGCATTGACCGCGACGGCGAACGGGATGTCCTTGTGCTCGAAGTAGTCGACGGCCGCGTAGCAGTCGTCCAGCCGCCGGGTGTCGACGATGACGAGGCCGCCGACCGCGCCCTCCACGATGTCGTCCCACATGAACCCGAACCGCTCCTGGCCGGGCGTCCCGAACAGGTACAGCTTCAGCATCGGGTCGATGGTGATGCACCCGAAGTCCATGGCCACGGTGGTCGTGGTCTTGTGCGGCGTGTGCGTGAGGTCGTCCACGCCGGCCGCCACCTCGGTGATCGACGCCTCCGTGGTCAGCGGCTCGATCTCCGAGATCGCGCCGACGGCGGTGGTCTTCCCCACCCCGAAGCCGCCCGCGATCACCATCTTCACCGGTAGCGGCGGCCGTACGGCATCCCGTGCGGCGACGCCCCGGACGAGTGGTTCAGTCGGTGTCACTCGATACCCCTCGGGAGTCGGGGATGGCCCTGAGACCATCGATGAGCCTGCGCAGCACTGACGCGTCGTGGGTGGCCTCGGCGTCCGGCACGTACACCGTCAGCTGCCCCGCCTCGCGCAGGTCCTCGGCCAGTACGCGGACCACGTTCAGATGCAGCCGCAGCCGCGCCGCGAGTTCCGCAAGGGACTGCGGCAGCCGGCACGCGGCGACGATGTCGTGCTGCTCGAAGGAGAGCCGGCCGAGCGCGTCGAGACCGGCGAGCGTGGCCACCACCTGCGTCTCCAGGGGCAGCGCCCGGCCGGAGGCGGCATCCGCCACCCGGCCGGCGGTGACCAGGAACGGCCGTACGGCGGGGGCGGGGCCGACCGGGTCCGAGCCCGGGGTGCCGTCCGCCATGGGAACCGTCTCCTCCTCAGCGTGCCGACGTGGCGCCGACGCTGTTCTTCAGTTCGAGGACGAGCTGCGGGCTGAGGGCGGCCCCGGCGCGGTTGGCGAACAGCGTCATCTCGTAGGCGATGTTGCCGAGCTTTGCCTCCTTGCCGGTGACGACGCCGAGCACGGCGCCGCTGCCGATCGCGGAGACGATCACGTGGCCGCCTTCCAGATCGATGATGACCTTGTTCAAGCCCCCCAGCCCGTAATTGCCGGAGGCGCCCGCAGCCAGGCTGGTGATGCCCGAGACGATCGCCGCGAGCCGCTCGGAGTCGGCGTGCTCGCGCAGCTGGGACACCGCGATCAGCAGACCGTCGGAGGAGACGGCGATCGCGTCGACGACGCCTGCGGTCTCGGTCGCGAAACGGTTCAGCAGCCAGGTGAAGTCGGCTGCGGCTGCCTGCAGGTCGGATGGCGTGGTGCCGTCCGTCGGGGTGTCACCTGTCGACGTGCTCACTGCTCGGCTCCTTCCGGAAGGTGGTTCTGGTCGTGCGGCGGGATGGTCGGGGCGGGACGCCCGTGTTCGGGGCTCGCCCGGTCGGCGCGCGCCGACCGGGCGGCGGCGTCGGGATGCGGGGCGGGGGTGTGCTCAGGACGGGTGCCACCTTCCGTGTCGCTGTCCCGCTGGGCGCGTTCCACCGCCTCTTCGAACTCTTCCAGCGCGCTGCGCACGGCCTCCGCGTCCAGCGGGCGCGCGGACTGCGGTACCGCAGGAGCGGCGCCGGCGGTGGACGGCAACGTGGCTCCGCGGACCCGCCGACGCAGCGGGCGGCCGGTACCCGAGGGCCTCGCCGCGGCCTGTTCACTGACCGCGGCGGTCTGCTCGCCGGCCGCCGCGGCCGGCCTGTCGGCGGCCGGTGAATCGGACCCGCTTGTCACCGTGCCGGTGCGGGCCGCTGCCGTGCCGGTCCCCCGAGCCGTCGTGGTCGTCCCGTCCGGGACCGGCCCGGACTGCTGCTCGCGGCGCGGAATCCGGCGGGGGAGTGGCCCGGCGACATCGGTACGAGCGGCTTCGGCCTGGGCGGGGCCGACGATCACGGCCTTCCCGGGCGCGCTGTCCACCGACGCCTGCCGCGGTACGCCACGGGCCGGCACGGGCCCGGACACCACGGCGGCGGGTCCCGGCGTCACGGTGACCGGGGTGTCCGCCTGCGGGTTGAGCATCAGCAGCACAGACGTGGGCAGGGACACCTCCGCCGTCACACCGCCGCCCGGCGTCCGGGTCAGCTCTACCCCGATCTCCCAACGGCGGGCCAGCGCGCCCACCACGAACAGGCCCAGCACCTTCGTCGGCATCAGATCCAGGCGTTCGCGCCGGACCAGCCTGGCGTTCTCCTCGGCGAGGCGCTCGGCGCTCATGCCGAGACCGTGATCCGTGATCGCCACGCGCGCGCCGTCGGTACCGGAGCGGACGGTCACTTCGACCGGGCTGCTCTCGGGTGAGAACCCGACGGCGTTCTCCAAGAGTTCGGCAGTCATCAGCGTCAGGTCGCCGACGACGTCCGGATCGACCATGGCGTCCGCCGCCGCGTACAGCCGCACCCGCTGATAGCCCTCGATCTGTCCCAGCGCTGCCCGCACGACGTTGGACAACGCTGCCGGCCCCGCCTCCAGCACGGTCTCGCGGATGCCGGCCAGCAGCATCAGGCTGTCGGCATTGCGGCGCAGCCGCACGGCGATGTGGTCGATGGAGTACAGGCGTTCCAGCAGAGCGGGGTCGGTCTCACCACGTTCCACCGCATCAATCAGCGTGAGCTGGCGTGTCGTCAGGTTCGACACGCGTCGGCCCACGTTGCCGAACATCTCGGCGGTGTTGCGTCGACTGAGCACCTGACGCTCCAGCAGCGCGGCGGCGGTGGTCTGCACCCGGTTGAACGCCTCGGCCAGGTCGCCGATCTCGTCACGCGCGGTGACCGGCATGTCCCGCAGCCGGGGCGGTCCGTCGTCCTCGGCGTCGTCGTCGGCCACCCGGGCAAGCTCGCGCCCCGCGACCTCGGCGACCTCCTGCGCCGCGCCGGTGAGCGCCTGCACGGGCCGGATCACCGAGCGGCGCACCAGTACGGCGAACGCGATCCACAGGACGAAGGCGATCAGCGCGCCGCTCAGCAGCAGACCCGCCCGCCAACGGGCGGAGGTGGCGGCGCCGTCGGCACGGTCGGCGATCTCCCCGATCAGCGAGGTGGTGATCTTCAACCGGGCGGCGGCCTGCTGGGGATAGGCGGGGTAGCCGGCCAGTGAGCCCTGGACCGCCAGCCGGATCTGCCTCTGCCCCTGCGCCTGCAACTGACCTGCATCGACCTGCAGCTCGGCGAAGGCCTGAGCGATCTCACGCTGTGCCGGAGTGTGCTCGATGCCGCCGAGCCGGTCCGTTTGCTCCTCGGTGGCGAACCGGGCGAACCGGTCGGCCTGGTGGATGTAGAGGTCGTAGGCACCGACCGCGCTGGTGAACTCGATCTGCGCGTTGGTGTCCCCGGTGGTGGCGGCGAACACGTTGGTCTCGAAGGCCCCGTGGGCGGCATCCGCGCGCAGCAGGGAGTCGAGCAGGTTGCCGGTGAAGGTGGCGGCCAGGTCGGTGTTGCGGTCGAGGCTGAGCCCGTCGATCAGTCCCTGCGAGGCGTTGGTGTAGGCCGGGTCGATGTTGTCGGCCGGCAGGTACGAACGCTCCACCGAGGTGCGCAGGCTGGTGAGGCCGCCGACTTCGTGCAAGGCCTGCGCCTCGCGCTCCGGCAGTTGCTCACCGAAGCTTTCGCGCACCTTCTCCACCTGTGAGTCAACCGCCTTCTGCGCCGCGCGGTAGGCGGACTTCGACGGCTTGGTGTCCCCGGACTCGTAGCGCGCGGAGAGCAGGATCGCCTGCTGGTGTTCGGCCTCTACCCGGTCGACCAGTCGAGCTACCTGGGCGCTGTCACGTACGAGCTGGGCGGCCGACGCGGCGCTGCCGGATTGCTGCACCAAATCGGTGAACAGGTAGGACAGCAGGCAGGTGATGACCGCGAGGGGGATACCGACGAGTAGGTTGAGTTTGCGCCTGAAGGGCCAGCGGTCGGCGAAACCCCGTGCTCCGCTCCGCGTGGGGGCGTGCCTGGCAGGCGCGTCCACCTGGTTCGTGGACACCGGGCCTCCTTCGTGGGTGTCTTGCCTCGGGGGTTCGGCCATCCCCGCGCCTGGGGGGCGTCGTCACCCCCGAAACGCCTGCGTCACGACACCGAAGCGGGCCCCGTGCACGCTGTGGCCGGTGGCAACTGCCCCGAGCCTACAGGCTCCTTAAACGATCGATCCGCGCGGCTTTCATCAAGAATCTGTTACGAAGAGACCGCGCTCCGTGCACAACTGAGCACAGATCGATGCCAATCGGTGGACTGTGGTACTTGACTGACCGAGAACCGGCTGGATTGGATCAGAGGGTGACTTCCACGACCCATATCAGCAGGTTCATCCGGAGGAACCGAGGCGCGGCAGCGACGTTCGCCCTCGTGGCGGCGACGGCTCTGCTGGCGGGCTGCTCCTCCAGCGACGACAAGGGAGTTGTCGTCGGATCCAACAACTTCCCCGAGAGCAACCTGCTCGCCGACATCTACGGCGAGGCACTCAAGGCCAAGGGGATCACGGTCACCTACAAACCGAACATCGGCAGTCGCGAGACGACCTACGGGCTCATCAAGAACGGTTCGATCTCGGTCCTGCCCGAGTACAACGGGGCACTGCTGGCCTATCTCGACCCCAAGGCCACGCCGAAGACCACCGAGGCCACGACGGCGGCCATCAAGGCCAAGCTGGGTTCCAAGCTGACGTTGCTACAACCCTCGTCGGCGCAGGACAAGGATTCCGTCACGGTCAACGCGGCCACCGCGCAGAAGTACAACCTCACCGGGAAGTCCTCCATCGCAGACCTCAAAGGCATAGCCAAGGGCCTGGTCATCGGAGGCTCGCCCGAGTTCCAGACCCGTCACCAGGGGCTGGTGGGCCTGAAGTCCGTCTACGGAGTGGACTTCAAGTCCTTCAAGGCGTTGGACGCGGGCGGCCCGCTCACCCAGGCTGCGCTCAAGAAGGACGCCGTGCAGGCGGCTGACGTCTTCACCACGGATCCGACCATCTCCAAGGAGAAGTTCGTCGTCCTGCAGGACCCGGAGAACCTCTTCGGCTTCGAGAACGTCCAGCCGCTCGTCCACAAGGGCGCGCTGCCCCAGAAGGGCGTGGACGCGCTCAACGCGGTCTCGGCCAAGCTCGATACCGCGACCTTGCTCGACCTGGACACCCAGGTTCAGGCGCAGAACAAGGACCCGCTGGACGTGGCGAAGGCATGGTTGAAGTCCGCCGGTCTCTCCTGACACCGCACCGGGTAGCACGACCACCGATGTGACGCTGTGGGTGCCCCGGACTCCGGGGCACCCACAGCGGGTTCCACTGCGCCGATCCGCACCGCTGGTGCCGGCGGGCCCGGCTTCCGGGCCGAGCGTGCGCCGAACCGATTGCCGAACGCCCCAGCCGGCGGATCGGCCAACGGACCGGTAGGACGGGACGACGGGCCGAAACGGCCAGCGCGGGGGTTCAGCGCGCCCAGCAGGCGGAATCAGAGGTCGAATTCGTGCGGCGGCAGGTCGAGCGTGTAGCACGCCTCGCGCACGATGGCCTGCTCGGTCTTGTCGAAGTCGCCGTCGGCCCCGCCGATGACGATACCGATCTGGATGACGGCCCGTGCCTCGGCCGGCTTCTTCTTCGCCTTGGCGATCTCCTGCAGCACACTCACCTTGCCGAAGGCGAAGTCGGTCGTCAGCTTGTTCAGATTGTCCTCGAAGCGGCGCCTGAGATCATCCGCCGAGAAGTTCTGCAAAACCTCGTTCGTGGCGATGAGTTGGGCAACCCGCTGCCGCTCCGACGGGTCAACGGTCCCATCGGCAGCAGCCACGAGGGCGCACATCGCCATGCTCGCGTCGCGGAAGGCGCCGCTCTTCAGGTCGTTCTTCTTCGCAACCAACTGGGTCTGCATCTGCGACGCCGATTCCCTGATGCGGTCCCACAGGGCCATGTGCACTCCTTGTATCCACGGTCGGGTGCGTCCACAGCACTCCGACAGACATTTCTGCGGCACCGTGGAAACTCGTGAGACGGCGGGGAAGTTCCGCAGACCTGGACTGAATTCCCGGAAGCGGACCGAGCACAGCACCGTCGACACCGACGTGGCGGCGCGGGAGGAGGCGGCAGTGACGACACAGCCCGGCACCGATGGCCAGCACCCCTCGGGCGAAATGCCCGCCGAGGCGGCCGCCTCCCCCGGCTGTTCGCTTCGCCGGTCCGACTGCATGCCGTGGGGGTGCTGATCGAGGGTGAGAGCGTTGTCACCGGGCTCGCCGAGCAGGTCGGGGGAGCGCTGCCCGCCGTCAGCCAGCACCTCACCCAACCCAGGCTCGCCGGACTCGTTCACTCGCGCCGCGAGAGCCGTCGCCAGGTGCACTTCGTCGCCGGAGCGGCACGGGCCGTCGTCATCGACGTCGTACGCCTTCGTCGGGCGGCTCGCCGCGCGGACGGTTGCCGACCTGCGTCCGGCGTCCCGCTTCCCGGGTTGCTGAGCCCGTCCCGGTACCTCCGCAAGACCTGCGGCGCCTGACTGCAGCCGCTCGACCGACCCCGGACAGCCCCGGTGCGGGAGGGCGAAGAGGCGGGTGGGTCGGGCACCCCGCAGCGGCGCGTGGCTGGCGCCCTGCCGGGCGGGGCGGGGACTCAGCCGTCGTCTCCGTCTCCGTCGTCTCCGTCCTCGTCGCCCTGGTCGTCCTCGAAGAAGTCACCGATCTCGTCCACGACTTCCGCGGCCACCAGACCGCCCACCACACCGACGGCGAGGCCCGCAGCGCCCACGGCCAGGGCCGTACCCAGGCCCGGTCCGCAACGGTGATCGTCGTGGCCGGGGTGGTGGTCGGGGTGCGGCACGTCGCCGTGGTGGTGTTCCGGGTGACCGCTGTGGGCATGGTGGTGTTCGGTCAACCAGGCCATCCAGCTCTCGACTTCTCTGTTCCAGTCCAGGCTCGTCGCGTCATCGTGGCGCAGCTCGAACCGGGCCAGTGCGTCGTGCCCGGACGAGTGCGGTCTCTCCCGCTTGTCCGCCTCGAGCACCACCTCGACGCCCGTGGGGGAGGCGAGGAAGGTTAGCTCGACCTCCTGCACCGCGTGCGCGTACTGCGGGGCCGGGAATAACTCGATCTCCTGGTAGAACGGCAACTGTTGGCCCGTACCGCCGATGCGGCCGTACTCCAGATCGGCCGAGTGGAAGCCGAAACCGACCTGGCCGAGTGCCTCCAGGACCGCTTCCTGCACGGGTAGTGGACGGACGGCGAGCGGATCCAGATCGCCCTTGTCCCGGGCACCGGCCACCCTGACCTCCGTACGGACTCCCAGCACGATGCCGAGCGGCTGGCCGTGCAACTCCGTGATCGGGGTTTCCCACGGGACCGGCACGCTGAACGGCAGTTCTCGATCCTCGTGCTCGCCGAGCCGGAAGTAGCCGCAGATAGTGAACCGATCGAAGACGACCGTGCCCTCGCTCTCCGCGTCCTCGTGCTCCGCCTCGACGCGAGCGATCAGTTCCAGGCCGATGTGCTCGATCCCCACGGCCGATTCGCCGCCCCTGAGCAGCACCCGTCCGGTCAACGCGCCACCGGGCAGCACTGGGCCGCCGTCCAGTACCGTGTCCACGCCGGGGCCGCCGACGCCCATCGCACCCAGCAGCCTTTTGAACACCACGCCGCAGCTCCTTCGTTCATCGCATCGTCCGCACGGCGAGACACCGCCGTCCGGCTGCCCGATGAACTAGCAGCAAGGGTAAAGAAGTTCCCAACTCACCCTTCCGGGTGACATGCAGCATCGAGAGGGTGCGGAGCTGCTCCGGTCGCAGCCCCACTCCGGGGCCGTCCTGCGGACCGCGTTCCGCGCTCCGCTCCGCTGTGTGCTCCCCGTCTTCTTCAAGCCGTCTGTGCCGCTCCTGCCGTGCCCTTGGCACCTGTTGCTTCCTCGGCGCCGTCCGTCAGCTCGGTCCGTGCCCGCTTCCCGCGTCTACGGCGACCACGGCGCGGTTCCTGGTCCGGGAGCCAGCCGAAGGTGAGACAGCTTCCGGTGACGCCGAGGAGGAGCCCCAGGAAGAAGCCGCCCAGGTTGGAGGTGAGCCAGGTGCCCAGCGAGAGCAGCACGCCGGTGACGGAGTAGAAGAGCCGCTGGGAGGGGTTGAAGAGGATCAGCAGGCCCAGCAACACCATCAGGGACGGCAGCAGATAGCCGGCCAGACCCTGCATGCCGATGTGCATCACGACCTTCAACGAGGCCTTCTCGGTGAGCAGGATCTCGCTGCCGCCCAGGGCGAGCAGCAACCCGCCCCAGAACGGCCGGTGGGCCCGCCACCGGCGGAAGGCGGGCCGAGGCCCCTGACGAGGGCGATCCGGCACCGCGATCAGCACCCCGCGCCGCTGAAGCTGAGATGGAGTCCTGGCAGCTTGAACACGCCTGCGGTAGTTGCATAGTTGGTCTGCCGCAGTGCGGCGATGTGCACGGTATCGGCCTGCTGGCTGAAGACACCGCTCGGTCCCTTCACACCCGCCTCGGTCAGCGTGCTCGCGTCGTTGCCGATCTCGATGTTGTCGAACGCCGCGTTTCCCGACAGCGTGGTCGAGTCGGTGGTCAGGTCGCTCGCGGTCACCTTCTCGGCGCCGTCCCCGGCGGTGATCTTCAGGTTGATGCCGCCGAGGTCGACGCTCTGGCACAGTTTCGTGAGGGTGGCGTTCTTGATCGCGGAGGTGACGACGAGCACCTGGCCGCCGGTGTCACCGGCGTTGGGGCTGCCCTCCGCCATGTTGTCGAGTGCGCCGAACTGTTCGAACCCGGTGCCGTCAAGCTCTGTCGCGGTGACCGTGAACGGCATGCCGGAGATCGCGAACTGCACTCCGAGTGCCCCCTGGGCGGTGAGAACGGCGAGGCCGGCGGCGACGAGGGTGGCGGGAACTGCCATCACCGCGGCTCGGCGTCCGCGGACCCGCCCTCGTCTCGCGCCGCCGGCACCGGTCCCGGCGGTGCTCGACGCCGCGGAGGGGGAATCGTTGTCATGTCGTGGATCGTCAGGGGTGTTGCCGACGGAGGGGACGTCTGGGGACGAGGCCATGTCTGCTCCCATGTGCACGGATCAATGCGGGCTGGGCTTCAGTGGCTCGGTGTCCTGGCGCGGACAGCAGCTGCGCGTTCGTCTCCCCGCACTCCCGGCGGGAGCGAGGACTTTACCGTTACGCGGCAGTAGCCTCAGAGGAAGTTACCGCCGGTTACTTTGAAGGGTCAAGGGAGATGTGAAAAATGCGCGCCGGGTGTGGGCGCCATGCATTCGATTTCCACAACTCCCCATCTTCTGCTTGACGGTGACGGTTAATCAGGTCTACAACTTGCCCTGTTTCCACGGATCCGTGGCGCCGGATCCGCCGAGGGTACGGCCGTGTTCCCGGTCGCGTTTCCGACCCTCTTCGCGGTCACCGCTCACGTGGGCTCACGCCGGACGTCCAGCCGGCTCGCAGCAACCCTCCGGTCGGCTCACGGCAATAGCTCACGTCACGGCGGCTCCGGCACGGTCCCTTCCACCCCGGCTCGTGTCCGGCCGTCCCACTGTCCGGCCCGGTCGAAGGCCTTCCCCCGGGTCCTTCGGCCGGTGTCCGCCCTGCCGCCGCGCGGGCCCGTTGCGTACGGAGAAGGCGTAACGGTCCTGCGTCGGCGGCACCCCCACACGGTTCGCCATTCCCCCTACGTCACCTCGTCCGGCCCCACTCAGGAAAGAGGCACCCGCATGCGCATCCGCTCCCTCCTCGCCCTCGCCGGCACCGCCACGGCGCTCGCCCTCACGGCAGCCGGCCCCGCCTCCGCGGCCGGTGGTGCAGTCCTCACCACTGGCGGCCCCGGTGGCACGGCCGTTGCGGTCGGCGACACCCTCTCCGCGCCCCTGGCCACCGGCACCTCCGCCACCTTCTACTCCAGTGCGGCCGGTACCAGTGGAGTCACCTGCACGTCCTCGCAGTTCACCGCCACGGTCACCAGCAATCCGGCCGCCCCCGGCACGGCCACCGAGTCCGTCGTCGCGCACACCTTCGACAGCAGTAGCTGCACCAGCAACGTCCTCGGCGTTCTCGGGGTCACCGGCATCAGGGTCGACAACCTTCCCTACACCGCCACGGTCGCCTCCGACGGCACGCTCACCGTCTCGCCTTCCAGCGGATCCACCGTCCAGACCACGGTCAAGCTCCGTACCCTGTTGGGCACGATCACCTGCGTCTACCAGGCGGCAGGTCTGGCCGGCAAGGCCGACAACTCCGACAACAGCATCAGTTTCACTGACCAGCACTTCACCAAGAGCTCCGGCTCGTCGCTGTGTTTCGCCAACGGCTATTTCACTGCCAAGTACGCCCCCGTCACCGACACGGGTGCCGCGGTCTACGTCAACTGAACAACGCGTCAGAGGAGTCCGGCATCAGCCCGGACACGACGCGACGGCGGCGTCCCGGTGTGAACCAGCACCCGGCGCCGCCGAAGTCGTTTCCGGGGCCGGAGGGACGCACGCCAGGAAGATCACGCCGGAACACGAGTGATACGTGTCCGGCGTGCTGTCGTTCCGCCATCCCGGGGCCGAACGGTCCGACCGGTGCGGCAGGTCGTGACCGGCCGGGCGGGCACGGTTCGAACGACTCCCGCACTCCCGCGCGTCTGCTTCGCCCACTGGTCCCGCGGAGCAGATCGGTGCCCGGTGCCTGGTGCGCAATCGGCTCTCTGTCCCGCGACCTTCCCCACCATGCCTGCGGCACTCTTGCCGTCCACGGTCGGCACCGCCCCCGCACGCCGGCCGTCCCCGGGGCGACCGGCGCATGCGCGCGGTGACAGCAGCCCGGCAGGCTGCCGCACCACGGCACCGCCGCCCTCGGAAGCACGGGCCGGCCCCGGCGGGCAGCCCCCCTGATCGTGGGCGGCGCTGGTGTTCCGCGCTGGCGAAGCACCGACCGGGTCGGCTGTTTCCCGCTGCCTCCGAGGCCCCGTTGAGTAGCCGCCTGCCCGGCTCGTATCGTTGCGATCACGGATGCCACCGCGCGGTGTCCCGCCTCTGCCGGACGGTCGGGCGACGGAGGGAGGGAGCGCTCTGGCCCGGTCCGTTCCCGGGTTGGATGCACAGACCGAGTTTCCCGCCACGCCCGGGCCCGCTCGGTACCGGACATGCGGGTGACACGTGTCGAGGAGTGGGGCTCTGTGCTGGACTCACTGCTGGCAGACGGTGAGTTATCGTGTGCAAGGGGTCAAAACAAACCGCATGTCCTGTTCGTTCGAGCTGCGAGGAGGGACCAGAACATGGCGAGGCAGTTACGCGCCGAACAGACCCGGGCAACGATCATCACAGCCGCCGCCGACCTGTTCGACCGGCACGGCTACGAATCCACCAGTCTGAGCGATATCGTCGCACACGCGAAGGTCACCAAGGGCGCGCTGTATTTCCACTTCGCCGCCAAGGAAGATCTCGCCCACGCCATCCTGGAACTGCAGGCCCGGGCCGCGCGGCAACTCGTGGCCGACGTCGAGAGCCGCGGCTGCTCGTCGCTGGAGTCCCTGATGCGCACCACGTTCGGGATCGCCCGGCTCGCCGTGGACGACCCGGTGCCGCGCGCCGGACTACGCCTCGCCACGGCGGACGTCGTCGTACGGGCGCCGCTGCGACACCCGTTCAACGAGTCGCTGGATTTCGCCACCCGGAAATTCACCGGGGCCGTCCGCGAGGCCGATGTGCACAGCGATCTCGATGTCGGTGCAGTCGCGCACTCCCTCGTCTGTTTCTTCGTCGGTACCCGGATCGCGGGCCGCTCGCTCGAACCGGTCGGACGGCTTCCGCGTAGAGTGGCCGAGATGTGGCACCTCGTGATCAGGGGCTTGGTCCCGGTGCACCGCCGTCCGCGTTACGTCACCCTCGCCACGCAGTTGGAGCGGGAGTCCAGGACCGCCTGACGGTGCCCAGGGCGCCGGACGGACACACCCTTCGCATCCGTGATCCTTGGCGACGAACCCGGCTGGTACCCGCACAGCGCGCCGACCGAGCGGCGCCTCGCGGCCGGACCCGGGGCCAAACCACCGCGGAGATCCCGCGGAAGGGGCGACCCCGCGGTATCCGCAAGGGGGCGGAAGTTCAGGGTTTCGGGGGCGGTTCACGCGATGGTGTGATCATGTACCGGAGGCAGGATGAGCCTGGGGGGCCGCGGGTAGGGCCCGGCCATGACGCAGCCGTTCGAACTCCCGCACTTCTACATGCCGTATCCTGCACGGCTCAACCCGCACCTGGACGAGGCGCGCGCCCACTCGACCGAATGGGCCCGCGAGATGGGCATGTTGGAAGGCTCCGGGGTCTGGGAGCAGGCCGACCTGGACGCGCATGACTACGGGCTCCTGTGCGCATACACCCACCCCGACTGCGACGGAGCCGCTCTCTCGCTGATCACCGACTGGTATGTGTGGGTGTTCTTCTTCGACGACCACTTCCTCGACATGTACAAACGGACCCAGGACCGTGCCGCCGGCAAGGCACACTTGGACCGGTTGCCGCTGTTCATGCCGCTCGACCTCGCGACGCCCGTCCCCGAGCCGCGGAACCCCGTCGAGGCGGGGCTGAAGGACCTGTGGGCACGCACTGTGCCGTCGATGTCCGTGGACTGGCGCCGCCGTTTCTCCGTAGCCACCGAACACCTGCTCAATGAGTCCATGTGGGAGCTGTCCAACATCAACGAGGGGCGGATCGCCAACCCCGTCGAGTACATCGAGATGCGCCGCAAGGTCGGCGGAGCCCCCTGGTCGGCGGGGCTGGTGGAGTACGCGACCGCAGAGGTGCCCGCCGCCGTCGCCGGGAGTCGGCCGCTGCGGGTCCTGATGGAGACGTTCTCCGACGCGGTCCACCTGCGCAACGACCTGTTCTCCTATCAGCGTGAGGTCGAGGAGGAGGGCGAGAACAGCAACGGGGTGCTCGTCCTGGAGAAGTTCTTCGGCGGTACCACCCAGGAGGCCGCCGACACCGTCAACGACATCCTCACCTCACGCCTGCACCAGTTCGAGCACACCGCACTCACCGAGGTTCCGGCCGTGGCCCTGGAACGGGGCCTCGCCCCGGACGAGGTCGCCGCGGTGGCCGCCTACGCCAAGGGACTCCAGGACTGGCAGTCCGGCGGACACGAGTGGCACATGCGGTCTAGCCGCTACATGAACGCGGGGGCCCGCTCAACCTCGCCGTGGCAGATCCCCAAGGGCCCCGGCACCTCGGCCGCGGGCGTCGGCGCGCTGCTCGCGTCGGCCGCCCGGGAACGCCTGCGGGGCTACTCGCATGTGCCCTACCAGAAGGTCGGCCCCTCCCTGCTGCCCGAGTTCTCCATGCCGTTCGGGCTGGAGCTGAGCCCCCACCTGGACGCCGCCCGCGCAAACCTCCTCACCTGGTGCCACCAGGTCGGCATCCTCCAGGAAGGCGTCTGGGACGAGGACAAGCTCGCCGCGTACGACCTCGCACTGTGCTCCGCCGGGCTCGACCCGGACGCCACCCCCGAAGCCCTCGACCTCAGTGCCCAGTGGCTCGCCTTCGGAACCTACGGCGACGACTACTACCCGCTCGTCTACGGCCACCGTCGGGACCTGGTCGCCGCCCGGGTGAGTACGGCCCGGCTCGCGGCGTGCATGCCGGTCGAGGGCGCACCCACCGTCGTTCCCGCCAACGCCATGGAACGGTCGCTGGCCGACCTGTGGGCGCGCACCACGTCAGGAATGACGACGGAACAGCGCCACACCTTCAAGGCGGCCGTGGAGACCATGACCGAGAGCTGGGTGTGGGAACTGTCCAACCACGTGCAGAACCGCGTCCCCGATCCGGTCGACTACCTGGAGATGAGGCGCTCCACGTTCGGCTCCGACCTCACTCTGAGCCTGTGCCGGATGGGCCACGGCCCTGCGGTTCCGCCGGAGGTGTACCGCAGCGGCCCGGTCCGCTCGCTGGAGAACGCCGCCGTCGACTACGCCTGCCTGCTCAATGACGTCTTCTCGTACCAGAAGGAGATCGAGTATGAGGGCGAGATCCACAACGCGATCCTGGTCGTGCAGAACTTCTTCGGCGTGGACTATCCGGCCGCCCTCGGAGTCGTGCACGATCTGATGACCCAGCGCATGCAGCAGTTCGAGCATGTGATCGCACATGAACTACCACTGCTGTACGAGGACTTCGGGCTGTCCCCGGAGGGGCGGGCAGCCATGGACGCCTATGTCCTCGACCTACAGAACTGGTTGGCGGGCATCCTGAACTGGCACCGCAAGGTCGATCGGTACAAGGCCGAGTGGCTGGGCAGCCGGACCCACGGCTTCCTGCCCGGCCGGGCACCGGCGCCACCGGTCCACTTGGTCAGCTGACTCCTGATCCGCTCCGCGGCCTCGGCAGCGAGCCCGTCCAGTCCGTCGCGGGCCGCTCCGCGCGGCTCGCCGCGCATCGCGTCCCCGCCGTCCTGGACCGGGCGGGCCTCCTCCCAGAGGTCCGCCCGGCCAGGGCGTCGGCCAGTGCGTGGTGTGCCCGGGCGACGCACCGGGCGAGGATCACCTCCTGCCAGTGGGACAGGGAGCCGTCGCCTGGGAGGACGAGCGTGTCCGGGACCCCGGACAGCGTACGAGCGGGGCCGAGGCGAGCCGGCCCGCCCCGCGGTCCAGCGAGCCTGGTCCAGCCCCGCCGACACCCGGTCCCGGGCCCGCTCAAGCAGCGCGGTGTACCGCAGCGCCACCTCTACGGACACGACTACCCTCCGCCACCGTTCGATCAGTCTCACTCGTTCGTGACTCGTCGTGGCCCGGCGCTCCGGGTAGAGCACCAGCCGGAGGAGAGCGAACCATGGAACAGACTGCGTTGCGGCCCAAGCCGATGCCTGGCCAGGACCGGCGGGACGACGGTACCCACGGTCCGGCCCGCCGCCCGCACGCCGCGCGCCGGCGCGGCCGGCGGTTGCGGACCCTGCTGTTCGGCCTGGTCGCGGGCTCCGTGCTGGTGCTGGCCGGTGTCGGCATCGGTACGGTCGGCAGCTCAGTGACCGTCATGAGCAAGCTGGCCCAGGTGCAGCGCCAGGCCCTGCCGCCCGTATCCGCGGGCCCGCACGGCCGTACCGCCGCCCCAGGGCCCGCTCCGGCCCCGTCCGCGGCGACCCTGGGCATCGAGGCCGTCGATGCGGAGAAGGCCGGGGCGCTGGTGGTAGGGGTGCACGTACCCGGACCCGGCTACACGGCCGGTCTGGTCCGCGGCGACATCCTGCTGCAGTTCGGCGGCGCCCGGGTCGATACGGCCGCCGACCTCGCCCGGGCGGTCGCCCATGCCCCGCCCGGAAAAGGGATCCTGCTCACCGTGCGTCACCGCAGCGGGGGCTACCAGCAGTTGACGGTGGTCCCGGGCGTGATGACCTGAGCGAGGGCGGTGTGCCCGGGCCGCCGCGGGCGCGCCCGGCACGGCCCGCCATCTGCCCACCACTCCGGGAACCCGTTGGTCACCGTCTCCCTCACCCGACATGATGGCCCGGTGTCGAGTCCCCACCCCTTGCCCGAGGGCCCGGGCTCCGCGATCGGCTCGCGCGGGCCTGCCCGGCCGGGCAGGATGCTGCCCAAGACGTCATCGACGCGTTCCGTAAACAGCGCCCGGAGGCCCGGATGACCGGTAGTACGCCCGCGCCCTTCGGGGCCGCCGACTACAGCGCGCGCATGGAGCGGGCCGTGCGCTCGGCGGCCGGTGCCGGCCTCGCCGGGCTGCTCGTGGCACCCGGGCCGGACATGGTCTGGCTGACTGGCTACACACCCACCGCAGTGACCGAACGGCTCACCGCGCTGGTCCTCGTCCCTGGCCGCGACCCCGTGCTCGTCGTGCCCACCCTGGAAGCCCCCGACGCCGAGAAGGCGGCCGGCGCCGCGGCGCTGACCCTGCGCGACTGGACCGACGGCAAGGACCCCTACTCCGTCACCGCTGACCTCCTTCACCACAGCGGCCGGTTCGGCATCAGCGACACCACCTGGGCGATGCACCTTCTGGCCCTGCAGCGCGCCCTCCCCGGCACCTCCTACGTCGCGCTCACCGACGCCCTGCCCATGCTGCGCGCCGTCAAGGACGCGGCGGAAGTGGAGCTCCTGGCAGCAGCCGGAGCGGCAGCGGACGCAACATTCGAGGAGATCCGGAAGGTTCCCTTCGCCGGCCGTCGGGAGTCCGACCTCGGCCACGACCTCGCCGGCCTGCTGCGTCGCTTCGGCCACTCCCGGGTCGACTTCACCATCGTCGGTTCCGGCCCCAACGGCGCCAACCCGCACCACGAGGTCGGCGACCGGGTCATCCGGCGGGGGGACACGGTCGTCCTCGATTTCGGTGGGCTGAAGGACGGTTACGGCTCCGACACCACCCGTACGGTCCATGTGGGTGAGCCGACCGAGGAGGAGCGCTGGGTACACGACATCGTGCGCGCCGCCCAGGAGGCGGGCTGCCGGGCCGTCCGGCCGGGCGTGCCCTGCCAAGAGGTCGACCGCGCCGCTCGCGCGGTGATCAGTGACGCCGGCTACGGAGAGTACTTCATCCACCGCACCGGGCACGGCATCGGCGTCACCACGCACGAGCCGCCGTACATGATCGAGGGCGAGGAACAGCCTCTCGTGCCGGGGATGTGCTTCTCCGTGGAACCCGGCGTCTACCTGCCCGGACGTTTCGGGGTGCGGATCGAGGACATCGTGACGGTCACCGAGGACGGTGGTCGACGGCTCAACAACACGACGCGTGAGATGGTCATAGTGGACTGACGGCTTGAAGGGGACCGATACCCGACGACACCCGGAACGGCGAACGCGCGACCCATGACCCAGGCACCGACTCCCACCCCGGACAGCGTCCGCAGATTGGTCCGCTCGCTGTTCGACGAGGGCACCGACAGCACCGCAGGACCCGATGTGCGTCCCGTCCGGGAGGGCGGTGGGCACACCTGGTGGGTCGGCACCCGCCATGTGCTGCGCCTCGCACCGGACCGGGAGGCCTCCGTCCGCCGCCGCCGGGCACTGCGGCTACGTGACCTGGTGCGTCCGCACGTGCCCGTCGCCCTTCCCACCAGCGTGGCGCACGGCGACTGGGTGCCCGGCCTCGCCTACACCCTCGACACCTCGGTACCCGGTGGCACGGCCGACGAACGAGACGTGTCTGCCGTCGGCGAGGCCGATCTCGCCGGGCTGCTCGCCGGGTTGCGCGCGGTGCCCGCTCGGCAGGCAGAGGCAATCGGTGTGCCGCGTAGGGCGCCGCGGTCACTGCAGGCGCTGCGCCGGATGGCCGTCCCGGCAGCCGAACGGCTCACGGCCGCCGATGAGTTCGACGCCGCCCGGCTCCGTCAGCTCCCTGCGCCCGGCGCGGCTCAGCTTGCCGCGCAGCCCGGCACGGCCGTCCTCACCCACCACGGACTGACCGGCGAGCACCTGGTCGTCAGCGCAGACGGGAGGGTGCGCGGCATCCTGGACTGGACCGAGGCGGTCCTCGGCGATCCCGCCGAGGACATCGCCGGGCTCGCCGTCGCTGTCGGCTCCCCGGCGGCCGTCCGCTCCGCCACCCTCGCCGGCTATGGCGCGCGCCCCTGCCTGCGCGGTCTGTGGCTCGCCCGCTGCGACACCGTCATCCGCCTCGCCGACCACCTCGCAGGCCGTGTGGGTGGCTCCCTGGCACTGCTGCGGCTCCAGCTGCGGCGGGCCTGGGAACCGATCCTGCTGGAGCGGGTGACGGAGTTCAAGAGCGGTGAGAGCGGTGAGAGTGAGGGGAGCGGTGGGGACAGCGAGAACATGGGGGACGGCGGGGAGGACGGGGGCTGACGAGAGCGGTGGCGACCGAGGAGAGCGAGCCCTGCAGACGTGGTTCCGGGGCGGTCCGCAGGCTCGGCTGCAGACCGTGAGCAGTGTGCGGTCCCGGCGGCTCCGGCGCTCCGCAAAGGCTCTTGCCTCAGGACTGTGTCAGCACCACGCACGACTCCCCGGGCACCTGCAGCAGCCCGGTCGGGCCCGGTGCCTCGACCGGCTCCCACGCGGCCAGTACCTCCACCCGGCCGGTGCCCAGCGGGACGGCCGCCGGATTCACGCCCAGGTTCACGGCCACGCGCACGTCCCCCCGTCTGAAGGCGAGCCACCGGGCCTCCTCGTCATACACCACCTTCGTGTCGGCGAGGTCCGGATTGGTCAGGTCGGGCTGTTCGCGGCGCAGCGCGACCAGCCGGCGGTACCAGGCCAGCACCCGCGCGTGGGGTGGGCGTTGCGGCTCCGACCAGTCCAGACAGGATCGCTCCCGGGTCGCCGGATCCTGTGGGTCCGGTACGTCCTCCTCGGCCCAACCGTGCGCGGCGAACTCCCGACGTCTGCCCTGCCGTACCGCTTCGGCCAGTTCCGGGTCGGTGTGGTCGGTGAAGAACTGCCAGGGTGTGCCGGCCGCCCACTCCTCGCCCATGAACACCATGGGCGTGAACGGCGCCGTCAGAGTGAGCGTCGCGGCGCAGGCCAGTAGACCGGGGGAGAGGTGGGCGGAGAGCCGGTCGCCCTGGGCTCGGTTGCCGACCTGGTCATGGGTCTGGCTGTAGCCGAGCAGCCGGTGCCCGGCCACCCGCGAGCGGTCCAGGGGGCGGCCGTGGTGCCGGCCGCGGAAGCTGGAATAGGTGCCGTCGTGGAAGTAGCCGCCAGTGAGCGTCTTGGCGAGCGCGGCGAAGGGGGCGCGGGCGAAGTCGGCGTAGTAACCCTGGGACTCGCCGGTCAGTGCGGTGTGCAGGGCGTGGTGGAAGTCGTCGTTCCACTGCGCGTGCAGTCCCAGCCCGTTCTCCGCGCGGGGGTGATGAGCCGTGGGTCGTTCAGGTCCGACTCGGCGATCAGGAACAGGGGGAGCCCCACTTCCTCGGCAAGGGCGTCCACGGCGGTCGAGAGCTCCTCCAGGAAGTGGCACGCGCGGGTGTCGTGCAGGGCGTGCACGGCGTCCAACCGCAGCCCATCGACGTGGTAGTCCCGCAGCCACGCCAGTGCGCTGCCGACGAGGAACGCGCGCACCTCGTCCGAGCCCGGCGCGTCCAGGTTCACCGCCGCCCCCCACGGGGTGTGGTGCGCGTCCGTGAAGTACGGCCCGAACGCGGGGAGATAATTGCCCGACGGGCCCAGGTGGTTGTGCACGACGTCCAGGACCACACCCAGGCCGAGCCCGTGAGCCCGGTCGACGAAGCGTTTCAGCGCCTCGGGGCCGCCGTACGGCTCGTGCACCGCCCACAATGACACCCCCTCGTATCCCCAGCCGTGACGCCCGGGGAACGGGCACACCGGCATCAATTCCACGTGTGTAACACCCAGTTCGGCCACATGGTCCAGTCGGGCGGTGGCCGCGTCCAGGGTGCCCTCACGCGTGTACGTGCCCACGTGCAGCTCGTAGAACACTGCGCCCGGCAGCGCGCGTCCCGCCCACGGTGCACGCCACGCGTACCGCCCGTGGTCAACGACGGCGCTGAGTCCGTCGGGGCCGTCCGGCTGGCGGCGTGAACGCGGGTCGGGCAGCACCGGCCCGTCGTCCAACGCGAACCCGTACCGGGAACCGTCCCCGGCCTCCGCCTCGCCCGTCCACCAACCCGCGCGTTCCGGATCGCGCGCCAGCGTGTGCGTGGCGCCCTCGCACTGGAGCGTCACCCGGTCTGCCTGCGGTGCCCACACCTCGAACTGCACGGACGGTTCCCCTTCGTCTGCTCACGTGTTGTCCCGCCTCCCCATCGTGCCGTCCACACGGCCGATCCGCTTTCGCATCCGCCCATTCCCGGCAGGTGTCGTGGCCGTACGCGCGTGTCGGCACCAAATCCGCGTTTTCTGGACACCTGAAGTGCGCTGTCCGAGAATCACCAGCGTGACGTCGTCCTTCGAGTTCTCCACGTACCCCGCGCGGCTCTCCGACGCGGAGCGCGACAACGTGCTGCGGGTGCTGCAAGACGGTGTCGCGAAGGGCCGACTGTCACACGACACGTTCGTGCGCCGCATGGAGCTGGCGCTCGCCGCGCGCCGCGCGGACGAACTCGCCGTCCTCGTGGCGGACCTGCCCCGCGAGAACCGTTTCTCGCGTGCCGTTCTCAGCACGGTCGAGGCAATCTCTGGATTCACCGTGCGGTTGCGCCGGGCTTGGCAAGCGGAGCGGCTGCCCAAACTGCTGCTGCCGCATCCGGCGCAGGCCGGACCGCTGCGCATCGGCCGCGATCCGGCCAATGGACTGCGACTGAACCACGAAACCGTTTCACGGACGCACGCCGAGCTCAGCCGCCAGGGCAGCCTGTGGGTACTCACGGACCTCGGTTCCACCAACGGCACCACCGTCAACGGTCGCCGGGTGACCGGCTCGGCCGTGGTGTGCCAGGGCGATCAGGTCACGTTCGGCACCGTGGCTTTCCGGCTCGCCGAGGATCGGGGCGGTGCGAGGACCTAGCCGGTACGCCTGTGCCTGTGCCTGTGCCTGTGCCTGTGCCTGTGCCTGTGCGGCGTGCGGCCGAGCCGGGGAGTCGCCCCGCCCTGGTGTCCTGGGGCCGCAGAATGGCCGAGCTGTGCAGGGGCCGGGCGCTGCGGGACCGTGGAGGGGCCGGGACGAGGAGCCGCCGGGGCGTGGAGGGCCGAGCAGCCGGCGGTCGAGAGGGGGCCGAAGGGGGGGGCGAGCGGCAGGGATCGGCGCGGCTCACGCCACCTGCTCCCGGGCCTGCTGCGCTGCCACGAGGACCGTCCGGGACTGGTGTTCCACCTGATGCTCCAGCGGCACCCAGCGGGCCCGGAACCGTTCGACGAAAGCATCGCACCAGGTGGCGACGAGCTGTTCCAGTTGCGGCGCGGCCCGGTCGTCCGCCTCTCGCAGCACTCGCAGCAGCATCGACGCCGCCCGCAGCGGCAGTCTCCGCCCGAAGGCGTCCACACTGCCGACGTACGCCATCGTCGTGCCGGCCGGGCGGGTCCGGCTCCAGTCCTCGGCCAGGCCCGGAATCAGGTCCAGTGCCCATCGTGCGGCCCGCAGTAGCGGCCCGTCCACGCCGTCCAGCCGGGGCAGTGCCTCGGCGAGAATCCGTTCCACCTCCAATGAGTCCCGCAGCAACCGTCGGGCGAGGCGTTGCATCGCCGCCGCCGGCGCGGGGTGCGGCGCCGGATCATCCACCAGATCGCTCGCCCACATCGGCACCTCCACCACGGCGGTCAGGCCGCCGTACCGGTGCGTGCGGTACCAGGTGCTGTGCCGTGCGTCGTCCGGCATACTCGGGTAGGCGACGCCCGACTCCGGACCGGGCATGACATGCACCCCGGGACCGGTGGCCGGCCAGCCCGCGGCGTCCGAGGCACCCGCCTCCACCGGGATGTGCAGTTGCGCCGCGGACTTGGCGAACGGCTCGGCGAGGCCCGGCACGTCCCTGGTCAACTGCACCCAGCTGCCGCCGAGATCGGTGCCGTGCAGTGTCACCTGGAGGTAGGGGCGCAGTTCGTCGATCACACCGATCAGCGCCCTGGTCTCGGGCGGCAGCCGGTCTGGTGGCAGCACCGACGGTGACCACTCCGGCTGCTCCGCGCCCGTCGGCCGGTAGAAGCCCAGGTGATAGTCGAGCAGGCTGTGCGGAGCCGGGGTCACATGCAGGCTCGCGCCGTCCGGGTCCGCGCACAGCAAGAAATGCCAGGACGTCCCTGCCCGCAACTCCTTTTCGATGAGCACCCGTTCGGCCAGTACTCGCAAGGTGGAGCCGCCCGTCGGCTCATTGGCGTGGGCGCCCGCGACCACCAATACCGCCCGTTCGGCGTGCCCCACCGACAGCAGGTGCAGGGGCCGTCCGGCGCGGGAGAGGCCGATCTGCCGCACAGCACACAGCCCGGGTTCCCGGGCGGCCAACGACCGAGCGCAGGCCACCAGTTCCGGCACGCTGAGGTAGCGCAGCTCCGGCAGGAGACTCACCCCCGACTTGTTCTGCCCGGCTTCGCATTCCCAGTCCCCCATGGGACGGGTCAACTGTCAAGCAGGCGGCAGGCGATCGGGCGGGGCGCCCGGAGGCAGTGCGTCGGCGGCGTCCGGCTCCCGAGCGCTCCGATGACTCACTGGTGATGCAGACCACGTCCCGCGAGGGTCAGGAACACCTCGCCCACCGCTTCCGACAGCGTCGGGTGCGCGTGCACATGCCGGGCCACGTCGGAGGGCTCGGCGTCCCAACCGACGATCAGCTGGCCCTCGGCGATCATCTCCGACACGTTCGGCCCCACCAGGTGTACGCCACGGCGCCCTGCTGGAGCGGCTGCCGCGCGGCGTGCGCCCCACCGCCATGGGGCGCGCCTACCTGCCGCACGCCGAGCTCGCCGTCCGCGACTGGGTGTGCGGGAAAGCCGGCTTCCGGCCGCGGACCGCTGTGTGGACCGAGCACACTTCGACGGCCGTGCGCTTGGCCGCTGCCGGCGTCGGTGTGTGCGCTGCGTCGGCTCACGTCGTGCGCGGCGCCGTCGGCGAGGACTGCGCGATCCTCACCCCCGACCCGGTCTGGAGGCGAACCCTGACCGTCCATGCACGCGTGCCGCCCACCGGGGCCGCCGAGGCCTTCGTGGACCACCTGCGCGCCACCTGGCCCGACCTGGCCCGTGTACGACGGCACGACAACCGCGGTCTGCCAGCAGCGCCTTCCTGAGGCCCCCAGTACCGCTGTCGGAGCTGTATCACGGCCGCTGAGCACCGCAGTGTTGCCTCCTGCACCGAGGGGCTGCCACCCGCCTGCCGGGGCCGTGGCGCGCCTGCCGGGCCGCCCGCCACGCTCCGCAGATCCTGCGCAGCCCGTGCACGGCTCGTGGCTCGGGCCCGTTCGCCCGGATGACCGCGGCCCGTCAGGAGTCCGCGACCCGCTCCAGCAGCGCCACCGGCAGACGGCCGAAGAGGTCCGCCACAGGTGCCTGCGAGGTGAACTCGCCGCCCGCAGAAAGAACGTCCACCCACCGGCCGGGCGGCAGTGGCAGCTGGGTCTCCCGCCAACCGCCCGCCTCCGCGAGCCGCAGCGACAGCCGGGTCACCGCCGTGACCACCTCACCGGAGCGCGCGAACGCCACGCAGTGCTCGGCCGCCGGCCCGATGGCGGACAGCGGTGCGTACGCGGCACTGGCGCCGAAGACGCCGGGCCGACGGGCACGCAACCGCAGCGCCGCCGTCGTCAGCGCGTCCTTCTCACCGGGCACCTCGGGCGGGAACGACACCAGCCGACGGTTGTCCGGGTCCACCAGTGCCCGGTACTCACCCTCCGTGCCCTGGTACACGTCCGGCACGCCCGGCATCGTGAGCTGGACCAGCGCCGTGCCGAGTACGTTGGCGCGGATGTTCGGTTCCAAAACCTTGCGGAGCGCAGCCACCCGCTCGCCGGGCGGCCCGCACGGCCCGGCGGCGACGAACGCCGCCACCGCCTCCTCATACGGTGGCTCCTGCTCCGTCCAGCTGGTGTACATGCCCGCTTCGCGGACATGTTTCAACAGTGCCTGCCGGACCCGCTCCTGCTCCGCCGGCCCCAGGCCGAACACCGTCTGCCAGGCCGCCCAGGCCAGCTGCCCGTCCGGCGCCGGCGCCTCTGCCCCTTCCTCGGGTAGGGACACGTCGGAGAGCAACTCAGCCCACCGCTTGGGGCATTCGGTCAGCACAGCCACCGCTGCGCGGACGTCCGCACTGCGCTTGGTGTCGTGCGTGGAGACGACCGTACCGGTGCTGGGCCAGTCGCGCTGGACTCGGGCGCAATAGGCGTGGAAATCCTCCGGGTGCACGCCGGGACTGCCCGGGTCGCCGCCCACCTCGGTCGCCGACAGCAGCGGCACGTAGCGGTAGAACGCCGTGTCCTCCACCGACTTGGCCCGCAGCGCCGACGCGGTCTGCGCGAATCGGGCGCGGAACTCCGCCCGGTCGGCGCTATCCGGTGCCGACTCGTCGCCGAGCGGTTCGACGAGCAGCCGCCGCACGATGCCGACGGCATCGGCTTCCTCGGGTACCACGAAGGCCAGCCGGGCTTCCTCGGCGGCTTCCTCGGTGACGACGACAGAGGCGTCACCCGAGGCGTACGGACGGTAGACCCTGAGCCGTACCAGCAGTTCCTCCAGCGCCGTGCGCAGTGCCCAGGGCGCCCGGTCGCGCAGCGAGGGGTCCGGTGAGGCCGCGCACAGCCGAACGGCCACCCGGGTGAGCCGGTCGGTCTCGGCGGCCAGTTCATGGGTGAGCACCTTGTAGGCGGCCCGCCGTACCGTGGCCTCCCAGTTGCCGCCCCGGTCCGTCTGGGGAGCGGCGAACGCCCGGTACCGGCCCAGTAGTTCGTACGCCCCCGTCGGGTCCGTGAACAGGCCGTCGACATGGCGCAGGGCGTCGTAGCCCGTGGTTCCGGCGACTGGCCAGGAGGACGGCAGATGTTCACCGTCGGCGAGGATCTTCTCCACGACCGTCCAGCACCCACCGGTCGCCTCGTGCAGGCGCGCGAGATAGCCGTCGGGGTCGGTCAGCCCGTCCGGGTGGTCGATCCGTAGCCCGTCGACCACGCCTTCGTCCAGGAGCTGAAGGATCTTGGTGTGGGTGGCGCCGAACACCTCCGGCTCCTCCACGCGCAGCCCGATCAACTCCGAGATGCTGAAGAACCGCCGGTAGTTCAGCTCGGTGCGGGCCAGCCGCCACCACCCCAAGCGGTACCACTGCGCATCCAGCAGCCGCGGCAGCGGCAGGCCCTCGGTGCCTGCGCGGAGCGGCAGGGCCTGGTCGTGGTAGCGCAGCACGTCACCGTCGACCACGAGGTGCTCCAGCTGAGAGCCCAGCGGGCCGCCGAGCACCGGCAGCAGCAGCCGTCCGTCGTGCGCCGTCCAGTCGATGTCGAACCAGCGGGCGTACGGCGACCCGGGTCCCTCACGCAGCACCTCACGCAGCGCACGGTTGTGCCGGGGAGCCATGGCCATGTGGTTGGGCACGATGTCCACCACCAGGCCCAATCCGTGCTCCCGGGCGGTCCGGGCCAGGGCGCGCAGACCCTCCTCACCGCCCAGTTCCGCGCGCACGCGCGTGTGGTCCACCACGTCGTAGCCGTGCGTGGAGCCCGGGACGGATTCCAGGACGGGGGACAGGTGCAGATGCGAGATGCCGAGCGACGCCAGGTAGGGGACGGCCGCCGCGGCGGCGGCGAACGGGAACGCGGGCTGGAGCTGCAGCCGGTAGGTGGCGGTGGGCACCCTCGGTCCGGGACGGGCAGAAGTCATGGAAACGTACGTACCCACCCCGACCGCTTTCGTGTCATCCGACCCTGCACGGACCCACGTACGCGCGCCCGGCGTCGAGCGATCGGCACACCGGCAGCCCGCACGCCGGGGGCAGGTACGAAGGAGGAGAGGATGGCTGGGGAGGGCTCGACGGGGCAGCGGGAGGCAGAGCCGGGGCAGGCCGGACCACGCAACGCGCGGTGATCGGCCCGCTGGGGGCTGCTGTGCCGCCTGCCGTCCCCAGCACGGCTGCCGACGGCTACCACGCGGTCTGGCAGTGTGGTGCGGTCACCCGGACGGGTGATTCACCGTCCGCCGGGTGGAGCCCGTCCGGACTCCGCGCGTGCCGCCACCGCCCGCACGCCCGTACATCCCCGGGGCCCTGTGCTCCTGGGCGGCCCGGCGCGCCTGGTGGTGCAACCGGGACCGCCCGGGCAGCGTTCGCCACAGCCGCGTACGGACGGTGCCCACCGCGCTCCCCGGCGGCGAATTCGTCGCGGACGGGTTCCCACCGCGCGAGGAGCACGCCGGGTCGCCGGGACGCCGGAGTCACGCAGGGCGCTGCAGCACCGTCAGGCTGCGGTCCGGCAGGGTGATCCGGTCACCCGCCGCGACCTTCGTACCGGCTCCGGGCTGCACGCCCTCCGGGCAGGCCGTGTCGACCACGACCTGCCACTGCCGGCCGTGGTCGGCCGGAACCAGGAAGTCCAGGGGGCCGGGGGATGCGTTGAACAGCAGCAGGAACGAGTCGTCGGCGATCCGCTCCCCGCGTGGGCCCGGTTCGGAGATGGCGTTGCCGTTCAGGAACACCGTCAGCGCGGAGGCCTGCGCCGAGTCCCAGTCCCGCTGGGTCATCTCACGGCCTTGTGGGGTGAACCAGGCGATGTCGGACAGCTCGTCGTGGGTGCCCTCCACCGGGCGGCCGTGGAGGAATCGGCGCCTGCGGAAGACCGGGTGATCGCGCCGTAGCCACACCATCGTGCGCGTGAACTCCAGCAGATCGCTGCCGTCCTCGGACCAGTGCAGCCACGCCAGCTCGTTGTCCTGGCAGTAGGCGTTGTTGTTGCCGCCCTGGGTGCGTGCGAACTCATCGCCGTGGCTGATCATCGGCACGCCCTGGGACAGCATCAAAGTGGCGGTGAAGTTCCGCATCTGCCGGGCGCGCAACCGCAGCACCTCCGGGTCTTCGGTCTCACCCTCCGCCCCGCAGTTCCAGGACCGGTTGTGATTCTCGCCGTCCCGGTCGTCCTCGCCGTTGGCCGTGTTGTGCTTGTGGTCGTAGGACACCAGGTCGTGCAGGGTGAATCCGTCGTGGCAGGTGACGAAATTGATGGAGGCGAGCGGGCGGCGGCCGTCGTCCTGGTAGAGGTCCGAGGAGCCGGTCAGCCGGGAGGCGAATTCGGCCAGGGCACGTGGCTCGCCCCGCCACAGGTCCCGAACCGTGTCGCGGTACTTGCCGTTCCACTCGGTCCACAGCGGCGGGAAGTTGCCCACCTGGTAGCCGCCCTCGCCCACGTCCCAGGGCTCGGCGATCAGCTTCACCTGGGAGACCACCGGATCCTGCTGCACCAGGTCGAAGAACGACGAGAGCCGGTCCACCTCGTGGAACTGCCGGGCCAGCGTCGCCGCGAGGTCGAAACGGAAACCATCGACGTGCATCTCGGTGACCCAGTACCGCAGCGAATCCATGATCAGCTGGAGTACGTGCGGGGAGCGCATGAGCAGGGAGTTGCCCGTGCCCGTGGTGTCCATGTAGTAGCGGGGGTCGTCCGTCAGCCGGTAGTACGACGCGTTGTCGATGCCCTTGAAGGAGAGCGTCGGGCCCAGATGGTTGCCCTCGGCGGTGTGGTTGTAGACGACGTCCAGGATGACCTCGATCCCGGCCTCGTGCAGTGCCCGGACGGCCGACTTGAACTCCAGGACCTGCTGGCCGCGGTCGCCCCAGGAGGTGTAGGCGTTGTGGGGGGCGAAGAAGCCGATCGTGTTGTAGCCCCAGTAGTTGCTCAGTCCCATGTCGACCAGCCGATGGTCGTTCACGAACTGGTGTACGGGCATCAATTCCAGGGCTGTCACCCCGAGCTTGGTCAGGTGTTCGATGATTGCCGGGTGGGCGAGCGCCGCGTAGGTGCCGCGCAACTCCTCGGGGAGCCCGGGGTGGAGCATGGTGAGGCCCTTGACATGGGCCTCGTAGATCACCGTGTGGTGGTAGTCGGTGCGCGGGGGACGGTCGTCACCCCAGTCGAAGTACGGGTTGATCACCACCGAGGTCATGGCGTGCGGTGCCGAGTCCAGGTCGTTGCGCCGGTCGGGTGCATCGAAGTGGTAGCCGTACACCTCCTCGCCCCACCGGATCGTGCCACTGATCGCCTTCGCGTACGGATCGAGCAACAGCTTCGCCGAGTTGCAGCGCTGCCCGCGCACCGGGTCGTACGGGCCGTGCACCCGGAACCCGTACCGCTGCCCCGGCATCACGCCGGGCACGTACGCGTGCCGCACGAACGCGTCGCTCTCGCGAAGTTCCACCGCCGTCTCCGAGCCGTCGTCGTGCAGCAGACACAGCTCTACTCGGTCCGCGGCCTCCGTGAAGACCGCGAAGTTGGTTCCGGCGCCGTCATAGGTGGCGCCGAGCGGATACGCCTCTCCAGGCCAGACCTGCATGGATACGACTCTCCCAGGTGTACTGCCCGCCTGGGGTCGCGTTGGCTTCCGAGTCTCCCCGAAATTCGTGGAACCTCCCCTGGGCCAGGTCCCTCTTACCCACCGACCAGTGCGGCCGGCGGCCTCCGTACCGCCGGTTGCCGAACCAGTGGGGCGGACACTCACTCCCGGCACGGGCGGGGAGCAGGGGGAAGAAGTGCGCGCGACGGCGCACCGCCGACGGGGGAGAGGCGATGGCCGAAGCGGGTGGTCGCGGCGGTGGGGATCGACGCGACCACCCGCGACCATCCGGCCGCGCCCGGCCGGAGCGGAAGAGCCGGGAGGGACCGAGGGCGCCGACGCCTGCGGTGGGGCAGGGTCCGGATGCGGACCGTCCGGCCGCATCGCTCGCAGCGCGGGACCCGTCCGGGGCGGTGCGGGGTCTACTGGTGGCTGTGGCGGCCCGTGCCGAGGCCCGGGAGCGGCCACGCCGTCGGCCCGAGTCACACCCACCGCTATGAATCCGCTCACTCCGCTCGATACCGCCGCAAGGAACGGGCTTTGAAAATTGCCTAGTTGAGAAAAGCAGCCGGAAAACCGACCTGTCCATCCGGCTGCACCGCCGACCGCTCCCGGAGTACCCTTCCTTGATCGTTGAGACGGGGAAGGCCCAGGGGGCGGAAGGCGGTGCACGGGTGGGCTCGGGAGGGCTGGAGCTGCCCCCTGGTGACGAGGGGAACGAAGGGAACTCCGCAGACGTCCCGCCCGGCGCGGTGTCCCTGGCCCGGCCGATGGACGCGGGGTCCATCGGGCCGGAGCTGGACTGGGGTGCCGACGCCTGGCGCGAGGTGCGCACCCGCGCTCAGCGGGCCGGCCGTGCCTACATCTGGCTGAACCTCGTCGAACAGCGGTTCCGTGCGGTCGTGGCCGCCGTGCTGCGGCCCGTCTACGAACCCGTCCACGGCGACGAATGGGTGGTGGCCGCGGCAGGCCCGGCCGGACAGGAGTGGGTGCAGCGCGCCGTAGCCGTCCGCGAAGTGAGCCGCCGCAAGGGCTACTTGCTCGATCCGGCCGACGACAATGTGCTCAGCTTCCTCACTCTGCCCCAGCTGCGTGAGCTGGTGGTGCAGCACTGGCCCTGCTTCGAGCCGTACTTCGACGAGCGCCGGGACCTCGAACTCGCCCTGGACGAGTTGGAGGTGGCCCGCAATGTCGTCTCCCGCAACCGGGCCCTGTCCGAGGCGGTGCTGAGCCAGGCGGAGCGTGCCTCGGCGCGCCTGTTGGAGATGCTCGGTGCCGGGGGTGACGTGCCCTCCGCACGCAGGCTGCCCGTCGATGCGGTCGAGGACCTGGTCGGTGACCGGTACGCCGACGTCGTCGCCGTCCACCCCGACCGGGTGCGGCTGCTGCGCCGGTTCCCGGCCGAGGATATCTTCGGCGGCGCCCGCCGCCTCGACGCCATCGGCATCGGCCTCAACCTGCTGGTGCAGAACTTTTCCGGACGCCGCCTGGTCCGGCTCGCCGAATCGGGGTGTCGGGTGCGGCTGCTCTTCCTCAACCCGGCCTCCAGCGCAGTCAAGCGCCGTGAGCGCGAACTCGGGATGAAACGGGGCGAACTGAGTCGCTCCGTCGAGATGAACATCCTGCATATGCGTCGGGTGCGGTCCAAGCTGCACGATCCGGGCGCCTTCGAGATCCAGGTGTACGACGAAACGCCCCGCTGCAGCGCCTACATGGTGGACGGTGACGGTTCCGATGGCATCGCCGTGGTGCAGTCGTATCTGCGCGGGGCCCGGGGCATGGAGTCACCGGTGCTGGTGCTGCGCAACGGCAGTCGACTGGTCACCTCGAACGATGTGGGCGAAGCGGGACTCTTCCCTGCGTACCGAGAGGAATTCGAACTGGCTTGGGCGGATTCACGCCCCGTGTCCTGAACCGGCGGTTGAGCGTAAGCGGAACGCGACCTTCGGATTGTCAGTGTCGCGTGCGATGGTGGTGGCAACTGGGGGAAAGCACCACCGAGAAGGGGGACCGCCATGGGCTGGCACCAGCGACGGCTGAACGGCTTCGGCCTGGAGGGGACCGGGACAGATCCGCGCGAGTCGCGCAAGGCCACGGGCGACGCGACCAGGGCCGGAGCCGGTGAACCGGCGGGGCACCGGGAACCGCTGTCCGGTCCGCAACCGAGCTCGGCCGCTCCGGGAATGAGCCCGGCTGACGCGGTCGCGGCGCACGGCGTCGGCAGCGCACGCCCGGTGGCCGGGTACCGGCCCGCTGATGCCACCACGGACGTCCCGGCGTCCCGATGGCGGGCGGGGGCTGCGGTCGTCGCCCGCACCACAACGGAACGCCGTCCGTGCACCTCGACCGCTGCGTCCCGTCCGACCACAGCGTGTGGGATACCAGCGCACGCCGGGGCGGGTGCCGCCTGATGAGCTGGATCAACGGGCCCTTGGCGGCCTTCGACCTGGAGACCACGGGCACGGACGTGGAGTCCGATCGCATCGTCACCGCCGCAGTCGTGCGACTGGAGCCGGACGGGGCCGTTTCGGCGGAACGGACCTGGCTGCTCGATCCCGGGGTGGTGATACCCGAGCAAGCCTCGGCGATACACGGTATCTCCACGGACCACGCCCGCCGGCACGGCGTCCCGGCCTCGTCCGCGATCGACGAGATCACCCAGGCCGTCGTGGGGGTCCTGCACTCGGGCACGCCTCTGGTCGTGATGAACGCGCGCTACGACCTCTCACTGCTGGACCGCGAGTGCCGACGGTACCGACTGAAGTCGATCAGTGAGCGACTGGGCGTCGAACCTTCGCCCGTCATCGATCCCCTGGTGATCGACAAGCACGTCGACCCGTACCGGAAGGGCAAGCGCGCCCTGCACGCGCTGTGCGCACACTACGGTGTGTCACTCGAAGACGCGCACGACGCCAGAGCGGACGCCGTGGCCGCCGCCCGCGTGGTGCGACGCATGGGCGAGCAGCACCAGTGCGTCGGGGCGATGTCCCTGGCACGCCTACATGACCTCCAAGTGCGCGCGGCAGCTGTGCAGTCGGTCTCTTTGCAGGCGTACCTGCGGCGGACCACGAATCCGGCGGCGATCGTCGAGGCAGCCTGGCCGGTCATCCCGCGGAGTCGGTAGCCCGCAGGGGCCAGCCCGTACGGACATCGCGTGCCGGAACCGGTCGCTCGGCAACCGGGCCGGGCAGGAGGCACCGAGGCCCTGCGTGGTTACCGGGACCCTTGCAGAAGGCCCCGGCGTTCACGCCGGGGATGAATGCATCTCAAGGCTGCTCTGACAGAACGCCTCCCGGTCGGTGGCGGCGCTCAGAACGGACACCACCGCACCGCCTTGTCCCCGGCCCGCAAGGACGCCACCCGTCGGCGGAACTCGGCCAGCGCCTTCGGACGGGACGGCGCGTGTTGCGCCACCCATGCGCAGCTGGCCGTCTCCCGGGCGCCCCGCAGCACCGAACAGCCCTCCCACTCCCGCACGTCCCATCCGTAGGCCTTGGTGAACGAGTCGTAGGCCTCGGCCGGCAGCCCGTACCGGTCGCGGGCCAGGGTCATGACCACCAGGTCGTGCTCACGCAGGTCGACAGAGAAGGTCTCAAGGTCGACCAGGACGGGTCCGTCCGGCCCGACGTGCACATTGCGGGGCAGAGCGTCGCCATGGATCGAACCCGGTGCCAGATGCGGTGTCAGTTCGGCCACGGCCGCCGCGAAACCGTCCCGGCGTGCACGGAGGTACGCCGCGTCCGACGGCGCGATCGCGTCGCCCGCAAGCCGCAGCCAGCGCTCCACGTCGCCCAGCAGTGTACGGGGCGGCAGCGCGAAGGGAGCAGGAGGAAGCGCGTGCACGAGAAGCAGGAGTTCGGCCAGGTCCCTCGACTCGGCGGGCCGGACGGGATCCGGTATCCGGTGCCACACGGTCACCGGATGCCCCTCCACCAGCCTCGGCGCCGGTTCGGCCGCCCGCACCGCCGGCACGCCCGCCTCGGCAAGCCAGCCGGCGATGTCCAGTTCCCGCCGGGCGCGCTCCAGCAGACCGGCGTCACGGCCCACCTTCACCACCAGGTCACCGGCGGCGAACACGGCGTTCTCGCCGAGCGCGAGGAGCCGAGCGTCCCGGGCCGGGCTCGGCAGCACTTCCACCGCTGCCAGTACGTGACGTGCCCGTGTCTCGTCCATCACCGTGCCTCCGTGCCGTCTTCCCGTATCCGCTTCCTGTGCTGTCTCACGGCGCCGTCCGCGGAGCCGGGGCGTGAGTGCAGCGCGGACCGCCCCAGCCAGTTTCGCAGGCCAGCCGGCGTTTCCGGTCCCGCGACGGGTGCGCCGGGCAGCATCCGGCTCAGGGCGGCTGGCCGTCGAGCGAGTTCGTCCAGGGCGTCGGACCCGAGGCCCACGCGCCGTGCAGTCGCCCGGAGCCTTCGGCAGGCGGCCGGAACCCGGCTGCGCGGTCCCGAGCCGCCTGCCGGAACGGCCCGCGCACCGGACAGGGCCCGTTGGTTCCCTCAGGGAGACAACGGGCCCTGGGGGCCGGACGGGATCAGACGGTGAGCCGCTCACCCTCCCCGTGCACGGACTGCGCGACCGCCTCGGGCCCCTCGTCGTGGGTGAGGTCCGGCAGCCAGCGCAACCACTTCGGCAGGTACCAGTTGCGCTCACCGAGCAGCGCCATCACCGCCGGCAGCAGAACCCCGCGGATCACCGTCGCGTCGATGAGCACCGCGGCGGCCAGGCCCACGCCCATCTGCTTCATGGACTGCATGGACAGCGTGCCGAAGATCGCGAACACAGCGACCATGATGACCGCGGCGCTGGTGACGACCCCGGCCGTGGTGACCACACCGTGCCGGATCGCATCCTTCGTGTTGCGGCCGCGCATCCGGGCTTCGCGGATCCGGGAGACCACGAACACGTGGTAATCCATGGACAGTCCGAACAGGATCACGAAGAGGAACAGCGGCAGCCAGGTCACGATCGCGCCGACCCCCTCCGCGCCCACCAGGGAGGCACCCCAGCCGTGCTGGAAGACGGCGACCAGGATGCCGTACGCAGCGGCCACCGACAGCAGATTGAGCATGATCGAAGTGAGCGCCACGGTCAGCGAGCGGAACGACAGCAGCATCAGGAGGAAGGCGAAGACGACCACGAACGCGAAGACCGGGACCACGGAGCCGAGCAACTGGTCGTTGAAGTCGTGGTTGCCCGCGACCTGTCCGGTGATCGGCGCTTGGAGGCCGTCGACCTTGCCGAGCGTGGCGGGCCGGACCTCGTTCCGCAGCTTGTCCAGACTTCTGACCGCTTTGTCCAGGTCGGAACCGCCGACCAGCGGCACCGAGATCAGGGCCACGTTCTGTGCATCGTGCAGCTTGATCTCGATCGGGCCGCGTGAGGCGCCGGAGGCGATCGCCTGCTCCTTGAAGTCGGCCAGCGCTTGCCGTACGCCGGGTGCACCGATGTCACTGGCCTTGACGACGACCTGGGCCGGCTGACTGCCGCCGGGGAAGGCCTCGTTGATACGGTCGTAGGTCTGCACCAGGGGCAGCGACTTCCCGAACTCCTGGTCCAGGGTGAGCTGCTGGGTCTTCATGCCCAGCGCGGGCGCGGCGACTGCCAGTAGTGCACCGGCCGCAACCACGACCGAGATCAGCGGACGGGCCAGCACACCGCGCAGCACCGCAGTCCAGAACCGGCTGCCCTCGCGCGCGCCGTGCTGCTGACGCCGGCGGCCCAGGAACGGGATGCGCCCCTTCTCGACCCGCTCACCGAGCAGCGACAGCAGCGCGGGCAGCACCGTCACCGACCCGATCATGGCGACCGCCACCACGATCAGCGAGGCGAGGCCCATCGCCTCGAACTCGGCGAGCCCGGTGAACAGCATGCCCGCCATGGCCACACACACCGTGACACCGGAGACGATGACCGCCCGGCCGCTGGTCGCCGCGGCGATCCGCAGGGCGGTTCCCGCGTCCTGCCCCTTGTCCCGTTCCTCCCGCTCCCGGCGCAGGTAGAACAGGCAGTAGTCGACCCCGACGGCCATGCCGACCAGCAGCATGACGGAGTTGGCGGTGTCGCTCATCGGCTGCAGATGACTGATCAGCCCCATCAGGCCCATCGTCGCCATGATCGCGGTGACCGCGAGGGCCACCGGCAGTAGTGCGGCCACCAGCGCGCCGAACGCGATGAGCAGGATGCCCAGGGCGACCGGAACCGCCGAGTACTCGGCCTTCTGGAAGTCGTCACCGAAGGCGTCCTGGTACTGCTTCTGCATGCTCGCCCCGCCGATCTCCTCGATCCGCAGCGAGCCCTGATGGTCCTTCTGCACCCCGGCGACGGCGTTGAGCACCGGCTCGATCCGGTCGGAGGTCGTCTTGGCGTCGCCACGCAGATCGAACTGCACCAGCGCGCTGCGACCGTCCCGGGAGATGGTGTGCGTGTCATACGGTGAGGCCACGTTCATGGCCTTCCCAGTGCCGCCGACGGCCTTGACGACATCGGCGACGGCGGCGCGGAACTCACCGCTCGTGGCCTTGACGTCGCTGTCCTCAGACTGGACCAGGACGGTCTCGCCGGCCGGTTGCTTGATCCCCGCGTCGTCGATGATCTGTGCCGCGGTGTGCGTCTCCCCCTTGAGCTGGTTGCTCTGGTCCACATCGATCCGGCCCGCCGCCGAGCCGAGTCCCGTCGCCAGAACGACGAATAGCACCCATATGCCGACGGCCGCCCAACGGTGCTGGGCGCTCCAGCCGCCGGCGCGGGCGGCCAGCCCACGCACCCGCACCTCTGTGTTCCCCATGACGGGCTTTCCCCCTCGTATGCGGTGACGGATTCCCACCGCCACGCTTGCGCTTGCTCCGCATCGACGGTAGGGGCCGGATGGGGAGGTCTCGTCGTGCTGCCCGGTGAAGTGCGCACGCGGCCTCTCCCCACCGAGGAGGAGGGTGGCCCCCTACACCTATCGACTGTTCTCGGGGGTGGGTCTCGGGGATCCGTGCCCCGTGCCCCATGCCCCGTTTCCCGTCCGGTCTGTGTCCGATCCGCCGGCAGAGATCCACTTTGTGATTACGAAACTTTGTTGAACAAATCACAGCTGTGTGGAGGAGTTGATCCGCACCCCGTCGATCAGCCAGAGTTTCGCGCAACCGGCGCACGCCGGAACCGTGGCCGTCGTGCCCACCCCCACGGGGCACGACGGCCGCTCTATCGTGGCCGGATGACGACCTATGCGGCGCTGCTGCGCGGAATCAACGTGGGCGGCTCCAGGAAGCTGCCCATGGCCGAGCTGCGCACGCTCATGACCGGCCTCGGCCATACGGGCGTACGCACCCATCTGCAGAGCGGACAGGCCGTGTTCACCACCGAGCGGGGTGACGCACCGTCCTTGGCGGCGGAGCTGTCCCGGGCCATCGAAGGACGCTTCGGCTTCGGTGTCGATGTGATCGTGCGCGACCACGCCTATCTGAAGGCGGTTGCCGAGGCCTGCCCCTTTCCGGCCGCCGACCTGCAGGCCAGGCAACTGCACGTCACCTACTTCTCTGCACCCGTCGCCCCGGACCGCTTCGCGGAGTTCGACTCCGCCGCCTACCTCCCCGAGGAGTTCCGGCTCGGCGACCGCTGTCTGTACCTGTACGCGCCACACGGCCTGGGCCGCTCCAAGCTGGCCCAAGCCCTGTCCCGCCGCCCGAACACCACGGGAGTGATCGCCACCAGCCGGAATTGGAACACCGTAGTCAAACTGGTCGAGTTGACGGCACCGGGAGCATGACGGTCCGCAGGTCGGTGATGCGCCGCAGTCGTTCGGACGCCCCGGGCTCACCGAACGGAAGTCGGAGGGTGCCGGAAAGTGACGGACGCATCAGCGCCCGCCGTGGACGGGCCCGTCCGCTTGGCGAACTGCGCCCCGGCGACGGCCTCGTCCTGGCGGTGAAGCCGTGCTCGACGCCGCGGGAATCGGGTAGGCGAGGGCGGCGGAGCTCAGGAAGCCCGCGGCGACAAGGTCACCCTGGTCCACTGCACGGCGTGCCGCGGGACGGTGGTTCCTCTGTTGAATGGATCAGGAGAAGGGGGAGCGATGGGGGCGGGACAGTGTGCCATTCACGGGCTAGCGTTGCTGCCATGACGCATAGCGACACCGTTCCCACCACCAGCGACACCCATGTCGCCCCGGTCTTCGACGTCGAAGCCGCCCCTGCTCGCACGCCCGCCCCGATCCGGATTGACTTCTTCTTCGACCCGGCCTGCCCCTTCGCCTGGATCACTTCCCGCTGGCTCCTGGAGGTCGAGCGACTGCGGCCGCTCGACCTCCGGTTCCGCGCGATGAGCCTGTACTTGCACAACATCGGCAACGAACTACCCGAGTGGTACCGGGACTTGGTGGACCGGTCGATCGGGCCGGTGCGGGTCGCCGTGGCCGCCGCCGAGCGACACGGCGAGCAGGTGCTGCGTGAGCTGTACACCGCGTTCGGCATCCGCATCCACGAGCGGGGGATCAAGGACTTCGACCTGGTGATCGCCGAGTCACTGGTCGAACTCGGGCTTTCGGCGGACCTGTCGGCCGCCGCCCACGACTCGTCCTACGACGACGCGGTGCGCCGCAGCCACGAGGCCGGCGCCGAGCCCGCGTCGGACGGCTACGTCGGTACTCCCACCCTGCACATCGACGGCACGGTGTGGTTCGGGCCCGTGTTGCGTGCCGTACCGCGCGGCGACCGGGCGGCCGAACTTTTCGACAGTTTCCGGGTGTTGGCCGGGCATCCCGACCTCTTCGAACTGAAGCGCACGCGCACCGGTGCCCTCCGTTTCGATTGACCGGAGGAGTTGGCCGATAAACGCCCCTTCAGCAGGTCGGCATCACCTCGCGTGTGACACAAGAGCAGTGACCGGCGCAGAACTGAAAAGCCGCCGCGGTCCGACGTCACAGGGGAGCGCCGGACCGCGGCGCCGGTCGTTACCACGTATCCGGGCCCCGATGGCCCCGCTCGCCGAAGCTCGCGACAAACCCGCCGGTCGTCCCTAGGGTGAAGTGCGCGGAACGGCCGGAGAGGGGACAGATGGAAATGACGGGCAGGTCATCACCGTCATTGCCGCAGGCCCTCAAGAGCGGCGTGACACCCCGTCCGGGCCCTCTCGCGCTGCCATCCGGCAGCCGCCCCCGCCCAATCGCCCCGCGCACGCACCCAGTCGTCCGGTGCCGCACATCCTCCGGCCGTGGCATCGCCGTCCTCCGGGCGGCCGTTCCGCTTGTTCACGCCGCCGGAGCCGGGGGGTGGTCAACGAACACCGGTCACTCGGACGGGTGGCGATTTTCAGCCCACTCGTCGCCCCCGTGCCGAGCTGCTCCCGTACCTGCCGCGACACGTGCCGTACCCGTGACGCGGTGCCGGAGGCTTCCCCCGCCGGGAGGTACGGCAAGGTCTTATCGGCCATCGACACGCGGACCCGCGACATCGCCAACGTCAGCCGTCCCAGCATCCTCGGCACGCGGGACCCGGCCGCCGTGGCCAGGCAGCCGGGGCCCGGATCCCACGGTGCACCGGGACACCAGGGCGGACCGGGGCCCACGGGCACCGGTCCGCCGGCATCGGACCCGCAGTCCCCAGACCCCGACGGCTCCTGGGGACCCGAGCCGGTCTCCAGGACCAGAAGTGAGGACACACATGAGTACGTACAACTTCGGAAGCACCGGTGCCACTACCGGTTTCGGCGGCCCCACGGAGATCAATCACTACGCACTGGACCTGGCGACCCTGATGAACGTCGCCGACCGGCTCACCGAGACGCTGCACACCGAGTATCCGGGGCTCGTCCACCACGGCGAGGTCATCGAGGCAGAGTTGGCGCAGTCCGCCGAGGACGGACTACCGCCCAACCGCGGCCGGATCCGTTCCGCGTTGGAGGCCATCAGTATCGGCGCCGCGGCTGGCACCGGCAGCCTCACCTTCACCCAGCACCTGATGCAGGCGCTCGGGCTGTGAGAAGCAGTTCCCGTCCGGCACGGGGCTCTGGCCCATCCGGTCCGCACGACCGCCCGTAACACGGCAGCGTCTTCCAGCCCCGGGCCGAGCCACCCGGCAACGGCACACCAGCCAGTCCGGCGGCAGGCCCGGTTCCGGCAGGGGCGGGCCCAGGCGCCAGCGACCGGTCCCCGGGTGCACGGGCCCCGGCCCGCCGGAGTCAGGCCCCCAACGCCGCGAGGGCCGGGCGGCGTGCGGCGTCGTAGCGTTCCAGGAGCACCTGCGCCACCTCCGGCGCAGGCCCCAGCACGTCCGCCAGCACGTCGGCCCCGGCCGCACCCCGTGCGATCCGGTCCGGCAGGAAGCCCGGGGCCAGGACGTACGGCGCCACGGCGACCCGGCTGCAGCCGAGGGCGCGCAGTTCCCGCACGGCTTCTTCCGTGCGGGGAAGGGAAGCGGAGGCGAACGCAGGCCGCACGGCGCACCAACCGGTGTGCCACCACTCCCGCGCGATGTCGGCGATCGCTGCGCTCGCCTCCGGGTCGGTGGACCCCGCCGAGGCCAGCACGACCCCGGTCGAGGACTTGTCGGCGGGCGACAACCCCGCCTCGTACAGGCGTCGTTCCAGCGCCGACAGCAGCAGGGGGGAGGGGCCGAGGACGTCGGCCTGCCGGATCCGCAGCCGCGCGGGCGCCTCCCGCAGCACGGCGGGGACGTCGGTCTTGGCGTGGAAGGCACGGGTGAGCAGCAGCGGTAGCGCCACCACATCGCGTACACCCTCGGCGTCCAATGACTCCAGCACACCCCGCACCGAGGGGAGGTTGAAGTCCAGGAAGCCGGTCGCCACGCGCAGTCCCGGCCGCAGCGACCGGACCTGCTGCACGAGGGCGTGCACGGTAGCGGCGTGCCGCGGGTCACGGCTGCCGTGGGCGATGACGAAGAGCACCGGGGACCGCATGTCAGCGCCTCACCAGCAAGCCGCGGCTGCGCAGCACCCACCGCTCCAGCGGGCTGAAGACCAGTAGGTCGATGGCGATGCCGACGCACAGGATCAACAGGATGGCCTCGAACACCATGGCCATGTCGCTGGCGGTGCGGGCGTTCTGCAGGAGTTGGCCGAGGCCCACGCCCAGGTCGGGGAAGCTGGCGATGATCTCCGCGGCCATCAGCGAGCGCCAGGAAAATGCCCAGCCCTGTTTCATCCCGGCCACATAGCCGGGCAGCGCGGCCGGCAGGGTCACGTGCCAGGTGCCCTTCAGTCCGGTCGCGCCCATGGTGCGGCCCGCGCGCAGGAACAGCGGCGGTACCTGGTCGACGCCGGACACCAGGCCGTTGGCGATGGAGGGCACGGCGCCGAGCAGGATCACCGCATACATCATCGTGTTGTTCAGGCCCAGCCAGATCACGGCCGGCGGCACCCACGCCACCGACGGCAGGGACTGCAGCCCGGACAGGATCGGGCCGATGGCCGCGCGCACGAACTTCATCCGCGCCACCAGCAGCCCCAGTGGGGTGCCGATGAGCAGCGCGAGGCCGAAGCCGAGGAGGCCACGCGAGACGCTGGTCCAGATGTAGCCGAGCAGCGTGCCGTGCAGCCAGTCGTGCCGGAACGCTTGCCAGACGGCGGCGGGCGTGGGCAGTCGGGTGGGGTCCTCGACGATCCTGAAGGAGATCAGTCCTTGCCAGAGCGCCAGCACCACCACGATGGCGGTGACCGGCGGGACGATCTTGCCGGTGATCGTCCGGTGCAACGGCGTACGGACGGACTGCGTGGTCTCCAGTGCGTCGAGGCCCGCCTCGATGCTCTCCGCGTCCGGGGCGGTCGTCGTCTCAGTGCTGGCCATGGCGGCGGATCTCCCCACGCAGGACTTCGGTGATCTCCAGCGACAGTTCCGCCACCGGCGCATCCTCGATACGGCGCGGCTGCGGAATGCCGACGGCCCATTCGCGGGCCAGGCGGCCCGGACGGGAGGACAGCAGCACGACCCGCTGGGCGAGCCGCACCGCCTCACGCACGTTGTGCGTCACGAACAGCACGGACAGCCCGGTCTCCGCCCAGATGCGGGTCAGTTCGTCGTGCAGCACGTCCCGGGTGATGGCGTCCAGCGCCGCGAACGGTTCGTCCATCAGCAACAGGTTGCTCTCCTGCGCCAGTGCGCGGGCCATGGCCACACGCTGCCGCATGCCGCCCGACAGCTCGTGCACCCGCTTGCCGTAGGCTCCCTTCAGCCGGACGAGCGCGAGCAACTCCTCGGCCCTGCCGTGCCGTAGGGGTTTGGGAACTCCTCGCAGCTTCAGGGCGAGTTCGATGTTCTTGCCCGCGGTCAGCCACGGGAAGAGGGCGTGTTCCTGGAACATCAGGGCCGGACGGCCGTCCGTCGTGATGGAGCCGGAGCTCGGCCGGTCGAGGCCGGCCACCAGATTCAGCAGCGTGGACTTGCCGCAGCCCGAGGCCCCCAGAAGGGTGACGAACTCGCCGGGTGCGACATCGAGGTTGATGTCGTCCAGGACGAGCTGCTGCCCGTTCGGGCCCGGAAAGGACTTCGAGACGTGCTCAAGCCGTGCGGCGTACTCGACCGCCTGGCCGGCCTTGGCAAGGGTCGTGGCCATGGTCGTCACCTCCTGTGCATTCATCGGGGACTTGTGTCAGCCGGCGTCGAGACCGGCGGCGTCGACCGGTCGCGAGCCGGCGGCCCTGAGGACCTTGTTGAGCATGGTCAGGTCGCAGATCCCCTTGAGGTCCGGTTGGTGGAGCAGACCGGCCTCGACCGCGTGCTCCGCCTCGGTGGCGAGGGTGGCGGCCAGCGGGTCGTCGGTGATCCGGATGGACTGCCACGCCGGATCCAGGACGTTCGCGGGCAACTCCTTGCCTGTGTCGATGCCGAGCTGCCGGTTGGCCGCAGCCTTCGCCTCGTCCGGGTTGGCGTTGATCCACGCGTTGGTCTTGACGGAGGCCTTCAACACCGCCTCGACGGCCTTGGGGTGGGCACGGAGGAACCGCTGCGACACGACGATGTTCGTGGTCACGAACCTCTTGTCCGGCCACAGCGCTGACTCGTCCAGCAGCACTCTGCCGCCCTCGGCGACCAGCCTGGAAGCCGTCGGTTCCGGGACCCAGGCACCGTCGACGGACCCTGCCCGGAACGCGTCCGGGGTCACCTTGTCGTCGCTGCGGACAACCGTGACGTCACCCCGCCCGCTCAGCGCGTCGACCTTCCAGCCCTGCCCCGCGGCCCAGTCGAGGAACGCCACGTCCTGGGTGTTGCCCAGCTGGGGTGTGGCGATCCGCTTGCCCCTGACCTCTTCCAGGGAGGTGATCTTCTCCGGGTCGACGACCAGCTTGACACCGCCGGACGCCGAACCGCCGATGATCTTCAGGTTCCTTCCGCCGGACCTGATGTAGCCGTTGATCGCTGGGGACGGGCCGATCCAGCCGATGTCGATGGAGCCTGAATTGAGGGCCTCGATCTCGGACGGGCCGGCGCCGAAGACCGCGTACGAGGCCCGGGTCCCGCCGAGTTCCTTCTGGAAGAAGCCTGTCCGCCTGCCCACCAGCGCGGTCGCGTGCGTCAGGTTCCCGAGGTACCCGATCCGCACGGAGCCGAGTCCGTCGACCTTCTGGGCCCCGGCGACGATCTTCGTGGTGTCGTCCGCCCCTGCCTGGGACCCGTAGCCGCAGGCGGCCAGGGCGAGCAGGGGGAGAACGGCGGCCACGGCCACGGCGCGGCGGAGCAGGGCGGGACGGTTGGCAGGCACGGGAGGGTTTCCTCTCGTTGGCCCGGCTCTCACGGACTGTCAGGTCGTGGCCGGGAGGTGGTCGGCAGGACTTCGGCTGCGGAGGCGGCGATGCCTGGTGCGCAGGCATCGCGGGCGAGTCACCGCGCACATCGCGCCACTCCGCCCTGGCCGCTGCCGAGAACACCTCCTCCGGACCTCGCCCGGGGGTATCCCCGTACGGTCCGGCCACCCCCGTCTCCGAAGGCGGTCCGGAAAACGGTCGATTCCATCCTCAGAAGTCCCAACCGTCTTCTTCCGGCTGGTCCTTGACCGGATCGGGGGATGCGAACGACTCGCCGACCATGCCCGCGGTGAGCGTGGTGCCGTCGCTCGGGTCGATCAGGATGAAGGAGCCGGTGCGGCGTGAGTCGGCGTAGGAGTCGACCGGCAGCGGCTCGGCGGTGCGGATCTTCACCCGGCCGATGTCATTGGCGGCCAGCTGTCCCGGGTGCGGGTGCAGGGACAGGTCGTTGAGCGTGAGCCGGGACGGGATGTCCTTCACGATCGCCTTGACCGTGCGGGTGCCGTGCTTGAGCAGCACCCGGTGACCGACGGTCAGCGGCGCGTCGGCGACATGGCAGACGGTGGCCTCCACATCCTGCGTGGTGGCCGGAGCGTCCTTCGTCGGCACGATCAGATCGCCGCGCGAGACGTCGATGTCGTCCTGCAGCAGAAGCGTCACCGACTGCGTCGTCCAGGCCACGTCGACCGGGTCGCCCAGCACATCGATGCCGGAGATCCTCGTGGTCCGGCCGGACGGCAGCACGGTGACCTCCTCGCCGACCCGGAAGGAACCGGCCGCGATCTGGCCGGCGTAGCCCCGGTAGTCCGGGTGCTCGGCGGTCTGCGGACGGATCACGTACTGCACGGGCAGCCGCGCGTGGCAGTGCGCCAGGTCGTGGCTGACCGGTACGGTCTCCAGATGTTCCAGGACGGTGGGGCCGCCGTACCAGTCCATGTTCGCCGACGGCTCCACGACGTTGTCACCGGCGAGTGCCGAAATCGGGATGGCGGTGACCTCGGGGACGCCCAGCTCGGTGGCGTACGCCGTGAACTCCTCGGCGATCGCGGCGAAGACCTTCTCCCCGTACCCGGCGAGGTCCATCTTGTTCACGGCGAGGACGACGTGTGGGACGCGCAGCAGGGCGGCGATGGCCGCGTGCCGGCGGGTCTGCTCGACCACGCCGTTGCGGGCGTCGACCAGGACCACCGTCAGCTCGGCGGTCGAGGCGCCGGTGACCATGTTCCGGGTGTACTGCACGTGGCCGGGCGTGTCGGCGAGGATGAACCGGCGGCGAGGGGTGGCGAAGTAGCGGTAGGCGACGTCGATGGTGATGCCCTGCTCCCGTTCGGCGCGCAGGCCGTCGGTGAGGAGAGCGAGGTCGGGGGCGTCCTGCCCGCGGCTGGCCGAAGCCCGCTCCACGGCCTCCAGCTGGTCGGCGAGGACCGACTTGGAGTCGTGCAGCAACCGCCCGACGAGGGTGGACTTGCCGTCGTCGACGGAGCCGGCGGTGGCGAACCGCAGCAGGGTGGTGGCCGGGAGCGCCTCGGTCGTGTTCGTGCTCATGGCTAGAAGTACCCTTCGCGCTTGCGGTCTTCCATCGCGGCCTCGGAGAGCTTGTCGTCGGCCCGGGTCGCACCGCGTTCGGTGAGCCGGGAGGCGGCGATCTCGGCGATCACCGCGTCCAGCGTGGTCGCGTCGGAGTCGACGGCGCCGGTGCAGGACATGTCACCGACCGTGCGGTAGCGCACCTGGCGCTTCTCGACCCTCTCGCCGTCCTTCGCACCGCCCCACTCGCCGGCGGTCAGCCACATGCCGCTCCGCCGGAACACCTCTCGCTCGTGCGCGAAGTAGATCTCCGGCAGCTCGATGCCCTCGCGGGCGATGTACTGCCAGACGTCCAGCTCGGTCCAGTTGGACAGCGGGAAGACACGGACGTGTTCGCCGGGGGCGTGGCGGCCGTTGTAGAGGTTCCAGAGCTCGGGGCGCTGGCGGCGCGGGTCCCACTGGGAGAACTCGTCACGGAGGGAGAAGACACGTTCTTTGGCGCGGGCCTTCTCCTCGTCACGGCGACCACCACCGAAGACGGCGTCGAACCTCTCGCTCTGGATCTTCTCGGTCAAGGGGAGGGTCTGCAGCGGGTTGCGTGTGCCGTCGGGGCGTTCCTTGAGTACACCACGGTCGATGTAGTCCTGGACGGAGGCCACATGGAGGCGTAGCCCATGAGCGGCCACCACGCGATCACGGTACTGGAGCACCTCAGGGAAGTTGTGTCCCGTGTCCACATGGAGGAGGGAAAATGGCACCGCGGCCGGGGCGAAGGCCTTCAGTGCCAGGTGCAGCATGAGGATGGAGTCCTTGCCGCCGGAGAACAAGATCACCGGGTTCTCGAACTCGCCCGCCACCTCGCGGAAGATGTGCACCGCCTCCGACTCCAGGGCGTCCAGGTGCGAGAGGGCGTACGGGCTGCCCGTACCCTCCTCGGCCTTGGCGACGGTCGTCATGCCAGTCCCCTCTCGCTGAGCAGTGCGTACACGGACGCGGCGGACTCCTGAACCGTCTGGTGTTGCGACTCGATCCGCAGATCGGGTGCCTCCGGCTCCTGGTACGGGTCGTCGACCCCGGTCAGCCCGGTCAGCTCACCCGCGGCCTGCTTGGCGTACAGGCCCTTCACATCGCGTTCGCTGCACACCTCGACCGGGGTCGCCACATGGATCTCCAGGTACGGGGTCCGGTTCTTCTCGTGTCGTTCCCGCACCGCCTCCCGGCTGTCGGCGTAGGGCGCGATCACCGGCACCAGGGCTTTGACGCCGTTGCGGGCGAGCAGCTCGGCGACGAAACCGATGCGCTGCACGTTGGTGTGCCGGTCCGCACGGCTGAAGCCGAGGCCCGCCGAGATGAATGCGCGGATCTCGTCGCCGTCGAGCACCTCGACACGCTGGCCGCCTGCGCGTAGCCGGTCCGCCAGCTCGTAGGCGATGGTGGTCTTGCCCGCGCTCGGCAGACCCGTGAGCCAGACGGTGGCTCCGGTCGTCACGTGGTTCTCCTGAATCTGATCGTTCGTCATCCGTGCAGTCCGCACTCGGTCTTGGCGCGGCCCGCCCAGCGGCCGGCGCGCGCGTCCTCGCCCTCCAGGACCCTGCGGGTGCACGGGGCGCAGCCGACGGAGGCATAGCCGTCCATCAGCAACGGATTGGTGAGCACGCCGTGTTCGGCGATGTACGCGTCCACGTCGTCCTGTGTCCAGCGGGCGATCGGGGAGACCTTGACCTTCTGCCGCTTCTCGTCCCAACCGACCACCGGGGTGTTCGCCCGGGTCGGGGACTCGTCGCGCCGTAGGCCCGTCGCCCACGCCCGGTAGCCCTTCAGTCCCTCTTCCAGGGGCTGCACCTTGCGCAGCCGGCAGCACAGGTCGGGATCGCGGTCGTGTAGGCGGGGGCCGTATTCCGTATCCTGCTCGGCGACCGTCTGCCTCGGGGTGAGCGTGATGACGCTGACGTCCATCACGGTCTCGACGGCGTCCCGGGTGCCGAGGGTCTCCGGGAAGTGGTAGCCGGTGTCGAGGAAGACGACGTCCACGCCCTTGAGCACGCGCGAGGCCAGGTGGGCGACCACCGCGTCCTCCATGGAGGACGTGACGCAGAACGTGCGGCCGAAGGTGTCCACCGCCCACTGGAGGATGTCCAGTGCGGTGGCATCCTCCAGGTCGCGGCCCGCGTGTTCGGCGAGCTCTTTCAACTCCTCAGCCGAGCCGTCTTGCTGAACTGCCGTCATGTTGACTCTTCCCCTCCGTCGTCGGCCCGCTGCAGTCCCCGGGCGAGCAGTCCGAGGAACTTCAGCCGGAATGCGCGGTTGCAGGCCCCGCATTCCCAAGCGCCGTGACCGTCTTCGCTCGGTCGCAGGTCCTCGTCGCCGCAGTAGGGGCAGTAGAAGGGCGCGGCACGCTCGCTCACGACAGCGCCTCCTCACCGGCCCGCGCCGCCCAGGCGGCGAACCGCTCGCCGTCCGCGCGCTCCGCCTGGAACCGCTTGAGCACCCGCTCGACGTAGTCGGGTAGTTCCTCCGCGGTCACCTTCAGACCGCGCACCTTGCGGCCGAAGCCCGGCTCCAAGCCGAGCGCACCGCCCAAGTGCACCTGGAAGCCCTCGACCTGGTTGCCGTCCTCGTCCAGGACCAGCTGGCCCTTGAGACCGATGTCCGCCACCTGAATACGGGCACAGGCGTTCGGGCAGCCGTTGAGGTTGATGGTGATCGGCTCGTCGAAGTCGGGTAGCCGCCGTTCCAGTTCGTCGATCAGGTCGGAGCCGCGCCGCTTGGTCTCGACGATGGCCAGCTTGCAGAACTCGATGCCAGTGCAGGCCATGGTGCCGCGCCTGAAAGACGACGGCCGGGCGGTGAGGTCCAGCGCTTCCAAGCCCTCGACCAGCGATTCGACCTGGGCCTCTTCGACATCGAGGATGATCATCTTTTGCTCGACGGTGGTCCGGACCCGGCCCGAGCCGTGCGCATCGGCGAGGTCGGCCACCTTCGTGAGCGTGGCGCCGTCCACACGGCCGACGCGCGGCGCGAACCCGACGTAGAACCGGCCGTCCTTCTGCCGGTGCACCCCGATGTGGTCGCGCCACTGCTGCACCGGCTGCTCGGGAGCGGGACCGTCGATCAGCTGACGCTTGAGGTACTCGTCCTGAAGCACCTGTCGGAACTTCTCCGCACCCCAGTCGGCGACCAGGAACTTCAGACGGGCCCGGGTGCGTAGCCGGCGGTAGCCGTAGTCACGGAAGATCGAGATGACGCCCTCGTAGACATCCGGGACCTCGTCGATCGGCACCCAGGCGCCGAGCCGCACACCGAGCTTGGGATTGGTGGACAGACCGCCGCCGACCCACACGTCGAAGCCCGGGCCGTGTTCGGGGTGCCGCACGCCGACGAACGCCACGTCGTTGATCTCGTGCACGACGTCCAGCAGCGGCGAGCCCGAGATGGCCGTCTTGAACTTCCGGGGAAGGTTGGAATACGCCTTGTTGTCCAGGACGCGGCGCTTCATCTCCTCCAGTGCGGGGGTGGCGTCGATGATCTCGTCCTCGGCGATACCCGCAACGGGGGAGCCGACCATCACGCGGGGACTGTCACCGCAGGCGGTGATCGTGGACAGCCCTACGCCCTCCAGCCGCTCCCAGATCTCGGGCACGTCCTCGATCCGGATCCAGTGGTACTGGATGTTCTGTCGGTCGGTGATGTCGGCCGTGCCGCGTGCGAACTCCTGCGACACCTCGCCGAGCACCCGCAGCTGCCGCGTCGTGAGCGCTCCACCGTCGATGCGGACCCGGAGCATGAAGTGCTTGTCGTCCAGCTCCTCCGGCTCCAGGACTGCCGTCTTGCCGCCGTCGATACCGGGACGGCGCTGGGTGTACAGCCCCCACCAGCGCATCCGGCCGCGCAGGTCGCTGGGGTCGATCGAGTCGAAGCCGCGCTTGGAGTAGACCGTCTCAATACGTGTCCGCACATTGAGACCGTCGTCGTCCTTCTTCAGTTGCTCGTTGCCATTGAGCGGAGTGAAGTGGCCCATGGCCCACTGGCCCTCACCGCGGTGACGACTCACCTTGCGGCGGGGCGCGGAGGCAGCGGGGTTCTGCGGGGTGGCGGCCATGGCTGTACGTCCTTCGGGACTGTAGGAAAGCGGTTCTGACCTGCACATACGGACGCATGAAGGCATGCGCGCAGGCGTGCGCGTCCTTGCGCGGCAGGAAAACGGGTGCGAGGGGTCTCGGCGGCGCTGGAGAGGTCAGCTCGCCGGACAGATGGCGCTGGACATGCGGCCGAGGTCGACGTGCCGCCGACTCACCAAGGCAATTCCAGTTCCAGGCATGGCGGAAGCGTGTCATGGCGATCTGGACACAGTCCAGCTTTGTCCATCATGCGGACACCCTTGTCCCGGAATCTGGGACAAGGGTGTCGTCGCTCACATGTGCTGCGGAAAGACTTGCCGGGCAGGCAGGGCGTGGGTAGGCGCGGCGGGTCAGGCCGTGTGCGCGCCGGGCCACGGTCCGGGCGTCGCCACATCCGGCTCCAGCGTCACCTCGGTGTCGAAGAGTGTGAACCCGCGCCGCTGGTAGTTGGCCATCGCGAATTCGCCGTCCAGGCTGCACGTGTGCAGCCACACCCGCTTGGTCGGGGTCCGGCCGGGCCACCGGTCGGCCAGGTCCCAGGCGCGGGCCGTGGCCTGGGACAGCAGGTGACCGCCGATGCGCCGGCCGCGGAAGGCGGCGGCCAGTCCGAAGTAGACGATTTCGACCACACCCTCGTCCTGCGGTTCCAACTCGGCGTAGCCCGCAGGGGTGCCCCGGTCGTAGGCCACCCACGTCTCCGCCCCGGGCCGGTCCAGATGCTCCTGCCACTGGGCGTATGTCCAGCCCAGCCGGTCGGTCCAGTGGATGTCACCGCCGACCGCGGTGTACAGGAAACGGCTGAACTCGGGCGAGGGGACCTCGGCCCGGACGATCCGGACGTCGTCGTCGGGCGCGGCGGCGGGCAGGAGATCGGCCGGCGACGTCTGCTCTAGGGACCAGGTAGTGACAGGGACGCTGCTCATGGGGTCAGGGAACCATTCCGCTGGCGAGTCTGTCGATCGACCGGCCCCCCGGGGGCCGGTTCTGTTGGGCCCGGTTGGGTTACCTCAGGGACCGGTCGAGCGCCGCCCGCGGCACCGAGAAGAGCATCCGGTCCGACAGCGACCACACCGCGCCCGTCCCCTGCCAATAGGAGAGGGAGCCGGCTGCCCGCGCCCAGCAGCGCTGCCAGGCCCCCGTGTCGCAGTGGGCGGCCTTCGCACCCTCGTCGTCCTGCCGCCACATGCTGCCGTGTCCGTTCCGTGTGTCGGTCAGGCGTCCCACATACCAAGACGAATGCTGTGCTCCCGGCCGCCGGTACGACAGTACGCCCCGGATTCCGGCCACGCGGGTCCGGTACGCCTCCACCGCGTCCGCTTGCCCCGCGGAGTCGGTGGCGAGCAGCCCGCCGCGCGCGGGGTCGGTGCTGAACGCGTACCGCCACAGCCGCGCGTGCCCGTCGCTGTCGGCGGCGGTCCACTCGGCGGCGACCAGACTGTCGGGGGTTGTGCCGCGGTCGAGGGAGAGGGCGCCGGGGCAGGGCGGTCCTGCCGGTCCGCAGCGGCCGGAGGGAAAGCGGTACGAGCCGATCGAGGGCAGTACGTACCGGTAGCCGTCGGCGGACCAGCCGCCGACCACCCGGCCGATCGCCGCGCCGTCGACCGTGGTGCGCTGGATGCGGTCGAGGTTGTAGACATAGAGCGCGTCGGAACTACCGGTCGTGGTGGTGACCAGCAGTTTGTTCCGGTACCACACCATGCCGGAGACGCCGGAGGCCAGAGCGCGGTAGTCCCTGCCATCCCGGACCGGCACCACCAGCAGTACCCAGCGGTACACGAGGTGATCGGGGTCGTCGGCGTTGGTGAAGGCGATCCGTGCCAGGCCCCGCTCGGCGGGGCGGCCGGTGCTGGTGCTGTGGGTCCAGCCGGTGAGCAGGACCCGGTGGGTGCCCCAGACTCCACCGTCGTCGGCATCACCCGAAGTGGTGACCGAGGTCGGCCGCCAGGCCGAGGCGGTGTCCGCCGGATCCCAGCAGTAGGCGCGGGTGGCGGCCGGGGCGACGGGCAGGGACGCGCGGTCGGTCGAGGGGCAGTCCGAACCCTCGCGCATGGCGTGGTCGGCGCTCGCCAGTACGGTGTCCACACCGACCGGGCGGCCCATCGCTGCGGAGAGCCGGTTCAGCGCGCGTGCGGGCACCAGATGTTCCTCAAGCCGGAGCCGGCCGGTGTCCGCCGGAGAGGTCAACGGTTGGAGCGCGCCGGGATCCTCGGCGACCTTGGCCTGGGATGCGCTGATCAGAGTGGCGGCAGCAGTGAGCGCCAGCGCGGTCCCGGTCAGAACCGCGCGTAGAGCCGCACCCCGTCTGCGTCGGCGGTGTCTCCCACGATGCTTCATGTCTCCTCCCGTGGTGGGCCAACTGCGCCTTGTGGTCCCTATGTTGACGCCGGAGCAGGTGGGGAGGCCCGTAGGGGATGCTACGACAGTAACGGGCCGCGCAGGGCGAAGACCCGCACATACGCGGAAGGCGCACGAACACATACGCGACGCCGGACCTCATGGCGGCGGCGGCCGTTCCGCGGAGCCGTTCCGCCGCCGTGTCACCGTCGGCGCCGTCGAGTGGGGTAGCAGGTCACGAGGATCGTCGGGGAACAGTACCTCGACCTTCACGTCCTCGCAGAAGCGATAGGGGCGATGTCGCAGGAGTCCCCCGAGATACCGCCTGATCCTGGACAACTCGGCCCGCACGGTCACGGTTCTCGACGGATCGCCGAACAGATCCTCGGCGAGGGCCGCCGCACCGCGCCCGGAACGGTGTTCCGCGAGCAGAAAGAGCAACTCTGCGTGCCGAGGGCTGAGTTCACGCGACCAGCAGCCCGCCGGAGCCTCCACCTCAAGCGCGCAGCGGTCTGACCGGGCGAGGTCCAGCACCAGTCGGGTCGCGGCCGCAGCTCCCCGGGCGTCGTCCGCCCGCAGCAGCCAGCCGTCGGCCAGCGGCTCCACCGCACACGAGCCGAGCGTGAACAGCCACCGGAGCCCCGGCGAGAGGGACTTGGGCAGCCTCACCCGCCGCACGTACGGCATGCCGGTCACGGCCGCCGTCCAGCCGTCCCGGTCCACCACAAGCGCCCGCCCACTTAGTCGGGCCAGGACTGGCGCCGCCACCGCCCGGAGCCGTTCCAGCGAGGTCAGATGCAGCTCCCGCAGCCGAGCCTCGGCCAGCTTGGCCACCGAATCCACCCAGGTGAGCGTCGCCGGGTGCATCGTTTCCAGCGGGCCGCTGACATCCACCACACCGATCAGCCGGCCGTCCCGCGGATCGGTGATCGGAGCGCCCGAGCAGGTCCAGGACGTGTGCAAACGGACGAAATGCTCACCGGCGAAGACCTGCACGGGCCGCCTCACCACGGCCGGCGTGCCCACCCCATTGGTCCCGACGACGTCTTCCCGCCAGTCCGCGCCGAGCTCGAAACCAAGACCATCCGCCTGGCGCAGTACCCGCGCAGATCCCTCCCGCCACAGCACACGCCCCTCGGCGTCGGCAACCACCATGATGTGCTGGGCGACGTCCGCGACCGACAGCAGACCCTCGCGCAACACCGGCATCACGTGCCGGAGCGGTGATTCCTCGCGCCGGCGCCACACCTCGCCGGGGGACAGCAGATCCGACCTGAAGCCGCGTTCGGGATCGACTCCGCTGCGCAGCATTCGTTCCCAGGACTGCTCGATCACCGGCCGGGGAGTGACTCGTGCCCGTTGGCCGGCGAGCGTGGCCTCGCGTGTCTGGCTCAACACCCGCGCTGCCTGTGCGGCGTCCACGGTGGCCCAACGCTCGGCATTCATCGGCGAGTTCACCACTGCCGTCCTCCCGGGAAGGCCATCAAACACATGTCAAGCCGTCCGGGCGGCGGATTCATCCCGCTCCGGCTGCGCCTTTCATACTGCCGCTCGGGGCAGGCCGGATGCACACGGTCCGCGCAAGGACAGCAACAAGTTGCAACCCCCTGCAACCCTGGTGGGCCGTCGCAAGGTGGCCGAGTCTTGACCTCGACGCCGCCCAAGGCGGCGTCCGCGGCCTCCAACGGGCCCAGGAGGCGGGGGTGGTGCCGTGTCGGCGCAGTACCACCCCCGCCAGGCGTGGCGCCTCAACGGCAGTGGGCCGCGGTGCGCCGGCGCCCGCCCGTCTGCTCCGTTGCGACCCGACCGTGCCCGCACAGCGGATCCGCGAACCCCGCAACCCCGTGTCCCGGGCCGAACCGGACCGGCCTACTCAGGACACCGGTCGTGCCCGCTCCACCACCGACACCAGATCCAGGCCAGCCGGCAGGGTGCCGAAGGACGCGCCCCGGTCCCCGCCGAGCCGTGAGGCACAGAACGCGTCGGCGACCTCCGGCGGCGCATGGCGTACCAGCAAGGAGCCCTGCAGCACCAGCGCCAGCCGCTCCACCAGTCGCCGAGCCCGCCCCTCGATGCCGTCCAGATCGGCCAGTTCGGTGAACAGGTCCTTGACCGCCCGGTCGAGGCGATGATCGCAGCCGTGCGCCCGGCCGATCTCGGTGAGGCAGGCGTCCAGCGCGCCCGGTTCGCGCTGCAGCGCCCGGAGCACGTCCAGCGCCTGCACGTTCCCGGCACCCTCCCAGATCGAGTTCAGCGGCGACTCGCGTACCAGCCGGGGCAGCCCGGACTCCTCGACGTACCCGTTGCCGCCCAGGCACTCGGCGGCCTCGACGGCCACCGGCGCACAGCGCTTGGTGATCCAGTACTTCGTAGCCGGTACCGCGAGCCGCAGGAAGGCGCGCTCCGACTCACTGCCGTCGTCGTACGCGGCGGCGAGCCGGAGCGAGAGCGCGGTCGCCGCCTCCGACTCCAGCGCGAGATCGGCGAGCACATTGCGCATCAGCGGCTTGTCGATCAGCTTCCCGCCGAAGGCCTCGCGGTAGGTGCAGTGGTGGATCGCCTGTGCCACCGCCTGCCGCATCAGGCCCGCCGAGCCGAGGGCACAGTCCAGCCGGGTCGCGGCGACCATCCCGATGATCGTCCGGACTCCGAGCCCCTCCTCGCCCACCCGGCGCGCCCAGGTGCCGTCGAATTCGACCTCGGCGGAGGCGTTGGACCGGTTGCCCATCTTGTCCTTCAGCCGCTGGATGCGGAAGACGTTGCGGGTACCGTCCGCCAGCACGCGCGGCACCAGGAAGCAGGTGAGCCCTTGAGGGGCCTGCGCGAGCACCAGGAAGGCGTCCGACATGGGTGCCGAGCAGAACCACTTGTGCCCGGTCAGCAGGTAGGTGCCGGCTTCGGCGAGGGGGCGCGCCTCAGTGGTGTTGGCACGCACGTCGCTGCCGCCCTGCTTCTCGGTCAGGCCCATCCCGAAGACCACCCCGGGCTTCTGGCCGGCGGGCCGCAGCCCCCGGTCGTAGACCGTGGAGGTCAGCCGCGGTTCCCATACGGCGGCGAGCTCGGGCTCGGCGCGCAGCGCGGGTACGGCCGCGTGGGTCATCGACAGCGGACAGCAGTTGCCCGCCTCGACCTGGGTCCAGAGCAGGAACCCGGCCGCCCGGCGCACATGCCCGGCCGGCCGAATCCAGGCGCCGGTCAGCCCCGCCGAGACGCCCTTCCCGAGGAGCCGGTGCCAGGCCGGGTGGAAGTCGACCTCGTCGATGCGGTGGCCGTACCGGTCGTGCGTGCGTAGTCGGGGGGGATGCTCGTTCGCCTGTACCCCCCACTCCTGTACCTGGGCCGAACCCGAGGTCCGGCCCAGTCCGGAGAGCTCCGTACGCACCTCGTCCAGCACGTCGGGAGCGGTGTACCGCTCGACGGCCTCCACGAGGGCCCGGTCGGCCGTGAACAGGTCGTATCCGACCAGCGGGGGCGGTTGGTTCGTCACGGTGTGGGTGGAGGTGCCTGCCATGATGGCGAACCTACCCCGGACGGTGGCGGTGATGACCTCCAGAGCGGCACTGTCCGGCCGCGGGCGCGTCGGAAGGCCCGGCAGGTCCGGGGGACCCGGCCGGCGGCCCCGGAAGGTGAGGGCGGCCCGGTGCTGCGGATACCTTGGAGTCGTGCAGGCAGCAAGCGATACCCCCGAACGGCCCGCCGGCCGGCTCCACCGGGCCAGAGCCCTCTACCGGAACGTCTCCAAGCGCAGGACGGCCTGGCTGCTCCTCAAGGACACCATCAACTCCTGCATGGAGTACCGCATCCTGGGGCTGGCGGCCGAGGCGGCGTTCTTCACGCTGCTGTCCGTGCCGCCGCTGCTGTTGAGCCTGATCGGCCTGCTCGGCTACGTCGATGCTTGGACGGGCGCCGATACCATCCACAGCCTGCAGAACAACCTCCTAGAGGCCTCGCGGACGGTGCTGTCCGACAAGGGGGTGACGGAGATCGCCCAGCCGATCCTGGACGATGTGACGAAGGGCGGCAGACCCGACGTCATCTCCATCGGCTTCCTGTTCGCCCTGTGGTCGGGCTCGCGCGCGGTGAACGTCTTCATCGACACGATCACCGTGATGTACGGCCTCGACGGCGTACGGGGTGTCGTCAAGACCCGCATCATGGCGTTCCTACTGTTCATCGTGGCGCTGCTGATCGGTTCGGTCGCGCTCCCCCTGATGGTGGCGGGGCCGGACGCCGTGGTGCGGATCGTGCCCTGGTCGGAGACGGTCGTCCAGGTTCTGTACTGGCCGGTCGTGATCGTCCTGTCCATCGTCTTCCTGACGACCCTCTACCACGTCTCGGTGCCGGTCCGCTCCCCGTGGATCGAGGACGTGCCGGGCGCCCTGGTGGCCCTCGCCATGTGGGTCCTCGGCAGCTTCCTGTTGCGCATCTACCTCACCCACACCATCGAGGGCGCCACCATCTACGGCTCACTGGCCGCCGCCGTCGCCGTCCTGCTGTGGATCGGGGTGGCCGCCTTCGCCGTGCTCGTCGGCGCGGCGGTGAACGCGGCCATCGACCGGGTCTGGCCCGCCGCCTCCACGGCCGCCGCCCGTGAGGCCAACGAGCGGATGCGCGAGGCACAGGTCGTCGAGTACGTCGCCCGTGCTGCGGCCGCTCGTGAGGCAGACCCGGACGATCCCGACATGCCTTCGGAGTTCCCCGAACGCTGGTCCCGCTTCCTGCCCCCGGAGGACGTGACGGCCCGCCTGCGTACCCATGCGAGGAACCCGCACCACCCCCACAAGGCCAACAGCAACGGGGGCGCGGCACGCCCGGAGAAGTGATGCGGCAGCCGTGGTCGGGCGCGTGCCTGCAGGCCCGCAGGGGGAGGGGCCTGCGAACGGGCCGGAGGCGCGAGGGGGGCGCGGCCAGCGCCGGTCTTCGCCGCCGCCTGTGCGCACCGGCCTCACGCTCGGCACCCTCGGCGTCGTCCGGTGGGAGCGCAGCGGCAGTGCGGCCACTCGACCCGAAGGCACACGTGCGTCCCGCACGGGCGCTCGCCGGGCCACCGGCCCGGCTGGCGCCCACGCCAGCACGGGCGGCGACGTAGGCTGGCTGCCGTGTACACGGAGCGGGCGTCACGGTTGACCGGCGCGGTGGTGTGGACCAACACCCCGACTGGAGCCGGCGCCCGGCCCGTGTTGCCCGACGGCTGCATGGACCTGCTGTGGAGCGAGGGCCGGCTGCTCGTGGCAGGGCCCGACACCGGCCCTTGGGTTCCCGGGGCCCCGGCCCGTACCTGGGAGGGCATCCGCTTCTTCCCCGGCACCGCGCCCGCCCTGTTGGGGGTGCCCGCCGATGAACTGCGTGACCGCCGCGTCGAGCTGGCCGACCTGTGGCCCGCCGCCAGGGTCCGACGGCTGCGCGACGCGATCGCGGCGGCTCCCTGTGCGGCGACGGCACTGGAGGACCTCGCCCTGGACCGGGCCGCGCGGTCCGCGACCCCCGACCCCATGCTGCACCAGCTGGTGCAGCGCCTGGACGAGGGCCGCCCGGTGGCTACCACGGCCGATGAACTCGGAATCGGCGTACGCCAGTTGCATCGGCGCTGCCGCAGTGCCTTCGGCTACGGCCCCAAGATGCTGGCACGCATCCTGCGGCTGCAACGGGCACTGGCTTTGGCCCGTTCCGGGACACCGTACGCCGAGACGGCGAACCGCGCCGGATACGCCGACCAGCCGCATCTGGCCCGTGAGGTGCTCCAGTTGGCGGGCCAACCGCTCGGTGAGCTACTCGCCGGTGGCGGGTAGCGGGGCGAACAGGTCGACGGCGTTGCCGTCCGGGTCGTGCACGGTGGCGTACCGCTGCCCCCAGAAGGCGTCCCAGGGCTCCAGTTCCCCCCGGTATCCCGCGCCCACCAGTTCCCCGTACAGCGCGTCGACCCCGGTCGGCGAGCCGCACCGGAAGGCGAGCGAGACGCGGCCGGTACCGGCGGGCGGCCGCCACCGGGAGTGGAAGGAGCGGACGGTCTCCTCGCTGTCCAGCGCGAGGACCAGCCCGCCGGGCAACTCGGCCTCGACATGCGGCTGTTCCTCGGCCCCCGTCGGGAAGACGAGTCCGAGGCGACGGTAGAAGGCGAGTGAGGTGGCGAGGTCCGAGGCCACCACGCCGATCACGGCGAATCGTGGAGCAGTCATGCGGCCACGGTAGGCAGGGGTTGGTCAGTCGGTCTTGAAGGAATCGGACACCACCTCCTGGCGCGGGGGTGGCACCGGGCGTCCGGGGCAGGTGCCCGGCCGTACGGGGGTGAGGTGTTCGACGAGCACGAACGTCACGCTGATCAGCAGGGACCAGGCGCCGAACTTGGTCAGCGGCACTGGCTGCCAGCCGTCGAGCTGCTGCGGGTAACTCCAGGCGCCCGCATAGGTGGCGGCGTTCTCGGCGACCCAGAGGAAGAACCCGATCAAGGCGAAGGAGACCGCCAGCGGCATGCCGTAGCGGTGGCCGCCGACGGTGAAACCCACCCGGGACCCGAAGGTCGCGGCGATCATCGCCACCGCCAACGGCCAGCGCATATCGGGAATCCAGTGGTGAGTGAGGAAATTGACGTAGATAGCGGTGGCCACGAGGGTCGTGATGGTGGCCCGGTATCTGGTGTAGCGCAGTCGCAGCAGCCGTCTGGCCCGGCACACATAGCTGGCGACCGCCGCGTACATGAAACCCCCGTACAACGGCACCCCCGCGATCTTGGTGAGTGCGTGCTCCGGGTAACTCCACGACCCGAGATGTACCTTGACCAGCTCGAACAGCAGCCCCACCACGTGGCACACGGCGATCACGACGGTGTCGTGCCGGGACTCCCAGCCCACCTTCCGGGCGAGGAGGGTGAGCAGTACGCCGTAGACCAACACCAGGTCGTAGCGTGCCACCGGCAGGCGTGGCAGCAGCCCGGAGACCGCGACGCCCGCGAGGAGCGCCACGGCGAAGGCACAGCAGCGGGCCTGAACCACCCCGAACCGCACCCACTGCAGCGTGGCGTGGCCCAGCCCCTTCATCGTGCGGCGCATACCCCCTCCTTCGCGCCTCGGGGAGGGCCCGATCCTAGAGGGCTTAATTGAACGTGTTCAAATTCCCTCGCTGGCCAGGTCCCACTGCAGGAGGGTTCGGTGGGTGTGCGGTTTCCGGTGCACGTCTGTGCGTGCGGTTCGTGTTCGCGGAGGCTCAGGGTGGTGGGAAGTGACGTTCCTGCGGTGAACCGGTTCCCCCGATGGGGTGAGTAAAGCTCGCATACATGAAGAGTCATGTGAGTATCTAGAGATGCTCTTGATTTGGTAAAGGGCGTCGAGGCGCGACGGCCCACCCGCCCGCGTCACCTACCCACAGGAGGAGCCGGACCTTGACTTACGGCAAGAAGCTGCGCGAGCGCATCGCCGGGCCCGGGACCACACCGCTGATCGGCGTGTACGACATGTACTCGGCGTCGATCGCGGCCAAGCACTACGACGGAATGTTCGTCTCGGGCTTCGGCTTCGCAGCCTCGTACTACGGGCTGCCCGACATCGGTTTCATCGCCTGGCCCGACATGGTGGCCTTCGTCCAGCGACTGCGGGGCGCGTTCCCGCACCACCACCTGCTGGTTGACATCGACGACGGTTACGTCGACCCGGAGGTCGCGTGCCACGTCGTCGAAGGACTGGAACGCATCGGCGCCTCCGGCGTGATCCTGGAGGACCAGAAGCGCCCCCGCCGCTGCGGACACGCCGACGGCAAGCAAGTGCTGCCGCTGGAGGAATACCTGGAGAAGCTGGACAAGGTCCTCAAGACCCGCCGGGACCTGGTCGTCGTGGCCCGCACGGACGCCACCGACGAACACGACATCCTGCACCGCGCCGAGCGGCTGGCCGCGACCGATGCCGACGTGGTCCTCGTCGACGGCGTGCGCAGCATCGAGTGGATCGAACGCATCCGCGACGTGGTCGGGGACAAGCCGCTGCTGTTCAACCAGATCGCCGGAGGCAAGTCGCCCCGTCTGTCCCTGGGCGAACTCTCCCGCCTCGGCATCGACGTCGCGATCTACAGCACCCCCTGCCTGTTCGCCGCGCACGAGGCCATGGACGCGGCCCTCACCGGTCTGAAGGACGCCGATGGCCGACTGCCGGAGGTGGACCCGGCGAGCGGGGTCGGTGTGCAGGCGTCCACCAGCCTGCTGGAGCGCAACATCGGCCACAAGCGGCTCAGCCCCGAGGGCGTGGGCGTGGGCGTGTGACCGGTGCCGTACCCCGGCTCGGGCTGACGAGGGTGGCCACCGCCGTGCTACGTGCCGTGGGCACCGCGCGCGGCGGCGTCCGGCAGTCCGTCACGGGGATCGACAACTCGCACACCGACTCGGTCCCGGAGGGCGATCGCGCGGTCAGTCCTCAGGCCGACGGCGGCACCGCCGACCGCCCCATGGACATGAGGGAAGCTTCCGGCGGTGCCGCTGGCGGCGGACGAGAGCACTGAGAAGCGACCACCCACCACGGCGGCCGGGCACACCGTACGGCGGTGTCCGGCCGCCGTCGCGTTCCAGCCGTCACCGAGACCGGACCGTTCCAGCACCTCCATGACCCGGCGGCAGGCCAGCGACGCCCGGGCAGGCCCTGCCCGAAGTGACCGGGGTACGCCGAACGGCCCAGCGCACGACCCCACACCGGAATACACCCGCGCGGTGCGATGCTCTGATGTGAACAGTGCAACAGCGCGGCTGTGAACGGTGCGCGAAAGCGGCGAAGGGCTGGTGGACGATGACGGCAGACCGGACGGGCCCAGTCGTTCGAACGCCTCACGGGTCCGTACGAGGCCGCTACGAGCAGGGGATCGCGGTGTTCCGCGGCATCCCGTACGCCGCCCCACCCTTCGGCCCTCTGAGGTTCCGCCCGCCCCGGCCGCCCACGCCCTGGGACGGTGTGCGCGACGCCGGCGCCTTCGGACCGACCGCGCCGAAACCCCCCTATTCCGAGGCCTTCGCCCACTACCTGTCCGATCCGGAGATCCCCGGCGACGCCTGCCTCAACCTGAACGTATGGACCCCCGAGCCGACTCCCGTCGCCCGCCTCCCCGTCCTCATGTGGCTGCACGGCGGCGCACTGACCAGAGGATCTTCCGCCGTTCCCGTGTACGAGGGCAGTGCCTTCGCCCGGGACGGCGTCGTCTGCGTCTCGGTCAACTACCGGCTGGGAGTGGAAGGGTACGGACTGTTCCCGGACGCACCCCCCAATCCCGGTCTGCGCGACCAGCTCGCCGCGCTGCGGTGGGTGCACCAGGCCATCGATGCCTTCGGAGGCGATCCGGACCGGATCACCCTGTGCGGTCAGTCGGCCGGCGCGATCAGCGCCGGCGCCCTGCTCGCCGCCCCCCAGACCCAGGGCCTGATCCGGCGCGCGGTGCTGCAAAGCGGACCACCGGAGGCATCTGACCGCGACAAGGTGCGACGCATGGTGCGCCGCATGGCCGCCCGGCTCAAGATTCCCGCCACCGCCGAGGCCTTCGCCGCCGTCGACCGGCGCCTGCTGCTGTCCACCCAGGCCGAGGTGGGTCGGCTCAGCAGCCCGGTACTGGGCGGACCCGCGTTCGGCATCGTCGTGGACGGCGACGTCGTCCCCCGTGACCCGTTCACGGCACTGCTCGATGGTGACGCCGCCCCGGGTGTGGAACTGCTCATGGGCTGGACCCGGGACGAGTACCGGTTATGGCTGGTACCCGGCGGGCTGCTGGAGCGCGTCGACCGGCTCGGCCCGGTCGCCCTGGCCGGAGCCATGGCCCGCTGCCACGCCGGGTACGAGGTGCCGCGCGGCTACCGCGCCCTGCATCCCGATGCCGGTACCGCCGAGATCGTCGGCCAGATGGTCACCGACCATCTGCTGCGCGTCCCGCTGCACCGGCTCGCCGACACCCGGCCCGGCACCTCCTACGTCTATGAGTTCGCCTGGCCCTCCGGCCTGCCCAAACTAGCCGCCTGCCACGCCCTGGAACTGGGGTTCGTCTTCGGCACCGGGGACGTACCGGAATCGAAGAAGCTGGCCGGGGAGGGTGCTCCGCAGGAACTGCGTGATGCCATGCACACGGCCTGGGTGCGGTTCGTGACGACAGGGGAACCAGGCTGGGAGGCCTGGGACGCCGCGCATCCCATACGGATCTTCGGCGACGGTCCACCGTATACCGCATACGGTGGACGGGATGCGGAGCTCGCCTTGTGGTCGACCGGCCCCACCGCTTCGGAAACGGCACCTGCCGCCGACTTCAGGGCCCCCGGAGCCGAACTGGCGGCAGCGGTAAGGCGCCTGCGCCGGTCCACCGGAGCCCGGCGCCGCTGACCGTCCGCGGATCCGGCCCGCGCCCAGGGCCCCACGCGCCGGCGAAGCGCCCGCCATGGTCCTCACCTGCACCTGCACCTGCGGCAACGGCGGCACCGTCGCCGTCAGAGGGCGGGCGCCAGTCGACGGCCGTGAACCCGTGAACCCGTGAACCCGCGCGCGAGCCTGCCCCCAGTCCGGTGTGTCTGCGACGAGGCGCTCGGGCCGGTACTGGACAGCCCCGACCAGGCGCCGCCGCTGGCCGGTCCGGTCACCGACGCGGGGCGCCGTGGACGCTCCCTCGGGCACCGGAGTGGCCGGTGGGTTTGCGGCCGACCGTCGTCCCGGATCCCTGCGGAAGGGGCAGATAGGCGGTGAAGCCGGTGCCCGGCAGTGGGTGCGCGCCCCAGGCGCGGGCGTAGCGCGGGGGCCCGGAAGCCGTCCTGGCCAGGACGGCGGTGGGCTCGCGGGCGGCGCGTCGCGTGAGGGCGTGGACGGTGGTGTTGCGGTTGTTGCCGCCGATGTTGGCGGAGGCGCAGCCGGCGTAGTAGCCGATGGGCGGGGCGTGCTTGCCGCTGACCAGGCACGGCGAGTGCAAACCGAGGTGGTGCAGATCGTCGGCGAGGGTGCGGTAGCGGTCGGCGGTGGCCCGGGCCGCTGCCGCATTGTGCTGCAGGACCGTGTACTGCGAACCCAGGTGCAGGACGAGTACCGCGCTCCCCGCGCCGAGGGCCAGAGCGCGGCCCGGGGCGGAGCGGGCGGCCCGCACGCTGCGGGCCGCCAGGGCAGCCAGGGGCAGGGCGAGCAGTGCGTAGGCAGGCAGCAGGAAGCGTGGCGCGGAGTAGTCGATGAGGACGAGGTAGGGCACGGCCAGGGCAGCGGCCAGGGCGGACGGCAGCCAGGTGACCGCGGCTCGGCCGGTGCGCCGGGCGAGTACGCATGCGGCGAGGGTGAGGACAGGCAGAGCCAGCCACCACAGGGTGAGGGCCGGGTGGGTGAGCGGGGCACGGCAGGGGCGGCATAGCAGGGGGCCGTTCAGGCTGTGCCAGGCCATTGCGCCGGCCCAGTGCGCGCCCATGCCGCCCTCGGTGGCGCTGGCGGTGTGCAGCCGGTTGCTTACCCCGCCCCAGCGGACGTACGCCTCCACGACCCATTCGGCACCGCCCGCTGCGAGTCCGGCGAGCAGGGCGATTGCCGGTGCCGGACGCCGCCAGCGCGGGACGGCCACGCAGGCCGCCAGCAGGGGCAGGGCGAGCCAGACCCCGTCGGAGAAGCGGAAGAGGGTGGCGACCGCGACGGTGGCGGAAAGTCCCAGGAGCACGCGTCGTGGTGCGCTGGGCCGCACGGAGTACAGGAAACATCCCGCCGCGGCCACCGCCGCCAGGGCGACCCACAGGTTGGGCATGGCTTGCGGCCCGTAGAGCACGGTGGTCCACAGACCGGCGAACAGTAGCGCGGCGAGCGCGGTCCGGCGGGGACCGAGAAGCCGGTACCAGAGCCGGTACACCGCATACAGGGCGGCGGCGGACAACAGGGCGAGGACGATCCGGAGCACCAGGGTGGAGTCGGTGACGGCGAGGACGGGGGCGGTCAGCCAGCTGATGCCGCGTGAGCGCGGTGCACTGAAGTAGGCGGCGGGGTGACGCGGGTCGACCTGGGAGACGTACACCGTCTCGTCCCAGCCGAGGCCGAGGTGAGGGACGACGAAGGCGAGTTGGGCCGCCGCGTAGGCGGCTGCGACCAGAGCGAGCCACGGAATCCGGCGGCGCGGCTGGCTCTCCGACCCGCTGTGCGGCCGTGCGGGGGCGCCTGGTGAGGTCGCACGCTGAGCACCGCGGTGCCCGGCAGTGCGAGGTGCCTGGGACACCCAGGGGTCCTTTCCTGCCTCGCGCCGCCCTCGGGGCGTCGGCGCACGGCACGCTTGGAAACGCGACATCTTTTACACTGCCGTAGAAGTTTTACGTGACTGTAGAAGACGAGCGGCAAAACGGCAAACCCCGTGAAGCGCCGCGTAACGCCTGCCGACGGGCTCCAGTCGGGCTGCCGCGGCGCACGCGGCGCCGAAACCCTCGGTTTGCCGGGTGGGAGGGTGGTGTCCCGCTACCCCTGCCGCTCCGGCCGACGCCAGGCCGGCAGCCGGACACCGCTGGTGGGCACCGCGGGTGGGCACCATGTTCCCGTGTGGCAGCACCGGACGCGCCACCGACCCTTCGGTGAACCGGCGAAACTCACCTCACGTCGGAGGCGATCAAGGCAATCGCCTCCGGTCCCACCCGGCAGCACCCCCCGATCAACCGCGCCCCCGCCTCGCGCCACGTCTCGACCTGTCCGGCGCCGAAGGTCATACCCCCCGTCCAGGTGCGCGCCTTCGCGTCCCAGGCCTCACCGCTGTTGGGATACACCACGACTGGCTTCCCGGTGACCCGGGCGGCAATCCTCACCGCCGGCTCCACGTCTCTTGGCGCGCAGCAATTCACTCCCACCGCGACCACCTCATCCACGCCGGCGGCGAGAGCGAACGCGTGCTCCAGAGGCTGACCGGCACGGGTGCGCCGACCGTCGACGGTGTACGACAGCCACGCCGGTACCTCCAACCCGTGCACCGCCCTGATGAGTGCCGCGGCCTCGTCGGCGTCCGGCACCGTCTCCAGTGCCAGGACGTCCGGCGCGGCGGCGGCCAACGCCTCGATGCGGGGTCGGTGGAACCGCTCCAGCTCGTCGACAGTCATCCCGTACCGGCCCCGGTACTCGGAGCCGTCCGCGAGCATCGCCCCATACGGCCCCACCGAGGCCGCGACCCACAACGGGCGCTCCACCCCCGCATGCCGGGCCTGTCGGGCAGCCTCACGCGCCAGATCCACGCTCAGCGCGAGCAGCCGCGCGCCCTCGTCCCGGCCGATGCCGCGCTTCGCGAAGCCCTCGAAGGTGGCCTGGTAGCTGGCGGTGATGGCCACATCCGCGCCTGCGAGGAAGTAGGCGAGGTGCGCCCCGGTCACCGCTGCGGGCTGCTCTGCGAGCAACCGTGCCGACCACAGCTCGTCGCTCAGGTCGTACCCGGCAGACTCCAGCTGGTTGGACAGGCCGCCGTCCAGCACGAGGTTCCCGCGAGCCAGGACTCCGGCAAAACGGGGGGAAGAATCGCTGGTCATGTCACGACATTAGTGCCCTACGTTCGGGGCTGTGCAGGCCGGCGCGGTCGGTGGGCCCGGTGGTGCGAGCCCGGCCACCGCTGTGCCCGTGCTGCCCGAACCAGCCTGCCGCCGTCGGGCCTGTGGACGACGGTGGCCCCGACACCCCGGTCAGCCCACAGGCTGCAGCGGCCGTGATCTCACTGGTGCCCTGGACCTCTACACGGACAGTCCGGTGCTGGAGCCAAGTGTCGTGGCGAGCAGGTCGGCGAACTCCGCCGGATGATCCAGGGCGCCGAGGTGCCCGCCAGGAAACTCCGTCAACGCGCCGCCGAGCCGCTCTGCGAGGAATCTGCCTGTGCGGTGCAAGAGTTGGCCACGTGAGTCGGTACCGACGGCGACCGTGAGCCGACCGGAGGGAGCGGTGAAGGCGGGCACGTGCGCGGTGAACGGACGCAGCACGTGGGCCAGGAAGACACCCATCGGAGTCGCCGACTCGCCCTGCGCGGGCGGACGTTTGGGACCGTCCAGCTGCCCGATCAGCTCCGCCCGACGCTCCGGTCCGTCCGGCAGCAGCGTCACGCAGGGCGGCTCGTGTGCGACCACATGAGCCAGCCGCCCCGGGTGCCGGGCGAGCAGGTCCAGGGCCGCGACACCGCCGGAGCTGGTTCCGAAGACGTACGCCGACTCACCCTTGGGCAGCACCGTCTCCAGTACCCGGTGCGCGCCGTCGCTCCAGCGCGCCACCAGTTGCTCGGGAACCGGCCGGCCGAGCCGGCCGTGAGCGAGGCCGAGCGGGTCGTACGTGACTACGGTGAAGTCGGCCGCCAACCACTCGGTCAGCGGCTCCAGACCCATCGGATGCCCGGCCCCGCCCGGCATGACCAGCAGCACGGGGCCGCTGCCCGTGACGTCGTAGGCGTACGGGAGCGGGCCGGTCGGAGGGGTCGGGCCGACAGGAGCGGTCGTGTCGGTCATCGTGTCTCCGTCCCGGCTCCGGACTCGCACGGCCAGTGTGCGAGGGTCAGGTGCAGGGCTTCGATCGCCTTGTCCCAGGAGGCCTGTACGTCCCGGTCCGCACCGAAGCCGCCGGCGGACTCCAGGGCGCAGTAGCCGTGGAAGGTGCTGCGCAGCAGCCGTACGGCGTCCGTCAGGTCGGGTTCGCGGAGACCGTAGCCGCGCAGCATGCCGTAGGTGATCTCTGCGGTGCGGCGCAGGGTTGGGGAGTCGACGATCAGGGACTGGTCGATACGGATCTGGGTGGCCGCGTACCGGCCCGGGTGTTCCAAGGCGTAGCTGCGGTAGGCGCCGGCGAAGGCGGCCAGTGCTTCCTTGCCCGCGCGTCCGGCCACGGCCACCGCGATCCGGTCGATCAGCTCGCCGCCCGCGTGCAGCGCGAGCCGTCCGCGCAGGTCGTCGAGGCCGCGAACGTGTGAGTAGAGGCTCGCGTCCTTCACGCCGAAGTGGCGGGCCAGCGCGGACAGGGTGACACCGTCGAAGCCCGCGTCGTCCGCGAGTTCGGCGGCGGCTGCGATGACACGCTCGGCACTGAGACCCGCTCGGGCCATGCTGAACTTCCTTCCTTGCAGAGGGACTTCCCGGGGGCCGACGAGAGTGGACCCCATCAAATCCTAGATGGTCTAGGTTACTTCCTAGGTATACCAGGAGAGCTTCGACTGCTCGCCACCACGAGAAGCCGGGGACCGGGAACGCAGGAGGAGCCGGCACCATGCCCGCGGTCGAACGCGCCATTATTAGTGTGGTGTGGTGATCCGGACCAGCGCGGTGTGGTGATCCGGTGTGTCGGCTGGGTGGCCCGTGGACACGATTCCAGGAGACTCGCATAGAGTCGCCTTCATGACCGCTTACGTGATCGCAGATGTGCAGCTGACCGGTGACGCCGCGGAATTGGCCGAGTACCGCTCCAAGGTCGTCGCGACGCTGCGGCCGTACGGCGGTAGGTACCTCGCCCGGGGCGGTGAGGTCGACATCGTCGAGGGCGCTTGGGCGCCCGGGCAGATCGTGCTCGTGGAGTTTCCGGACATGGCTGCCGCGCGGGCATGGAACGAGTCCGCGGAATATCAGGCGATCGCTCCGCTGCGCATCCGCAACACGGACAGCAGACGGCTGATCGTTCAGGGCCTGTGAGCGCTGCTCCTCCAGGCCGCACCCCAGCTGTATCGCCCCCGCCAGTGCGGCCACTGTCGCAGTGGTACCTGCCGGAGTGGCATCTCCAAGGCGGGGCCGCCCGGCCGGTTGGAGAACGGGCCGGGCGGCGGTGGGGACGGGAGGCGTGCCCGTCAACCGGTCACGGGAGTCGAGGAGAAGACGAGTGCGAACTCGGCCGGTTCGGCGCGCAGGTGGTACTGGGGCAGTGGACCGGGCCCGCACGACTGGGAGCCGATGCCGTGCTGGGCGTGGTCGAGGTTGACCCAGACCGAGTTGCCGGGTACCAGGTCGGTACGGTGGGCCGCTGCGTCCAACTGCTCCGTGGTCCAGCGGCGGGCTGTGAGGAAGAACGCCGGGTCACCCTCGATGCGCAGGCCGCCCAGTTCCGCCCAGCGGACGTCGATGCGGGCGCCGTTCTCCTGGGGGCGGACGTAGGGCGTTTGCATACGATCTACCGTCGACTGCCAACGGTCGACCACAGCCGCCATCCTGGTGTCCGGATACGCCTCGCCGGGCCCTCCGCCGAACCACTGCACACGGTCGGCTGCAGTCAATCCGAGGCGGATCCCGAGGCGGGGCAGCGGCACCCGCCAGTCGCCCCTCGGGGTCACGGATACGGTCAACCGCAGACGATCGCCGTCCGATGTCCAGCGGTACACCGTCGACAGGGCCACCTCCCGAGCGGCCGGCGCAACCCGGGTACGGACCGTCAACGCGTCCTCGCCGATCTCCACCGCGTCCAGGCGGTGCTGCACGCGGTGCAGGCCGAGCCTGCGCCACAGCGGGCCGTAGCGCAGGTCGGTCTGCCAGGCTGCACCGTCGTCGTTGTCGGTGGTGGCTCGCCACACGTCCAGCCGCAGATCGGATACGGCCACGCCGCCGACCGCCCTCAGGGAACCCGTGCCGGCATCGAAGGTGCCGGGTCCCAGAGTGATCACTGCGTCGCCGGACACCGGCCGGGCTGTCGTGGCGACGTACGGCGCCCGCCGGCCGGACACCGTGAGCTGGCCCCAGGCGACGACGTGACCCTGGGGCGCCCACCGGGTGTCATCCGCGAGCCCCGCGCAGACAGTCCAGTGGGCTTCGCCGGCCGGCGCTCCGGGCGGCGGTTCAGGCAAGTGCACGTCGGCCGACTCTCCGGGCGCCAGTGGCGGCACCGACAGGGTCCCTGACCCCACGGCCTCCCCTTCGACTCGGTACGACCACGAGAAGGCCAGTCCGGACAGGTCGACGAAGTCGTACTTGTTGCTCACGCGGACCGTCCCGGAGGTGCCGTCACCCGTGATGGAGACCGGCTCGATCACCTTCTTGTACTCGACGAGGCCAGGCGAGGGCTGCCGGTCCGGGAAGAGCAGGCCGTCACAGACGAAGTTGCCGTCGTGCAGTTCCTCACCGAAGTCGCCGCCGTAGGCATAGCCAAGGTCAGGATGTGCGATGCCGTGGTCGATCCACTCCCAGACGAAGCCGCCTTGAAGCCGTTCGTACCGTTCGAACAGTCGCTGGTAGGCGGCGAGTCCGCCGGGCCCGTTGCCCATGGCGTGCGCGTACTCGCACAGGATGAAGGGAAGCCGGCGGCGCCTGCGGGGGCCGCCGTCCAGACCGCGCCCGATCCGCTCGACCTCGGCGTGGTCGGCGTACATCCGCGCGTACAGGTCCGTGTCACGGCAGTTGAGGTCGCCCTCGTAGTGGATCAGGCGTGTGGAGTCGCGTTCGTGGATCCACTCGGCCATGGCGGTGAGGCCCCGGCCGGTGCCCGCCTCGTTGCCGAGGGACCAGACGATGACCGAGGGGTGGTTCTTGTCCCGCTCGACCAGACGGGCCGCGCGGTCGAGTAGAGCCGGGGTCCAGTGGTCGTCGTCGACGGGGTTGTCCCGCCAGCCCTGCTCGGTGAAGCCGTGCGTCTCCAGGTCGCATTCGTCGACGACCCACAGTCCCAGCTCGTCGCACAGGTCGAGGAAGGCCGGATGCGGAGGGTAGTGCGAGGTGCGGACGGCGTTGATGTTGTGTCGTTTCATCAGCAGCACGTCCTCGCGCATGGTCGCGAGGTCCAGGGCACGACCCTTGTGCGGATGCCACTCGTGCCGGTTGACGCCCTTGAGGAGTATGGGCGTGCCGTTGACCTTCATCAGTCCGTCCGACAGTTCCACGGTCCGGAAGCCGATGAGCAGTGGTACCCGCTCGCCTTCGGTGACCAGCACTCCGTCGTACAGCCTCGGCGTCTCCGCGGACCACGGCTCGACCGGTACGGTCACCGCCTCGCCGGTCTTGACGTCGATCGCGAGGTCCGCGACGGTGACCCGGCCGTCCACGTCGGAGTCGACGCGCAGGGTACCGGTTCCGGAACGGTGGTCGTAGGAGGCGTGTACGAAGAAGTCGAGGACGCAGCCGGTGGGGCGGTGCAGCAGGGTGACGTCCCGGAAGATACCGGGCAGCCACCATTGGTCCTGGTCCTCCAGGTAGGAGCCCGCGGACCACTGGTGGACGCGCACCGCCAGCACATTGCCCACGGACTTCAGCAGGTGGCCGACCGCGAATTCGTGCGGGAGTCGGGATCCCTTGAAGTCACCGAGGACCGTCCCGTTCAGCCATACCCGAGCACAGGACTCCACCCCGTCGAAGCGCAGTACGGCACCGCCCTCGGTCAACCCCGGCCAGTCCTGGGGCAGGTCGAAGACACGCAGGTGATCACCGGTCGGGTTCTCGGTCGGGACGTGCGGCGGGTCGACCGGGAACGGATAGAGGTGATTGGTGTAGATGGGGGAGCCGTGCCCCTGCAGACCCCAGTGACCGGGGACCGCGACCTCTGTCCAGTCGCTGGCGTCGTACCCCTCCTCCGTGAAGGAGTCGTCCTCGGCATCGGCTGTCGGTGACAGTCTGAAACGCCAACTTCCGTTCAGGGAAAGGGATGTGGAGTCCGAGGTGGCATACCAGGCACGCGGTGGGAGCATTCCGGTACCCGGTGATGTGTCCTCGACGTAGTCAAGGGCGGTGCGGTGATGGAAGGACATCGTTCTCCTGGGCTGAGCTCTTGGTTCCGGTCTGCGTGTTCCCCTTCTGCCAGCCTGCGCTGGTAGAAGGGGAAGAGGTTCGTTCGAAGGTGTCGGGTCCGGTTCGTGATCCGGACCTGGGCACCGGGACGGGCAACGAGGGCCACCGGATCAGAGGGGTGGCCGAGGGCCGGCCGGCGATCCGGGAGAATGCCGGTGCCGGGGGGACCCGTGACCGGACCTCGGGAGCGAAGTTCTGCGAGTCGTTGACCCACCAGGCCCCCCGAGGCGCTGGTGTCGTCGATGATCTGGGCGGCGCGGGGCGAGATCTCGGCCGCGGCCGAGGGCCCCGCGGTTAGCCCGGCGGGGAGTGAGGAGAACTTTGGTGACAGCCAGCGCGGCCGAGGCCGCCACCAGGAGGGATCGCTTGCCGGGATGAGACACGTGCATCCCTTCCGTCGTCATGAAGGCGGTGCGGTACGGCTCCTTGCGGGGGCGGTGCCCCTGACGGTTTCCTGTCTCTGCCCGACAGTCCGTAGCGCCCCTTCCAGCGCGAAGGTGGCCGCGCCGAGGCACACCGGATCGGTGGCGATCGGGGAGAGGACGATTCCGGTGGCGGCCAGCGGCCGGCCCAGGGCGTGTCGGGAGACGACCCGGCGGACCTCGTCGAGCAGCGGCTCGCCCAGCCGGGAGGCGACCCAGCTGCTGAGCACCACCACTTCCGGATTGAGTAGATTGATCAGGTCGGCGATGCCGGCACCGAGGTAACGGGCGGTGTCCTGGACGGTTTTCAGCGCGACCGGGTCGTGCTCCGCGGCGGCGCGGGCCAGCGCGTCGATGGTGGCCGTCTGGTTCCCGGGGTGCAAGAGAGCTGAACTCGGGCTCAGTTCGTGCAGGTTCTGCATGATCCCGGGCGCCCCGACGTACGTCTCCACACAGCCGTGGTTGCCGCAGTGGCACAGCCGTCCGTTCAACACGAGTGTGGTGTGCCCCCACTCACCGGCGCTGTTACTCACCCCGCGGTGCAACCCACCGCCCAGAGCGAGTCCCGCGCCGACTCCTGTGCCGAGGTTGACCACCACGGCGTCCTCGTGTCCCCGGGCGGCTCCGAACCACAGCTCGGCCACCACGCAGGCCCGCAGCGGGTTGTCCAAGTGCAGTGGGTACGGGGTGTGTTCGGCGAGCAGATCGAGCAACGGCACGTCGTGCCAGTCCAAGTTGGGCGCGTACTCAGCGACTCCGGTGTCCCGGTCCACCTGACCCGGCACGCTGACGCCGACACCGAGCACGCGATCCGGCGCGACCCCGGCCCGTGCCACCACCGAAGCGATCGCTGCGGCAACGACTCCGACCACCCGCTCGGGCTGGCTCTCGCCGGGCCGCATCTCCTCGTCGGCGCGGGCCAGCACGGTCAATGCCAGATCGAACAGTTCAACATGGACGTACGTCTCCGCGATGTCCACGCCGATCAACGCGCCCCCTGAGGCGTTGACGGCGACCAGGCCCCGGGGGCGGCCGCCGGCCGAGTCCTCGAAGCCGACCTCGCTGATCATGCGGAGGTCCAGCAGCTCTCCGACGAGCGTGGCGACCGTCGCCAGGCTCAACCCGGTGGCGGATGCCAGCCCCTGACGGGAGGCGGGAGACGCGGCGATGACCTGGCGCAGCACCTCGTAGCGGTGTGCGGTGCGGATGTCACGTGATGTGCGCTTCACGTACCTGTTCCTCCCATGCCGCCCGGGCCGGGGCGCATCGCCACCGGTGTGAGCGGCAGGCTATGGGCTGCGAGAGACTTTCTACAAGGGTTAGAAAAGGGTTCGGAGGAAGTGAGGCGGTGAGGCGTGGCGGTGGCGGGCTCACGTCGACCACTGAGAGCTCCGCGCCGGGAGTGGTCGTACGTGTACGCCCGTCGCCCCCGACCGCAGGGAACTCGCCGCCACCACGCTCCCCGCCCTCTCCCTGCGCGACGCCTCCGTCAAGATCCACAGCGGTGTCGTGGACGACGGTGACGGCTCCGATGCGGAACTGGGTCTGCGTCGGTGTCCTGCCGCTGCCCCGGGTGCGGGCCCCCGGTGCCGGAGCATGCCGTATGCCCGGGATCGACGTACCGGAACACATCGCGCGTCGTGCGGGGACCCGGCACGACTGAGTGGGGACCGGGGGCATACGGTGAGGGGCGAACGCTTGAGCCGGGAGGAGACATTGCGGATGGGTAGTCGCACCGCGCTGGTCGAGGATCTGATGGAGCGCTTCCCGCAGGTGCCGCGGGAAGCCGTCTTCAAGGAGGACCTGCTCCGGGGTGGTGTCGCCTTCGACCAGTCGGCACTCAGCGATACCGCCAACGAGGCGACCGGTGACGTCAAACCGAAGTCGTACTTCATCTTCTCCTTCGACCACGGCACCCTGCCCGAACTGGGCGAGGCCGCGCTGCGCCGGCCCCCGGAGGAGATCATCCTCACGGGTGGCCCGTACGATCTGCGCCGCACGGTGGTCTCCGTCCGGGTGAACCCGGCTTCGCCGTACCGAGTCGCCGCCGACGACGAAGGACTGCTCGGGCTCTACCTCGACGGCAAGCGCATCGCCGACGTCGGTGTGCCGCCCATGCCCGAGTACTACCGGCACACCCTCTCCAGCGGGAAGTCCGTGATGGAGGTGGCCCCCACCATCCAGTGGGGCTATCTGATCTATCTGACCGTCTTCAGGGTCTGCCAGTACTTCGGAGCCAAGGAGGAGTGCCAGTACTGCGACATCAACCACAACTGGCGCCAGCACAAGGCGGCCGGTCGGCCGTACACCGGCGTGAAGGACGCCGATGAGGTGCTGGAGGCACTGGAGATCATCGACCGGTACGACACCCAGAAGGCCTCCACCGCCTACACCCTCACCGGTGGAGCGATCACCAAGACGGTCGCCGGGCGCGACGAGGCCGACTTCTACGGCCACTACGCCAAGGCTATCGAGGAGCGCTTCCCGGGCCGCTGGATCGGCAAGGTCGTCGCGCAGGCGCTGCCCAAGGCGGATGTGCAGCGGTTCAAGGACTACGGCGTGCAGATCTACCACCCTAACTTCGAGGTGTGGGACCGGCGGCTGTTCGAGCTGTACTGCCCGGGCAAGGAGCGGTACGTCGGCCGGGACGAGTGGCACAGGCGCGTCCTGGACTCTGCCGATGTGTTCGGCGCGCGCAACGTGATCCCCAACTTCGTGGCGGGCGTGGAGATGGCGGAGCCGTTCGGGTTCACTTCGGTGGACGATGCGATCGCCTCCACTACGGAGGGTCTGCGCTTCTTCATGTCGCACGGCATCACACCCCGCTTCACCACCTGGTGCCCGGAGCCCACCACCCCGCTCGGACGGGCCAACCCGCAGGGTGCGCCGTTGGAGTACCACATCCGACTGCTGGAGGCCTACCGGGCCACGATGGACGACTTCGGGCTGTCCTCCCCGCCCGGATACGGCCCGCCCGGACCTGGCCGTGCGGTGTTCTCCGTTAGCTCCTTCATGGACAGCCTGTCGGCGGGCGAATCCGCGGACGGACCCACGGACGAACCGGCCTAGGTGTGACGCCGGAGCGGCCGTGCTTCGGTCAGCGGTCCGGCGGCGCGGCGAACCGAACGGCGTCCGCGCCTTCGCCGCGGGCCCGGACCGCAGGGTGATCGCGCTGCGCGCTCATCCCGCCACGCCGGGCAACCGAATGTGGACGGTTCGCTTGTCAGTTGTGTCGAGTACGTGAAAGGCTTTGTGTCCTGCCGCGAGGCCCTTCAACTGCCTTGCAAATGCGATGAGTTGACCTCGCTTGTGGATGCAGGAGTTCCATGCCCGACCTGCCGACCGCCCAGGACGCCACCGAGGCCGCGCTGTTCTCGGAAGGCTGGGACGCGGTGCTCTCCTACGCGGACCTGTGCACCTCGGGATCCCTGACGGCACATCAGCTGGCGACCGAGGCGTTCACGCTTGGTAGACGCGCGGTCCGCGCCGCGGCCAGCACCCATGTGCGCGGCGCCTGCCGTCGCGATGCGCGGCTGCCGACGATCCCGGCATTGCTCACCGCCGTGCGCGACACGGCCGCCGCCTGGGAGGCCGACGGGCAGGGCCACAGGCTCGATCCCGAGCTCAGACTGTGGCTCACCTCGGGGGAGTCGGCCTTCTCGGGGCCGCCGTTGTGCCGCCCGGTCGCACTGCGCGGCCTCCGGGATATGCGGGAGGCCGACGCCTCGCTGCTGTGGCTGGCCGAGGTGGAGGCGCTACCTCTGCCCACCATCGCCCGTCGGTTGGGCCTGGCCCCCGACACCGTCGCCGACGAACTCGACCAGGCCCGTGCCGTGTTTCGGGACTGTTGCCGCCGCGCCCACCTGGACACCCCGATGGACGCACAGTGCCGCAGCTACGCCCACCTGCTGGATGCGGTCACGCGCTCGGCCGCCGTCGACATCCCCGACGACCTCTACCGGCACTTAGCGGGCTGCGGGCGATGTGCCGAGGCCGCCGCCTGTCTGCGCCTGCACGGCGGCGACCTGCCCGCTGTGCTGGCCGACGGAGTGATCGGCTGGGGCGGCCTCGCCTACCTGGAGCGCCGCCGCCGCTTCGCCGAGGTCCGCCTCGACGAGGGCCGCCCCGGCGCAGCTGACCCCAGCCCGGGGGAGGAGGGGGACGGTGGCAAGGTCCTGCGACGCGGTCTGCTCGCTGCCGCCGTGCTGCTGTCAGTACTGGCCCTCGCAGTGTCGATGATGCCGTTCGGCGTATCCGGAGCGGGCACCGGAGCTGTCCACGACGACGGCCGGCCGGTCGCCGATCCCGATGTCCCCCGCGCCGCCCACCTGTCCCCGCCCGCCGACCTCTCCGTCGCCTCCAGGGTGCCTGCTACTTCCAGTGCGTCCGTCGCCTCCAGGGTGCCTGCTAGTCCCAGTGCGTCCGTCACCTCCAGCGTGCCCGCCAATCCCCGCACGCCGTCCGCCCCCACCACCCCCGCCGCGACGGGCGCCCCGGAGGCGTCCGGCCGTAAGGGGACAGACCGTAAGGGGCGCGATCGGACGGCGTCCGCCCCACACGTTCAGGGCACCTCCTCCGTGCCCCGTGACGCCCGCCGTACCAGCGCGCCCGCCCCGGCCGCGGCGGGCGCCTGCCAGGTCACGTACGACCTGGTCAGCCAGTGGTCCGACGGCTTCCAGAGCAGCGTCACCGTCACCACTGACCAAGCCCTCGCCGGCTGGCGGGTCTCCTGGAGGTTTCCCGACGGCCAACAGGTCCGCCTGGTGTGGGACGCCACGGTCCGTCAGAACGGTGACCGGGTCACTGCCATCGTCGCTGGCCACCATAGGACCTTTGCCGCGCACGCCACCCTGTCCTTCGGCTTCGTCGCCGGCCTGCGGGGCGGGAACCGGCCGCCGTACGCCTTCACCCTCAACGGGAAGCCCTGTGGGACCGGTTGAGGCCTGCGTCAACCAGGCTCCGTACGGCGATGCCGGCGACAGTGTCGAGGCGGAACGTGCACCATGGCCCAGTCCTTCCGTGAGGACCGTGCCTTCCTGAACGGGTGCGACATCTGCCCATCGGCGTGCCGGCCAGGGGTGTCGAGCCCAGACCCGTGTCCGGAACTCCGCGTGGAACGTCGGGGACCGACGCACGGACGCGGCCGCCCCGGACGACAGCCCGTGGCGGTGTACCTGCGATGCGCTCGGCCGGTACCTCGCCGAGCACCGCGTGGCTGGCCACCACGATTCCTCGCCCACCTCACCTCGACGGGGCGTGCTCCGGCCCGGAGCTAAATCGGTGGCACTCGGATATCTGCCGCTCTAGGGTGAGGACTGCTTCGTACCGCAGCCGCCGGTCGCCGTTGTCGACCGAGTGAGGAATGGGAGGTGTGACCGATGACCGTCTTTGTGAGGGGCGCTGCCCGCAACCAGAAGATCATCTATTCCACCTCCACGGTCTCCGGCTGAACCTTCTCACCACGCACACGTGCGCGGAGCCGGGGCCGCCCGTGTGAAGGGTTCCCCTTGAATTTCTCTTCTCCTTCGGATTCGTTGCACCCGCTCGCTGCCTATGGCTGGGACCGAGGCTGGGAAGCCGAGTTCGCCCCCCATGCCGAGCGTGGCTTCTTGCCCGGCCGCGTCGTCCGTGTCGACCGCGGGCAGTGCGACATCGTCACCCCGACCGGTATGGTCCGCGCCGACACCGAGTTCGTTGTCCCCCATGACCCGATGAAGGTCGTCTGCACGGGGGACTGGGTAGCTGTGGACCCGGAAGGCAGCGATCCGCGGTACGTACGGACGCTGCTGCCTCGCCGTACCGCATTCGTGCGCTCGACCTCGTCCAAGCGTTCCGAGGGCCAGGTACTGGCCACCAACGTCGATCACGTCGTCATCTGTGTGTCGCTCGCGGTCGAACTGGACCTCGGACGCATCGAGCGGTTCCTGGCGCTTGCCATGTCCTGTTCGAGTGGTGAGGCACTGCTGCGTGACTCGGTGGATTGCGGGGAGTTCAGCGCCGAGCCGGTCGTCGTTCTCACCAAGGCCGACCTCGTACACCCGGCCACCCTCGCTCACCTGGTGGAGGACGTCGAGAGAAGTGCCCCCGGCGTGCCGGTGTTCACCGTCAGCGCCCTGCACGGTGACGGGCTCGATGCCCTCGCCGCGCTCGTCGGCTCCCGCACGAGCGTGTTGCTCGGTCAGTCCGGTGCGGGCAAGTCCACCCTCGCCAACGCCCTGCTCGGGGAGGACGTCATGGACGTACAGGCGGAGCGCGACGTCGATGGCAAGGGGCGGCACACCACGACCACGCGCAACCTGCTCGCCCTGCCCGATGGCGGTGTCCTCATCGACACTCCCGGACTGCGGGGCGTCGGATTGTTCGATGCCGGGAGCGGGGTCGGTCAGGTCTTCGCCGAGATCGAGGAACTGGCCGAGGCATGCCGGTTCCACGACTGTGCCCACCAGAGCGAGCCGGACTGCGCGGTGCGTTCCGCCGTGGAGAACGGGGACCTGCCGGTCCGGCGGCTGGAGAGCTACCGCAAGTTGACGCGGGAGAACCGGTGGATCGTGGCCAAGACCGACGCGCGGGCCCGTGCGGAACTGCGGCGGGACTGGAAGCGGAGGGGTGCCGAGGGCCGGGCGGCGATGGCGGCGAAGCGCAGGCGCTGGACGTAGGTCGGTGCCGGTGAGAGCGCCCCGGGGCTGCCGTCCCGGGCGCTCGCGTCCGGCACGAACCCGTACCCGGTACCGGGTGGGCCGGGCTCGGGATGCCGCCACACGGGGCATGGCGACTCCATCTTGAGCGCGGGTACCAGGCTGCGGCTCACCCACCGGGGCCCGCACCAGGCAACCGCCGTCTTCGCGCCCGCGTCCCGCCCGTTACGCCGAGCGGGTGGAGCGTCGCTGATGTTCCAGCGGTGCGACCCCGTCGTGTGTCACGGTCGCCTCCGATGAGCAGACGGGGAAAGGCGGACGTACACATGGCCCGAGCCGGACGGGTTCTCGCCGCTCTCCTGTTGGCGTTGCTGCCGGTCGCCCCGGCGAGGGCCGTCGCCGAACCGGCGTCGTCCTGGACCGGCAGCTGGGAGACCGCTCCCTCCGGAACCGCCCCCGCACTGCGCGGCGCAGCCGTCCGCAACGTCGTCCACCTCAGCGTGGGTGGCACCGCCGTGCGGATCCGGGTCAGCAACCGGCTCGGCTCCCGGCCCCTGCGGCTCGGGGCGGTCACCGTCGCCCTGCGCCGGGCGGCGGGTCCGGATGCCGTGCCCGGCTCGATGCGCACCGCCACCTTCCACGGTTCCCCGACCGTCACCGTCCCACCGGGCCGAGACACGGTCTCCGACCCGGTGGCGCTGACCGTTCCGGCCGCCGCCGACCTCCTCGTCACCGTGTACACGCCTGACGATGACGGACCCGCCACCCACCACCGGACCGCCCTGCAGACCAGCTACGTGGCCCCCGTCGGTGCCGGCCGGGCCACCGACCCGGACGCCACCGGGTACACCAGGACGATCAGCAGCTGGTACTACGTCACGGGCGTCGACGTCCGAGGGGCCGCAACGGGCAGCGTCGTTGCGTTCGGTGATTCCCTCACCGACGGTCAGGGTTCCACCCCCGACACCAATCACCGCTGGCCCGACCGGCTCGCCGAACAACTGCGCACCCGCCGGCTCGGCGTCCTCAACGCGGGGATCGGCGGCAACCGCCTGCTGCACAACGGCACCGGCCCCAGCGCTCTGGCCCGCCTGGACGCCGATGCCCTGGACCGGGCGGGGGTGCGCGCCCTGGTCGTCTTCGAGGGAATCAACGACATCAAGGGCACCCCGGAGGCGAACGACGCCGAGGCGTACGCCGACGCCTACCGCACCCTCGTCGCCCGCGCTCACGCCCGCGGCATCCGGGTCATCGGCGTCACCCTCACCCCGTACCGCGGCTACCCCGCCTACACGGCCGCCCGCGAGTCCGTGCGGCAGCGGGTGAACGCCTTCCTCCGTACCGGTGGCGCCTTCGACGCCGTCGCCGACGCCGACGCCGCCGTACGCGACCCTGCTGATCCGACCCGCATCCTGCCGCGTTACGACCCCGGCGACCATCTGCACTTCGACGACGCGGGTATGGCAGCCGTCGCCGACACCGTCCTGCTGGCCCTCACCGGGGCGCGCTGACGGCTCACCCCCACACCACCGCGCCCAGCCACGCCGCCGTGATCAGCAGACACGCGAAGAACTCGGCCAGCACGCTGGAGCCGCCCGTCCGCATCGCCGTGCGCAGCGCGGCCATGGCCTGGCCGTGGCCACCCAGCCGTAGCCGTTCGTGGAGGTAGATCCCGGCCATGAAGCCCGGTAGTGCCCCGAGCACTGGCAGCAGGATGAAGCCGAGCAATGCCCCGGCACCCGCATACACCCCCATCCGGGGCGTGGCACCGCTCTGTCGCAGGCGGCGCGGCGGCAGTGCCCAGCGCACCCCCAGCGACAGCAGCAGTACCCCGGTGGCCCCCACCAGAACACCCCAGGCCACCGGCTGTGGGGCCGTCAGCGCCCACCACAGCACCGCGGCCCACACCAGCCACGACCCCGGCACGCCGGGCACCAGCACCCCGCACAGGCCGAGCGCGATCACCACGCCGACCAGCACAAGCTCCCCTGCTCCCATCTGCCCAGGGTGTCGGAGAACGGAAGAAATATCAGGTCAGCCGTCGCGGACCTGGCCATCCAGCTCCCCTTCGCGGTGGCGCCGACCGGGGTGCGGCCGGGCCGTCGGGCAGACCGGCTCCCTCAGCGGACGCACCCGGTGGTCCACGGTCCCGCGGGTACGCGACGACGAGCCGTGCCGCTCCAGCTGGAGTGGCGCCCGTTCGAGGGAGCGGCGGGGTGCGGACCCGGAGCTGCGGGAGCGCACGAAGGGAACCCGGGACCGGGCCATTCCGGCCGACGCCGGATGGTCCTTGCGCGGGGAGGGCCGCCCGGTAGCCGCCAACCGATGCTCGTACTCTTGTTCGTCCATTCACTCGACACGCCGTTCGGTGCAGGCGGATGCACGGGATTTTTCCGATGCGCCGTTTTCATGCGGCCCGTGCGGTGGACAATTAGGGGCATGAGCCAGCAGGGGGGGAGGGTCTCCCGCCATGAGGACGACTGGTGGGGTCAGCTGTACGACGACTCCACTGAGGACACCGGACCCACGGCCGCGTCGGATTCCCTGGACGACCGTTTCGCCTCGGCGAAGAACACGGTGGCGGGACGTCCGGCACAGACGCCGGCGCACGGTGCGGAGCCGGCCGGACGGGGCGGTGACGGTGAGGGCGACGGGCGTGGCGATGGCGGCGACGCGGGGAGGCGGGTGGCCCGGGAACCTGCGGTGCCGGCACAGCGCGCCGCGCAGGCGCCGTCCGCCACGGCGGCAGCCGGGCGGAACACATCCGCGCGTCCCGTATCCGCCGGATCCGCTCAGCCCGCGTCGCCAGGCGGGCCCGCAGCACCCGCTGACCCGCCTCCCGCCCCCACCGAGCCCCTCGCCACCATTTCAGCCCCCACTGACTACACCATCGCGGACGGCACGGGCACCGATTACGTGGGCACCGATTACGTGGGCACTGGCCCCCCCACCTATGACCCCGAGCCCGCCGCGCTCCCGGCCGCAGATCCGGACGGTCTCGGCGAACTGGTCCCGGACACCGTGCTGGACGGGGCGCGGTACGGGGCGTGCACGCTTCGTGCGGCGTCCCTGCGGGGGGACTCCGCGCGGTACCGGGGAGAACCGCGCAGGGACGCACTGCTCACCGCGCGGTTCGGGACGGGCGAGCAGGCGTTGGTCCTGGTCGCGATGGCGACCGGTGCGCGGGCCACACCGGGCGCGCACCTGGCGGCGGCCGAGGCCTGTCGGTGGATCGGGCGGGCCGTGGGCCGCAGCCAGCAGCGGCTCGTGGAGGATATCCGGGCCGCCCGGCGCGGCGACCTCAAATCCGGCCTGCACCGGCTGACCGATCGCAGCCTCGGCAGGCTGCGGACGAGCGCCGCCGAGCAAGGCGTTCACCCGGACGAGTACACGGCCAGCCTGCGTTGTCTGCTGCTGCCTGCTGACCCCGCCTGTCATATCCGCGTGTTCTTCGGCATCGGCGGCGGTGGGCTGTTCCGGCTGCGGGACGGCGAATGGCAGGACATCGAGCCACAGGCGCCCGTTGTGGAGACTGGTTCTCCCGCGGTCGGCGGCTCCGGCTCGCCCGCCATGGAACTCCCCGAGGGCGACCCCCTCACCACGGACCTCGGTATCCCCAGCCCGTCCGGCGCACATGAGCCAGCCCCGGGGGTGCCCCGCGCGCCGTTCCGCTTCCGAGCCTCACCGGCCCGGTCAGGTGACGCCCTGGTGATGTGCACCGAAGGCCTGTCCGACGCGCTGCGCGGCGAACCCGCCCTCTGTGCCTACCTGGCCCGCCGCTGGTCGCGGCCGGGCCGGGACGCTCCAGGCCTGGCCGCGTTCCTCGCCGACGCCCAGGTACGGGTGAAGGGGTACGCCGACGACCGTACGGCGGCGGCCGTCTGGGAATCGTGACCGCTCCACCCTGCGGCGCCTCGCTGCGCTGGTCAGGATTGGCCGCACCCCTCCCGGGGCGGATGGAACCGTACCCCTCCCCGTGGGGCGCAGCACCCGGGATATCCTGCCCGGCGGAACGTGAAGCAACGGCCGCACGCGGCGCTGCCGATGCGCCCATTCGGGGTTGAATTTCGGCCAGTTTCACGGCCCGTTACCGCGCCCCGACTGCCAGTGCCGGGTGCAATTGCGATGCCATCACCGGACGTTGGCGACGTCCGGTAACGGTACGGGAGTACGCCATCGTGTGATCGCCGGACTCCGGGTACCGGGCGCCGTGGCTTGCGCAAGTGGCCGAACCGCCGGTCATCGACGAGGCGCCATGACTGCCCGTGAGTCTGGTGGGCAAGCATCCTCCGTGAACGTGTTCGACCAGGAGGGCAGGCACCGGCGGCGTGTGGGCGGGGGTCATGAAGAGGCAGGCGCTAGGGGGCGGTCTCGGGGTGATGGGGGCCTTCCCGGCGAAGGCGGGAGAAGAGTCCGACACCATCACGGAACACACGTGCCTGCTCCGGCGCAGGCTGGGCCGGGCGGATCTGAAGGCGGTGCCCGAGGCCCGGCGGGAGCTGCGCCGGCTGTTACGGCACTGGGGCAAGCCAGGCCGCTCGGACACAGCCGAACTGCTCACCAGCGAACTGGTCACCAACGCACTCGTCCACACCGACGACGACGCCGTTCTCACGGCCGTGGTGACACCCGGGGGATTGCACGTTGAGGTGAGGGACTTCGTGTCCCGCAGGCCGGAGTTATGTGCCCCGGACACCCGGGAGGACACCCACGGGCGGGGGCTGGTGCTGGTGCAGTCCCTGGCGGACGCCTGGGGCGTGCGGCCGCACGGGGTGGGCAAGTCGGTGTGGTTCGAACTCGGTGCCGAGGCTGCCTGAGACAGGCACTACGAGAGCGGGAAACGGGAGGGGGCGCGACCCACTTGGGTCGCGCCCCCTCCCGTGTTGCGGTCCGGCCGCGGTGATGGCCCAGGGCCGTTAGCCGAACTGCTGCTCCAGGTCCTTCAGCTTGCGTTCCAGTGAGTCCAGGCGCGGCAGGGCCATGGTGTCGTCCTCCGCGGTGAGGTCGACGGTCACCGGCTCAGAACCGCTGCGGACCGGCTGCAGGGAGGGCCGAGCGCGAACGGGCAGTTGCTCCGCGCTCGATATGGCAGGCTCCGCGGTCGTTGGTGCCGGGGCGCGCTCGACCGCCTGCACCTCGACCTGCCGGCCGGCCCGGCCCACGAACCCGCGGTGGCCCCGGCTGATGGCCTTGAGCTGGGCTCGCTCCACGCGCTGCTGGTCGCGCCGCCGCTGTCGTGCTTCCTCCTTCTGCCGCCTGTCCTCGCGGACCTCCTCGACCGCCTCGTCGAGACTGCGCACGCCCTCCAGGAGCATCAGCGACCAGGCCCGGTAGGTTTCGCGGGGGGCCCGCAGCCAGCGGACGATCCGGATCTGCGGAAGCGGACGCGGCACCAGGCCCTGCTCGCGCAGCGCGGCGCGGCGGGTCTGCTTGAGCGCCCGGTCGAAGAGGACGGCCGCCGACAGTGACATGCCGGAGAAGAACTGCGGCGCACCGTCGTGGCCGATGCCCCGGGGCGCGTGCACCCAGTTGAACCAGGCCGCTGCCGCGGCGAACATCCACACAAGTATCCGGGAGCCGAGGGCGGCGTCACCGTGGCTGGCTTCGCGTACTGCGAGGACGGAGCAGAACATCGCCGCACCGTCCAGGCCGAACGGCACCAGGTACTGCCAGCCGTCGGTCAACCCGAGGTTCTGTTCGCCGAAGCCGACGAGGCCGTGGAAGGACAGGGCGGCCGCGACCGCCGCACAGCAGAACAGGAGAACGTAGGAGGCCGTGCCATAGATGGCCTCCTTGCGCCTGCGGCGCTCCTCGCTGCGCTCCCACGAGTCGTCCGCGCTCGGCTTCTCCCCGGAGGAGCGCTTGCTGCGCGCGAGTACCGCCACCGCCGTCAGCATGCCCAGGAGCAGTACGGCGCCCGGAAGCAGCCAATTCAGCGATATGTCGGTCAGTCTCATCAGGGGTCCCTTGCATTGGGATAGGGCGTAACGCCCGCCATAGTGGCCCAACCCCGCCGACCCTCAGGGGGGTTTCGGGGCAAGAGGCCGCCAAGGAAGTGCAAGGGGATGCCCAGGGCGGCGTTCCGCTCGAACTGGTGTTTGAGGGGTGGGAGTTGAGTTCGAATAAGACTACCCGTACGGATGGTTCCTCGGAAAGTTCTTGCGACAGGTGGGGAAGTGGTGAATCACCGTCCGTGAACCGATCCGCGGGTGGGTGGCCCGCTGGCGGCGATCCTAGTCGACGCGGGAGGTTCTGTGGACCCTGAAGGCCCCTCAGGGGGACTTTGGGGTAGCAGGGTTGAGGGACGGCGTCGGCCGGTGCGGTGAGTGCTCAGGTCACCTCCAGGTCGGTGTGCTGGTGTGGTTCGGGATGCCTTGGGGTGCCTTGGGGCGGTCGGTGAGCCGTCATCTGTCGGTGCTGCCCGGGCCGGCCGGTGTGCACTGCGTGCCGGTGCGGCCCGGTCCTGCTGGGGTGTGGGGATGCTGGCCGGGGGTCGCGGCGCTGCCTGCCGCGGGCCCGGTGGTGCAGTGATCGCTGAGACCGTATAGGTGAGGCTGACCTTAGTTATCTTGTTGGAATGTGCACTGCAGCCCGGTGCGCCTATGGTGCTTGACGGGCAAGCGACAACCCGTCGTTAATGACCCAAGTGCCGACAAGTCGCCAGGAGGACCCGTGAAGCAGGGCGTGCAGGGCTTCGCCGGGGCGGGGACCCCGAAGTGCGGGACGCCGAACACGGCCCGGGTACCACCGCAGCAGCGGTCGGCCACTCCCCGGGACGGCGTCCGGGAGCGGGACATGGCCGTCCCGGGCGCGCGGGGCGAGCACACGCACGGTGAGCGGCCGGTTCCCGGGCCGCAGTCCGCTGTGCAGCGGCCCTCGGTGCGCGGGCAGGTCCTGGACGCCTTGCGCAGGGCACTGGTGACCGGGGAGCTGAAGCCTGGCGAGGTCTATTCGGCACCGGTGCTCGGTGAACGCTTCGGGGTCTCGGCCACGCCGGTGCGGGAGGCCATGCAGCAGCTTGCGCTGGAGGACGCCGTCGAAGTCGTGCCCAATCGCGGTTTCCGGGTCGTTGAGCGCGGATCCCAGGAGATCGCCGAGCTGGCTGAAGTGCGCGCACTGATCGAGGTGCCGGTGGTGCTGCGGCTCGCGCGGACCCTGCCGGCCGAGCGGTGGGCGCACTTGCGTCCCCTCGCGGAGGCGACGGTGCGCGCGGCGTCCACCGGCTGTCCGGCGGCGTACGCGGAGTCCGACCGGGTCTTCCACGGGGCCGTGCTCTCCCTGTCGGGCAACGAGCAGCTGGTGCGTGTCGCGGAGGACCTGCACCGCCGGTCTCAGTGGCCGCCGGCCGGCGGCCCGGTCCGGCGGGGGCGTACCGGTCTGGTCGCGGATGCGGCGGAGCACATGGCCCTGTTGGAGGCGTTGGCCGCCCGTGACCTGGACGGGGTGCGGAACGTGGTGCGGGAGCACTTCGCGGGCGCGCGCTGAGCGCGGTGCCCCGCGCGGCCGGGAGAGCCGGGATAGCCCGGACAGCCCTGGCGCTCCTGTTGGTGCCGGGCGGGTTTCGCCTGTCTGCCAGCAGCAGGAGCAACGGCACATGATGCCCGGTGGGGGCCGGCCGGTGGTCGTGACGGGTGCAGCGGCCACCGGCCGGTGTCGATCAAGGTCGTTCAGGAACCGTCTGTGTCACCGTGCGCGGTCTTGGAGTAGGCGTCGTGCCAGGCCGCCTTCGCGCCCGAGTCGCCGACCCGGTACACGTCCACGACCGCTCCCGCGGCGACGGCCACGGACAACACGGCCACGACTATCCGCACCGGCAGGGCGGACCAGCGCAGCCCGCCGCCCTGCCCGCTCCCGGTTTCCGCCGCGCCGCGCCGCGCGGCCCACCACACGAGCGCGGCCAGCACGAACAGGCCCAGCGCCCACGGCAGCAGTCCGTCGCCGAGTTCGGCGTGGCGGCGTACCAGGGCGTCGTTCTCCACGTGCCGCTCCAGCCAATCGCCGGCTTCGGTCGTCAGCGGCACGCTGACCAGGGCGACGAAGGCCAGCACGGGCAGCAGCAGGCCCAGACGCCGGGCGGCGGACGGCCACAGGGCGCCGGCCACCAGGGCAAGTGCGGTCAACGGGACCAGTACGACGACGACATGGACCAGCAGCACATGGGCAGGCAGGCCATTGACGAGGCTCATCAGTCGCTCTCCTGAGGGGGTAGTCGGAGCGTGTCACCCTGGCACAAGAAGCTCTCAGTTCCCTCTCAGAGCGTTCTCACGCGGTGGCCACTCCCGGAGTGGGCGGCGTCAGCTGCCTCGCCAGCCACGTCGGGACACCCCCGAGCAGCCGGAACAGCCGTCGGGCCTCTTCCCGTAGCCGGGTCGCCTCCGGTTCGGACTCCGTGTCGGCGAGGGAGACCAGTGCGGGCGCCGTACCCACGAGATATCCCAACTCCTCACGGATCCTCAGCGATTCGGCGAAGCCGTGTCGAGCCTCGGCCACCTCACCCTCCCGCAGGGCGAGTCCGGCGAGGTGGCGCCAGGTGAAGGAGAGCAGGAGTGGGTCGGCGTGGGACGTGGCGCCCGCATGTGCCCTTCGGTACGCGGCTCGGGCAGCCTGTGGCGAACGGCCCAGGTTCTCGGCGAGCAGCCCCCGACGGAAGTCCAGCAGGGCCCGCCCGCCCGCCCCTGGAGGGACCAGGGCCGCGGCCCGGCCGAGCGCGGCCCGCGCCTCGTCGGCGCGGTCCCGCACCCCGTGCAGCGTCGCCGCGTAGGCGAGCTGGCCCCGCTCGCAGGCTGCCGCGCCCCGCTCCTCGTCGGTGTGCGCGAGGGCCTCCGCTGTCCGCAGGGCGTCCTCGGCCTCCTCCCACCCCCGCTCGGTGTACAGGCACCGTTCGACCAGCAGCGCCGCCCGCTGTAAGGCGGCGGCGGGAGTGCCGCACGGCAGGAGGGCCGCCGCGTCGGCCCAGCAGGCCCGGCTGCGCAACCGCCACACCGCGGTCTGGAGGGGGTCGTCATTGGCGGTCGTTCCGTTACCAGACATGGCGGAATGCGCCACGTTGCCCTCCCCGAGCACGCCATCGAGCTGTTGAGTGGTGGCGGCATTCCAGCACCAACCGACGGGCCGGGCCAAGGGGATGGGTGAAAGTTTTCACAAAGTCGGGGGTGGGTGTGACCGAATTCGGCCGGTGCACGCCCCGCGGGCCTCAGCTCATGCGCAGCGCCAGGAAGAAGTCGAGCTTGTCCTCCAGTCGTGACAGGTCCCGGCCCGTCAACTGCTCGATCCGGCCGACCCGGTAGCGCAGGGTGTTGACGTGCAGATGGAGGCGGGCGGCGCAGCGGGTCCAGGACCCGTCGCTGTCCAGGAACGCCTCCAGCGTCGGGATCAGCTCGGCCCGGTGGCGGCGGTCGTAGTCCTTGAGGGGGTCCAGGAGGCGTGCGGTGAAGGCACGGCGGACGTCATCCGGGACGAACGGGAGCAGCAGCACGTGGGAGGCCAGCTCCTGGTGTCCGGCCGCGCACACCCGGCCGGTGCGGGCCGCGGCGACCCGGCGGGCGTGCCGGGCTTCCTCCAGGGCGCCGCGCAGGCCTTCGGCCGAGTGCACGGCCGCGCTCACGCCGAGCGTGAGCCGTCCGTCGTCGTCCAGGCCCGCCGACAACGGCTGTTGCACCGACCGCAGCAGGACGTCGGCGAGCAGACCGGTGTCGGAACCGTCGTGCTCGGCAGTGACCGCGGGCAACGGGACCAGGGCGATCGCTTCGTCACCCGTGTGCGCCACCGCGATGCGGTCGGAGGGTTCCGGGCCGGTCGCCAGGGGGTCGACCAGTACCTCCTCCAGAAGGGACTGGGCGACCGGGCCGCCCGCGATCTCGACGCCATCCCATTCCACACAGGCCACGACCACCTGCCAGTGCGGGGCCGCCCCGAGTCCGGGCAGCAGCACCGGCGCGGCCACCCGCAGGCGGGCGGCGATCTCGGCGGGCGCGGCGCCCGCCTGCACCAGTTCCAGCACCTCCTGGGCGAGCCGGCGTCGCACCGTGCGTGCCGCGTCCCGGCGGTCCCGCTCGACCGCGATCAGCTGGGTGACCCCCTGGAGCAGGTCCAGTCGCTCCTCGGGCCAGTCGCCCGCGTCCGCCTCGACGGCCAGCAGCCAGTCCGACAGGACCGTCTCCCGGATGTCGCGGGCGGCCTGTGGAGAGCGACCCGAGGAGCGGATCGGGAAGAGCGAGTAGGTGGTGCCGTCCAGCAGCACGCGGTGCGGGCCGCGCCGTCCGGTGCGGGTGGCCGCCAGGTGCTCTGCGGCGAGCCCTGCGCAGACTTCCGGCGGCAGCGCCGGGCCCGTGAGCTCGGAGCCGGCGATCAGCCGGCCGGTGGGGGACAGGACCCAGGCACGCAGGTCCAGGTCGGAGCCGAGTAGGTCCAGGACCACGTCCGGACCGCCGCCCGCCGGACCCGAGGTCATCATCCGGCGGTGCCGGTCCACCACCGCCGCCAGGTCTCCGGCGCGCTCGCCGGAGACCTGGCGGACGACGTACTCGGTGATCGTCGCGAACGCGACCGACTCGTGCACCGCGAACAGCGGGAGCCGGTGTCGTGCGCAGGCCAGGACCAGGTCCTCCGGTACGTCGCCGAGTTCGGCCTCGCCCGCGGCGAGGGCGGCCACACCGGCCTGCACGAGGATGCGGACGAACGGCTCGGAGTCGGCGGCGCCCCGGCGCCAGGCCAGACCCGTCAGCACCAGCTCGCCCCCCGAGAGGTAGCGACTCGGGTCGCGCAGGTCGGTGGTCATGACACCGCGTACCGAGCGGTCCAGCTCGTCCTCGCCGCCGAGCAGCCGCAGGCCCAGCGCATCGGTGTTCAGCAGAGCGCGCAGCCGCATCTCGTCGCCGCCGTTCTTTGTCTCGAAACCTACGATGGATCTTGGAGGGTGGGGAGAGGGACCCGGCACCCGGCGTGCAGGGGCGCACACTGGGGTCTCCGCGCTGTTTCCTGTGTTTCTCCAGGGAAACGGAGAGGTTACCGATGACCTCTGTTCATACGAATCTACAAGATGCCCGGTCTGGCCAGCCAACTCCTTCATGGTTTCGGTGACTGACTCCGTTGGAGCACGGGGCGGTGTACTGACTCCACTCCCCGTCAACAGCACATGAACGAGCCGGGCCCGCCGCACACGGATTGGCTCAATCTGTACGACTCACGAGACGAAGAAGAGAGCCGGTCATGGACTTCCTTCGCCCTGGCAGCTGGGAGGAGGCGCTCGCCGCGAAGGCCGAGCACCCCACCGCTGTGCCGATTGCGGGTGGCACCGACGTGATGGTCGAGATCAACTTCGACCACCGCCGGCCCGAGTACCTCCTCGACCTGAACCGCGTCGGCGATCTCTACGAGTGGGAGATCGGCGAGGACGCGGTACGGCTCGGTGCCTCCGTCCCATACACCAGGATCATGGAGTGTCTCCGTGCCGAGCTGCCAGGACTGGCGCTCGCCTCGCACACGGTCGCCTCCCCGCAGATCCGCAACCGCGGTGGCGTCGGCGGCAACCTCGGCACGGCCTCGCCCGCCGGTGACGCCCACCCCGCCCTGCTCGCGGCCGGCGCGGAGGTCGAGGCGGAATCGGCGGCCCGCGGTACCCGGCTGATCCCCATCGACGCGTTCTACACGGGCGTCAAGCGCAACGCGCTCCAGCCCGACGAGCTGATCCGCGCCGTGCACATCAAGAAGGCGGACGGCCCGCAGCAGTACTCGAAGGTCGGCACCCGCAACGCCATGGTCATCGCCGTGTGCGCCTTCGGCCTCGCCCTGCACCCCGAGACGCGGACCGTGCGCACCGGTATCGGCTCGGCCGCTCCCACCCCGGTGCGGGCCAAGGCCGCCGAGGACTTCCTGAACGCGGCCCTGGAGGAGGGCGGCTTCTGGGACAACGGGAAGATCATCACCCCGTCGGTCGCCAAGCAGTTCGCGGAGCTGTGCTCCGGAGCCTGCAACCCGATCGACGACGTCCGGGGCACCGCGAGCTACCGCAGGCACGCGGTCGGCGTCATGGCCCGACGGACGCTCACCTGGACCTGGGAGTCGTACCGCGGCGCCCGCCGCGCCTCTGAGGGAGCTGCGTAATGCGCGTCAACTTCACCGTCAACGGACGTCCGCAGGAAGCCGACGACGTGTGGGAGGGCGAGTCCCTGCTGTACGTCCTGCGCGAGCGCCTGGGCCTGCCGGGCTCAAAGAACGCCTGTGAACAGGGCGAATGCGGATCCTGCACCGTGCGGCTCGACGGCGTGCCGGTCTGCTCCTGTCTGGTCGCGGCCGGTCAGGCCGAGGGCCGCGAGATCGTGACCGTCGAGGGCCTCGCCGACTTCGCCAGGACACGCGCCGACGGCGGCTGCGCGACCGGCGCCTGCGGTACGACGCTGCAGCACGCCCAGCAGTGGCAGGCGCGCCCGCCGGAGGCACCTGCCACCGACTCACAGACCGGCGAGGGCACCGAGCTCTCCCCGATCCAGCAGGCGTTCATCGACGCCGGCGCCGTCCAGTGCGGCTTCTGCACCCCGGGCCTGCTGGTCGCCTCCGACGAACTCCTGGAGCGCAACCCGAACCCGAGCGACGCCGACATCCGTGAGGCGCTGTCGGGCAACCTGTGCCGCTGCACGGGCTACGAGAAGATCATGGACGCGGTCCGCCTCGCGGCCGCCCGCCAGGCCGAGGGGGTCTGACATGCCGGCCAACGGCGCTCCTACGAAGATCACACAGGGCTCCCAGACCAAGGGTGGCATCGGTGAGTCGACCCTCCGTCCGGACGGCACCCTCAAGGTCACCGGCGAGTTCGCGTACTCGTCCGACATGTGGCATGAGGACATGTTGTGGGGCCAGATCCTGCGCTCCACCGTCGCACACGCCGAGATCGTGTCGATCGACACCTCCGAGGCACTGGCGACGCCGGGCGTCTACGCCGTCATGACGTACGACGACCTGCCCGCCGGGGTGAAGAACTACGGCCTGGAGATCCAGGACACCCCGGTGCTCGCGCACGGCAAGGTACGCCACCACGGCGAGCCGGTCGCGATCGTCGCCGCCGACCACCCGGAGACGGCCCGCCGCGCCGCTGCCAAGATCAAGGTCGACTACCGGGAGCTGCCCGTCATCACCGACGAGGCCTCCGCGACCGCGCCGGACGCGATCCTGGTTCACGACAACCGCGACGACCACCACATCGGTCACGTCCCGCACCCCAACATCGTGCACCGCCAGCCCATCGTCCGCGGTGACGCGGACCGGGCCGCCGGGCGGGCGGACGTGATCGTCAAGGGCGAGTACACCTTCGGCATGCAGGACCAGGCCTTCCTCGGCCCCGAGTCCGGTCTCGCCGTGCCCGAGGAGGACGGTGGCGTCCACCTCTACATCGCCACCCAGTGGCTCCACTCCGACCTGCGTCAGATTGCGCCCGTGCTCGGTCTGCCCGAGGAGAAGGTGCGCATGACGCTGTCCGGCGTCGGCGGAGCCTTCGGCGGGCGCGAGGACCTGTCGATGCAGATCCACGCCTGCCTGCTGGCCCTACGCACCGGCAAGCCGGTGAAGATCGTCTACAACCGGTTCGAGTCCTTCTTCGGACACGTCCACCGCCACCCGGCCAAGCTGTACTACGAGCACGGCGCCACCAAGGACGGCAAGCTCACCCACATGAAGTGCCGGATCGTCCTGGACGGCGGCGCCTACGCCTCCGCCTCCCCGGCGGTCGTCGGCAACGCCTCCTCGCTGTCGGTGGGCCCGTACGTCGTCGACGACGTCGACATCGAGGCCATTGCCCTCTACACCAACAACCCGCCCTGCGGTGCCATGCGTGGTTTCGGCGCGGTCCAGGCGTGCTTCGCCTACGAGGCGCAGATGGACAAGCTGGCCAAGAAGCTGGGCATGGACCCGGTGGAGTTCCGGCGGCTGAACGCCATGGAGCAGGGGACCATCATGCCGACCGGACAGCCGGTCGACTCCCCGGCCCCGGTGGCCGAACTGCTGCGCCGGATCAAGACGATGCCGCTGCCGCCCGAGCGCCAGTGGGAGTCCAGCGAGGGCGCCGACGTACGACAACTGCCCGGCGGCCTGTCCAACACCACGCACGGTGAAGGCGTCGTCCGCGGTGTGGGCTACGCGGTCGGTATCAAGAACGTCGGGTTCTCCGAGGGCTTCGACGACTACTCCACGGCCCGGGTGCGCATGGAGGTGGTGGGTGGCGAGCCCGTCGCTACCGTGCACACTGCGATGGCGGAGGTCGGCCAGGGCGGTGTCACCGTCCACGCGCAGATCGCCCGCACCGAGCTCGGCGTCACCCAGGTGACCATCCACCCGGCCGACACCCAGGTGGGCTCGGCGGGCTCGACCTCGGCTTCCCGGCAGACGTATGTCACCGGCGGCGCCGTGAAGAACGCCTGCGAGCTGGTGCGCGAGAGGGTTCTGGAGATCGGGCGCCGCAAGTTCGGCGCCTACCACCCGGCGTGGGCGACGGCCGAACTACTCCTGGAGGGCGGCAAGGTCGTTACTGACGGTGGTGAGGTCCTCGGTGACCTGGCCGACGTCCTCGAAGGCGAGGTCGTGGAGGTCGAGGAGGAGTGGCGGCACCGGCCGACCGAGGCCTTCGACCTCCGCACCGGCCAGGGCAACGGACACGTCCAGTACTCCTTCGCCGCGCACCGCGCGGTCGTCGAGGTCGACACCGAGCTGGGCCTGGTCAAGGTCATCGAACTGGCCTGCGCCCAGGACGTGGGCAAGGCGCTCAACCCGCTCTCCGTCGTCGGCCAGATCCAGGGCGGCACCACCCAGGGCCTGGGCGTGGCCGTGATGGAAGAGATCATCGTCGACCCGAAGACGGCCAAGGTCAGGAACCCCTCCTTCACGGACTACCTGATCCCCACCATCCTCGACACGCCGACCATCCCGGTCGACGTGCTCGAACTCGCCGACGACCATGCCCCGTACGGGCTGCGTGGCATCGGCGAGGCCCCGACCCTGTCGTCCACGCCGGCCGTTCTCGCGGCGATCCGGAACGCGACCGGGCTGGAGCTCAACCGCACTCCGGTACGGCCCGAGCACCTCACGGGAACCGCGTAACCCCCGAACTCTCCGGGCGGCGCAGGGAACGTCACACACTCTGCCGCGCCGCCCGGAGGAATCCCTTTGAGTTCCGCTCCGCTCGCGGTCCTTGAAGTACCAGGAAATTCGTACGTCTCGGGCCGTCCCCCGGGTCGTCCATTCCCAAATCCCGTGGCCGGCGAAGCGGTTGCACGGGTGCCCCTGTGAACCTTGGGAGTTGGCACCATGACCCAGCAGTCAGTGGAGCCCAGGACCGCAGCCGAAGACGCGGGCGAAGGAACTCGCGTCCCGGCCGGACGGTCCTGGCTCGACCGGTACTTCCACATATCCAGACGAGGATCGACGATCACGCGTGAGGTGCGTGGCGGCATCACCACCTTCATGGCGATGGCGTACATCCTCCTGCTCAACCCCCTCATCCTGTCCGGCAAGGACGCGGCCGGCGACACGCTCGGCCAGAAGGCCCTGATCACCGCGACGGCGTTCGCGGCGGCCTTCACCACGCTGCTGATGGGCTTCGCCGGCAAGGTGCCGCTCGCCCTCGCCGCCGGCCTCTCCGTCTCCGGTGTGCTGTCCTCACAGGTCGCCCCCAGCATGACCTGGCCGCAGGCCATGGGCATGTGCGTGATGTACGGCGTGGTCATCATGCTGCTGGTCGTCACCGGCCTGCGTGAGTTGATCATGAACGCGATCCCGCTCGCGCTCAAGCACGGCATCACGATGGGCATCGGCCTGTTCATCGCCCTCATCGGCTTCTACAAGGCCGGCTTCGTGCACCAGGGCAAGGCCACCCCGGTCACCCTCGGTCCCGCCGGTGAACTCGCCGGCTGGCCCGTGCTGCTCTTCGCCGGCACCCTGCTGCTGATCTTCATGCTGCAGGCCAGGAACACCCCCGGTGCCATCCTCATCGGTATCGTCACCGGCACGGTCGTCGCCGCTGTCCTCAACGGCCTCGGCGTGATCGATCCCCAGCAGTGGGCCGGTGGCGCAGCCCCCGAGCTGCACGGATCGGCGGTCTCGATGCCTGACTTCTCGCTCTTCGGGCACGTGGAGTTCGGCGGCTGGGGCAAGGTCGGGGCGATGACGGTCGGCATGATCGTGTTCACGCTGGTCCTCGCCGGGTTCTTCGACGCGATGGCGACCATCATCGGCGTCGGCACCGAGGCCGACCTCGCCGACGACAAGGGCCGGATGCCCGGTCTGTCCAAGGCGCTGTTCATCGACGGCGCCGGTGGTGCGATCGGCGGTGTGGCAGGCGGCTCCGGTCAGACGGTGTTCATCGAGTCCGCCACCGGCGTCGGTGAGGGCGCCCGTACCGGCCTCGCCTCCGTCGTCACCGGCCTGCTCTTCGCGGCCTGCCTCTTCTTCACCCCGGTTACCGCGATCGTCCCGCAGGAGGTCGCCTCCGCTGCCCTGGTGGTCATCGGCGCCATGATGCTGATGAACGCCCGGCACGTGGACTGGGCCGACCGCGCGACTGCCGTTCCGGTCTTCCTGACCGTCGTCCTGATGCCGTTCACCTACACCATCACCACCGGTGTCGCCGCCGGCGTCGTCTCCTACACGGCCATCAAGGCCGCCCAGGGCAAGGCTCGCGAGATCGGTGCCTTCATGTGGGGGCTGACGATCGTCTTCCTGGTCTACTTCGCCCTCCACCCCATCGAGGGCTGGATGGGCGTGCACTAGCCCGCCGCTGCGTACCTGGCACACAACCCCGTGAGGAGACCGATCAGATGCTGGACATCGCCGAGGAACTGAACCGGTGGGTCGAGCAGGGCCGTGACTTCGCCGTCGCCACCGTGGTGGCCGTCAGCGGCAGCGCCCCTCGCCAACCCGGCGCCGCCCTCGCGGTGGACGCCGGTGGCGCGGCGATCGGCTCGGTCTCCGGCGGATGTGTGGAGGGTGCCGTGTACGAGCTGTGCCAGCAGGCGCTTCAGGACGGTGAGACCGTGCTGGAACGCTTCGGGTACAGCGACGAGGACGCCTTCGCCGTCGGCCTGACCTGTGGCGGCGTCATCGACATCCTGGTCACGCCGGTCCGGGCGGACGGTCCCGCCCGGCCGGCGTTCGCGGCCGGGCTGACCGCTGCTGCACGGGGACGGGCGGCGGCCCTCGCACGGATCGTCCGGGGCCCGGCCGAACTGCGGGGTCGCGCCCTCCTGGTCCGTCCCGACGGCTCAGCCGAGGGTGGCTTCGGCGCCCACCCCGAGCTGGACCGCACCGTGGCCGCCGAGGCCGGCGCCTTCCTGGACACGGGTCGTACCGGCACCTTGGAGATCGGTGAACTGGGCTCGCGTTGCGGCTCCCCGCTCACCGTCCTGGTCGAATCCTCCGTGCCCGCGCCCCGGATGATCGTCTTCGGCGCGATCGACTTCGCCTCCGCCCTGGTCCGCGTGGGCAAGTTCCTGGGCTACCACGTCACCGTGTGCGACGCCCGCCCGGTGTTCGCCACCCGCGCCCGCTTCCCGGAGGCCGACGAGGTCGTCGTCGAGTGGCCCCACACGTACCTGGAGCACACCGGAGTCGACGGCCGTACCGTCCTGTGCGTCCTGACCCACGACGCCAAGTTCGACGTGCCGCTGCTCCGGCTGGCCCTGCGTCTGCCGGTCGGCTACGTCGGTGCGATGGGCTCCCGGCGCACCCACCTCGACCGCAACGAGCGCCTGCGCGAGGTCGGTGTCACGGAGCTGGAGCTGGCTCGTCTGCGCTCACCCATCGGCCTCGACCTCGGCGCCCGTACGCCTGAGGAGACGGCGTTGTCCATCGCCGCCGAGATCGTCGCGGGTCGGCGCGGTGGGAGCGGGGTCTCCCTGACCGGCGCGCACACTCCGATCCACCACGACGCCGCCACCGCGCCGGCGGGGAGGATCGGGTCGGTGGCCTAGCATCGGTGGCCTAGCAAGCTGTACCGGGCGGAGTTCCGCGATCACGTGCTGTCCCCGGGTGATCGCGGTTCTTCCGCGGCCGCTGCACGTCCCGTACGCCCTGTTCCCCGTCAGACCCCTCTGAGGAGCCGGTTCACCGCACGCCCGAACACCGAGCGCGCCGACCGCTCCAGAACGCCGTCGAAGACACCGGGCAGGAAACGTACGTGCACCTCCTCGCGCCACAGCACCCGGCTGCGGCCCCCAGGCCCCGGTTGCACCTCGATCTCCGCCCAGCCCAGTACGACGCGACCGCGCTTCTCCAGGCGGCACATTCCGGGCTCGCCGTCGGTGGGCGGACGCCAGACCGTCACCTCCATGACGTCGTCAAAGGCCAGCGGGCCGATGCCGGTACGGGCGACGAAGCGGGTTCCTGCACGGGTCGGCGGGGGCGTGAGCATCCTGATCCGGGTGAGCGGGACCGCGCCGGCGTGGTGCGGCCATTCGGTGAGCCGGCGCCACGCCTCGTCCAGGGGAAGCGGGGCTGTGCGGGAGAGAGAGAAGATCGGCACGGCACGATCCTAGGCAACATGATCCCGGGCAACGGTCTTTCGTCATCCCGGTGTTGACACCGCCCGGGCTTCCGACGACCGCCGGGAACCCTTGCCCGGCTGCCGCGGCGTCAGGGCCGATACACCTCGCCCGGCTCGGCCTTGCCGGGCGCCAGTAGCTGGGGGACCGTCACGAAGACGAATCCGCGCCGCTTGAGGGCGTCGATGATGCCGGGTACCGCGGGCACCGTGCCCGGGTAGATGTCGTGCAGCAGAATGATCCCGTCCCGGTCCGCCTGGGCGAGCACGCGCTTGGTGATCAGGGCGGAGTCGTCAGTCGTGTAGTCCTTCGCGGTCACGCTCCACAACACCTCTGCCAGACCCATCTCTTTGGCGATCCGGTGCACGTGGGCGTCCGTACGGCCCTGCGGTGGACGCATCAGCGTGGGCTTGCGGCCGGTGAGCCGCTCGATGGCGTCGTTGGGGCGTTTGAGCTCGTCGCGTATCTGTGCGTCGGATATCCGGGTGAGGATCTTGTGGTCCCAGGTGTGGCTCGCCACCTCATGGCCCTCGGCGGCCATCCGCTTGACCAGGTGTGGGTACTTCTCGATGTGCCGTTTGCCCAGCAGGAAGAAAGTGGCCGGAACCTTCTTCTCCTTGAGGACGTCCAGCAGTCGTGCCGAGTTCTCGCTGGGCCCCGCGTCGAAGGTGAGCGCGATGCACTTGGCCTCACGGCAGTCGACGGTCCCGAACGTCGCGGGCGCCCCGTGTACCGCCTCCGTGCGCGCTGCGCTCGGCGCGGTCGTGTCAACCTGCGCGCAACCGGACAGGGTGAGCGCCAGGCAGACCGCAGCCGAGGCGAACGCGGGCAGACGCAACGTCCGGCGCGTCTCGCGCGTCTTCTTGGTCGCGCGCTTCGGCGTCGGGGTCTTGTCGGTCGAAAGAGACATGCCCGGACTATACACTCAGTGCATAGTGTGTATGTTCGAATATGGTCTGGCTGTCGATGACCGGTCGGCTGCTCCGGAACCCCGCCGCCTTCCCGGACTGCGCCCACCTTCGCGGAGCGCTGCAGCCAGATCGGCGCGGTGTACCCGCTCCGCGGCGTCCGGCTGCACGATCACCTCGGCCGCACGGTTCACCGGCGGTGGCCCGATACCGCCCCGTCGCTCCCTCGTCCCCGCGTACGGACCGGGGTGCCCCGACAGGCGGGGCTCGGCACCGGCCGACCGTGGCCGCGTCGCCCGTGTTCCCCGTTCTTGAGCAGCCGGTCACGCATGGCCGGTCGATCGACCTGTCCCCCCGCACCCCGGAACAGCAGGATCAAGGGGTCCAGCCCACGGCACTCGGCCGTGCCGCGACCTCCGACACACTCGACACCCCGACGAAGGAGTCCGATGACGCCTCTCCGCCTGACCGCAGCCGGCGCATCCCTGGCGCTCGCCGCCCTGGCGGGCGCCGGCCCGGCACGCGCCGCCGCACCAGCCACGGGGCGTGCAGCCGCCTCGGCCCCCGCCGTTCCGGCCTTCGCCGACGGTCACGGACTGACCGTGGTCCCCGGGGCCACCGAGGTGCACTCACCGACCGACTTCACGATCACCGTCACCACGAAGCAGGTGTCCGGAACGCACCGGATCCGCATCCTCCTCCCCGACCGCTACACGGCCGACCCCGATCGCCGCTGGCCGGTCACCTACTTCCTGCACGGCGGTGGCGGCACCGTGGACGACGTCGCAGCCGCACCGGCGCTGCACTCGGACTCCATGATCACGGTGGTGCCGGACGGCGGCCTGAAGGGTTGGTACACCGACTGGCTGATGCAGAACACCGCCGAGGGCGCCGCGAACTGGGAGACCTTCCACCTGTCCCAGGTGGTGCCGTTCATCGACGCCAGCCTCCGTACCCTTCCGGACCGCGCCCACCGGGCCGTCGTCGGGCTGTCCATGGGCGGCTTCGGAGCCCTCCACTACGCCGAGGACCGGCCCGACCTGTTCGGCCACACCGCTGCGCTGTCCGGGGGCATCGACTTCGGTATGTGGCAGATCCGTGCCGCCGTCCTGGCCACCGAACTCAACGTCGAGGGCGCCTGGTGCGCGGTGAGCACCTCCGCCAACTCCTCCGGCAGTACCGCCGACTGCACCGGTGACGGCCCCTACGTCGACAGTGACGCGATCTTCGGCTCCCCCTACCCGGTCCTCAACGCCGACCGCGTCTGGAAGGCCGTCGACCCGGCCGCTCCCGTCAACCTGGCCAAGCTGTCCCACACCGCGATCACCCTTTACACGGGCGGCAACGACATCATCGACGCCCACACCGAGATCGCCTCCAGAACCGTGAAGACCCGCCTGGACCACCTCGGCATCCCCAGTCGCCTCATCGACTACGGAGACGGCAGCTCGCTCGCGCCGACCTGCAACGGCGGCCACAACTACGGCTGCTGGGCCCCCGCCCTCGCCGACTACGTCCCGCGCCTCGAAGCCGCCTTCACGGCGGTTGACGAGAACTGACCGACCCGGGGCCACGGAGGCACGGAGCGGCTCACCAGCCGACGGCCGGTGAGCCGCTCCGTGAGGACCACAGGGATCAGTAGCGGGGCGGCTTGGCGAGCAGGTCGGGGCGGGCGGCGATCTCGGGCTGGTAGACCTCGCTGTCCCATGCCTCGGGAGCGACCTCCTGGAGGGCGATGGAGATCACCGCCGCGTCCACGTCGAAGGCGTCCTGGACCGCCTCGGTGAGGCGGGCGACCAGGCGCTCGCGCTGGGGCTCGTCGAGGTGCTTGGGGAAGTGCTTGATGGTCACATGGGGCATGGGGTTCTCCTTAAGGTCCGCGGATTGCAGTGAGTTGTTTCCAATGGGTCCGTCAGGGGTGCACCTCAGCGGGACGGGGGCCGCCGGGGCGCGATGCCCCCGGTGCCTCCTCCGTCCCGCTGGCTCACGCGGCGGATGGCCTTGGCGAGTTCGTCCACACCGGGGTCCTTCAGGGCGCCGTAGTGGTCGGCCTCAAGCCGGATCGCGGCGATGGGGGGCCCGGTGCGGGCCAGCAGCCGCTCCAGAGGGGATTCCCCGTCGCCGGCAGCGGTGATGATGCCGACGGGGGCCGAGATCCGGTCGCCCTCGGGCAGCCAGCCGTAGGTGCGGCGGACCAGGCGGATGATGCGGCGGACCACATTCGGGTCGGGCCAGCGCAGACGCCGGGTGACGAACTCCGCGAAGGACTCCTCGTCAGGGCCGGTGCGCAGGCACTCCTCCAACAGGGGGCCCTTCGTGGCCGCCGCGAAGACGGAGTAGAGGATGGTGCGGAAGGCGGGGTCCGTGAACAGGTCCCTACGGTCGCCCGCGCTACCGCTGGCACGGTCACCCCCGGCCTCGGTGGCGGCCCTGGCCGTGCGTCGGCCGGTGGGCGTCGTGTCCGGGACCGGGAGACGCAGCCGTGGGGAGCCGGGGGCGATCAGGATCAGTCGTTCCACCTCCTCGCCCGCTCGTTCGAGCTGCCGGGCCGCCTCGAAGGCCACGCGTGCGCCGAAGGAGTACCCCCAGAGGGTGTAGGGGCCGTCGGGTTGGACCGCGCGCAGGGCGCGGACGTCGGCGGCGGCCATGTCGGTGAGGCTGCCGTGCGGGACCTCGCCCTCGTTGAGGCCGTACGCCTGGATGCCGTAGAAGGGCCGGCCGCCGCTCGCGCGGGCGGCGAGCAGGCGCAGGTTCATGGTGTAGCCGCCGAGCCCGGGCCAGCAGAACACCGCATGACCGGCGCTCCCGGTGTGCAACCGGAGCAGCCGGGGTGCGGAGGAGCCCGAGGAAGCGTCCACCCGCTCGGCGAGTTGCTCCACGGTCGGGGCTTCGAAGAACACCTGGAGCGGCAGCGCGGTGCCGAACTCGCTGTTGATGCGGTGCACGAGGGTGACCGCGATCAGGGAGTTGCCACCGCAGGCGAAGAAGTCGTCCCGGACCGACACCTCCTCGCGCTTCATGGCGGCCTTCCACAGGTCGCACAGCCGCGCCTCGGTACGGGTGCGCGGTGGGACCACGGGTCGGTCCTCGCTGATGAGGGCGGCATCCACCCGGGCGGCGAGTGCTTGGACATCCACCTTGCCGTTGGCGGTGTGGGGCAGTCGGTCCAGCACGATGACGCGGCCGGGGACCATGTAGTCCGGGAGGAACGAGACGAGATCGTCCTTGATCATCTCGGCCGGGCCCCTCATGTGGACCGCGTCCTCCTGCATGCCCTGGTGGGCCCGCTGTTCCGCGCTGGTCTTGCCGCCGACGGAGAAGTAGCAGGGGCCGGTGGGTCGCCCCCCGGCGTCCAGGACGGCGGCGATACGACGGGCCGCGGGCAGGTCGTGGCCCGAGTGGGAGCTGTACCCGGAAGACATGAACCCGAGGCCGGAGTCGTTGTGCTGCAGACGCTGCAGGGTGCGGCCCAGGTCGATGTACCGGCGCCAGCCGGGGCCGGACCGGCTGACCACGGTGATCCCGAAGCAGGCCCGCTCGTAGACCTGTTGGTTGATGGCGATGACGTGGCGCTTGAGGACCAGGTCGTCGGAGATCCGCTCCCACCGGCCCTCCCGGTGGAGGTACTGGCCGCTGGGCAGTCCCATCTCGCCGCCCGGGTGGACCTGGAGGTAGACGTCCACCGGGTCGGGTCCGTCCGCCGGGGCGTACGGGGCCAGGGCGAAGGACCCGAGGTAGATGTCGTCGTCGGCGCAGTCCAGCCGGTCGAGGGTGTCTGGGTGGTGGTCCAGTTCCCGCAGTGTGAGGCCGTGACCCGGGAGGATCTCGTCGAAGAGCCCGAGCATATGGCCGGTTTCCATCTCCAGGACTTCCTGGATGTTGTTCTTGTAGACGGGCTCGATGGCGCTCCTGCGGCCGAGGAAGTGCAGTCGTACGCCGGACTCGTCGGGGACGAAGGTGGTGTCCCCGACCCGGACGAGTTGGTGCTGCTGGGGGTGGAAGTAGTACGTGCCGGGTTCCAACCCGGCGGCGCCGCCGGCGGCCTCCACGTAGAGCTGGGTGGCGTAGAGGGAGCCGGGGGAGGCGTAGGCGTACTTCGGGAGCAGCCGCTCCTCACTGTGGTGGGGGCCGAAGTCCCGCAGGATGGTGCCGAGTTCGTCCCGGGTGAGGCTGTCGGGGCGGCGCGGGGCGGTTGCGGGGACTCGGCGGGCGAGCGCCGACAGCACCTCGCCCGCGGTGGCACCGCCTCCTTCGTAGAAGCGGTACGTCTTCCGGGCGAAGGCCCGCCGCCGCTGTTCGGGGGTGGCTTCGGCGCCCGGCAGGGGGACGGTGGGCCGGCCGGCGACGTCGGTGCGGGTACCCGGGGCCGCCAGCTGGGCCTTGACCTGGAGCCTGGACTGCTTGGACAGGTGGTGGTCGCCGGCGTGGCCCTGATCCATCAGGGCGGCCTCGCGGGGGCTGAGCTCGATGCAGGCGACCAGGTTCTGGAAGCCGGTGCGCGGGTCGTCCCGGACCAGCACGGCGGCGCCGCGCACCCAGTCGTGGGCCTCGATGGCCAGGCGTATCTCGTCGAGTTCGACCCGGAAGCCGCGCAGTTTGACCTGGTTGTCGGCGCGCCCGGTGAACTGCACGGTGCCGTCGGGGTTCTGGTGGGCGAGGTCGCCGGTTCGGTAGAGGCGGTGGTGCGGCGACGTACTGTCGGCGGGACCGTCCAGGAAGCGCTCCGCCGTCAGATCGGGCCGGCGCAGGTATCCACGGGCCAATTGGATGCCGCTGATGTAGAGCTCGCCCACCTCGCCCGGTGCGACCGGCCGGCGGTCGGCGTCCAAGATGTGGAAGCGCAGGCCGGGCACGGGCGAGCCGATGGACAGGGAGTGCGGACCCTCGGCGGGGAGGTCCGGCCCCACGGTGCAGGCCGAGGCGTTGATGGTGCACTCGGTGGGGCCGTAGAGGTTCACCAGAGTGCATTCCGGGAGCACGCGGAGAAAACCGCGAGCCACGGACCGGGACAGGGCCTCTCCTCCACTGAAGAGATACTGAAGGGAGGTGCACCGGTGGAGTTCTTCGGTATCGACGAGGGCTTGGAGGAGCGTGGGAACACATTGCAGAGCCGTCACCTGGTGGCGCACCAACATTTCCACGATCTGCGTCGGATTGCGGTGAATTCCAGGGTTTCCGACGACCACTCGGGCGCCGTAGGCAGGGGCCAGGATCTCCCATTGGGCCGCATCGAAACTCATGGGCGTCTTGTGGAGGACGACAGCACCCGCGCCTAGCCCGTAGGTGGTTGCGAACCAGTGCATCTGATGGGTGATGGACCGGTGCTCGATCATCACACCCTTGGGTCTTCCAGTGCTTCCAGAGGTGTAGATGACATATGCGAGGTCACCCGGTTGCGGGGACGGCAGCGGGTCGGTGTCCACACTGGCCAGTTGCTTCTCCGCTTCGTTTACTCCCCCCCGATTGTCGAGCTTCTTGAGATAGTGGTTGGCTTCGTCGATGGTGACGATCAAAGTATCCGGTGGCACCACCCCCGCGAGGCGTTCACGAAGTTCCTCCTGGGCGAACACCACGCGCACACCAGAATTCTCGGCCATGTAACGAAGGCGCTCGTCCGGATAGTCGGGTGACAGTGGTAGATAAGCACCTCCCGCATGCAGAACTCCCCAGATTCCGACCATCAGGCAGAGCGAGGGCTCTGCGCACACGCCCACCACGGTATCGCCAGCGACGCCGAGATGCCGAAGGTAGCGGGCGAGATCCGCAGCCGCTTCCCGCAGCTCACGATAGGTAAGGCTCTCGGCTTCGTGGACCACGGCAAGCCCGTTCGGGTGTGCCGCGGCTTGGCTGGCAAGTCGTTCCACAACACCTGCACCGCCGGTCGAACCGCCGCCGGGATCGTCCATTACTCCCCCTTGATTCAAATGCCTCAACAGTCACTCGACGGCAGGAACTATGAAAGTCGAACAACGCTTTTGGCAAGCTCTGGCCATGATGCGGATAATCAGGAAGGGTCAAGGAACATGATGTATCCGCATATATCCTTCGTAAAGGGGTGCGCAGTCGCACACTCTCAGCCAATCCGGCGGTGCGCAGCGCAGCGATCAGCCATCACCACGCAACCTGTTTGCCCGGTTTGGGGAAATATGCACCCCCGGATTCAGTGCAGTGCGTGGACCCGACCCATCGCGCCGGTGGCACCAGGGCCACACGGTTCGGCAGAGTCGAAGCGTGGAAAGGCGGGAAGGGCGATTCATGTTGGTCAATCAAGGTTCCGTGCAAACGCTTGAAGGGCTGCGGTCCGAACTCGACTCGATCGACGAAGTACTCCTCACCACGATTCGCGACCGGATCGAAAAGTGTGTGGAAATCGGACACTATAAGCGAGAGTACAAGGTGCCCATGATGCAACCGCACCGCATTGGTGTGGTGCAGGAGCGCGCCGCGCGATTCGGCGAAGCATACGGCATCGATCAGGACTTTCTGCGCAGGCTCTATGATCTGGTCATAGAGGAGACCTGCCGGGTGGAGAACCAGGTGATCGGGGATTCCTCATGAGAACGCTTCTCATAGACAACTACGACTCCTTCACATACAACCTCTATCAACTCCTCGGTGAGGTGAACGGAATCCCTCCGGTCGTCGTCAAGCACGGCGAGGACTGGAATGCCCTGGACCTGGACGCGTATGACGCCATCGTCGTCTCCCCCGGGCCGGGCAGGCCGGACCGGGAACGTGATTTCGGCATCAGCGCCCGCGCCATCCTGGACAGCGGTCTGCCGGTCCTCGGGGTCTGCCTCGGCCACCAGGGCATCACCCACCTCTTCGGCGGTGAGGTGGGCCTCGCGCCGGAGCCGATGCACGGACGCGTCTCCGCCGTGCGCCACACCGGCGTAGACGTGTTCGCCGGCCTCCCCAGCCCCTATGACGTGGTCCGCTACCACTCGTTGGCCGCCACACGCCTTCCGGGCGAACTGGAGGCGATCGCCTGGACCGACGACGGCGTGGTGATGGGGGTGCGCCACCGTACCCTGCCGATCTGGGGCGTGCAGTTCCACCCGGAGTCCATCAGCAGCCAGTACGGCCGCGAACTCCTGGCGAACTTCCGCGACCTGGCACTCGCCCACGGCCGCCGCGCCCCCCACACCGCCGTCGGGGCGTCGGGCGCGAGCGCCACGGCCCCGTACGCAGTGCACGTCGCGAAGGTGGACGCGCTGCCCGACACCGAGGCCGCGTACCAGGCCCTCTTCGCAACCGGTTCGCACGGCTTCTGGCTGGACAGCAGCAGGGTCATCGACGGACTGTCCCGCTTCTCCTTCCTGGGCAACGGCAGCGGTCCGCTCGCCGAATACGTCACCTACCGGATCGCCGACGGCGTCGTCAGCGTCCAGCGCCCCGGTCAGCCCGAGGCGGGCGGGGAGATCATCTCCCAGGGGTTCTTCGACTACCTGGACGAGCAGCTCGGCCAGCGGGCGGTGCCGACTCCGGAAGGCTTGCCCTTCGACTTCAACCTCGGCTACGTGGGCTATCTCGGCTACGAGTTGAAGGCCGAGGCCGGCGCGGTGGCGACGCACAAGGCAGAAACCCCGGACGCCGCAGTGCTCTTCGCGGACCGGATGCTCGCCGTCGACCACGCCGAGGGCAACTGCTACCTGCTGGCGCTCTCCCACGGCGGTGATGACGCCGACGCCCTGAGCTGGCTGGCCGAAACCGAGCAGTCGCTGCGCCGCCTTCCCACCCCCGCAGGCCGTTCGGCGCAGGGACAGGCCCGGTTCAACGGCACCGGCATGACGGATCCGGCCGCCGCCGGCATCGTCCACCTCGGCCACGACCGCGAGGCCTACCTGGACCGGATCGTCCGCAGCATGGAGGAGATCCGGCAGGGTGAGACGTACGAGGTGTGCATGACCAACACGGTCACCATGAACGCCACCATCGCCCCCCTGACCACCTACGGGTATCTGCGCCAGATCAGCCCGGTTCCTTATGGCGCCCTGCTGGACTACCCAGGCGTGGCCGTCCTGAGCGCCTCTCCCGAGCGCTTCATGACGATCGGCACGGACCGGGTCGCCGAGTCCAAGCCGATCAAGGGCACCCGCCCGCGTGGCGCGACCCCGGAGGAGGACGAGGCGCTGCGCCAGGACCTGCTCGGCCAGGAGAAGGACCGCGCCGAGAACCTGATGATCGTGGATCTGATCCGCAACGACCTCAATGTGGTCTCCGAGATCGGATCGGTGCACGTGCCGCGACTCTTCCACGTCGAGAGCTACGCCCCTGTGCATCAGCTGGTGTCCACCATCCGCGGCACCCTGCGCTCCGGTGAGACGGCCGTCACCTGCGTGCGGGCCGCCTTCCCGGGAGGCTCGATGACGGGTGCGCCGAAGCTGCGCACCATGGAGATCATCGACCGGCTGGAGGGGAGCGCCCGCGGGGTCTACTCGGGCTCGCTCGGCTGGTTCTCGCTCAGCGGCGCGGCCGATCTCAACATCGTCATCCGCACGCTGGTGGCCACCGAGGACACCGTCAGCTTCGGGGTCGGCGGCGCCATCGTGGCCCTCTCGGACCCCGAGGAGGAGTTCGAGGAGACGGACGTCAAGTCACGAGCGATGGTGAGTGCCGTGCTCGCCACCATGCGGCGCGACCCGTCCGGTGCTGACGCGGACGCCCACCCGGAAGCGGCGGCGGAACTGGCCGCGGTGACCGTCCAGTCCGCTGGGGAGGCACCGTGATCAAGCGTGCCGTGGTGGTCGGCGGTGCCGGAGCCGTCGGGCAGCTGTTCGCTGAGCGGCTCCTCGCCTCGGGCGCGGCGGTGACCATCGTGGATCCGGTGGCACCGGGCAAGACCCCGGACGGAGCAGTGGTCGGGACGGGGACCGGGGAACACGCCACCTGGATGCGCGGTGACATCACCGCAATGGACTTCCGCCTGGCTGCCGAGATCGGTCATGCCGACCTGATCGTCCTGGCCGTGCCCGAGCCGGTGGCGATCGCCGCGGTCCACGAGATCTGCGAGGAGTTGCGGCCCGATGCCCTGCTCGTGGACACCCTGTCCGTCAAGCAGTCCATGGCTGCGGCACTGCGCGCCCGGGCACCCGGTGTCCAAGCCGTCGGTCTGAACCCGATGTTCGCCCCTTCCCTCGGCTTCGAGGGCCGGCCGGTGGCAGCGGTGGTCGTCACCGAGGGCCAGCGCACCGGGGACCTGCTCACCCTGGTGGAGAGCTGGGGGGCCACGGTGGTCCGGGTCGACGCCCAGCGCC